>JALEFZ010000069.1 GCA_022760475.1 Bacteroidia bacterium | reverse complement strand
TCCCTCTATTCCTGTAGAGGAATTCGTGGAGTCCAATTTCTTTGATGCGATTGCTCCATTGGTTTTGATGGACTTTGAAGATGGAGTTGATCCATATAGCAGCTTCAGTACAGCTGGTATTACAGATGAATCCGGAATCAAACTATCGGCAATCGGTGAAGGAAGAGGTTCAAACTATTTGACCATCAGGGCTACTGTCCCTTCAGGTCAAAACTGGGATGGAATGGGTCAAATTGACTTTGGAGAGATCAACCTCGCAGATTTCAATGATCCTCATCTGACCTTCCTGATCAATACCAATGGCAAAAGAGGGTATTTTCAAGTAGAAATGGAGCAAGATGGTGCAGGTCGTGGAGGGCATTTTGTGTCCTCGCTCAATGAAGATGACGACTATACCTTCCCTATCACCGATGGATGGGTTTGGAGATCTATCAGACTCTCTGATTTTAGCGGAAACAATGGGGGATGGGGAGATCCAATCGACCCAACTGGAATTGTAAAATTGGGCTTTGGGGTAAAACAAGGCAACGGTGGAAATTCAAGTACTGAATTTGAGTTGAACCTTGATCAAGTCATGATTACAGACGGAAAACGTAATGCCAATTATTTGGTCTTTGACTTTGAGGACGGCATAGATCCATATTCAGGTGCTGCTTCTAGTAAAATCAATGGAGTAGTTGGTAATTTTGATGAAAAGAATTACTTGAACGTTGAACTTCTGGACGGTGTGGGAAAATGGAACTGGACAGGAGCCATTGAGAATACTACCTCCATGGACCTTTCTGAGCTGGAGTTCCCATACTTGAGCTTTGCCATCAATACAGGTACCGCTAAAGGTTATATCCAGGTAGAGGCATTCCAGAATGATACCAAGTGGGGTATCGGCCAGACCGCAGCTGACTATTTCTTTGAAACCAATGGTGAATGGCAGGTGGTAAACTTGTTGTTGACCCCAGAGCTATTTTCCAATTGGGGAGGAAATGCAACAGAATTTGATCCAAGTGGAATACTGGATTATGTAAAAATAGGGTTCACTACTGGAAATATCGAAAATGAAAAGTATGAGGTGAATATCGATGAAGTCTATATTTCGGACGGGAAGGTATTCTAATTAAACCACAATTAGCTTAAGGAAAGGATACAGGCCGATCCGAGTCCAACATCAGATTTGCCTGTATCCTTCATTTTTTTTCAAATAAAAATACTTGAACATATGTCATTGTCTTTAAGAGTTTTGGCAATGCTCTTTCCGCTCCTCATTTCTTTACCTGCTGGTTTTGTCAAGGCACAATTGTCGATTTCCCAGGAAGAAGCAGTAGAGTTAGAGCCCAGGCTTTCTTTCAAGGCATCTCCAAAGACCCGTGCATTGCACACCAACCTTGCCCGATATGCAAAAGAGCGAATTCTGTTTGGTCAAGAGGATGCTTTGGCTTATGGCCTTCACTGGAAAGCAGAAAAGAAAAGGTCTGATGTCAAAGATGTTACAGGCAGCCATCCAGCAGTTATGGGATGGGATCTTAGTAAAATTGGACAAACCCCCTTCAATATTGATACAGTCGATTTCCAAAAAATGAGGAAATGGATCAAAATGTCATACAAAATGGGCTGCATCAACACCATAAGCTGGCACATGGACAATCCCATGACGGGGGGTGGTTCATGGGATACCACCTCAGCTGTTCGAAGCATCCTGCCAGGGGGAGAAAAACATGATTTTTATCTTCAAAAGCTGGATTTGGTAGCTGATTATTTTAAGAAATTGAAAGCGGGTTTTATCTTCCAACAACAGATACCTATCATTTTCAGACCTTTTCATGAACACACCGGCTCATGGTTTTGGTGGGGGAATGACAATTGTAGTACAGAAGATTACATCCAATTGTGGAGGTTTACAGTCGATTACTTAAGGAAAGAAAAAGGCCTGGATAACCTATTGTTTGCTTATGCACCCGATGGGGTAGATACAAGAGAAGCCTACTTGGAACGCTACCCAGGTGATGATTATGTAGATATTATGGGATTTGACTATTACATCCATGATAATCCCACTAGAAAGGACCCAGAAGAATTGACCAAAAGGCTTTGTATGCTGGTTAAATTAGCGGGTGAAAGAGGAAAGATTCCTGCATTTACCGAGACTGGATATAGCCAGATTCCAGATCCAGATTTTTGGACCAATTTTCTCCTTTCGTCTATCAAAAGCCACCCTGATGCCCAAAAAATTGCCTATCTTCTAGTTTGGAGGAACGCAAGACCTGACCATCATTATGCGCCTTTTCCAGGCCATCACAGCGCAGAAAACTTCAAAAAATTCCATCAGGATGAACTGATCTGGTTGCAGAGCGACCTTCCTGATATGTATCAAAAACCTTGACCTTAGCGAATTGTGGCATGAACTTAGAACTGCATTGGATAGACATTAGCATCATTGCACTTTATGTGATCGGAACGGTTATTATTGGGTTCTGGATTTCAAAAAGGGCATCCAAAAACATGGAAAACTACTTTCTGGGGGGAAATTCCATCCCCTGGTACTACCTGGGGCTTTCCAATGCTTCGGGGATGTTTGACATAAGCGGGACCATGTGGATGGTGTATTTACTATTCATCTATGGCCTCAAAAGTGTTTGGATTCCATGGTTATGGCCTGTCTTTAATCAGATATTCCTGATGATTTTCCTATCTGTTTGGTTGCGAAGATCTAATGTAATGACGGGGGCAGAATGGATTAAATTTCGCTTTGGAAACGGATTGGGCGCTGAATTGGCCCACATCATCGTCGTGGTATTTGCGCTTTTTAATGTGATTGGTTTTTTGGCTTATGGCTTTGTGGGAATAGGGAAATTTGCTGCTACCTTCTTGCCATTCGAGTTTTTCTCTGATCCAAGCATGAATGCCAATACCTATGGAATAATAATCACTGCCATCACTACTTTATATGTGGTAAAAGGGGGGATGTTTTCAGTAGTTTTTACTGAGGTATTGCAATTCTTCATCATGACCATAGCTTGTATAGCAGTAGGGGTCATTGCCATGTATAAGGTATCTCCTGACATGCTTGAGGCTGTAACGCCTGATGGCTGGGAGAATATATTTTTTAGTTGGGAATTGAATCTTGACTGGTCAGGAATCATGGAGGCAGCCAATGGCAAGATCGCCGAAGATGGATGGAATCTGTTCGGGATATTTTTCATGCTAATGTTGTTCAAAGGCTATCTACAAAGTGCTGCCGGCCCTGCGCCAAATTATGATATGCAACGGGTGCTATCAGCCAAAACCCCCAAAGAAGCTGCCAAAATGAGTGGTTTTGTAAACCTCGTTCTCCTGATTCCTCGGTATATGCTGATTGCTGGCTTGACCGTATTGGCATTGGCCTTTTTTATGGATGAATTGAATGGAATGGGAAGTGAGGTTGATTTTGAATTGATCCTTCCTCTGGCCATTCGGGAATTTCTCCCTGTAGGATTGATGGGGATTTTGCTGGCGGGCTTGTTAGCAGCTTTCATGTCCACCTATGCAGCTACCGTCAATGCTGCTCCTGCATACATCGTAAATGACATTTATAAAAAGTATGTAAATCCAAATGCCTCCGATAAGCTCTATGTAAGGCTCAGCTACCTGACTTCAGTAATCGTAGTGATCATTGGCACTGCCTTTGGCTTCATTACCGAATCATTGAATGATTTGATTCAATGGATTGTTGCTGCCCTTTATGGGGGCTATACAGCTTCGAACTTACTGAAATGGTACTGGTGGCGATTCAATAGCATGGGATATTTCTGGGGAATGGTTTCCGGAATTGGCACAGCCATGCTGCTCAGTATTCCTTTTGAAAGTGCATTCAATTTAGAGGCGGGAAGCCTTTTGGCTGATTTTTGGATCGGATTGGATCAACTTTCTGCCTTGGAAGGTTTTCTCATAATACTGGGAATTTCATTGATGGTAAGCATCCTTGCCAGCCTTTTCACAGAGCCCGATGATGAAGAGACCTTGAAGAAGTTCTACTTCCAGGTCAGACCTTGGGGATTCTGGAAACCCATTCATCAGAAACTTCTTGCCGACTATCCTGGTCTTGAAGCCAATAAGAATTTTGGCAGAGATATGTTGAATGTTGCAGTAGGAATCACCTGGCAAACAGCCTTGACAGCTACAGGGATTTTCCTTGTACTCAAGAACTGGACCTATACTTCAGTTGCACTTGGAGTAGTTCTGGCCACCAGCTTTTTTCTCAAAGTAAATTGGTACGATAAAATGGAGGACTGGCCTGAAGAAGTCAAAGAAAAAGAGTCCGTCCCCACTGAAATTATATCCTAAATTCTAACAAAAAATCTTTCATGAGTACTTCTTTTGAAGCACGTTTTAATGCCTTGCAAGACGAATACAATCAGTTGATTCAAAGGGGAAATGAACCCGTATCACCTGGAAACGGAATTTATACCCGCTATAAGTATCCGATTCTGACAGCAGCTCATGCACCTGTATTTTGGCGATATGACTTAGACAAGGAAACCAATCCCTTCCTTATGGAAAGGCAAGGCATCAATGCAGCCTTTAACGCTGGAGCCATTTACCATGAAGGTAGGTACTTGCTTTGCGTTAGGGTAGAAGGCGTTGATAGGAAATCATTCTTTGCCATGGCAGAAAGTCCAAATGGGATTGACAAATGGGAATTTTGGGATTACCCTGTAAACTTACCTGAGACGGATGATCCTGATACCAATGTTTATGACATGAGGCTGGTAAAGCATGAAGATGGTTGGATTTATGGCCTGTTTTGTACCGAACGAAAAGATAAAAACGCCCCTGCAGGGGATACTTCTTCTGCAAATGCACAGTGTGGTATCGTCAGAACCAAAGATTTTATCAATTGGGAACGGCTGGCTGACCTGGATACAAATTCTTCACAGCAGCGAAATGTAGTGGTTCACCCTGAGTTCATAGATGGAAAATACGGTTTTTATACCCGTCCCATGGATGGTTTCATAGGTGTAGGTTCAGGTGGAGGAATCGGCTGGGGGCTTGCTGAGAGTATGGAAAATGCGAGGATTGATGAAGAGCTTATCATCGATAAGCGAGTTTACCATACAGTCAAAGAAGTCAAAAATGGCCAAGGACCAGCTCCAATCAAAACTGAGCATGGATGGCTACATTTGGCCCACGGAGTACGAAATACAGCAGCTGGATTAAGGTATGTCCTATATGTTTTCATGACCGATCTGAAGGAACCTTGGAAAATCACCCATCAACCCGGAGGTCATTTTATTGCTCCTGAAGGAGAAGAAAGGGTAGGGGATGTGTCCAATGTAACTTTTGCAAATGGATGGATTGTCAACGAAAATAATGAGGTGTTTATCTACTATGCCTCATCGGATACCCGAATGCATGTGGCAAGTTCCAGTATTCACCAATTGGTCGATTATTGCCTAAATAATCCTGAAGATGGCCTTCGATCTGCAGAAAGTGTAAAACTTAGAAGTGAAATGATTCGGAAGAACCTTCAAATTTTGAAATCTAATGTCTCAGCTTGAGCTATTGAAAGAACTGAGTTCGGCTTGGAAAGCTGAGCTCAGTGAACTACTGGATTGGTGGATACAAAACATGGTGGATGAAGAACATGGAGGATTTAGGGGAGAAATAGACCAAAATGGAAAGATTGTTCCTGAAACTGGTAAAAGTATCATCCTGAATACCCGTATTTTATGGTCATTTTCTCATGCTGCCAGGTTCACTGAAAAAAGTGAGTATAAGGAAATAGCCGATCGGGCATTTACCTATTTGACCAATCACTATATAGATAAGGTGTCAAGAGGCTTGGTGTGGATGTTAGACCCTAAGGGATATCCAGTAGATGGAAAAAAACAAATCTATGCCCAGGCTTTCGGTATATATGCCTTTTCAGAATATTTTTTGCTAACAGGAGATCTAGAAGCCAAAGAATTGGCCTACGAATTATTCAACCTGATAGAGATTCATAGCAAGGACGAGTTCAGGAATGGATACCACGAAGCATTTAGCCATGATTGGGGAAAGCTCGAGGATTTGAGGTTAGGGGATAAGGACGCAAATGAACCCAAAACCATGAATACTCATCTTCACATTCTGGAAGCATATACCAATCTGTATCGATTGGATCAGCACAGGAATGTGGGTCTGGCATTGGCTAACCTGCTTCATTTATTCATCGATAAGTTCCTGGATAAAGAAAGTGGTCATTTGGGCTTGTTTTTTGATGAAAATTGGAATTTGAAATCCGATAGCATCTCATATGGACATGACATAGAAGCCAGTTGGTTGATTTGGGAAGCCCTGGAAGTTATTGAGGATGAGAACTTGAAAAAGGAAATGCTACCTTTTGTATTAAAAATGGCGATCAACACGTTGAATGAAGGTGTCGAAGCCGATGGTGCCCTGATAAATGAACTGGAGCCACCCTCAAATTATGACCGAGATCGAATTTGGTGGGTACAAGTTGAAGCCATGGTTGGAGCCATGAATGCATATGAAGTGACCTCTGAGAAATCGTTATTGAACTACGTGGAAGGCCTTTGGAAATATATCGAAGGCAATTTGAAAGATACTGAGTTTGGAGAATGGCATTGGGGTAGGACAACGGAAGGTAAAATCATGCCAAACAGAGAAAAGGCTGGGCCTTGGAAGGCACCATATCACATCATCAGGGCTCTGATTGAATGTATTTCAAGGTCAGCTAAATTATTAGCTATGGAGGGCATTACAGCATGAGGCTAAATTTTATAGGTGATTTATTGGTCGTCCTTATCCTGATGGTATTTTTGCTTTCTTGTTCGAATACCACTCAATCAATCAAGCATCCCAATGTTGTGATAGTCTTAAGTGATGACCAAGGCTGGGGAGATTTTAGCTTTAATGGGAATCCTGTTTTGAGTACTCCTAATTTAGATATGTTGGCTAAGGAGGGAGTTTCCCTGCAAAATTTTTATGTAGAAGCGGTTTGTTCTCCTACCAGGGCCTCACTCTTGACAGGAAGGTATGCAGTACGGTCTGGAGTATATGGAACTTCAGAAGGCCGAGAGCGAATGGACCTGGATGAGCTTACTTTCCCCGAAATCTTTTTGGAAAATGGGTACAAAACTGCCGCATTTGGAAAGTGGCACAATGGCATGCAAGGCGGCTATCACCCCAATTCGAGAGGTTTTGAAGAGTTTATTGGCTATTGTTCTGGACATTGGGGTAGTTACTATGACGCTATGTTGGAACATAATTCCCGAATCATTAAGTCGGAAGGCTTCTTGACGGATTACCTCACCAATCAGGCCATTGATTTTATCAAAGCGAATAAAAATCATCCCTTTTTGGTATATCTGCCTCTGAATACACCTCACAGTCCGATGCAGGTTCCAGACGAACTATGGGAGAAGTTTGAAGATTTAAAACTGCCTAAACACAGGTATAGCCACCTTGAGGATAGCCTTCATACCCGAGCTGCTTATGCGATGGTCGAGAACATAGATTGGAATGTAGGAAGAGTGGTCGCTGAACTTAAAAAACTCAATCTGGAAGAAAATACCTTGATCGTCTATTTTTCAGATAATGGGCCTAATGGTTGGCGGTGGAATGGCGGACTAAAGGGGAAAAAAGGTCAAGTTGATGAAGGCGGGGTAAAGTCTCCCTGCTTTTTACGCTGGAAGGGAAAAATAAAAGGCGGTAAAAAGCTCATGTCCATCAGCTCTGTGATGGACCTATTTCCTACGCTACTTGACCTTGCTGGTCTTGAAAATAAATCGCAAACCCCACTAGACGGGATGAGCCTCCAGCGGATGATAGAATCAGACACAGCATTCAAAGAGAGGGTAATTGTGAATTACTGGAAAGGAAAAACCAGTATTAGAACCCAGAAATACAGGTTAAGTGCAAAGGATGAATTGTATGAGCTTGAATCTGATTTAGGACAGACCGTTGACTTGAGAGATTCATTACCCCAGATTTGGACAAAACTTAAAGCCAAAAAGCGGGAATGGGAAAGGGAAGTGTTGTCTGAGTTATCAAAAAACAATCGCAGGGCTATCCCCATCGGTGGAGCTAATCAAAAAGTTACGCATTTACCTGCAAGAGATGCTTCTTTTTCAGGAAATATTAACCGATCAAACAGATGGCCAAACTGTTCTTTCTTAACTGGTTGGAAGGCAGATCAGGACAGCATTGTCTTTGATGTGGATGTGCTCGAAGCAGGGAGTTATAGCATTGATATGCTTTTTACTTGTGATTCTCCTTCCGATAAGCAGGCTGACGAGGCTTCATTTGAAATAGTTTTTCCTGGTGCTAAGCTGTCCAATCCAATCCCAGCTTGTACGAATTCTCCATTAGTGGGAAAAGAAATGGATAGAGTGAAAAGGGAAGAATCCTATGTTAAAGAATTTCAAAAAGTACATTTAGGAGAAGTGTTCCTGGATAATGGTAGTGGAAAATTGGTCTTAGGCTGTAAAAACCTGCCTTCAGGTCAGTCATTTGACTTTCGGATGTTGCTTTTGGAGAAAGTTGACAAATAAGGTTCAATAGATGAAAGTCATATATGTAGATTTGTTGTACATTTGACACAAATTAAAATCTACTGCTATGGCCTTACTCTTGATCCTGCTGATCATTGTATTTTTGGTACTACTCATTGTAGGATTAAAAATACACCCCTTTCTAGCCTTTCTTCTCGCTTCTATTTTTGGAGGGATTGTATTGGGAATTCCCATTGGAAAAATCCCCAAAGCGATTGAGGTTGGAATGGGAGGATTGCTTGGGGGGTTGACCATTGTGATCTGCCTTGGAGCCATGTTTGGAAAGCTGGTTGCTGAGAGTGGGGCTGCCCAACAAATTACCCAGAGTTTAATGCGTGTTTTTGGTGAATCTCGGCTACAATGGGCTTTGATGTTCACTGGATTTGTGGTGGGGATTCCTCTCTTTTACAATGTAGGCTTCGTATTACTTATTCCGCTGGTATTTTCCTTGGTCTATCAATATAAATTACCTGCGGTTTTTCTGGGTATTTCTATGCTGGCAGCTCTTTCAGTTACTCATGGCTTTTTGCCTCCTCACCCTTCCCCGACTGCCCTTGTAGAAGAGTTTGGGGCTGAAATGGGAACTACCCTGATGTATGGATTGATCGTCGCCCTACCTGCAATGATTTTGGCTGGTCCCGTATATGCCAGCCGATTGAAACATATCCACTCCCGGCCACTTGACCTTTTCAAGCCTTCGGAAAAGTCGGATGACGAGCTTCCCTCTTCTTTCAATAGTTTTTTCTCTGCCCTGCTGCCCGTTTTTCTTTTGATCGGCTCTTCTGTCCTTCCTTACTTTGCTGGAAATGAGGGAACTGTAGGAGAAATTTTAGAATTCTTAGCAAATCCAAATATAGTGTTGATTGTAGCACTTGCCATCGCGACTTACAGTTTGGGAATTAGCCGAAAAATGCCTGTGAAGAAAATCATGGGCATGTACGGGGAATCCATTAAGGACATAGCTGTAATTCTTTTGATTGTGGCTGGTGCAGGAGGGCTTAAACAGATCTTTATAGAAAGTGGTGTCAGCGATGAGCTGGGCGCCATGTTGAGCCAGTGGGATGTCAACTTGCTTTTCCTTGGCTGGGTAACAGCGACCTTAATAAGGGTTTCTGTTGGCTCAGCCACTGTAGCAGGCTTGACCACGGCAGGTATCATCGCACCTTTGGTTGCTGGTAATCCTGCTGTTGACCCAAACTTGATGGTGCTTGCTATTGGTGCAGGAAGTTTGATGTTTTCCCACGTCAATGACTCTGGATTCTGGATGTATAAGGAGTACTTCAACCTTAGCATCAAGGATACATTCTTGTCATGGACTGTGATGGAGACCATTGTTGGAGTAGTTGGACTCATCGGTGTCCTCCTGCTTGACTTCTTTCTGGTGTAGGTAGACTTGTCAACATGATGAGTTGAAGCTTTCTAAGCTGTTCTTGGTGTAAATCGGTTTCCTCGATCGTCATTCCCATTGATGTCATGATTATTCAAAGCCTTCACACAGTGCTGTGGAGGCCAGAGCTTCTGTGTCAATTGTAAAAGGCAAGAAGCTGAAACCATACTCCTTTGTATACAGCTAAACACAAATTTATGAGAACCCTTGTAAACCCAATTTTTCTAGTTTTTGTCGGGATCGCTCTGATCCTTCAGGGATGTAACCTGGATAAGGTAAATCCCAATGATCCCGTTGTAGCCGATTTTACCATTGGCAACAACAATTGTACAGCTTCCTGTATGGTAAGTTTTGATGCTTCCACTTCTCAAAATGCCATTTCTTATGAGTGGGACTTTGGTGATGGAAATGTTGGTTCCGGAGAAAATTCCAACCATACATATGATTTTGGAGGGGAGTATCCCGTAACCCTGAAAGTTTCAGGCTCTGATGGAAGCATGGATTCAATGACCCAAACAGTATTCATTGAAGAAGATTCAACCCTCAGGGCTTGTTTTTCAATCGATAGTTTTAGTTGTCTTGGATTTGCTCCTGTTGAGATTTTTATTAGCAATTGCTCTCAATTTGGGACTTCCTACAGCTGGGTATGGAATGACGGAACAGCCTCACAGGATGAAAATCCAGGTTCACATGTTTTCGAGAACCCAGGTGTTTACAACATCCAATTGACCATTCAGGATGGTGCCGGGAACTCAGACGATACCACCATTACCTTTACTGTATTGAGTCCAAGTACCTTTGCTCAGGATTATGGACAGGGCGGAGATTATGATGAAGGCCGAGGTTTGGTGATGACCAGCGATGGGAACTTTGTTCTTGCTGGGTACTTTACCGATACCCTTGCCACGGGTGTTGATGCTACTTCCACGATTTCAAAGGTGGACAAAAATGGCAGCATCATTTGGAAGAGAGATTATTCTCCTACCAATGTTACTGCATACTGGAAATTAATTGAGACCTCAGATGGAGGCTTGGCAATGACAGGAATCAAGTCCGACAACGATACCCTCATTGGACGTTATGATGTTCACTTTGTAAAGACTGATTCAGATGGAAACATCATAGTTGACAGAACATTTGGTGATTCTGATAATACTGAGTGGGGCTGGTCTTTGGTGGAAGCCACAGATGGAAACTTCTTCATCTTGAGTGCCGACATTGACCCGATAAGCAGTGATTCACACCCTTGGGTATTAAAGCTGGATCGAAATGGGAATGTTTTATGGCAAAAATTCTTTGGGACTGATGATACCGAACCCAATTTCGCTACTAATATCATCGCCACACCCAATGGTGGCTTCGCCTTTGCAGGGCAAAAAAGAGCGCCTGGACAAACAGACTTTGATGCCTGGATTTTGGCCTCGGATAAAGACGGCAATGTTACCCTGGAGAAAACCTATGCCTCTGTGGCTGACAAAAGTGATTATGCCATTGATTTAAGTTTGAGCAGTACAGGAGGCTTCATAATTGCAGGCAGGACATTTGGAAAGGGAGCTGGAGGTGCGGATGTATGGATCATCAGAACTGATGCCAATGGAAACACCATCTGGGATAAGACATATGGCTTTAGTACTTCGGAATCAGTGTTTGACATCCTCGAAGATAAAGATGGTAATATCTTGATTGCTGCTACAACTTCAGCCATTGGAAATGGAAACACGGACATTTGGTTGATCAAGACTGATGCAAATGGAAACCAGATTTGGGATGAAGCATTTGGAGGCCCAAGGTTTGATGCAGTAGCTTCAATCGTCGAAACAGATGACTGTGGATATGCTGTATTTGGACGCCTGGATGCGGCAAGTGGAAGGAATGATCAATGGTATTTGGTAAAAATGAATAACAATGGGAAAATAAACTGATTCTTATTCCATTAAATATTAATCCCTTAAATGTTTCGAATAATGTAGCATTTAAGGGATTTTTTTATATTCATTTGTTTGAATTCATATGCCAAAAAATTCTATATTACCATTTTAAAATACATTTCATTTACCATAAGATGTAGAAGTATAAATGCTTGTCTTTGTCAACCACGCTACTACTAAACAAAAGCAGGTTTTATATCCTTTACGCTTTGTACTTACCAAATTTTCTTACCCTATGGCAACTAACTATTACAATTCTCTCATGAAGACGGGGATTATGCTTTTGCTTGGGATATTCTTCGGAATGATTTCCTTTGCACAAGCTCCAAAAGTCCTCTTTACCTCAGGGACAGTGACTTTTCCTGAGAACATGAGCAGCTTCAAAATTGCTAATGACGTAGCACAATCAGAAGTAATTCATGGCAATTACTACCGCTACGTACAGTTTTACAGCGTACCTGAGCAAAATATTCAGGACCAGTTTAAGACGCTTGGAATAGAAGTCATCGATTATATTCCACACAATACCTACCTGATGTCTATCCCTCAAGCGGTTAGCAAGCAGCAACTTCAAATGCTGGGTGTTCGCAGTATAGTCAAGGTTGGGTTGAACCAAAAAGTAGACGAGAGACTTTGGGATTTGCCACTTCCTGAATATACCACTCGTAATGGGAAGCTAATGGCAACTTTGATTCACTTCGAAGACATTCCTCATTCTTATGTGCTTAATCAACTGGCAGAGGAAGGCGTGGAGATCCTGGCAGCCAGTCCAGATTATGCCAACGTCAATGTGGTAATGGACTACCAGGATCTTGGTGCTGTCGCTTTGCTTCCATATGTGAAGTATGTAGAGCGTATGCCTTCTCCTGCTGAAAAAGAAGATACTGACGGTAGAGCCCTTCAGCGTTCTAACCAAATCAATACTGAAATCCATGGTGGATTGAGGTTTGATGGTGAAGGAGTCAACATGCTTGTACGTGATGATGGTGCTGTAGGTCCTCATGCAGACTACAAAGGAAGAATGATTAACCTGGTTGGGTCTCCACTTGCTGGAACCCATGGTGATGGGGTTGCAGGAGTAATGGGGGGTGCTGGAAACATTGATCCTGATATCGAGGGTGGTGCGTCAGCAGCTACACTTTATGTAACTGACTATTTTGCCAACTTCCTTGATCAGAATACCCTTGATGCAGTGAACCAAAACGGGGTAATGATTACCAACTCCTCTTACAGTAATGGTTGTAACGCAGGTTATACCACCATTACCAGAACGGTAGATAACCAGGTATTGGCAAACGACAGCCTGATGCACGTTTTTTCTGCTGGTAACTCTAATAACCTTGATTGTGGTTATGGTGCAGGCAACCAGTGGGGAAACATCACAGGTGGACATAAAGTCGGAAAGAATGTAATGGCTGTTGCCAACCTATTTGACAACGAAGCCCTGGTAAACAGCAGTAGTAGAGGACCTGCACATGATGGTAGAATTAAGCCAGATGTCGCTGCTCACGGTCAAGGTCAGCTGTCTACAAATCCAAATAACCAGTACCAGTCTTTTGGGGGTACTTCTGCCGCAGCTCCTTCTATGGCAGGTAATATGGGGCAGCTTTATCAGGCATACAAGTCAATCCATGGAGTTAATCCTCCTTCTGCCCTGGTAAAAGCCGCAGTTATGAATACCGCTCATGACCTTGGTAACACCGGCCCTGACTTCCTTTACGGTTTTGGTAGAATTCATACCCGTAGAGCCTATGACTTGTTGAAAGATACTACCTACCTGTCTAGTACCATTAGCCAGGGTGGCACCAATACCCATACATTGGATGTTCCTGCAGGTGTTCATGAAATGAGGGTAATGGTCTATTGGGTTGATCCTGCAGCTGCAGTGAATGCATCTAAGGCTTTGATCAACGACCTTGACATGACCCTTACTTTGGGAACCACTACTTTCCAACCTTATACCTTGAATATTGAGCCTGATCCTGCCCTTTTGGCATTGCCAGCTACTCCTGGTACAGATACCTTGAACAATGTTGAGCAGGTGGCGATTTTCAACCCGGCGGCAGGTACCTACACCATTAACATTTCTGGAACAGAAGTTCCTGTAGGCCCTCAAGAGTATTACATCGTTTATACCTATATCACTGAAGATCTGAAACTTACTTATCCACTTGGTGGTGAGGGTCTTGAGCCAAATACCCAGGAGTATATCCACTGGGATGCAATTGATGGCACCCTGCCATTCACCGTCCAATACTCTACGACTGGCGGTGCGTTATGGACAAATATTGCTACCAATGTTGGAGCTAACACTCGCCTGATTACATGGACTGTTCCAAATGTGAGGTCAGGAAACGTAAAGGTTAGGGTTATTAGAGGTACTTCTACTTCTGAAAGTGAAGCAACTTTCAGTATCATGCCTACACCAACCAATATTCAATTCTCTCAGGTGTGCCCAGACTCGATTGAGTTCTCCTGGTCGCCAGTTTCAGGAGCGAATAGTTATGATGCCTTTGTCCTTGGAGAAAAATTCATGGATTCAGTTGGGCATACTACAGGCACTTCCATCAAAGTTCCTATCACCAACGGATTTAATGAAAACTGGGTCTCGGTGAGGGCAAGATCCAATGCCGGAGCAATTGGAAAAAGAGCAATTGCTGTTCAGGCACCTGTTGCTCCCTTGAATTGTGGTACTGATGTTACCATGTCCCGAATCCTTAGTCCTTCAGGCTTGATCCAGGATTGTTCGTTGGGCAGCGACCTTAGTGTTTCTATTGAGGTAAGGGCAAATGGGGATGATACGTTGAGGAATGTCCCTGTTTCTTACAGCCTTAATGGAGGACCATTCATTGTTGATACCATGCCTGGACCCATTGCGCCTGACAACTCTCCATATACCTTTACTTTCCCAGTTCCTGGTGCAGCACCTACAACTACTGGTACCTTCCCCGTAGTTGCAGGAATAGGGTTTGTTCCTAATGATGTTTTCTCTGGTAACGATACGATTGAAACTACATTCGATATAATTCCAGGTACCCTCAATCCAATTCCATATACAGAAGAATTTGACAACTTTAGTCTATGTTCTATTGATCCAGCATGTGGAAATATTTTCTGTAGCCTTTCAAATGGATGGATCAATGCCACCAACGGAATCGTGGATGATGCAGACTGGAGGGTAAACACTGGAACCACTCCTTCTGTTGGAACAGGTCCAAATGGAGACTTTAGTCCTACAGGAAATGGAAATTACTTGTACACTGAGGCTTCCGGCGGTTGTACAGAGGCATCCAATATTTTGATTAGCCCCTGTATTGACTTGACTACCGCTACAGCCCCTGGAATGAAGTTCGCTTACCATATGTTGGACAACCAGGGAACACCCCTAAACAATAGCATGGGAGAGCTTCATGTAGACGTATTCGATGGCGTATGGAATAATGATGTAATTGCTCCAATAGTAGGTCCTCAAGGGGCAAACTGGCTTGAAGCTCAAGTTGACCTGAATGCTTACAAAGGCAAGGTTGTTAACATCCGTTGGAGAGCAACTACCGGAAGTGGATTTAGGTCTGATATTGCGATTGATGCAGTTTCAATCTGTGATGCACCTACTTCGCAATTCAATGCCACTTTGATTGCAGGTTCAGAGTATGTTTTCCAGAATACTACTCAAAATGCAGGTTCTCTCCTTTGGATCTTTGGTGATGGAACGACTTCTACACAGCCTAACCCAACACATACGTTTACTTCTAATGATACATTTGAAGTGAAACTGGTTTCCTTTGGTGTGTGTGGAGCAGGTTCAGATACCTCAGTTCAGACTATCATTGTAACCGGAGTTGCTGCACCTACTGCAGACTTCAATATCTCTGATAAGAGAGTTTGTGTGAATGAGTGGGTTACCTTCAGCAATAGCTCAACCGGGCTGGGACTAAACTCTTACCGCTGGGATTTTGGACCTAATGCTTCCTTGACTACCTCTACTTTTGTAGGGCCAATCAGGGTGAGATTTAACCAACGAGGCTTACAAACCATTTCTTTTGTAGTTGGAAACAATGTAGGTAGGGATACCATTACGAAGACACTACTTGTTGTAGATACACCTGTTCCTGGTTTTGACATTGATCCTGATGGACTCTCAGTGCAGTTCCTGAATACCAGCCTTGATGGCCTAAACTACCAGTGGAGCTTTGGTGATGGAAGCACTGACACACTAGCTGCGCCATTCTACACCTATACTGATACTGGAATCTACAACGTTACCCTCATTGCTACCAATGAGTGTGGTACTGACTCTATGACTCGTAGCTTGTCCGTGCCTGGGTTGAATGCAAACTTTGGAGCTTCCCTGGATCTGGCGTGTATTGGTCAGCAGGTTACTTTCACCGACTCCTCAAGTGGTTTCGGATTGAACTCTTATGCCTGGAGTTTCGGACCTAATGCCTCTACACCAAGCGCGAATACAGCTGGACCTCATACTGTTACATTTAACCAGGCAGGTCTGCAAACAGTACAGTTGGTGGTTACCAACTCAAATGGTGAAGTAGATACCCTGAATAGGACTGTATTTGTCGAAGTAGAACCTGTGGCAGACTTTACTACTCGTTCTGATAATGGCAACAACATTGACTTCACTGCTACCACCCAAAATGCTAGCAGCTATCTATGGGACTTCGGAGACGGAAGTACAGACAGCACCGCTGTTGCGAACCACATTTACACCAGTAATGGCAGTTACGTGGTTGTATTGGTTGTGAGCAATGCTTGTGGATCTGATACCACCACTCAGGTAGTCAATGTAACCAGCGTCAACATTGACGAACTGTTGGAGATGGGAATTTCGATTTATCCAAATCCAAATGAAGGCAAATTCACCGTTTCTGTAGAAAATCTGACACAGAAAGAAACAAGACTTTCGGTACTGGATATGAAAGGGAAAAGGGTATACACCACTACCTGGAGTTCTTTCACTACAGGAAATAATAAGACCGTCGAAATCCCAGGATTGGCCAAGGGCGTTTATATGCTGCAGGTTCAACACGGAGATAGAATCGGCTATACCAAGCTGCTTATCGAAAGATAATCGCTTTGAATTCAGATATTTTTGTTAAAAGAGCTTGTGGAATGAAATATTTTCCACAAGCTCTTTCTCTTATCCACAATAGTAGAGTTGGATTTTTCATAAAAAACCTTTCTTTTGCATCCAATTTACCTACAAGAAAATAGGGCTAATTGATCCCACGTTATTCTTGTAAATCACAATAAGCTGCTATATTTGTAGCATGATGACTGAAAAAAACGACTTTGTTTTTTCTGCTGATGAGCTAAAGAGTATTGAGGCTCATGTTGCTAAATATCCTGAGAAACGCTCCGCAGTTATGCCTGCTCTGTGGATCGCCCAGGAAAAGTTTGGATGGTTGTCCGAAGAAGCCATTAAATTGGTGGCGGATACCTTGGATCTTCCTTATTCCCATGTGTATGGTGTTGCTTCATTCTATACCATGTATTTCAAGAAGAAAGCACCTAAACACTTGATAGAAGTTTGTACATGCTTCTCATGTAGCATTACAGGCGGACCTGAAACCTATGAATATGTGAAGGAAAAGATCGAGGCAGATGAAAGTGGCTTCGGGAAGGAAGGTAAAATTTGGGTAAGGCAAGCTGAATGCCTGGGTGCATGTGATACAGCTCCTATGTGCCAAATCACAAATAGAACGTACGTCCACAATCTCACAGAAGAGAAGGTGGATGAGTTGATAGAAAAACTAAGAAAGGATGAAGAAATTCCTTTCCAGTCTGTTCCATTGAAAGATCAAAGTGTAGTTGACTAGATGATGAAATATATTCAATACGATCCAGCCTATCTTCTTCTAGAGGATGGGCTTTTTTTTGAAGGAAAAGCCATCGGTAAGCGTGGAACAACCACGGGTGAGTTGTGTTTCAATACAAGTATGATGGGATATCAGGAAGTCTTTACCGACCCTTCCTACTATGGCCAAATCCTTATCGAAACCCATACACACGTTGGGAACTACGGCGTCCATGCAGCTGAATATGAATCCATGTCGGCTAAAATTTCCGGCCTGATAGTGAGAAACTTCGCCAGGCTACATTCCCGTGGCAATGCTTCTGAGTCTTTGGATTCCTTCCTAAGGCACAACAGTGTGGTGGGTATCAGCAACATCGATACCCGAAAACTGGTTACCCATATTAGAGATAAGGGAGCCATGAATGGCATTATTTCTTCTGAAATCAGCAGCCCAAAAAAACTTGCCAAACTTCTTTCTCAATGTCCTCCAATGGAAGGGCTAGAGTTGTCTACCAAGGTAAGTACGGTGCAACCATATTTTCATGGTAGCCCAATGTCCAAGTATAGGGTTGCTGTATTGGATGTAGGCATCAAAAATAACATCCTCGATTGCCTGGCAAAGAGAGGCTGTTACCTTAAGGTATTTCCGGCAACCACTTCATATGAGGAATTGAAAGCCTTCGACCCACACGGTTATTTCATCTCCAATGGACCTGGTGATCCAGCCGCTATGCCTTATGCAGTAAAGACTGTTAAACAAATCCTCGAAGCGGATACGCCTCTATTTGGAATCTGCCTTGGCCACCAAATTCTTGCCCTAGCCAATGGAGTTTCTACCTACAAAATGCACCATGGCCACAGAGGAGCAAACCATCCAGTAAAAAACCTGTTAACAGGTAAAAGTGAAATCACTTCTCAAAATCATGGTTTTGGTGTAAACAAAGAGGAAATCGAAAATTCTGATAGGGTAGTTGTTACTCACGTTAACCTGAATGACAACAGCATTGAAGGAATCAGAATTCGCAACAAGCAGGCGTTCTCTGTTCAGTTTCACCCTGAAGCCTCTCCTGGACCACACGACAGCCATTACCTTTTCGACGACTTCATCAGAATGATGGAAGAAAGTAAAGAGTTGGCAGTATAGAATAATTTTTAAACAAAAAAGGAGTCCCTTCTATATTAGATAGCAAGGGACTTTTTGTTTTTTATAAGGGCATAATTGAAATTTTGATAAAATTAACCCTCAATTTTTTTTTGTTTTCAATCTTTTGCCTTTGTTCGTATAGAAATTTAATCAACTGCGTAGGCAGGCATAGTTGCCGAGGAAAACGGTTTTACAAAATGAAAGTACTCAAGTTTGGAGGTTCTTCAGTAAAAGATCCAGACAGGATGGATGCTGTTGCAAAAATCATCATATCCAGTTTGGAAAGGGGAGAAGAGGTAAGTGTTGTAGTGTCAGCCATGGGTGGAATGACGGATTTGTTGTTGAAAATGTGTGTCATGGCATCCAAAGGGTCTCCGGAATACAAAGGCTATCTGGAACTATTTTCTGCCAAACATATTCAAACCATTCATCAACATATTTTTGATGAAAAAAGAAGGCCTGGAATCCTTCAGGAACTGATCGAAACAAAAGAAAACCTTGGGAGTCTTCTCCATGGCTTATCCCTTACCAGGGACCTTACCAGGAGGACTGAGGATATTATTCTTTCATTTGGAGAAAGAATGTCTGCATATACCTTGAGCGAAATCTTAATTTGCAGAGGCTATTCTGCCATGTTTGTAGATGCAAGGAACTTGATTCGGACAAATTCTTCTCATGGACATGCAAAGGTATTTCGAGAGAAAACCTACGAGAATATCAGGCAACATTTTCAAGAAACACAGGGAAAAGTTTCCATTATAACAGGCTTCATTGCTTCAGATATGCATGGAGTAACTACTACCCTGGGTCGTGGAGGATCTGATTATACAGCCTCTTTGGTTGCTGCGGCTATTAAGGCAGAGGAGATCCAGATTTGGACTGATGTCGACGGGGTACTTACTGCCGATCCAAGGAAGGTGGAACAGGCTTTTCCTGTAAGTAGTATGTCCTACGAAGAAGCGCTTGAAATGTCTCATTTTGGTGCCAAGGTAATTTACCCACCTACCATCATTCCTGCACTGGAAAACAGGATTCCCGTCAGGATCAAAAACTCTTTCAATCCCGATGCTTCTGGAACCCTGATCAGTGATAAGCCTGAACCCTATCCGCATACAGTAAAAGGAATTACTTCCATCAAGGACATCTCCCTCTTGACACTGGCTGGAAGTGCTTTGTTTGGAGCTTCCAATGTGGCTGCAAGGCTGTTTGATGTATTATCCAGAGAGAATATCAACGCGATCCTGATTACCCAGGGCTCTTCTGAGCATGCGATATCTCTGGCCATCAAACCTGAAGACGCAGAAAGTGCCAGGAATGCCCTACAAGAAGAATTTGCCCTGGAAAGAAATGCAAAAATGATCAATTCCGTTCAAGTGGAGAATGGCCTTTCCGTAGTGGCTGCGATTGGTGATAACATGAAGTCTCAGCCTGGCATCTCGGGGAAATTTTTCTCAGGATTGGGAAGAAACGGGGTCAACATCATCGCTACCGCTCAGGGTTCCTCAGAAAGAAATATTTCGGTTGTTATTAGAAAGGAAGATGAAGGCAAGGCTTTAAATGCTGTCCATGATGTATTCTTTCTTTCTAATTACTATACACTAAACCTGTTTATCGTAGGAGTAGGGAATGTAGGAGGTACATTGATCAACCAAATCTTGGAGCAAAGAGAATACCTGATGGAAAACCTCTTTGTTGATATTCGGGTCGTCGCCCTTGCCAATTCCAGAAAGATGCTTTTCAATAAAGAAGGAATTGAATTGGATGCTTGGGAGAAAAAACTTGAAAATGCGACCCAACAGAGTGATTTGGGACTATTTGTGGAAAGGATGATATCCTTGAATCTTCCAAACAGTGTATTCATTGACAACACTGCAAGTGAATTGCCCATTCCTTTCTACGAACATATTCTGGTAAATTCCATCTCAATATCAACACCCAATAAAGTCGCCGTCTCTGGGCCATACGAACAATACACCTACCTTAAAAAACTGGCAGAGAAAAACAGCGTGAAGTTTTTCTATGAGACCAATGTGGGTGCAGGATTACCTGTTCTTACCACACTTAACGACTTGATTACCAGTGGTGATAGGATACTTCAGATTGAAGGAGTCCTTTCAGGTACCCTTTCTTTCATTTTCAATTCATTTGGAGAGACAAATAGGCCATTCCATGAGATTGTCAAAGAAGCCATGGAGAAAGGATATACTGAACCAGATCCTCGTACAGATCTTTCAGGAAAAGATGTGGCTAGAAAACTATTGATCTTGGCCAGAGAGTCAGGACTTAAACTTGAACCCGAAGATCTGGATGTAGAACAAATATTACCAGAGGCTTGTATAAAGGCACCGGATGTGGCTTCATTCCTGGAAGAGTTGGAGAAACATGAACAATTCTTCGAAGATCAGAGGGATAGGGTTAAGGCAGAAGGGAAGGTACTCAGGTATATTGCTACCCTGGAAGGAGAGAAGGCTTATATCTCTTTGCAGAGTGTGACAGCTGAAAATCCATTTCGTCAACTGTCTGGAAGTGACAACATGATTGTGTTCACCACAGAACGCTACAAGGATAGACCCTTGGTGATCAAAGGTCCAGGCGCAGGAAATATTGTTACCGCTGGAGGTGTTTTCGCAGAAATCCTTAGGATTGGGTATTTTCTTTCCTGATTTTAATAGCCCATCTCCTTAGCTTCTCGGGTATAGGCTTCCATGTAGGAAATTATACCCGAGATGTCCTCATCAGATAAATTTGTGAAGGTTTGCATGGACAATTCATTGTATTCTTTAAATAAAGCAACGGCCTGAGGATCTCCTTCTTCAATCATTTTTCTTGAGTTTTTTATCCAGGAATGAAGCCATTCCTTCTGTCCTTTATACTTTTCTACTACACCCATTAAGGGTGGACCGACTAACTTGCCCTGCATTTTGTGGCAAGCTGTACAGGATGTCCTGAATAGGGCTCTGCCAGGGTGGTCATTTGCTGGGTCATTTGCTGGACTCATGTCAACAGTTCCACAGAAAGCAACGCCTGCATTCGAGTCTGCAAAAATTGAAATAGGAGGATTAATCATTCCATTAGCAACGATACTGAAGTAATAAACAATTACCAGAAAGGCTGTTAGGCTTATAAACTTGAAGGACCTGCTCATTGAAACTAGATTTTTAGTTATAAAAATGAATTAAAGGATATTTGAAATGACCTAAGTTATCCCGTAGGGCAGGAGAGTAAAAAAATTCTAATCACCTCTTTTGGAATCTTCTGAAAGGAATTTTAGATAGCCAACGATCAGGCTTACTTTTCTTCTAGATAATTGGGGGAATGAAGGTTTATTCTGCTTGTTGTAACTCTCATAAAGGGCGATTGCCTCAGGATCTCCTTTTGCTGCCATTCCTCTAGCATCTAGTATGTAACTTATAAGCCATTCTTCTTTGCCTTCATATTTATCAATAGATTCATATAGGTAGCCTGCCGAAATTCGTCCAGAATTTTTGTGGCATATTACACAGTTTTCTTCAAAAAGCATTTTTCCTACCAGGTCTTCTGGGCTTGGACTTAATTTGACATTGCTGCTTTTTCTAATAGATATGGAAGGCTGGTAGGTATACTGTTAAGCTCGATTGACCTGAAATAGGTATAGAGTGACTCCGATTAGGGTTACTATGGAAAG
This sequence comes from Bacteroidia bacterium, assembly GCA_022760475.1. Taxonomy (GTDB): domain Bacteria; phylum Bacteroidota; class Bacteroidia; order J057; family J057; genus JALEFZ01. Next base: position 121,879 of record JALEFZ010000069.1, on the reverse strand, counting down.
TGAGTAAAAAAAATTCATGGCTGTATTTTATCAAGATGACCTTGATAAAATATACGAATTACTGCTAAAAAAGGTGGATGACTTTAGACAGTCTGTAATTGAAGTTGGGGTAAGGAAGTTAAGGCGTGTTGGTATAAATGAAGTGCCTTGTGCTTGGGATAATCGAATTTGAAATCGATATCTCTCATCAAATAAGGGATGGCAAAATCTTCGGGTATGCCATAATGTGCAGCCCACTTGATGGCACTTTCCCTACGCTGCGCCACACCCCATTCGAGTGCTTCTTCTATTTTGGATAAAAAGACGGGATTTAACTTTGCAGCATCATAGCCCCATACAGCAAATGGAAAGGAGAGCGAAGTCATTTTTTTCCAATGCTCAGAAAGGTCATATTCATAGGCATAATTTCCCCTGCATTTGATTGCCTGATCACCAATGATGACACCTGCATGCCTTCCTTTAATGACATCAAAGGGCCTTTCAGGGAGCATTTGAAAGGGTACATCTTTTTTCCAATGATGCTTCAATAAAACCCTGGCCAATCCATTGCTGCTCCTGGAATGGGGATCAAGGTAAAGGAAATCTATACTGGAAATGGGGACTTCAGAAAAAATGAAAACAGAATTGACTGGCCCATTTCCCCCGATACAAAAATTACTTAACAATGAAATGTGCTGGAAATTCACCAATGCTCCTACAGGCATGAGTGCCATATCGACCCTGCCTTCCTTTAATGCCCTTGCACATGCAGATGGAGGAAGGATATGTAATTGGACTTCATGCTCATCAAAAAAACGTTCAAGCCCGTCAATGAAAGGTCGAGTATTGATATAAGAAACCAGTGCAATCTTAATCATTAAACTTTTTCAGCTTTTTGGAGATGCTCAAGGTTATTGAGCAAGTGTAATTTTCCGGTCTGATCTTTTTCCAATTGGAGTATGGACAATCCGGTATTGGAATGTTTATATTTCTCCATGTACTTCATGTCTTCCCCTAGCAGGTTGGCAATGATGATTCTTAATTGTCTTCCATGCGAGCACATCAGGTAGCGCCCCTGAGAAGCGTTTTGAATCTCAGAAAAAAATGATTTTGCTCTGTCCCAGGCTTGGATAGGGGATTCCCCTCTCTCTACCTTATGGCTAAGGTTGCCTGCCGACCATTCGACTAGCAATTGCTGAAAATCTGCCCTTTGCTCAGGAGTAGGAACTACACCTTCATGGATGCCCCAACTGAATTCATTTAATCCTGGACTTAGCTCGAATTGATAACCCAACTCCAACCATGGAGCCATGGTTTGATGGGTTCTTTTCAATTCACTTACAAAGACTTTATCGAATTCAATCCCTTTGTATGACTCAAAGAAAGACTGAGCCTGCTGCCTACCAGTATCATTCAGGTCTGAGTCTATGCCACTACCCTGGACAATTCCTTTACGGTTGTAGTCTGTTTCACCGTGTCTGACAAAGTATATTTCAATCATTTCCAGCTTTATTTTCCACTATTAACCAAAACTTCTTCCCCACTGAATTCTTCCTTGCTGTAGTCATGGATTACATTGTATAGCGTGTCCCTTTCAATCGCTATCATTCCTGCAGATTCAATCATGTCGATCAATTGAGAAGTAGACATAGCCGGATTTTTGTCCTCTGCTCCTGCCATAGAGTAGATTTTTGTGGTATCGTCAATAGTTCCGTCGATGTCATTTACTCCATAAGAAAGAGAAAGCTGGGCAGTATCCTTGCCAATCATAGGCCAGTAAGCCTTGATATGATCAAAGTTGTCCATGTAGATCCTTGAGATGGCATAATTCTTCAAGTCTTCAATTACTGTGCTTTCTGGAAGATGAGACATTTCATTGTTCTGGTTTCTAAACTTCAATGGGATGAAAGTTTGGAAGCCACCCGTTCGATCTTGTAGTTGTCTAAGTCTTTCCATATGGTCAAGCCTATGGGAGTAATTTTCAACATGGCCATACAGCATCGTAGCATTTGAGCGCAGGCCCAACTCGTGAAGGATCTCATGCATTTCCAGCCACTCTGCAGACGTACATTTACCCCCTGCGATGTCTTCCCTAATCTCCTCATCGAAGATTTCTGCACCGCCACCCGGCATGGAATCAAGTCCTGCATCTATCATGGCTTGTAGGCCTTCCCTGTATGACACCTTGGCCTTCTTGAAAATGTAGTGGTATTCCACTGGAGTCAGAGCCTTGATATGCAACTCTGGCCTATGAGCCTTTATGGCTTTGAAAAGGTCTATGTAGAATTGGAAATTATATTGAGGCAGTACCCCACCGACAATGTGAACCTCAGTTACTGGTTTTCCATCATAAAGTTTGATCTGATCCATCATTTGGTCCAAATCCAGTTCCCAACCATCCTCACGCTTTTTGATCCTTCTGGAGTAGGAGCAAAACTTACAGGTGTAAATGCAAACGTTGGTAGGCTCAAGGTGGAAATTTCGATTGAAGTAGGTCCTTTTATCGTGCTTCTTTTGGCGAATGTGATTAGCCAATAAGCCGATGAAAGGCAAGTCTGAGTGTTCAAAAAGAAACAGCCCTTCTTCCTGATTTATTCTTTGACCGTTCAGTACCTTTTGGGCAATGCTCTTTTCTTCCTCTTTCAGTCCCCTCAGGTGTTGAATTTGCTCGATGAAATGTTGTTGCATATCGCAAGTTGAGAAAATTTTCAGAAATTTCAGAAACTTTATTCTAATACGAAAGCTATTTCTGAAAGTTATGCTACAAAGTTATAGTGCGCAAGATATATGAGAAAACCATTTATATGAGAAATTCGTGAAATTATGCCAATAAGCGAGTGCAGGGAACGGGGATCCGCTTGTTACATATATGGTGAAATAGTGCTTTTGAATATCTCCAACTATTGAATTTTTAATTGCTATCTACATGTTTTAGGAGAATTGAAATAAATATTTGCAGGAAATAAAAAAAACTCAATATATTACATGAATAAGCCAGAAACAGGTCAGGAAAAATTGGGCGCATTAAGTTGAAATTAAGTTAACATTGCTTGCTTATATTTGGTGATTGTCCTTTTCATTTAGGCATTTTCTTTTTCTTTTTCACACACACAACAGTACGTTGTTTTTATGCGTCTCGTAGATCCGGCATTACCATTTAGGGTTGTTTATTCCACTTATCACCATGAGTACCTTGGTTACCTGATCTCTTCTCACTATGTCCAATTGTTGCCCAATAGGTCATTGAGCCTTGTCCATCAGCATGCCTATCCTGAAAATATGGCACAGTTTGCAGATGGCATGGACGATACTGACAGGGAATTGATAAAACTCGCGGGAGACATAACGCCTCGTGAGATCGTAAAACGTTTCGGCGGTAATCCCAGGAAGGACTTTGAATTTTTCAATAAGAAGTTTAACGGTGAAATCGAAAAATTGGCCGCCAGCTTTATCCAAAGGAAGATGGCCCAAATTCTTCCGCTACTTATTGGCAAACTGGTCTTCAGTATGGGGAATGACAGTTATCCTGCCCATACCCCCTTGGAAGTTCTGCCGGAAAAGGCTACCGTGCTATTCCATTTTAGGAGGCATGAAGACTTCACAGTCTATTTCCCTACAATCAAACTAAGGGGAACAAAAATTGACTTCCAGTTTAAGAATGCCATACTTCTAGCCCTTGAACCTGCATGGATGCTTCTTAATGGCGAGGTATTTTCTTTTGAACAAGATGTAGAGGGAGCCAAACTTAGGCCATTCCTTAAGAAAAGGAATATTTCAATTCCTAAGGAGAAGGAAGATGTTTACTACAAAAAATTTATCAGTCAAATAGTCGAGAAATATGATATCTCAGCAAAGGGTTTTCATATTCAGGACATAAAAAAGAATCCTGTTTTTTCAATCCAGGTCAAAGAGAATAATGGAGACAGCTTCTCCTTTATTCGGGAAGTTAATTATGGTGAATTTAGCATACCCCTTGAAGATGAGCATAAGGTAAAGGCTCAGATGGTTAAAAATGATCCTGATATTACCTTCTTTAGGATAATCAGAGACCAGGAGAAAGAAAGCTCCGTCAGACAACTGCTAGACGAGATTCAACCTAATCCCAATAGCCTTACACCTTGGCAATATGTCGAAAAGGAATCTGGCTTGGGTTGGTTGTCAAAATATAGAGATCTGCTGGTAGAGCATGACATTGACATTGTTCAGAAAGACCAGCACTATCATTTGAACCTCAATCGTCCTGAGATCGAGTTGACGACAACGGAGGAAGGTGACTGGTTTGACATCAAGGCCGTAGTAAGGATCGGAAAATTTGTCATTCCATTCATAAAATTCAGGACCCACATCCTGAAAAATCAAAGAGAATATGTCCTCCCGGATGGAAGCATTGCTATTCTTCCTGAAGAATGGTTCTCTGACTACCGGCACCTCATGGAGGTTTCCAAGGAGAAGGAAGACGGTTCTCTTGGAATAAAAAAATATCAGGCTCCATTATTGAACTTCCCAAGTAAGAATAAAAAAGGCTCAGATTGGTTAGAGTCAATTAAAAATCTGGAGACAATCCCACAAATCATGCCTCCTGATGGATTGAATGCTACTTTACGAAACTATCAGCAGGAGGGATTTAACTGGCTTTATTTCCTGAAAAACCATGGAATGGCAGGAATTCTGGCAGATGACATGGGCTTGGGTAAAACCGTTCAGACCTTGAGCTTCTTGCTGAAAGAGAAGGAGGAAGGCAATGAAACGGCTTCATTGGTTGTTTTGCCCACTTCGCTGGTTCACAACTGGTGCAATGAAGCCCGAAAATTTACTCCAGCCCTCAAGGTACTGGTTCATACTGGAGTTGGCAGGCGGAAGGATCTGGACTATTTTGCAAAATTTGACTTGATCCTGACGACTTATGGGATAGTAAGGCAGGATATCAAGGAATTAAAGGCTTTTCCTTTCCACTATGTCATTCTGGATGAAAGCCAGATGATCAAAAATCCTGAGTCCAAGACGGCAAAAGCCATAAGGAAATTGGTTTCCAAGCACAGACTTTCTCTCACTGGTACACCTATAGAGAATACCGTCATGGACATTTGGTCACAAATGGCATTTCTCAATCCTGGTTTATTAGGCAATGAGGCTTTCTTCAAGCGTTTTTATGTAACTCCCATTGAAAAGAACAAGGACGCAAATCGCTCGGCGAAATTGAGACGAATCATTTCTCCATTTATATTAAGAAGAAAAAAGAACCAGGTTGAAAAGGACTTGCCACCCAAGATTGAAAAACTCCAGTACTGTGAAATGCAAGAAGGGCAGGAGAAGTTCTATGAGGATATCAAGAATACCTACAGGAACTACCTGATGGAGTTGATTACCCAGAACGCTTGGAAGAAGAACAAACTCAACATCCTTACAGGACTACAGAAACTTCGCCAAATAGCGATTCATCCGAAAATGGTGGAGCCAGAAAAATTTGAATTGAAAGACTCTGGGAAGTATAAGGAATTGAAAAGGTTACTTAAACAAGTGATTGAAAGTGATGGCTCTAAGGTTTTGATATTCAGCCAGTTTGTTAAGATGCTCCAACTCTTGAAAAATGACCTTGACGAAGAAGGTATCAGGTACAACTACCTTGACGGAATGACGAAAGATCGTCAAAACCAGGTGGATACCTTTCAAAAGGATAAAGGCATCAAGGTGTTTTTGATCAGTTTGAAAGCAGGAGGAGTTGGCTTAAATCTTACAGCCGCTGATTATGTTTTTATCCTTGACCCATGGTGGAATCCAGCGGTAGAAAATCAAGCGATAGATCGCTCCCACAGGATCGGACAAAAGAAGACGGTTTTCTACTATAAATTCATCACCAAAGATAGCATCGAAGAAAAAATTCTGAGCCTCCAAAGGAAGAAAGCCAAACTTTCAGATGATATCATATCAGTAGAAGATGATATTTACAAATCCCTGGATGTAACGGACTTGGAAGAATTACTCGCATAAAAAAGCCCCTATACAAACAGGGGCTTTTTTCCAATTTAAGACAGTTATTTTTTATTAGGGTATTCAAAACCGTAGGTTTTGGTGATTTTTTTCTTCTTCATTACAATGACCTCCATGCTCATGCTGATGTCTTTAACTGGGCGATTTACCCTGGGAACCACCTTTTGAGCTGCGATCTTGTCAATGACTTCCAATCCTGAGATTACCTCCCCAAAAGCTGTATATGCCCCATCCAGCCATGGGCTTCCGCCTATCTCCATATATGCAGTTTTCTGTGCTTCAGTAAATTTGAAGTCAGGGTTTTGCTGCATCATTCCATTAGTGATTCTCTGAATTTCCTGCTCAGTATATTTTTTGCCTTGTACAATATAAAACTGTGATCCTGAGGATTCTCTTTTAGGGTTTACCCTGTCTCCTGTTCTAGCTGCTGCAAGCACCCCTTTGGTATGGATAAATTTTGTATTAATCTCTGCGGGAATGGTATAGCCCGGGCCCCCTTGACCTGCAAGGTTCTTCTTTTTGGGATCCTTGCTATATGGATCTCCACCCTGAATCATAAACTCTTTGATCACTCGGTGAAAGGTAGTTCCGTTATAATATCCCTCTCCCGCTAATTTCAGGAAATTTGCTCGGTGGGCAGGGGTTTCAGTATAAAGCCTGACAATCATGTTGCCATGAGGAGTAGTTATTTGTACAAGGCTGTCTTTCTTTGGGATTTTTTTCTTTTGGCTAAAACCCACAGCGCAGAAACAAAGTAGGAAAATGCTGAAAATCAGTGTGTACCTGCTTATTTGCATCTTAATGGTATATTATAAAGTTAATTTGTTTGTGAATATGAAGATCTTACAGGTAAAAAAAAATCCTTTATCTTTGGTTTATGGTGAGTGTTAAGAAAAATATCCTGTTTATTTTACTTCTATTGACAATTGCTGGCTTTTTCCAATCTTGCTACGCCCCTGATGAAGGAGCTTTGAGTGAAAAGAACCGAACTGAACTCAAGAATTTTGCTGCAAAGTCTGTCTCCATAGAAAAAAAATATATCAAATTGATGCAGAATATGGTTCTCCTGCTAGAAGAAGTGAGAGACATACCAGAGGATGACATGGCCATGGACAGATTGAGGAGGTTTTATGAGGATGATAAATATGCCCTCAAGCAAATCGGCAGGGAAATAAATGGTTGGTATCAATATGCAACTCAGGAGGATATCACCAACTTCCTGGTTGCCATCAAGGAAGATCCCTCCTCCAATAAGTTGAGTACCTTAATTCCCACTACCAGGAATAGAATCAAATACAATGTAGGCTGGGAAGAAGAATTTAACCTGCTTGTTTCTTACCTCAACCTTGAAAGGTGATTTAGGTAGTTTGTACCTGATACAACTCCTGATACAAGCCTCCCATTGCCAGCAATTCCTGATGGGTTCCTTGTTCTACAATCTTTCCTTGCTTTAACACGATGATTTTATTTGCATGAACAATGGTAGAAAGTCTATGTGCAATGATGATAGAGGTTCTGTCTTTTAGCAAGTTGCTCAATGCGTGCTGAACTTCTTTTTCTGACTGGGTATCCAGGTTGGAAGTAGCTTCATCAAGGATTAGTATTTCAGGGTTTCTGAGTAGTGCCCTGGCAATGGAAAGACGTTGTCTTTGTCCGCCTGAGAGCTGAATTCCTCGATCTCCTATGAGGGTGTCGTAAGCCTCCGGTAATTCCATGATGAATTCATGGGCATAGGCATTTTTAGCCGCTTCCATCACCAAATTCATGTTGGGATTTTGTACCCCAAAGGCAATATTTTCCTTTACTGAGCTATGGAATAAAATCCCCTCCTGATCTACCATCCCAATAAGGCTCCTAAGTTCCTCGATTTCGTAATTTCTTATGTCATGGCCATCAAGGAATATTGCACCTGCTTGTGGATCATAAAACCTGGCCATTAAGTGAGCCAGGGTGCTTTTCCCACTTCCAGAAGGACCCACAAGGGCAAGACTTTCTCCCTTTTTTAAGGTGAAATTGATGTCTTGAAGTACAAGAGTCTCTTTGTAGGCAAAATTTAGGTTTTCAAAGCTTATTTGATCACTGAAGTTTGCTAAAGGGATTGTCTGTTCGCGATTCGCAATTTGTGGTTGGTGGTCCAGGAGACCAGTAATTCTCTCGAAAGCAGCGATTGCTCTTTGAACCTTGGTCATGGCATTGGCGAATACCTTTATGGGGGATATAAACTGACTGAAAACAGCAATAAAGCCGAGAAATTCTGACCGCTTCAAACCAGAATTTTCCTCCAAAATCAAAGTGCCTGCAAAATATATGACCGCACAGATTACCAGTATACTCAAGACCTCAGTTAGGGGAGAAGCAAGTTCTGATTGCCTGCGAATTCCAATTTGGAAATCTGTGTAATTCTGGTTCTCCTTTTCAAAAGAATCTACTGCAAAAGATTCTTTTTGGAATGTCTTGATGATTTTTATCCCACCGAGCTGTTCATCAATCAAAGCTACAAGTTTGCCAAGGGCTTTTTGTCCTTCCTTTGTCTTACGTCTAAGAGGTGTCCGTATCCGTGCGATTACGAGTGCTGTAAGCGGTAGTACCAGTAGTGTAAACAATGTTAGTTTCCAGGATATGAATAAGAGGGTCAATATAAAAATTACCATGGTAATGGGCTCCCGAAAAAGCGCAAGCAAGGTGCCAATGATCGCCTCCCTAACTACATTTACATCGCTTAGGATAACATTAATCAGGTCTCCCTTCTTTCTGCTGGTAAAGAATGAGAGATCTTGAATCATTAAATGCTTGAAAATGTGATTTCTTAGCTCTTGCATGATTCCTTGTTCAAAAGGCGCCATGAAGTATGAACTCAGGTATTTGGAAATATTTTTTATAAGGATGCTACTTGTTAAGAAAATACTGAAATACAGCAACATTTGTCTAGGCCCATAATTTTGGATGGCTTCTCCCAGGTGGAAGTAGCCATGAGCCTTTAACGAGGAGGCATTATACCATATCAAGGCTTCCTCAGGCTGCGGAAAAGCATTTTGGCTGAACAAGATTTCCAGAAAGGGGATGATGGCAACCAGGGAAATCGTATTGGAAAGGGTGTAGATCAAAAGGAAAATTGAGGCAAGCATCCCTTGCCCATAAAAGGGTTTTCCGTAGCTTATGATTCGGAAATATGATTCCATTTCGTACCTTCGTTCATTATATTGGAAATAATCCAGATCAACGAAGGTATAAATTTTTTTAAGCTTCCAAACCTTAAATGGCTGAAACCAAAGTCCAAAAAAAAGTTAGCAAACTGATCCAGCAAGAATTATCAGAAATCTTGCAGTTGAAACAGGTATATATGAATGGGGTGATGGTCACAGTGAGTCAGGTAAAAGTACCTGCAGACTTTAGTTTGTCCAAAGTTTATGTCTCTGTTTTACCCGACTCTAAATTAGAAGAATTGGTGGGTATTTTGAATGAAAACTCATGGGAGATCAGAAAAAGTCTCGCTGCAAGAATCAAAAATAAGATTCGCAAGATTCCTGAACTGCAATTTTATGAAGATGACTCTTTTAAAGAAGCAGATCGAATAAGTAGGTTATTGGATACATTGGTTGAGGAGGACGAAAGCAAGGGAGCAAGTGAAGATCCCGAGAGCAAGGATATATGAATGTCTCAAATAAAATAGCCCGGAGATACCTCTTTTCGAAGAAGTCTTCCAACGCCATCAACATCATCATCTGGGTGAGTATCAGCGGTATCGCAGTGGGAACTGCCGCCCTTATTCTGGTACTATCTGTATTCAACGGACTCACTGGCTTTATTGAAGATTTGTTTGCTGCCATTGATCCGGATATAAAGATTGTTGCAGCAGAGGGTAAATTTTTTGAGGCAGATGACCAACTTTATGCTGATTTGATGGCTGACCCTGAGGTGGTCTATGTTACCAAGACCCTCGAAGACAGGGTTTGGCTAAAGTATGTGGATAACCAAAGCCTGGCGGTTCTTAAAGGAATCGAAGCTGATTTCAATGATGTAAATCCTTTGGATACTTTTATTTATCGGGGCAGATTTACCCCCTTTACCAGAAATGGCTATCCACAGGTTATCATGGGAAGCCTTATCACCAGCAGGCTTAATACAGATTATGAAAATGAACGGAATCCCATTAGCATGTTTTACGTGCCAAAGGATGTGAAGGCTTTTGAGATAGCAAGTGCCATACAGCCAACTTACATCCTTCCCTCAGGTCATTTTGATGTTCAAAAAGAGTACAACGAAAAATATATTTTTGGAGACCTGGGCTTTGTCAGAAGGGTCTTCAAAGCTGAAAAACAAATCTCAGCCTACGAGGTCAAATTGACTGACCTAAAAAAAGCCGAGGCATTCAAAAACAGGATAGAAGATAGGCTAGGGGATAAATATGAAGTTCTCACCTGGTATGAGCAGCATAAGACACTCTATCGAGTCATGAAAAATGAGAAGTACATCAGTTATCTTATTCTGGTACTGATGAATGCGCTAACTGCAATAAATATCGTAGGAAGCCTTTCGATGATTGTCCTGGAAAAAAGCAGGGATATTGCAGTCATGAAATCTTTTGGGGCTTCAAGTTCCTTTATACGAAATACTTTCTTTCGAACCGGTCTCTTTGTAGGTACCATTGGTAGTGGCATTGGAGTACTGTCCGCCCTGGTATTGGGCCTTGGACAAAAGTACTGGGGCTTTGTCCAGCTACAGGGTGGGGACAGCTTCAGGGTGAAGGCCTTCCCTGTGGAACTGCAATTGGGCGACTTTTTGCTTGTGGGGATAACCGTACTCCTCCTTGCAGCAATTGCCTCACTTTATCCAGCACACCAAGCATCCAAAATTGAAGCAGCTTCTGGCCTAAGAACCTGACAATTCTTCATTTATTTTTTTCAGCCTCTACATATCTGGGCTTCCCTTCAGATTGGGCCTTGATGGTGGCCATGTTTCTCGTATAGATCATTTTTATGATGCCAGGGAATATCCTATGAATGAAGTTAAGCGCTTTTCCCATAAAACTTAGCGAAACGCTGTTCCTTCTCATTAAAACCATATTTGAAATGATCGAAGAAACTGTTTCCGGGCTTTGTTTTTTAATGCCTTTTCGGTTTTCTAGATAAATTCGGTTGCCATCAGAATCCAAGATGATCTTTTGGGGATCATTTTCAGTGAAGCTTACATAGGCTATCCCAACGTGAATTCCTTTCTCCTTAGTCTCTAGTCTTAATGATTCCGAGAAAGCGGTCAACGCCTTTTTCGTGCTGCTATAAATGCCATTGTACGGCAAACCGTAAAAAGCCGCAATGCTCGATACAAATATGATGCTTCCACTTTGTTTGGATATATATGGCATAGCAGCCTTAGAAGGAAATACTGATCCGAGAATGTTGACATTAACCATTTTTTGAAAAACCTCAGGACTCACGTTTTCGACACTCCCTCTAGTTGCAATTCCGGCATTGTTGATCAAGATATCAAGTTGTCCAAAATGTGTCACAACGGAAGTGATCATTCCTTCTACTTGTTCCCATACACTGACATCCGCAGGAACTTCGAGGATTTCAAAACCTTCTTGACGCAATTCTTTAGCAGTTCTACCCAACTTCTCTGCGTTTCTGGCATTGATGGCTACCTTAGCTCCCCTCATGGCAAAATGACTGGCCATGGCTTTGCCTATGCCCATGCTGGAGCCAGTAATCAAAACTACTTTGTCTTGAAATTCTTTTTTCATGATTTCAGATATCCATTTTCCTTGAACCAATCAAATGCCTCTTTTATGGCTACGCGAATCGGAGTTTGTGGCAAATCAAGTTCTTCAACGGCTTTTTTAGGTGAAAAATAATGACCATCACAAGAAATCCATGCCATTTTGTAGGAGACTGTGGGTGCTTTGCCTGTAATCGAAGAGGCTAGGCTTCCAAATCTTCCAGCCAACTTAACTAAAGGTGCAGGGGCTGCAAATGATGGAAATGGCCTATCTACTACTTCAGCTATGATTTTAAAAGCTTCTTTGAAGCTAAGATTTTCATGGCCAAGGATGTAAGACTCTCCAGTTTTACCTTTTTCAATGGCATTGGCAATGCCAACTGCCACGTCTTTGACATAGACCCAGTTTTTTCCTCCTGGGCTATAGCCAGGCGTCTGTTTCTCATACACGCCCAGGATTACTTTCCCAGCATTTGGTTGAGAATCGTACGGGCCTATCATAAAAGTAGGATTGACAATGACCGCATCCAGGCCCCTTTCTCTTACCGCTTTTTCGACCCTAAACTGGCCTTCTCTCTTGGTATCAATGTAATCAAGGCCATATTTACCAGATTTGTAAGGAGTTTCTTCGTTTCCAGGCTCATGCTGGTGACCAAAACCAAAAGAGCTGGCACTTCCCACATGAATGAGCCTTTTGATTTTCGTTTCAAGTGCAGCTTCAATGATGTTTTCAGTCCCTTCTACATTGACCCTATGGTAGATAGAGCCTTTAGAGGGCCAGACGCTTGTAACCGCAGCGACATGAATCGCATAATCGCAACCTTCCATACCCGCCAAAACGCTATGCTTATCAAGCAGGTTTCCTTCAGCATATTCAATGGGTAGGCCTTCAAGAGTAGGACTTGATTTCCCTTCCAGGATAAATGCTTTGACTTGGTATTCTCTCCCCAGCAATTCTCTCACCAGGTTGGAACCCAACATTCCATCAGCACCAGTTACAAATATCTTTGCCATTCAGTTTCCTTTTTAAAAGAATTGGCAATGTTACGAAAATTCTAAGTAGTTAAAAAAATGCCTAGCCCTCAATTAAAGAGGAATTAATGGCATATAGGATAACCTCCGCAGCTCGGGTTACTCCAAGTTTTTTCATGATATTTTTCCTGTGGGTGTAAATGGTATGGACACTGAGTGAAAGTTCTTCAGCCATTTCGTTGGTTCCTTTGCCTCCTGCCATCAATTTTACAATTTCAGTTTCCCGTTCGGTTAGGTTTGCAGGAGCACAAGAAGGGGTTTGATCTCTATCTAGGATGATATCCAGTACCTTGCCACAGAAGAATTTTTCATTTTTAGAAGAGGCATTGATGGCGCTGATGATCTCTGATTTATCACATTCCTTTAATAAGAAGCCTGTTACCCCTTGTTCCAAAACTGTCAAGACGTCTTCTTTTTTAATATCCGAAGTGATAACCAAGAAATTTATGCTGGGGTAGTGTTTGGCCACATACTTGATGTCCTCAATACTGAAAAAATTGGGTGAGCTATAGTCAATGATCAATAAATCAGGTGAATATCTCTTTAATTTTGCACGCAACTCGTCTGCACGAGCTGATTCCCCGATAACCTCTATGTGATCATAGGCAGCCGCTACAGATTTGATGCCCTCTCTGACAAGAAATGCTGCATCAGCAATAAATACCTTTATCGAATTCATCCTCTGGATCCTTATGTGGCCTTCAACAATTTTAACGGTTATTTAGATTTAATCCAAATAAAGTTTTCTGAAAAAGCTGCCAATTCCCGCACATTTATCAAGGAAACTCCACTGCTATCGAGTTGATTTTTGAGTTAGGACTTTGTGAAAATCGTTTTTTCAATTTCGTTGAATATTGCCTTATTGTGAAGTAAATACAAAATATTCCATGAACTTGCGAATTGTATTAGTCATCACGGCTTTTTATTTCCCATTTCTTCTGCATGCACAACCTCTTACCGCTCAAGTAGAAGACTTGGGTGATGTCAGTTGTTTCGGACTGAATGATGGCTACATAACCATTGATGCCTCAGGCGGTACCGGACCATATTCTTACGAGTTGAATGGCAGTGGCCAAGCCCTGCCTAATCGTACCATTAACCAATTGCCACCGGGGGTCCATACTGTTACAATCAGGGACGTCTCTTTTAATTCTTTTGACCTCACTTTCACCATAGACGAGCCCATGCCGCTTTCTTTGGGGATGGCACAAATCCAAAATGTCATTTGTTATGGAGACAATACCGGAGAGGTAAGCCTTGTAGCAAATGGAGGCTCGGGAACCTATGAATTTGCCGTTAATCAAAATGCCTTTTCGTCAAGTCCCAATTTCAAGTTCCTCGCCGCAGGTGCTTATCAGTTCAGGGTGAGGGATCAAAATCAATGTGAAGATGATAGCCTCATTTTTCTCAGTTCCAATCAGCAAATCCAAACCATAAGTTTTGAGAAAACAGATGTTTCCTGTTTTGGAAGTCAAGATGGTAGGTTGGAATTGAGGAGTTTTGGCGGAACAGGGGATTTTCAATACAGCTTGGACAGCACAACATTTTTTACTCAAAATCTTCTTACTGATCTTGGACCTGGATCCTATACCATTACCACCCTTGACTCTTCAGGTTGCCAGGTTCAGGATATTTTTAATATTGAGGAGCCGGATTCCTTACAGTTTTCTTTCGAAAAAGAGGATGTTTCCTGCCATGGGGTAGGGGATGGTAGAATTTCTATTTCTGCTTCAGGCGGATTAGCTCCCTATTTTTACAGCATTCAGGATACCAATTTTTCTTTTGCACCTGAAGTAAATCAACTGAACCCAGGTATGTATTTTCTCAAGGTGATGGATATCCGTGGATGCCTTTCCCGTACAGATACAATATCCATTACTGAGCCAGAGCTTTTACAAGCCAGCATTACCGCAACAGAATTGTCCTGTAAAGGCGATCAGGATGCCAGGGCAGATCTGACAGTTACTGGCGGTCTGATGCCTTATACTATTTCTTGGAATGACAATCAAAACCTAAATGCCAATTCGCTGGATAATCTTGGATCAGGACTTCACTATGCAGTAGTGGAGGATGCAAATGGATGCAGTGAAACCACTTTTATCAACATTATCGAGCCAGACTCAACGATTCGGATTGATTTAATTGAGTTGGAATCCAGCTTCTGTAGCCTGGATAATGGAATGGCAAAGGTCAAGATTAGCCATGGTACTGGGCTACTTGCATATAATTGGTCTCACGACCCTTCCCTTCAGATAAGCACAGCCAACAGCTTAACCCCTGGAACTTATGCCTTGCAAGTGACAGATGAAAAGGCCTGCTCTGCTAGCATTGAGTTTGATATCACTTCTGGTGGAAATGTAATAGCTGCTTTTGAAAGTTTTCCAGACCTGGATTCCAGACATGTTGCAGCACAAGGAGAGCTTCGATTGTTGAACCGATCCAAAGGCGCTGAAAATTATCAGTGGGATTTTGGAGATGGTCAAGGTGTTTCCAATCTGGCAAATCCTATATACACCTTCACCGAAGCTGGAACTTATGACATTACCTTAGTTGCAAGTGATGCCCAGGGTTTATGTGTGGACAGCTTCGTCCAGAGTATTACCATACAGGAGGATGAATGGGTTCAAGTACCCGATGCCTTTTCTCCAAATGGAGATGGGGTAAATGACAATTTCATTGCTGTTGGCTCGGGTGTAGAGAGATTCGAAATGAGTTTTTTCAACAGATGGGGAGAGAAGGTTCACGAACAGTCTTCAATTGCTGACTCATGGGATGGAAGGGATGAAAAAGGAAAAATTGTCCGTCCAGGTATGTATGCCTACAAAATGAGGGTGGTTTTTCTATCGGGTTTTGTGCTTGAAAGAGCAGGTGGCTTCATGATCTTGCGATGATGGATTAATCAAATTGGATCGGTTGGAATATTTATTTAGCTTCAAAGCTCGAATTTCAATCCATCCTCATGAGCAGTGAGCTGAAAATATTCAGGACGGAAAAAAACTTCATTCAATTTTTCTCGGGAATACTTCTCGTTACAGGCTTTTCGACCTTGTTTTTTGTGTTGCTCTTTATGCTCATAGAACGAGGAGAAAGTCGAGAACTATTCATTCCTATCTTTGCGAATTTCAAATTCATCAGGAAAGAGCTAGCACTTTTTAATCTACCTCTGGCACTTATTATCATTGGAATAGGCCTAAGGTTGTACTCTGCCTTGGGTTGGTATACCACCATGATCCTTACAGGCGTACTCACCTTTGGATTTGCTTACTTCAGTTATTTGTTGAGTACTGATGCTGGGATTCTTTTAAATAGGGAAATTGGATCTGTAATGAACCCACATCCCATCTCAGAGTCGATAGCGATTAATTCCCTTTTTGCCCTGATAGGTGTTTTTTTCCTTATTTACCTAAGTTTACCCTCTACCCGAAAACTTTATTTTTAACAAAAAAAAGGCTTCATAGAAATGAAGAAAATTGTAGCCCCTTCTATCCTTGCATCTAATTTTGGCAAATTGGATGAAGAAATTGAAATGATTAATCGTTCAGAGGCAGGCTGGATACACTGTGATATCATGGATGGTAATTTTGTTCCAAATATATCCTTTGGAATTCCGGTGCTAAAAGCGGTAAAGGAAGTTTCAAAAAAACCTCTAGACGTTCATTTGATGATTGAGAAGCCATCACGCTACATTCAGGCCTTTAAGGATGCAGGCGCTGACAACCTGACAGTGCATTTGGAAGCTTTGGTACATTTAGACAGGGTCATTCATGCCATTCGGGAAGCTGGAATGAGACCAGGGGTAGCCGTTAATCCCTCAAGCTCACTTGATGGTTTGGCGTATATCTTACCAGAATTAGAGCAGGTATGTCTAATGACGGTTAACCCTGGATTTGGGGGGCAAAAATTTATTCCATACTCAATTCAAAAGGTAAGAGATCTTAAAGAAATGATTGAGAGAACAGGGAGCAGTGCTTTGATTGAAATAGACGGTGGGGTAGACCATAATACTGCACCAGCCTTGGTGGAAGCAGGTGCAGATGTATTGGTCGCTGGCAGTTATGTGTTCAAAGCCGATAATCCGGAAAAAAATATAGCCAAGCTGAATCAGCTTTTAGGAAATTAGGCCGAAGCCCAGTAAACAGTGTTTTTGGCCGCTAACCCAGTTGGTATATGGAATCTTTTGAACCAAAAAAATCCATAAATCCATTATTTTCATAGTTGTTGAAGCATCTAAATGAACATATCTTACGTTTATTGGTTCAATTAATGTCGCTTATAATACCAGGAGATCGGAAATTATGTAGATGGAAGCGGTTTAAAATAGTCTTTATCAATAATGGACTTACTTTTACTATTTATAGCATCAGTATTGTTGATTCATCAAGCAATATTCTTCCAGGGACTGTTCCGGGTTAGAAAACTCATGACCCTTCCCAATCTACTTCAAGGAATCATCCCGACCTTATTAATCTCTTCCTCTCTCTATTTTCAATCCTGGATATTACTGATTGTCGCCTTCCTCACTGAAAGGATATGGATCATGTTGGAACTCACCATCAAGGCGATTTCAATTAAAAAGCCCTTGGATCCTTTTTTCTTCTTACAGGTTCTTGGGTTCGGTGCAGGCCTTACAGTCGTCCTTACCCAACTCAATTGGATGTTTAGTTTGGTGTACTTAGTTTTTTGGATTGCATCATTTATCCACTGGAGAAAGAAGGTCCAACATATTTCAGGCTAGATCTAAATCTTTTTTCATTTTTTTTTTGAAAATATAAAATAATCATCTTCATTTGTAGCCCAATCGCGAGAGTAGCTCAGTTGGTAGAGCACAACCTTGCCAAGGTTGGGGTCGCGGGTTCGAATCCCGTCTCTCGCTCAAAACTAAGGCTGTCTGTTAAAGGCAGCCTTTTTTTATGTGCCTACTCAAGATTCTTTGAAAATGAAAATAGGGAGCTGTTCCTTGAAACAACTCCCTATTAGTAAAAAAGAAATAATCCTGTAATTACTGAATCTGGTCGTAATAAGGCATCAACATGTGAAGGCCGCTTTCCGGGATCATTCTTTTCATTTCTTCAATTTTCTTAAGCTCTTTGCCCATTGGGTGATCTTCGATTACTTTGTTCTGGTAAGACTGAGTCATGTCTTCGATCAACTTCTCGAATGGATTTTTTACCTTTGGTAGACGGATTACCCTGTGATCGTCAGAGATCCCAACCTGCTCACTTACATAAGCGATGGCGTCAGAGAGGTCCCCAAATTCGTCAATAAGATTGATATCTTTGGCATCTTTGCCTGCCCAAACACGCCCTTGAGCGATTTTATCTACTGCCAGAGAGTCCGCAAAGTTTCTTCCATCTTTCACTACTTGTATGAACCTGCCATATCCGTGTTCGACATTTGCCTGAATAAAGGCAGATTCGACATTGTCAATGGGGAAAGTAGGGTTACCAATGTTGGCATGGCTATGAGTTTCCACCTCATCAAATGTTAACCCAATGTTTTTCTCCAGGGCTTTTTCTGCCTCCCATAGAATTCCAAAAATCCCGATAGAACCCGTAATGGTGTTTTCTTGAGCAAATATTTTATCACAGGGTGCCGAGATGTAGTATCCCCCAGAAGCGGCTACATTACCCATAGAAGCGACGATCGGCTTAGCTTCACTACAAAGCCTTATTTCCTCTGCAATCATGTCAGAGGCCAATGCAGAGCCACCTGGGCTGTTTACCCTAAGGACTATGCCTTTTACGTTGTCATCCAGTCTGGCCTTGCGTAGTGCCTTAACAATGGACTCAGAACCTACAGTTCCGTCAGAGCTTTTGCCGGAGTTGATGGTTCCTTCAGCGAATACTACCGCAATTTTGTTTTTGGAAACCCTGCTTTTTGAAGCAGCAGTTTTCATATATTTTCCTAGGCCTATGAATTTTACCTTTTCGGACTTATCTTTTCCTGCTGCAGCTTTAATTTTGTTCAGCATTTCGGAATCAAAAGTAGTTCCGTCGATCAGTCCTGCGTTAAGTGCATCCTGTCCACGTCCAAACATGAAGGTCTCAGCAGTCTGATTCAGTTGTTCTTTGGAGATTTTTCTTGAAACAGAAACACCCTCAATGAATGACTCCCACATTACCCCAAGATACTTCTCAGTCTGAAGGCGGCTGGGCTCACTCATGTCCTTTCTGAAGTAGGGCTCAACAGCAGATTTGAAGGTTCCTACCCTAAAGATTCTGGGCTCGATATCCAGCTTTTCAAACATGCCCGTCAAGAATACCGGGTTGGATGCCAGTCCGTTGAATTCAAAAATTCCTTCAGGAGCCATAAATACAGAGTCAGCAACTGAGGCCAAATAGTAAGCTCCCTCACCATAGACTTCCCCGTAAGAGTAGATAAACTTGCCTGAAGTCTTGAAATCTATCAGTGCTTCCCTAATAGTGGTCATGTTTGCCCATCCTGTAGGCACGCTTCCTTGAAGGTTCAGGTAGATTCCGTTGATGTTGGGATCATTTTTGGCCTTGTCAATGTTTTGAACAATTTGCCAAAGCCCCATATTTGAAGATGAAGATCCAAAGGCCCCTAATTCGTCAAAGTCAAAGTCGAAGGGAGAATCTTCCGCATTTTCAACTATTGGTTTATTCAATTTGATTTCCAACACAGTTCCGGGAGAAACTACTACCGCTTCCTGCTTTCCAGCGCTTGCAATTATTCCGCCTATGACAATGAACATCAGGGGGATAGCTACTAAAAAGCCTACAACAATTGCGAGCAAACTCGCTAAAAATGATCTTAGAAAATTCATGTAAGCATTAAATTTATGTGAATCCTAGTGTCTTGAGTTTTCAAATATATTGATACCTTTAACTTACGGAAACGAAAGGCTTCGTTCATAAGATATAGATCAAACGAGCATTATAATCGATGATTTTTATTGGATTAGGGTCAAATTTGGGAAATAGGATGGATAACCTGAACATTTCCCTCCAGAAAATGAGTCAGGCGGGAATCCAGGTAAGCAGGCTATCGCCTGTATACAAAAGCAAGGCGTGGGGATTTACAGAGCAGGAAGATTTTTTAAATGCAGTAGCTGAAGTTTCCTTTTCGGGTTCGGCGCATCATTTACTGGCGGTCTTAAATGGTGTCGAAGGAGATATGGGCAGGGTTAGGACATTGAAATGGGGTCCAAGGACCATTGATTTGGACATCATTGAGTTTAATGGTCAAGTGCTTGAAAGCGAGACCCTCGTGCTTCCCCATCCTTTGTATACCCAGAGGGGCTTTGTCCTGTTACCTTTCAAAGACCTGGAGCCCAATTGGATTCCTTCAGGAGATTCGAAAAGCATAGGAGAGTATATTGACCAAATCAGGGGAGAACTTCCCGAAAGGATCTCTGAGCCTCTGGCTCTTTAGCCATCATTATATGAAGCGGATTTTCCAGATCATCAGTCTATTAAGTCTGGACGTTGTAGTAGGATCTCTGGCTTCTGCAATCCTGGTTTTGCTAGCAAGTGAGCTGGAAATGCCGTGGGCATGGTGGGTAGTGTTGGCCATAAGTGTTTGGGTAATTTATACAACCGACCATTTGATGGATGCCTATAGGCTTAAGGAAAATGCACATACCCGCAGGCACCTTTTTCATCATCAAAATTTTAATTTCATTGGCTTTTCCTGGATCTTCCTAATCCTTGCTGTGATTGGCTTGGTAATTCTTTATCTGCCTGTATCGATAATCCTTTTTGGTATGGGCATGGGGCTGCTTGTTCTGATACATCTTGGATTGGTTTGGATGGTAGGAAACAAAACCTCGATATTTCTTCAAAAAGAACTTGGAGTAGGCTTGATTTATAGCCTAGGAATATGGGGAGGCCCTTTTGCTTACCACCAAATATGGCCTGGAATTTCAGTATGGCTGATTTTTGGCCAATTCTTTCTGCTTGCTATGATGAACCTGCTGATATTTTCGAGCTATGAAGCCAACACAGATGAATTGGATGGCCACACTTCTCTGGCCTTGGCAATGGGAAAAAAACGTATACATATATTGGTTAGGGCTTTATTGGGAATCATCATCCTAACAGGTATCTGCCTGCTGATATGGCAAAACAAACTGGATACCATAGCCATACAGTTAGTCTTTTTGGCTATGGGCTGTTTGCTTTTGTGGATCAATGAAAAACCCGAGTTCTTCCGAATCAATGAAAGATACCGCTTTCTTGGGGATGGGGTATTTTTCATTCCTTTTACACTACTTTTTCTTCCATGAAGCAGGAGAAAACAAAAAATAATTTCGATTTCATAGCCCCAGTTTATGATTCCTTAGCCACATGGATCTATGGGAAGGCAATCCGCATGGTACAAGTAGATTTACTCCAATATTTAAGAAATGGAGATAAACTCTTAATTCTTGGAGGGGGAACAGGTTGGATAATCTCTGAGATTTTTAAAATCGTGGAGCCTGAATTGTTGGTTTATGTAGAGCCTTCTCAAGTAATGATGGAAAAAAGTAAACAAAGGATCAATAACCTGAGTCCTGTACAAAGATTAAAGGTGAATTTAGTTCATGATAGGGCAGAGAACCTTCAGTTGAACGAAGAATTTGACGCTATTTTGGGTTTTTTTTTCTTTGATTTATTCGAATCGAGGATGCTTGTTAAACTACTAAATAGGCTTCAAAGGAATTTGAAAACAAGGGGCAAACTATTGGTAGCCGATTTCTTTCTGAAAGAGAAACCAAGTTGGAGGAAACCACTTTTAGACGCTATGTATTTGTTTTTTAGATGGGTAAGTGGCTTAGCAAACCAGTCTTTAGCGCCTTTTGATGAGATATTTTCAAATCAGGGATTTAAACTTGCCAGTGAGTCTTTCTATTTCCAAAATTTTATTCGTGGCACAGCATGGTATAAAATTAAATGATTTCAAGGGTTCAACTCATTTTTGATTTCTACCAATAGCTCTACTCCCTTTTTATATAGCTCGATTCGGGACTCATCCTCAATCAACTCCAATCCAATAAAGGCCAACTCTTCTCCTTCAATAAAGACTATGCTATTTTTCAGAGGGTTTAAGTTTTCAAATATGCTGATTTTCAGGTCATCTGATAAAAGAATACTGGCAAACATCATGTCATTTGTAGTGATATTTAACCATTCACCAATATTGTGCGGCATGGAAATGGGGCGGGTAATGGCGGCGATGTGATTGAAATACTCAAACGATTCTTCCTTTTTTTCAATTCTTAATACTTTGAGTTGGGGATTGACCATTGGAATGCTACACTTTACAGCGGTTAATTTTGAGCTACCATCTGAAGATGGCAATTCAACTGTTTCGATCCTTAGCTGGTAAGATTGGTATTTACCAAAAATGGTGAAATCTCTATGATTAAGGTAAGAAAGTGATAGCCCTAATTGAACAGATAGCTGTTTATGCAGTTTTTGTATTTGATCGAACTTCCGATTTCGTAGCATCCCAATTACAAAGGCACCCCCAATCAATAAGACTGCTATTGGGATAAAGTAAATTGTATCCATGGGGGTAAATATAGATGATAGCCAAAAAAGAAGCATCATGCAGTTGAATACATGTAGAATATTTGCAATTCCAGGTCTTGGGGTAGATGGAAGGATTTATAATAGGCTTCGCCAATATTTCTCTGATTTTGAGCTTATAGAATGGCTGGAACCCTATCCCCATGAAGCCATAGAGGCCTATGCCAAACGAATGGCAGCCCCCATTGAAGCCTATGATGATGAATTCATCCTGATGGGAACCTCTTTCGGAGGGATTATCATGCAGGAAATTATCCCCCAACTTCCAGCTAAGTGTCATGGGCTCATACTTCTTTCAACTTTAAAGAAAAATGACCAAAGGCCATGGTTTTTTCCCTTGGCTGAGAGATTGCCTATTTATCAATTGTTTAAAGGAAAATTGCGCTACAAATTATTGCCATATTGGGCTCCCTTTGCAGGAATAACCGATATTGAAGAACAGAAACTTTTGCAAGATATGTTCATGAATGCTTCTACCAATCACAGGGTATGGGGGGCTGATAAGATTGTTTCCTGGGAGGGGCAGGAAATCAATGTGCCTTTTATTCACATTCATGGAAAAGACGACAGGGTATTCCCAGTGAAACTTATAGAAAATGCTGTTTTTATCCCAGGCGCAGGACACTTTATGCTTTACCAACAAGCAGAAGCTGTCGCTCTGGAGATCTCAAGATGGCTGGAGGATAGTTTTCGGATAGAGAGACTTAGACCTAATAAGGCGTAGATGATCAGTTTTTGTTTTTCTTCTTTTTCTTTTTCATCGAAATGATTGGTGCAGGTACATCTTGTTGATAGGTTTCCTTATAAAGGGTTTCCAAAAATTCTTCCAGGCCTTTACCAAAATCCTCATTTTGAGATATTATGGTAACTATGCCTCGTTTTTCCAAGACCAGTTCCTGGACTGGATTGGGCTGCATGAGTAAAATGAATGACTTGGGCTTGGCTTCGTTATTCTTGGCGGATTGCCACATCTTATTCAATTTATAGAGCAGGTACCTGATATTGATATCTGAAAGGCTATAGCCGATAAAAAGGATTGATTTTCCAAGGACATCTGCCCTTAATTTGATGTCCAAAGGTGTTTCAAAATCCAGGCGGTCAAAATAGGAACTCTCCGTAAGGACAATAGAAGAATCATTGTCAAAGTCTCCATGAAACTTTACGATTTGCGTAACCCCCTCTCTGCTCCGCTTGATATCCGTTACGTCAGCAATTTTGACATACGGCTTTTCATACTCGTCAAAGGCAAATTCAATCCATCTATCGTAATTGGTGGTATATATTAATGAAAAGTCTAGTTCTACTATTAATTGATGTATCCTGGATTCACGGATATTGACCTTGTCTGTGTTGTGCCACTTCCTGTCCATCCAACTCCTAAGAGGCCCAATGCCCTTATTCATTTTATAGTATTCGGCCAGGATCAAATGGTCTCCATACGACCGAAATACCTCGTTGTCAAAACCAAGATCTTTGGCCAATCGATCGATCAATTTGTCCCAGGAGGGAAGTCCCAGATTCATCGATACCCCACCTCCAACAAAAAGAATTACATTTCTTTTTCTTATGGCTTCAATGAGCTCCTGTAAATTGTGGGTACTGTACACCATTGTCTTGATTGTTGTTCTCTACCGAGAGAAAATAGCTATTTGGAAAAAGTTTAATCTATTGATTAATCCCTGATCATGTGGTAAGCCATGTCCAAGAGGACTGCTTTTTCATCCAAATCAAGCGTTAATGGCAACTGTGCAAGTCCTATCAACCTCCGCATGATTTCAACACCAGCAAGTGAGATAGCCAGTTTTTGAGAGAAGTTATTTGTTGGTGGGTAAAGCTCCCATAGTTTATTTTTAATTTCTTCACCTTGCTCAGCCAGGGTGAGGTGGGCTAGTGTAACCGAGATGTCAAATTCTGCTGGGCCATAAAAACAAAATTCAGGATCGATGACCCTGACACCTTCTGTAGTTTTTAGCCAACTTCCAGGATAATAATCCCCATGTAGTAGGGTATTCCCATCCTCAGTATAATATTTGCTGAGCTTTTCTACCTTGGCCTTTAATTCTGAATCCAGCTTGTATTTCATAGCTAAAGCCTGTAATCCAGGAGTAATTGTATCCAGGTCAAAGCCATTTTCTTCCATGAAAGGATAATTAAAAATGTGTTCTGCGTTTAGCTTACGCATTTCCCTATTGGGAAGGGGAGAAAGGCCTTCAGTACTTTTAAAATTCTGATGGAGGATGCCAATGAATCCCATGATTTCCCGGAAATCTTCTAGCCCAATCACTTCTCCCTTGTTGTAAATCTGCAAGAAGTCGTTGGACTCACCAAGATCTTCTAACATGATGACGCTATTCTCTTCATCCATGTAGTTGATTTCAGGGGTAAAGGCCTTTAAGCTTTCTTTAGCCTGTATCAGTTCATAAAATTTGCCTTCAATAATCGCCCTTTCCTTTGGAGCAGGAATAGAAGGGTATTTTTCTACATAGTCTCTGGATTGTTTGAGAATGAAAGTCCGAAAATTGGTGCGAATTCGAAGTGTGTAGTTCATATTGCCCTCTCCGGGTATCTTCGCTGAGATGACTTTCTCGTCAGGTGCGATCCATTTATGTGATTGAAGGTAGGATTGGATTTCGCCAATCTGAGTTGCGTCTAGGGTGAAGTTCATAAATAGTTAGCCTTGCTGTAAGTGAAATTAGGCTAATTTTTAGGCTTTTCCCACTTACACCTACTAAAACCAATACGAGGGCTAAAAATTATTTATGAAATGAAGCAAACGGACATTTATTTTGTGATAATCAT
This sequence comes from Bacteroidia bacterium, assembly GCA_022760475.1. Taxonomy (GTDB): domain Bacteria; phylum Bacteroidota; class Bacteroidia; order J057; family J057; genus JALEFZ01. Next base: position 96,833 of record JALEFZ010000069.1, on the reverse strand, counting down.
TAGCTTCTAAATATATTTTTTCATCTGGCGATCCATCTCCTTTTTGCTGTCTTTTTCTTTGAGGGATTCCCTCTTGTCGTGAATTTTTTTACCCTTTCCAAGTGCTAAGTCTACCTTTACGAGATTTCTTTCATTAAAAAAGACTCGATAGGGCACAATTGTAGCTCCTTCCTGTTCAAGCCCCTTCCTTAGTTTTTCTATTTCTCTTTTTTTTAACAATAATTTACGTTCACGTGTAGGTTCATGATTGTTGTAACTGCCTTTGTCATATTCCGAGATATTCATTCCTTTGATAAATAACTCACCCCTGTTGATATAGCAATAAGCCTCCTGGAGGTTGGCTTTGCCTTCTCTCAAAGATTTGACTTCCGTCCCGGTTAAAGCAATCCCAGCCTGGAAAGTTTCCAGGAAAGTGTATTCGAATTTTGCTTTTTTATTCTGAATAACCGGGAGCTTTTTCTTCTTTTCTGCCATGAATGCTTTTCAATCGTAGGGATAACAAACGTGTATGCTTAAATTTAGTTCCATTAATTCCTTAAACAAGTTTAAGGGATTTTTTTTTACGTAGGTAGGATATTTTTCGTTTAATACATTAATGAGTATAATACACTACACACAAGTACACAAACGCCCCGCCTTGACAACATCAAAACTTATGCAATTGTGATATTTACACGCAAACATTCCTGGAAAAGAACACAGTTACTCTTTTTATCCTTTCTATTCCTCATACTGACGGTCATTTCTTGTAGCATAGATGCAAGCGAAGACCAGCAAACTGCCCGTGATTCTAAATCAGTGAAGGAAAGTTCCTTACGGTTTATCAAAAATAAGGGGCAGTGGGATGAAAGGATTTTGTTCAAGGCAAAAATGAACGGAGGAGAAATCTTTTTTGAACAAAATAGAATAACGTGGCACTTCTTTGAACTTCCTCCCATCGATGACCATCCTCACCATTACTCTACAGATCCCAATATTAACCTTAAAGGGCATGTGGTAGGAGTTCATTTTGAGAATTCCAATATTAATAGTTCCCTTGCTGGGGAAGTCAAAAGTCCATACTATCATAACTATTACCTGGGAAATGATTCAAGTAAATGGGCTTCCAATGTTCCGGTTTTTGAAAAAATTATTTATGAAGGCATTTATCCAGGAGTAGACCTTAGAATTTATGGATTTGGAAATAGCCTGAAATATGATTTTATAGTTGAACCCGGAGCAGACCCACGATCCATCCGTTTGCGATACGAAGGGGTCGATGACATATATTTGGAAGAAGGGAAATTATTGTGGAAGACGAACCTTCGTGATGTTGTGGAGGATGCACCTGTAAGTTATCAACTTAAGGCTGACCGTAGCATTCCTGTAAGAAGTAAGTACCAATTGAGTGGGAATACGGTAAGGTATAAATTCCCCGATGGCTACAACAATAAATTGCCTTTGGTGATTGATCCAACCATGGTCTTTTCCACCTATTCAGGTTCCCGTTCGGACAATTGGGGTTTTACAGCGACATATGATGAGGATGGGAATTCTTATGCTGGCGGTGTAGAAGTAAGTACTGGAAACGCGCTGCAAAATGGCTATCCTACAACTTTTGGGGCTTATCAGCGATCCAATAGAGGAGGAGACAGGGAAATCACCATTTCAAAGTTTGACCCTCAGGGATTGAATTTGCTTTATGCCACCTATCTTGGGGGCAATAGAGAAGATCAGCCTCACAGCCTGATCGCGAACTCCAATGGAGAGCTTATAATCTTTGGCCGCACCAATTCTCCTAATTTTCCAACCTTGAACTCATTTGATGACTCTTATAACGATATTGATGGATTTGACATGTTCATCGCAAAATTATCCTATGATGGACTCCAGCTTCAGGCATCTACTTATCTGGGGGGAGATGGAGATGATGGGGTGAATGGATCCGCGACGGATTCTTCAGGACCAACCAAATATAATTATGGCGATGATGCAAGAGGCGAAGTATTTTTGGATAACGAGGGTAATATCTTGGTAGCAGGGCCTACCCGATCTACCAATTTCCCCTTTTCTCCAAATAGTTACTCCCAAACTGTAAGTGGAGGTCAAAGTGGAATTGTGGCCAAGTTTTCTTCCGATCTTAGAAGGCGAATTTGGGCTACGAGTATCAGTGGAAGCGGTGTGGATGCCATTTACACCATAAAGGTAGATCAAAGCAACAACGTCCTGTTTGCAGGTGGGACTTCCAGTAGAAACTTACCTGCTACGGGCGTATTCAAAACATACCGTCAGGGAATTACGGATGGATATATCGGAAAACTTTCCTCCGATGGTGGTAGTCTTTTGAGTGCTACTTATCTGGGAACAAATGCCTATGACCAGGTCTACCTTATGGATGTTGACAAGGACGATAATGTCTATGTGACTGGGCAAACAGAAGGAGCTTTTCCCATTGTAAATCCGCCAATTGGCAATGTATATGTAAATAATGGTGCAAAACAGTTTGTGACTAAACTCGATCCTGACCTCAATCAGATCATGTTCTCCACCACTATTGGTAGCCCCAATTCTCCAACGCCAAATATATCACCTACAGCGATGTTGGTGGACATTTGTGAAAATGTTTATGTTACTGGATGGGGAGGTGCTTCAAACATCCAAGGTAATACTGGAGGAATGCCTCTTGAAAATGCTGACCAGTCAACTACCGATAGCAGTGATTTGTACATATTTGTTTTGTCCAGAGATGCTCAGGCTTTGACTTATGCTTCTTACCTGGGAGGTATTGGCACCTCAAATGGTCAGCTTGGTGAGCATGTCGATGGAGGCACTTGCCGCTTTGATAAGAATGGGGTGGTGTATCATGCGGTTTGCGCCCAATGTGGATCTTCCGCTGATTTCCCAACAACTCCTTCTGCCTACAGTCCTAATAATGGGTATCCTACCAACTGTAATCTTGCTTTATTTAAATTAGCTTTTGACCTGGAAGGAGTAAGGGCTGATTTTTCGATTGAGAATATGGGTGATACCATCTTTGGCTGTGTTCCATTTTTGGCCTCCTTTGACAACAGAAGTTTTCTAGGGGCCAATCCGGGAACTAATTTAACCTATGAATGGGATTTCGGAATAAATGGTGCAAGTTCATCTGACTTTGAACCCACTTATGAATATACCGAAGCGGGTGTTTTTGAAGTAAGGCTAATCATTCGTGATCCACAGGCTTGTAATCTGGCAGATACTGCCTACAGGACATTGTCAGTCCTTCCCCTTCCCAATGTGGATGCTGGTGAGGACCAGAACCTTTGTCCCAACGAGTTGGCTCAGTTGAATGGTTCAGGTGGAGTAGCTTACACCTGGAGCCCTGCTTCTGGCCTTTCTGATCCGAATATTCCCAATCCGATATTTACAGCAAGACAGCCCATAACTTATACCCTTACCGCCACAAATGAATCGGGTTGTGTGGCCACAGATGAGGTAGAAATCAGCCTCAAAGAGGCCAATCCTATTAATGTGGTGGAGGATAAAAGAACCTGCGTGGGAGTTCCAGTGCTTTTACAAGCCTGGAGCAACACTGGCAATATCGTTTCCTATTTCTGGTCTCCTTCTACGGGCTTGAGCGATCCTGGTATGGGTACAACCATGGCTAGTCCAGAGGTGACGACAGATTATATGGTTACCGCAATTGATGTTCAGGGTTGTGAGATCAAAGATACGGTAAGGGTTGAAATTTTGCCTGTACCTCAGACCGTCATAGATGGGGTCAATAAAACCTGTAGTGGAGGTTTGATCGAATTGAGCGCTTCAGGAGGAGACTGGTACGTGTGGAGCACTGGTGACACAGCTGCAGTCCTTGAAGTTCCAAAACCTGTAGGACAGGTGACATACATTGCTACGGCCTTTATTGGCACCTGTGAGGGAATCCCTGATACAGTGGTGGTAGATGAAAAGTTTGATTTTCCCGAAGCCTCCTTTATTCCTGACATAAGAACGGGCTTTGCTCCATCAACCATAAACTTTCAGAATACTAGCCAAGGAGCTTTTTCTTATGAATGGAATTTCGGGCTGGGACAACAGCAAAGTTTTGAAGAGAGCCCCGTATTTACTTATCCTTTTGAGGGTACATACGAAGTGATTTTAATTGCGCAAACAGAATTTGGCTGTGCAGATACTATCTCCGAAATGATAGAAATTTTGTCAACCAATCTTCTTGTCCCAACGGCATTTACTCCCAATGGAGATGGAATTAACGATGAGTTTTACATTACCTATCAAGGAATCGAGTTTTTGAATATCAAGGTATTCAATAGATGGGGAATACTGGTTTATGAAAATACTTCACCTGATTTTACCTGGGATGGAACCTTCAAGGGAAATGCAGTTCCTGAAGGCGTTTACATTTGGACAGTGGACGCCATCGGACAAAATGGAAGAAAATATCCTTCCAAAGGAACCGTTTCCATTATTAGATAGTTTATTAGGAAGCCTCAGGCTTTCCTGCTTTCCCTGACATCTACATCTATAAAACCAACTCCATTGAAATGAAGCACACTTACTTGGTCGCGCTTATCGCAGGTATGGCTATGTACGCAAATAGCCTTGCCCAGGACAATCCTTTATTTAATCAGGAGGCATCAAATTCTCACCTAAATTTTATTGAAAATAAAGGCCAATGGAACGAGAGGCTCAAATATATGCTCAAGTTTGAAGGGGGGGCAGCGCTTTTTGAGCAGGGAAAGATAATTTACGATTTCTATCGTATGCCCAAGTCAGCGGATTTTCACCATGGTCATAATCATGCCCATGGATTCGGAATATATTCCAAGTTTGAGGATAGGACTCAGTTTCATGCAGTTTTTGTTCAATTGGAAGGCCTAAATCCACGATCCCAACTGATCTCAAAAAAGAAGAAGGAAGTTTATCACAATTATTTCCTTGGGAATGAACCAGAGAAATGGGTGAGTAGGGTAGGCCTATTTGAAGAAATTCAGTACCAAGATGTATATCCAGGCATCGACCTAAGATTTTATGGAGATGGTGATGTGTTAAAATATGATTTCCTCCTGGATGCTGGAGCAGATGTGAATAAAATTAGTCTACGTTACGAGGGCGCAGATGAAATTTACCTCAAGGGAGGAAACCTGCATCTCAGAACTTCTTTAGGTGAAGTAATTGAAGAAAAACCCATTGCGTACCAATGGATAAATGGTAGGAAAAAAGAAGTCGACATAAGATTTGTCTTAGAGGGTAACAGGGTAACATTTTCATTCCCTAATGGATATGATCGGAACAAAGCTCTGTTAATCGATCCAGTACTTGTTTTTGCTACCCACTCGGGGAGTACTGCAGGAGATTTCGGATTTACTGCAACCTATGACACACTTGGTAATGCATATGGAGGGGGGATTGAATGGGATTCATCGGTAGGGAGTACGGCTTACCCTACTACTCCAGGAGCATATGATGCTGTTTCTGCAGGTGAGGATGAAGTAACCGTTGCTAAATTTGATCCGACGGGTACCAACCTGGTCTACGCAACCTATTTGGGTGGGACAGGTGAGGACTTTCCTCATAGCATTGTAGTGAATAGCCTAAATGAATTGGTCATATTTGGCTCTACCTCCTCAACGAATTTTCCGATTTCAACCAACGCACATGACAATACCCTTAGTGGTTCTTCTGACATGTTTGTGGCGAAGTTATCTAATGACGGGACACAACTTTTAAGTAGCACCTTTCTTGGAGGAAGTTCCATTGATGGGATGAATTCTGTCCCTCTAATTACTGCCGGTAGATTCTTTCCGACTAATTTTGATACCCTTGGCAATAGATTTCGAGGGGAAGTAGTAGTAGATGACAATGACAACATATTGATTGGCTCAGTTACCAGTTCTATAGATTTTCCCGTTACTACTGGTGCATATAGGACATTTTTTGGTGGGGGAAACTCAGATGGGGTTGTGGTTAAACTTACTCCTGACTGTTCCAGTCTGCTTTTTGCCACTTACTTTGGAGGTGGGGAAGACGATGCGATTTATTCTGTGCGAATTTTACCCAATGACAACGTCATCGTTTGTGGGGGCACAGAATCACTGGATATTCCTGTAGGGACTAACTCTTACCAAGCAACTTTCCAAGGTGGGGCTACAGATGGTTTTGTGGCAACCTTCAATCCAAGCGGAACTACTTTGTTGGGTTCCACTCATTTGGGTTCCAGTTCAGCGGATCAGGCCTTTCTGCTGGATTTTGACCAGGCAGGTGATATATATGTTACAGGACAAACATTTGGCACTAACTGGCCGATTTTTTCTCCTGCTTCAAGCACCATTTACAGCGATCCGGGTGCAAGACAATTCGTGGTAAAACTTCCCTTTAATCTTCAATCAGCAGAATTTTCTACTGTGTTTGGTGAAGCTTTGTCTACGACCAAGCCCCTTTCACCATCTGCCTTCCTGGTCGATGACTGTGGTCGGATCTATTTCAGTGGTTGGGGAGAAACCAATAATTGGCCCATTACCTTAGATGCCCTTCAAAGTACCACAGATGATGAAGATTTCTATATCGCCGTATTTGATGAAAACATGCAGGCGCTTTCTTTTGGAACTTATTTTGGTGGCAATGCTGACCCTGAGCATGTGGACGGTGGAACCTCCCGCTTTGACAAAAAAGGGGTCATTTACCAAGCGATATGCTCCAATTGTAATCAGAATAATTCATTTCCTGGTACCCCTGGAAGCCATAGTCCGAATTCGGCAGCAACAGGCCTCTCAGGTTGCAACCTTGCCATTTTGAAGATTAATCTGGAAACATTCACAATAGATGCCAGCTTTGAAACCCAGGATACCAGTGGGGTACCCTTATCGAATGTAGGCTGCGCACCCCTGGTAGTTGAGTTTGAGAATTTAACAACTACAACTTCTTCTCAGGCGGGTTTTGCCTATGAATGGGATTTTGGTTTGGGAGGGGCGGGTTCTAATGAGTTTGAACCTACTTTTATTTATGATACAGCAGGAATTTTTACTGTTAGGTTGATTGTTACGGATACGGTGAGTTGCCGCGATCCTGATACAGCTTTCCAGCAAATACAAGTGTTTGAAGTACCCACCATTACAGTTTCTGGCGATCAATCCATATGTGAGGGAGATACAGTTAACCTATCCGCTTTTGGTCCTCCCGGAACATATAGTTGGACACCCGTGTCGGCAGTGATAGGATTAGCCGATCAAGAAACGGTTTCGATAAGCGTCCAACAAACCGATTCCTTTTATGTACAGCTAATTGACACAAACGCATGTACTACTCAAGAGGGGCTACTTGTAACAGTAGTCCCAACAGGCCCTATCAATACTTATCCGGATACCGTAGCCTGTTATGGAACCGACTTTGCCCTTGAGGCCAGTACCACTTGGGGCAGCAGCTACAGCTGGTCTTCAAGTCCCTTGATCACCATTCAGAATCCAAATAACCCTTCTGCCTTGGTAAGGAACCTTAAGCAGGAGGTTGTATTTTTAATCGAAGTGGCCAATTCTATTGGATGCATTGAGACTGAAACCTTCAGGGTGATTAATTCTGGAGACTCGGTATTTTCTGAGAGCTCATTTTGTCCTGGGGAATCTGTTCAACTGAGTATTCCTGAAGGGCAGGGGTATAATTGGTTTCCTGGAACAGGTCTTGATGATCCGACCTCCAGAACTCCAATTGCAACTCCCTCTGGGCCGATTACCTATATAGGTGCTTCTGCTACTCCAGAGGGTTGTTTCATTATTGCGGAGTGGCGATTGAATGCTGATTCTCCACCTGCGGTTTCCGTTGGGTCTGATCTTTCTATTTGTTTAGGAGATTCAGTCCAGATTTTAGGTTCTGGCGATGGAGTACCCCTTTGGAGTCCAGCCAATTCATTGGATTCAGTAGATTCTTTCACTCCATTAGCATTTCCTACACAAAGCCAGACCTATACTTTGAGAATAACAAATGCTGCTGGTTGTTTTGATTCAGCAGAGCTCAGGGTGGAGGTCTTATCTCCACCTGTAATCCAAACTATTGGGGACCAGGAAATTTGCGAGGGTGAAGGAGTTGAGTTGAGTACCACAGGTGCAGTTTCCTATACATGGGAACCTCCAATCTTCCTTTCCAGTACAAGTTTAGCAAATCCCCTGGCAACTCCTGAAGATACCATTATCACCTACGTGGTTACTGGGTTGGATTCTTTCGGTTGTGAAGGAATAGACTCAGTACAAATAACTACTGTCCCAATCCCAAGGACTGTATTAGATTGGGAGCCTGTTTGTCCGGATAAAACATTTGCCTTAAATGCAACAGGTGGAGAAAGATTTCTTTGGAGCAATGGCGAGAACCGCCCCTTCATTTACGTATCTCCAGATAGCATTTCTACTTATTCTGTAACATCATTTAACGGAAATTGTCAAGGAAATACAGTTGAGCTTACACTGGATCCCGCAGGCTTAAACCCAATAGCAGCTTTTGAGCTAGATGTTCTCGACGGCTTTGTTCCATATGAAGTACAAGCGATCAACTTATCTCAGAATGCGGTTTCATTTACATGGAAAAACCCTTTTACTGCAGATATTAGAGAAGAAGATCCATTATTTTCAATTCCTGATCCGGGGGAGCACCAAATTACATTGGTGGTAGAGTCGGTTTTCGGATGTATAGACTCCGCATCGCAATTTGTACGTGGTGATGATGTCTGGATTCAAGTTCCAAATGCATTTACCCCAAATGACGACCAAACCAATGATAACTTTTTTGTGGTTTCCTTCGGTATGGCTAGCCTCCAGGTTCAAATCTTTACCAGATGGGGCCAACTGGTTTATGAGGCTGACCAGATAGATTTCAGGTGGGATGGTAGAACGAGAAATGGGGGTTTTGCAGCTGAAGGGGTTTATGTTTATAAGATTCGTGCAATCGGACAAAATGGAAATACCTACGATGAGGTGGGGACAGTAACCCTTGTAAGGTAGGAGCCTAAATCATAATTATTAGCCAATATTTTTTAGAATAATTCGTCAAACCTAAATAATAATTTGATTCTGGCTTCTTCGATGGCTGATAAATTTGTTCCCTGCCATCAAAAACATTTATATTTGTTTCTTAAGACTAGAATGAAGGCTTAGAAGTATGTTTGAGAATTTATCTGCTAATATAGATACGGCGTTTCGTAAACTGAAAGGTCAAGGCCGTATCACAGAGATTAACGTTGCCGAGACTTTAAAGGAGATCAGGAGGGCGCTGATTGATGCGGACGTTAACTATAAGGTAGCCAAAGAATTTACGAAAAAGGTAAAGGATGAAGCCTTGGGGCGTGAAATCCTGATTGCTGTAAAGCCGGGCGAATTGATGACCAAAATCGTCCATGAGGAGCTAACAGCTTTGATGGGAGGGGAGAACGAAGGTGTTAAAATATCCAAAAACCCACCTACGGTAGTATTGATTGCTGGTTTGCAGGGTTCGGGTAAAACTACCTTTACGGGTAAACTTGCCCAATACATGAAGGGCAAGGGAAAGAACCCATTGTTGGTTGCATGTGATGTTTATCGTCCTGCGGCGATCAACCAGCTGAGCGTTCTTGCTGAGCAGACCGAGGTTGAGGTATACAAAGAGATTGAAAATAAAAATCCGGTTGAGATCGCTGAAAACGGCATCAAGTATGCCAAGTCTCGTGGCAAAGACCTTGTGATAGTCGATACCGCTGGTCGCCTTGCTGTGGATGAGCAGATGATGGACGAGATTCAGGCCATTAAGGAGAACATCAATCCTTCAGAGATCCTCTTTGTGGTGGATGCCATGACAGGTCAGGATGCAGTAAATACTGCCAAGGCCTTCAACGATCGTCTGGACTTCGATGGTGTTGTACTTACAAAACTTGACGGTGATACCCGCGGTGGTGCGGCTATTTCAATTCGATCTGTGGTTGAAAAACCCATTAAGTTTGTGAGTACTGGGGAGAAAATGAGTGATTTGGATCTCTTTTTCCCTGATCGTATGGCTTCCAGGATTCTGGGGATGGGAGACGTCCTTACCCTGGTAGAAAGGGCCCAGCAGCAGTTTGATGAGCGCAAAGCCAAGGAGTGGGAAGGCAAAATGCGCAAGGGAGGTCTGGACTTTGATGACTTCCTTTCACAGATCCAAACCATCAAGAAAATGGGTAACCTGAAGGATCTGATTTCTATGATTCCGGGTATGGGTAAGATGATGAAGGGAGTGGATATTGAAGACGATGCTTTTAAGCACATCGAAGCGATTATCTATTCTATGACCAAAGAGGAACGTTCTAAGCCAGCTATTCTTGATGGTTCCAGGAAAAAAAGAATTGCAAACGGAAGTGGGAGGACTGTCAGAGAGGTCAATGAGCTGATCAAGCAGTTTTCTCAGATGAAGAAAATGATGAAGAAAATGAATGGCGCTGGTGCTGGTGGGAAAAAGGGCAAACTTCCTAAAAGATTGGCTGGAAGAAGAGCCAGAGGTGCAAGAAGATAAACCTAAAGCCAACATATTAAGGCAGTTGAGTTTTCTCAACTGCCTTTTTTTATAGCCTTCCTACATTCTTGGGATTTATCCCAAATCGCTCTGTAAATTTTCTGGTAAAATAAGAAGCGCTATCAATCCCCACAGCTACCTGTGCTTCTGTTACAGAGGCCACCTGCCTCCTTTCCAGCAATTCCCTGGCTTTTTGAAGCCTGACTTCCAAAATGAAGTTTACTGTCGTCATGCCAGTCAATTCCTTCAAGATTCTTCGGGCTTGCTTGCTGCTATAATTGATTTCTGAGGCCAGGCTTTCCACTCCAAACTGGGGATCGGTCATGTGTTCCAGGACAACATGCTCCATTTTCCGGAGCATTTCCTGATCGACATTGCTTACATTTCCTTTTGCTTCATTCGAATGCTTGAATTCATCTCGTTCCAATTTGTTGTGAATGAGGTTGTGAATTCGTGCCTGAAGCTCCAGTTTACTAAATGGTTTGGTCAGGTAGTCATCGATTCCCAACTGAAAACCTGTAATTCGGTCTTCTTCAAGATGTCTCGCAGTCAGTAAAACGAAGGGGATTATTTTCCAATCCCTTCTTTCATTTATCTTTCTTCGGAGTTCAAAGCCATCCATATTCGGCATCATCACATCCGATAGGATTAAATCAAAGTGGTTAATCTTCAATTGTTTCAGCGCCTCCATTCCATCTTGAGCCAGAATACATTGATAATCTTCATTGAGCAACTGAATGAGATATTTCCCCAGGGCGGGATTGTCCTCAACGATCAGTAACCTTGGTTTTTTACCATTTATCATGATGGGGGCAAAAGCGAGAGTTTGACTGGAAGATTCGTATTCCTCTTCTAACGCAATTTGGTCGGGTTGCTGAACTTCCTTCAATGGAAGGCTTAAGGTAAAACTGCTTCCAACTCCAATCTCACTTTCCAGTTGAATACTTCCATCCATCAATTCCGCTAATTCCTTTGAAAGTGCAAGTCCAACACCAGTTCCACCCTGAAGGCTCCCATTTACGTTTTTTGATTGATAAAACCTGTCAAAAACCTTCTCCTGATCTTCAACATCAATTCCCTGACCTGAATCTTCTATCCTAATGGAAAAATTTCCATTCATTCGCGAAGCCAATAAGGATACTTTTCCTCCTGCCGGGCTGAATTTTATGGCATTAGAAAGCAGGTTGTTAAGGATTTTTTCCAACTTATCTCTATCTCCCTCTACAAAAACTTCTGAAATATCAATATTTGCCTTATAAGATATTCTACGTAATTGTGCCAAGGATTCGAAAGAATAAAACACCCGCTTGAGAAACTCACCCAGATTCATTACCGATAGGTGTAATTCCATTTTGCCGGCCTCGACTTTTGAAAGGTCCATGATTTCATTGACCAAGTTTAGAAGTCGTTCGCCATTCTGTTGGATGGTTTCAAGTTTGTCCCTCATTACCCTGGATTGAACTTGTTCTAATGCATCAGAAACAGGGCTAAGAATCAAGGTAAGAGGAGTTCTTAGTTCATGGGAAATATTGGTGAAGAAATCGTTTTTCAACTGGTCCAGTTCTTTCAAGCGATTGCTTTCTGCCTGTGCCATTTGCTGAGCCAGCTTGGCTTTCTGCCTTTGTTTACTTTGGTGGTTAATTCTCCATTGAAACAACACCGCAAGGATCATAATCAAAGTACCCCCTATTAACAGGATTTGATTTCTGGAGTTCCTTGCCTGTGAGGCTGCCAGTTCTTGCTGGGCCAATTCTTTCTCCTTTTCTGCTACTTGAAACTTTACGAGATTGGAACTCAATAAGGCTTGGCGTTCTTCTGAATTTACTGAGTCCTTTTTCAAGCCTCCCCGAATCAAAGTGATATAAGCGTTGCTAAAATCTCCTTCCCAGTACATTAAACTGGCTTTTAAGGAGATCAATTCAAACTCCTGCATCCCGCTTATTTGAAATCCTGAAAAAGGTTGATCTATAAGTTTAATGTATTTCTTCAAGCTGTCTTTTTCTCCCAGATCGCTGAAAATCCTTGCCAGGGATATACCTGATAGTACAATTCCCTCTTGCATGCCAACTGATCTTGAAGCATCTATCCCTTCATACAGGTATTTTTGGGCATTGGTGTAATCTCTTGCTTTCAAGTATGCATTGCCTAAATAAAATGCTGCTTGGGCTTTTTGTAATGGAATCATGGATAAACTGTCCCAAATGGCATAACCCTTTTTGCTGAAGAATAAGGAAGAATCTACCTTCTCTGGCTCTGCATACTGTAGATTTAGGCCAATAAACTGATGAATTCTTGCTTCATGGTCTTTTGAATTTCTGGTAATTGGACGGATCTTTTTAATTTGCACCAAAGCCTTCCTTGCATAAAATAAGGCCTCTTCATAATTGTAATATTGCGAATAAACATAGGCCAGGTTGAATAAGGTAACCCCTTCTACAAGTTTATTGTCTTCGGAATTAGCTATTTCAAGTATTTCCTTGGTGATTTCGACATAAGCTTCAAGATTCCCTTCCATCAGATAAAAACTTGCCTCACTGATCATTAGAGAGGCAAGGTTTTCTTTATCCTCATAATAAGTTGTTGCCATCTCTTTGGCTTTCGGTATCAAACTCCTTGCATAAGGCAAATCTATTTGATATGCCATGCAATAATTGATGGTCATCTCTGTGATGTAAAATTGCTCCTTGGGATCTTTGATCTGAGGTAGTAATTCTATCGCCTCTTTGTATACCTTGAGCCCTTCAGCAATGTCAACTGACTCCAATTTCATCATCAGTTTTTTCATTGTTTCGAGCTTTTCTTCAGGCGAATTAGTTTTTTCCAGGGCTTGATAGAGGCTATCAATGCCGGGGAGTCTATCCTGGGCAAAAGAGTTGCCAAACACAAAAAGAAAAATGTGCAGACTTATTATTCTGAAACAAAAGCGATTCATGAAAAGGGGCTATTATCTTTAAAATAATGCGAAAGCGAGTACCATAACGAATATACTTATAACAATTCGAAGGCAAAAGACAATTCTGAGCGCATTAAGATTTCTTGCCTTGCCATATATCTGTCAAATAGTCTTGAAAATTTGTCTATTGAAGAGGCGAATTCAACTAACTGATTCCCAGTTGTTTTGCCAAAATGGACAAAAAAAAGTCCGATATGGGCAGAAGCATTAAAAAAGCTGCTTTTTGGGGAAGCTGTGAGGTAATTGCTTGATAATCAAGTGTAAGTTTAAATGGGCAATTATCTGTCCGAAATGAACCCTCAAAGACATCATATAAACCTCATGTTTGTGTCAGAAGAAAATATCTCCTGGCGTATTTCCTGATTTTATGAATCTCAATGATTCGCTACCCAAACAAACTCCATGGGATAGAATTTTTAATGCCTTTACTACAATTTTTTAGTCATGAACGAAAAACGAATTATTTTACTATTTGGCCTTATCCTTCAATTGATAGGATTAAGTGCCCAATCAGTGGGCATCAATTCCACGGGTAACAATCCTGATGCTTCTTCCATCCTTGATGTATCTTCTACTGAGAAAGGATTGCTAATCCCCCGTATGTCGACCCTGCAGCGCAACAACATTCTTTCACCAGCTGATGGACTTTTGATCTACAATTCTGATTCTTCCAATTTCCAGTTTTTCTCATTTGGAATTATGGCTTGGCAAAATATAGGAAGTGGGGCCAGCATGGCATTCTGCCTGGAAGACTCCGATGGAGATACCAAAGTCTGTGTAGAAGATTCCACCGCTCCTGGGGACGATGTTATCCGTTTTGAGACTGATGGAAGCCTGAAATGGCTGATGAAAAAAAATACCCTTGAACCCCAGAATAATTCCGGATCGGTATACATCGGTCAAGGGGCTGGTTTGAAAGTTAGTTCCGGCCTGTTCAATGTAGGAATTGGAGATTCTGCACTTGAAGAAAATACCTCTGGATTATTGAATACCAGTATTGGAGCCTCTGCCTTAAAAGCCAATACCATTGGCTCGTCCAATACAGCTGTGGGTGCTACTGCACTCTCTAGTAACACCATTGGGTTTCAGAATACAGCCATTGGGCTAGCCGCTCTGAATAAGAATTCTGACCGCTCTTATCTCGTTGCACTGGGAGACTCAGCCCTGGCCACCAATGGCAGCAATGCCTTTTCTCCAGTAGAAGCAACCGGAAACACGGCACTAGGTTCACGCAGCCTCGCCCTCAATGACAGAGGTTACTACAATACTGCCACCGGCTTCCTCTCGCTGAGATCCAATGTGGATGCATTTGCAAATACCGCCAATGGCTACCTTTCCCTTTCTTCGAACACAAGCGGAAATGCCAATACAGCCATGGGAGTCTTTTCCTTAGGCTCAAACCTCTCTGGTTCTGAAAATGTCGCCTTGGGAGACAGGGCCTCCTTTAATGCCTTGAGCGGCAACTTCAATACTGCTGTCGGAGCTTTGGCCTTATTCAGCAATGACACAACCTCTCATCTGGTGGCTATTGGAGATTCAGCCTTATTCAATAATGGAAGTGATGTGGAGTTTGCCCAAGATTCCAAATACAATACAGCTGTTGGTTCCAGTTCTTTAAGAACCAACCGAAGAGGAAAAGGGAATACAGCCCTTGGCTATAGATCCTTGCATAAAAATTTTGATTCGGATGGCAATACCGCCCTTGGTTATGAAAGTATGTTTGGCAACATCAGTGGTGAAGGAAATGTGGCAATTGGGAGGATGGCCTTGCATGAAAGCGATACCCTTTCAGGTGTAGTCGGAATAGGAGATTCCACTTTGTACAATTTATTGGATGGTGAGGATATTCTTGCCATTGGAACAAAAGCTGGTATGGGTTTTTTGGCGGGAAACAAAGTCATTGCCATTGGAAATAATAGTCAAAAAGTTAGCGCTCCTTTGAACAGTATTTCAGTGGGGCATAATTCTATGTTGGATGCGAACAATCCACAATCCATCGCAATAGGAGATAGTTCCATGGCATTTAGTCAATCAGCAAAATCCATAGCCATAGGAAAGAATACTTTGAAATTAGGCAGAACAAATGAGATCTATCATAATATTGCCATCGGTCAAAATGTAATGGAATTCTTGGACATCGGTAGCTCTAATATTGGAATCGGAAATGGTGTTCTTTCCAAGGCAAAAAATGCAAGCTTTAATAATGTGATTGGAACTTCTGCCTTGTCCTCATTAGAATCAGGACTTGGAAATTCCATCCTTGGAGACTTTGGAGCTTCTTCCCTTAAACAGGGGTCTGGAAATACCATTATGGGGTACGAGGTGCTAGTGTTTGACTCCATAGCTCAGGATAATTCCGGCTTTGGAATTCAAGTCTTTAGGGGAGTAGGCAATCATCAGAATACAGCTATTGGAGCCTTTGCAATGTCTAGAAGCGATTCTGTAAAGACATCTATAGCCATTGGCTATAGAGCAGCTTTAGCTACCCGGAAAAGTGACTTTATCATCGCTATTGGAGATTCTGCTCTGGCATTGAATGATAGTGCAGATGGAATTATTGCGATCGGTTCAAAGGTGCTTTCGAAGAGTACCGCTGTGGAACGATCCATAGCCATAGGCTACCACTCAATGAAGAATGCAGATTCTTCTACTTCCACCGTTGCTTTGGGAGATAGTACCCTGACATCAGTAAAATTTACAGATGGTTCAACTGCTATTGGTTCCAAGACACTTAAAAAGTTTGAAGGTGCTGGGGGAGCAAATACGGCAGTCGGAGCATCTGTATTAGAAAATTTAATTGTAGGTAGCAATAATGTTGGACTTGGGTTTAAATCTCAATTCTCAAATATAAGTGGTCTATCCAATACTTCTGTAGGGGCTAATGCACTATTAAGCAATAGAACGGGAAGTAGCAATGTGTCAATTGGAGATTTGAGTTTATGGAGTGATACACTTGCCAACCTGAATGTTGCTTTAGGTTTAAATACGATGGGAGGGAATAGAAATCGATCAAATATAGCCATTGGTTCCAGGGCGATGATGGGTGCTGATTCTTCAGCCTACATAGTCGCAATCGGCGATAGTGCTTTAGCCTCAAATGCGGGAGAAACACATAATACAGCGATAGGCTCAAAGGCCTTGTCAAAAACTACAAGTGGCGGCCAATTGACTGCTGTGGGTTACCATGCCTTGAAATTGAATAATGGAGGTGCATTCAATGTGGCTATCGGAGACAGTGCAATGGCCTCCTCTACGGCAGAAATTAATAGCACAGCCGTAGGCTCTAAAGCCTTGAAGCGTGTTGTCGGTGGAGGAGTTGGAGCAAATACAGCTGTTGGATCTGAAAGCCTTTCCTACCTTACCTACGGTTCTGATAATGTAGGTATTGGGGCGGCTTCACAACTTTATGCAACTACAGCTGGTCAAAATGTCGCAGTGGGTGCCTATTCTCTGTCCGGTAATGAAAAGGGAAACGAAAATGTAGCCCTAGGTTTTTCAAGTCTCTATTTTGATACCCTTGCGAATAAAAATATAGCCATTGGGAGTAGATCAATGAATGGATTGAAGAATTCCTTCAACATTGCTATTGGACATAACGCCATGGTAGATACCGACTCTTCCAGTTATTCCATAGCCATAGGCGATAGTGCCCTTGCGTTGAATAATAAAGCCAGGAATAATCTCGCCATCGGTTCAAAGGCGTTAAAAATAAATACAACTGGACATTCGAATACTGCTGTGGGATTCAAAGCCATGGCCTTGAAAAATGACGGGAGTTACAACACGGCTTTGGGTGATTTCGCCTTATTCAACAACTTTGGAGGCTCCGCAAATGTAGCCCTTGGATCTCAGTCAGGCTTCCATAACCAATTTGGGCAAGGGTCAGTCTATATCGGACATGAAGCTGGCTTTAATGATACTACTGGTTTCAATAACATGTACATTGGATATAGGGCTGGCTTCCTAACCAATGTCCAGGATGGGTCAAACATCTTCATTGGACCCTATGCAGGGGAAAACCTTGCTTACAGCGGACAAAATATCTTCCTTGGTAATGGTGCAGGACAGTTTGCCGAAAGCTCTTTCAACCTCTTCCTTGGAAATGGGGTAGGAGCCTTCAACACGGGTCTTGGAGACAATGTCTTCATCGGCAACTTCTCCGGTGGATCCAATATCAATGGTGCTGCCTCAGTATTCCTGGGATCTTCTGCAGGAAGCAGCAATAATGGTAGCTACAATACCTTCCTCGGTACTTTCTCTGGAGCAGGGGCGGCCAATGTAGACTCTTCTGTATTCATTGGCTACAATTCCGGGACGGCAGCCACGCGTTCCCAAACTCTTTACATCGAAAACTCTGACTCAAATGCTCCCCTTATTTACGGAGAATTCGACAATGACAAGGTGGAAATCAATGGTAGCCTTAAGCTCAATAGCAATAATGGAGGCTTTGTGTTGACGCGCATGTCGGCAGCCGATGCAAGCGCCTTGACTCCTGAAAATGGAATGATGATTTACCTGACCTCAACCAATCCAACCTTTACTTCCAGAGGATTCTGGGGATACGAGGAAGGAGCTTGGATCAAACTTTAATGTTCGTTTATGACTGCAGAAGAATGGGCACCAATTGCCTGTTCTTTCTGCCCTTAACATCATAATAAAATGAAATCATTATTCTTTTTAATCATATACAACCTGATAAGCCTAAGTATTTGGGCTCAGGTTAACATTGAGGCTGGGGTAGAAGTACTCGCAAATGGTCCCGTGAGGCTTGTTCTGGATGACATGGATTGGAAGCAAGATGGAGCCTTTAGTCCAGGGAATGGCAGGGTAATCTTCAAGGGAATGAACAATAACAGCATCATGGGCGATTCTTTGTCATTCTACCAAATAGAGGTCAATAAAAATACTTCAGAACTCATGTTGTCAGATTCAATTCGAGTGTTGGATAGCCTGTTTTTTTCTTCTGGATTATTTGACTTGGCAGGGAAAAACATTGACCTCAGCAATCAAGGAAGTTTAGCAACCGAAATTGAAAATTCAAGGCTTTATAGCAGTATTCCAGGGGGTACAATCACCCGATTCTCTATCCTCAACAATCCCACATCGACCAATCCAGGGAATCTGGGACTTAGCATAAGTGCAAGCTCAAACCTGGATACTTGTTGGATACTCAGGGGCCATGACCCTCAAAGTTTTCCAGGAGGAGATGGCATCAAAAGGTATTATCAGTTGGTTACAAAAAATGCTATCCCGCCTAATTCTACTATTGGGATGAATTATATGAATGCAGAATTGAATGGATTGCCCGAACAGGATCTATTGGTCTTTCAGAGTCCCGATAGCAGTGGACTTTGGAGTCCAAAAGGATTAACAAGCATTGATACCAGCAATAATTATATCGAATCAGGCAGTCTAAATTCAATCCTGGACTCACGATTTACCTTGGCAAGCTTTCAAATTTTGCCTGTTGAAGGCCTTGTTTTCAATGCTTACCCTGTTTCAGATAAGGTAAAGTGCGAGTGGGAACTCGAGTATGAATTAGGAATCCAATATTATGAGGTCGAAAAATCAACTGATGGAAATTCATTTATCCAGTTGGGCAGGGAGTTTCCTCAAAATCGGGGGCAAAAAAAGCAGAAATACCAAATGTTGGACAACGATCCCTTTCCTGGTTTATCCTATTATCGACTCAAGAAGGTGGAAATTGATGGGACTTACTCTTATTCATCCATAGTGGAAGTTAATTTCTCTGCGGGAATAAATTTTGGTATTTATCCCAATCCCACAACCAACTCCACAAGCATTAGAATGGTCTCGGACAAGGCGGGGCCTCTCGATGTCAAAATCTATGATGTGAAAGGAAAGGAGCTTATTCGAGAGGAGTACGAAGTTGTTCCCGGTAAGAATACCATGTTCCTGGATCTTTCCCAATTGCCCAAAGGGGTTTATACCCTGGAAGTCAAACAGCTAAATTTTGTAGGTTATCAAAAACTGATTAAAAAATAAAACAAAAGGGTGGAACATGCTATCTGTTCCACCCTTCTATTTTACCAATCTCCGAATGCGCCTCCGCCTCCAAAATCTCCTCCTCCAAATCCGCCAAAGTCTCCACCTCCGAAGCCACCAAATCCACCTCCGGAATCACCACCTCCAAAAGAGGAGCCTCCTCCACCAAAGATAATGGGACCACCTCCCCAGTACCATCCGCCACCACCGTAACCGCCTCCTCTGCCTCGACCTCCATTGTTGTTTCTTCTCATGATGAAAAAGATGAAGAAAATTATCAGGGCAATTACAACAATATTTCCCACGGGATCGGACTCACTCTCGACACCTCTTTGATCCGTGTAATAGCGTTTCATTTGGGCATCGTCAAATTCTTCTTTAGCAGCAGCAGCCAATACCTGAACCCCTTGGTTTATCCCATCAAAATACCTTCCTTCTCGAAAAGCAGGCCTAAGATGTTGAGCTATCACATTGTATGAAAGAATATCTGTAATGACTGGTTCCAAGCCATAGCCAACCTCTATGTCCACCTGGCGGGTATTCATGTAAATTGCCATCAGAACACCATTATTCTTTTCCGCACCACCCACTCCCCAGCTACGGGCGATGTCAATTGCATAGTCTTGAGGGACTGCTCCTTCAGGTAGATCCATGATCGCCACCACAATCTCATTAGAGGTTTGCTCAGCAAAATTGGTCAGATACCTTTCCAGTTGTATTTTCTCAGGCTTGGAAAGCAGGCCCTTGTAGTCATTGACAAAACCCTGATATGCAGGCACAGATTGTGCCATTATAAAAGCCGGGCTGACCAGTATAATTATTAGGCTAATTCTAGCCAAAAGATATTTCATTCGGTAATTCATTTTCGTCATTCTCCTCATATGGAAAATGCTCCTTGAGCTTTTCCCCAATAGATAAAACTGCATCTGTCAAGCCTTTCACAAAAGCCTCTTCCTTAAAGGCCTTTGAAAGGATTTTTGCAGTATCCTCCCAAAATCCTTCTCCTACTAATTTGTTGATGCCTTCGTCCCCGATTATGGCAAATTTATGGTCCTTAATGGCCATGTAAATGAGGACACCATTTCGAAGAGCAGTTTTATGCATCTCCAACTGGTGGAATACCTTCCAGGCTCGTTTTTCTACCTCCATTTTGGCGCGAGACTCCAGGTGAATGCGAATTTCACCTGAGGTTTGCTTTTCTGCCTTTTGAATGGCCTCAACGATGTCCCGGTCTTCTTCCTTGCTAAAGAATGTCTCCGAAAGGGGTTTAAAAAAGTTAAATGCCATGTATTTGTGGCTTTAAAATGGGGACAAGGTCCCCATCGATTTTTATTTAGTTATCGAAATTGACCTTTGGGGCTGTTTCAGTCCCTTGAGTAGCTTCGAAGAAGGCTTTTTCCTGGAAGCCTCCAAAACCAGCCCATATGTTATTGGGCAATTTTTTGATGTAGGAATTGTACTCCTGAACAGTTCCATTGAACTTTCTCCTTTCCTGGCTGATTCTGTTTTCAGTCCTTTCAAGGCTATTGGCCAATTGTGTAAACTGGGCATTTGATTTGAGGTCTGGATACCTTTCCTGAACCGCGATCAGCCTGGATAAAGCCCCACTTAACTCTCCTTGAAGTTGCTGGAACTGCTTTAACCTTTCTGGATTATCTAGGATAGATTTGTCAACTGTAAAGTTGGCTACATTTGAACGAGCAGCGGCAATATCTGTGAATATCTGTTTCTCAACTTCTGCAGCAGCCTTGGCAGTCTGAACTAGGTTTGGAATGAGGTCTGCCCTTCGTTGGTACTGAACTTCAACATTCGACCACTGGGCTTCGACCTTTTGTTCCATATCAACCATGTTGTTGTAAGAACCAAAGTACGAGCAGCCACCAACAACGGCAGCCAAAACCAAAATAATAATGAATATGCGTCCCATAAAGTTTTTGCTAGATTTAGAAATAAAATTACGAAAAGAGGGAAGTCTTTATCAATAAATTAGCTTCCCAATTTTCTGCTTGACTATTAGGTACCTTAAAAGAAGATCTCTTGTGCCATTCGAAAGGTATTACAATGTGCCTCTATGATGTCCCTGATGTGATGGGAATAGCCCCCTCCTAATGAAACAGAAACAGGAATATTATTCTTTTTACATTCCTCTAAAACAAAAGCATCTCTCCTTTTGCAAGCCTCTTTTGAAAGAGCCAACTTCCCAAGTTTATCTGTCGCGAGCACATCAACCCCGGAAAGATAAAAAATAATGTCAGGCTCCTCATTGTCGATTAAGCGGGGCAGGATATTGTATAATTCCTCTAGATAAGACTCGTCATTACATGCGATAGGCAGGCTGATATCCAGGTCTGATTGTTCCTTTTTCAGGGGATAATTGGCTTCACAGTGCATGCTGAAGGTATATACAGCATTATTTCCCTGAAATATTTCCGCTGTACCATTGCCTTGGTGGACGTCCAGGTCAACAACCAGTGCTTTCGAAATCAGTCCTTTATTCAGGAGATAATTGGCAGCTATGGCGATGTCATTAATCAAGCAAAATCCTTCTCCTCGGTCGGTGAATGCATGATGGGTTCCTCCAGCTCCATTAATCGCCACTCCGTTTGCCATTGCATAAAGAGAATTTTCAATGGTCCCCTGTGCGATGGTTCTGCCACGTTCGACAAGAAGGGGGGAAAATGGGAAGCCTGTTTTCCGAATCTCTTTTTTGGAAAGTTGTCCTTGCTTGAGTTTGTTCCAATAGGTTTTTGTATGAGTCAGTAAGAGTACCTCTTCAGAAAGCAATCCGGGAGTATAAAGATTGCTTTCAGAAATACTGCCTTCATAAAGCAGTTGCTCTGGAATCAACGAGTACTTTTCCATCGGAAATCTGTGTCCTTCTGGAAGGGGATATTCGTATAAGGGAGACCAACTGATTTTCAACAAATTGAATTGTCTTTAAAATTGGAACTAGCAATTATCACTATTTATATAAGATTTTTTAACTGTATTTTCGACTAAAGTGTTTTTCGTTGTATCTTTTAGCTAGAATACAACCAATTTAAAGAGCTTTTGGCTATGAAAAGGTTAATCAGCATAATTTTTTACAGTGCAATTATCGCAATTGCTGCCAGTTTCTTTTGGAACCATTATTCCTCAAAAAACGCTACTCCAGGCCAAACTGGCTACAATACGGACGAATTCCATGGATTAGAAGTAGGGGGCGCGTTTAAAATTGTTCTTCACAAGGGTAAGGAGTACGATGTGAGCATTACCTCTGAAAATGAAAAGTGGTTGCCACACATTCGTACAGAAGTGAAAAATGGAATCCTCCATGTTAAGTATGACAAAAAGAGTTGGGCCTTTACCAAGAATATTAAACTTGATGTAACAGCCCCTGAAATTCGTTGGATAAACGTCAGTGGAGCCGCCGAATTGGATACTGAAGACCCAATTGTGGGAGAAGAGTTGTTCGTGAAAATTTCTGGAGCTGGTGATCTGGATATTGATGCGAGAGTGGGTGTATTTACCGCTCAGCTTTCTGGTACAGGAAACCTTGATATTGAGGGAAACACTGACAATGCCAATTTTAAGATTTCAGGCATTGGAAACATTGATGCTGATGATTTCAAAGCCAAGCATGTAAGCGCGAAAATCAGTGGGACAGGAAATGCTGAAGTTTATGCTTCAAAGTCTTTACATGCCAAAATATCAGGAGCTGGAAATATCTCATATAAAGGGAACCCTAGCACGGTGAAGTCAGATGTCTCTGGGGCGGGCAGCATCCACGAAAAATAAAATCGAATGAGAATCATAAGGGGCTGGCAATTATGCCAGCCCTTTTTTTATTTCTGCTTTTCGAAGATTAATGAAAATCCTGCTATGAAAATGGCGGCAAAGCAAAGCCAAAATCCAACTCCCGCTGCTTGGAAAAAATTCACGCTTACCTCTGGGTTTATCAGTTTGTCCAGAATCTTAATGTTTGCAACTGAGTTATTGATCTTTTCTGTGATCAATTGACTTGTCCACCAAAAACTTGCCCATCCAATAGCTAGGAATAGGAGGTTAAACCAGATACCTCTTTTATAGGATTTACCCAAAAAGGACTTAAATAGATAGCCCAAGCCAAAAAGAAGGTAAAAGAATGGTCCAAGAATGGTGAACAACATTCCAAAAATGCTCAGGTACTCTTTCCAGGTAGTATTTTCCTTGATTAAATCAGTAAAAAAATCAGAGGTTAATTTTTTATCCTCATAAGGACTTACTCCTGCTTCATCCAGAATGGTTCTGGTAATGGAATAGCCACTCAGTTGAGTCTCTCCAATAACTGGAAATTCATAGGTGAGGAATGGAAGGAAAAAAGCTCCCGCTATCATCAAGCCTGCAGCCAGGAGCATTATTTGTTCGATTCTCATGGGTTTATTTTAAGTTTGATTTAATGGTTTATTCGTTAAGACGTCTGTTGTGAGATAAGTAATTTCATCTCGCATTTATAATTAGCTAAGTATTGGCTTCAGTAGCAAATTTTTTAAAATTGGGAGTGCTATTTTGCCATCTTTCCCTAGATTTACCGCATAAAATGATAAAGAATGATTGATCTTAGGAGCGATACTGTTACCAAACCTAGTCCCGAGATGTTGGAATACATGATGAAGGCAGAGGTTGGCGACGACGTGTATGGGGAAGATCCAAGTATAAGTGCCCTTCAGGAGCATGCTGCAAAACTTTTTGGCAAAGAAGCTGCTCTCTTTTGTCCTTCGGGTACCATGTGCAATCAAATTGCCATCAGAATTCATACCAGACCACAGGATGAGGTGATTTGTGACAAAAGGGCTCATATTTACCTATACGAAGGTGGAGGCATGATGGCCAATTCTATGGTCTCGGTTAAGTTACTAGATGGTGATCACGGACGGATTACTGCTGAGCAAGTATTGGATAACATCAATCCTGATGATCCGCATTTCCCAAGGACCAGCCTTATTGCCCTGGAAAATACTTCCAATAAGGGAGGTGGAAGCATATATCCATTGGCACAAATTGAAAGCATCAAAAGGGTTGCTGATGAGCATGGACTTGCTTTGCACCTGGATGGAGCCAGAGCGATGAATGCAGTGGTAGGGAGTGATTACAGTGCGGAGGAAATGGGGCAACATTTTGATACCATATCATTGTGCCTTTCCAAAGGCTTGGGAGCGCCTGTAGGGTCAGTATTGATCGGCACTAAAAAGCACATAAAAGAAGCGCTCAGGGTAAGAAAGATGATGGGTGGAGGCATGAGGCAGGCTGGATACCTGGCTGCTGCAGGATTATATGCGCTTAAAAACAACATTGAAAGGCTAAAGGATGATCACAGGAGAGCAACGAATCTCTCATATGGCCTTACCAAGTTGGATTGGGTAGATGAACTGATGCCTGTCCAAACCAACATTGTTGTATTTCATCCACGCCAGGACCTTGTTTCATCCGAGAGGGTATTCGAATACCTGAAGGAAAAAGGCATAGCTGTCTCAAGGTTCGGAAAAGGCTATATCCGGATGGTTACACATCTCCAGCTAACCGACGAAGATATCAGACATGTCCTATCCGAATTAGATAACATTTAATCTTCAAAAGGATACTTTAAGCCCCATTTATCTCTGATTGTATCCATTGTCTGTTGAAGGGAAAGGCTTTCATCAAGCGGCATGACAGGGCTTTCGAGTAAGCCTTGTTCAAGACATTCCATCATATGTACAGCTTGGTATTGAAGTCCTGAGCTTCGATAAGGGAAGGCATATTCCTCAAAATCTCCTCCGGGCTTTGTGATAATGGCCTTGCTTCCTTTCCAGAAAACTGGGATTCGGATTTCTCCCTCAGTCCCAACAATCATGGCGTCCATGGTTCCAGAAGACTCAAATCCAGATGAAAGGCTGGCAATGGCTCCATTTTTATATTGAAATAGGTAGGCAGACTGATAGTCAACTCCAGTGGGAGCCTTTGAGGCAAGCGATTGGATTTCGGTAGGTGAATCTCCAAATACCATGGAAGCAAACATGATGGGGTAGATCCCTACGTCCAGCAAGGCACCTCCACCTAGAGAGGGATTGAAGAGACGAGAATTTGGATCCAATTCATTGGCCCTAAAATTAAAACCCGCCCTGATCAGACGAGGTTCTCCAATGATTCCATCTGTGAGCCAGGATCTTACTTGAACCATCACTGGTAAAAACCTTGTCCATATGGCTTCCATTAAGAAAAGCTGTTTTTCTCTGGCAGTATCAATCAGTTCTTTTGCCTGTTTGGCATTAACGGTAAGCGGTTTTTCACAGAGGACATGTTTTCCATTCCTTAGGCACAACAAGGCATTTTCATGATGCATCGGATGCGGAGAGGCGATATATACAATATCGATTTCAGGGTCATTCGCTAGACTTTGGTAGTCTCCATAGGCTTTCTTAATGTCAAACTTTGCTGCGAATGCTTTGGCCTTATTTTCACTCCTTGACGCAACTGCCTTGATGAATTCTTTTCCGGTAGAGGCTAAGCCTTCTGCGAACCTGCTAGCAATATGGCCACAGGCCATGATACCCCAGTTGTAATTCATGTGTATATTATCTAACGGTGTTATTGTATTTGATTGTCATTTATCAGAAGAAGTCTATGAGTTCAAAATCAATTCTAACAGGAGTATTTGGAGCCAGGTCGTCTCCATTGCCTGTCCTGCCATAAGCTAAGTCTGAGGGCAATAATAATATTCCTTCTCCACCTTTGGCAAAGTATTGAAGCCCTTGACCAAATCCATCGATGAGCTGCGTCATTCTAGGATATAAACCGGATGGCCTTACATATGGATTTCCATTTGTAGAGAAAAGGATAACATCATTCAGGTCGGAAATGGTAAAATTAATTACTATTGTATCTGAACTTGAAGGGTTTTCAAAAAAGAATGTGCTATCAAGTACCTTGCTTTCCAAGAGGGTTGTATCTATCCTCAAGGTGTCAACAAAGGTACTGTCAAAGAGGGTATCAATTTGAATTAAGGTATCCACCCTAAGACTGAGTTCGCCGCTATCTATGTAGGAAACGAACAAATCAGTACTGGTAAACTCCCCTTCCAGTTGGTTAGTCGCCACATAATCTTCAATTGTTTTAAGGTCTTGCTTTTCTATTTCATCGTCTGTTAAAACTGTATCACAGGCAACGAAAGCCAAACAAAGTAAAAATCCGAAAAGGGTAGGGGTGAATCTGATCATAAAGTAAATTTCACGCTAGATGTCCTATTTGCAAATCTTTTATTTTCCCTAGATATTTCCTATTCCAAAAAACTAATTCCTTCAATCCTATGCGAAATTTATATCTAATTCTCCCCATTTTGTTGTTTGGGCTCATTTATATTCCTTCAATTCAGGCCCAAGATCGAATAACAGGCCATAACTTTGCCACGAGATCCGAAGTCATTGCTCGTAATGGCATGGCAGCCACTTCGCATCCTCTGGCAACTCAGGTTGCTTTGGATATCCTGAAAAGGGGAGGCTCTGCAATAGACGCTGCAATCGCTGCAAATGCTACACTTGGACTGATGGAACCTACAGGTTGTGGAGTTGGTGGAGATATTTTTGCCATAGTTTGGGATGCCAAGGAAAAGAAACTTCATGGATTAAATGGAAGTGGACGTTCACCTCAGTCTTTGAGTAGGGAGTATTTCATAGAGAATGGATACAGTAAAATTCCAGCACATGGCCCATTGCCAGTAAGTGTTCCGGGAGCTGTAGATGGATGGTTTGAACTTCATAAGAAGTTTGGGAAACTACCTATGAAAGTTGTATTGGCTCCAGCTATTGATTATGCTAAAGAAGGTTTTCCTGTAACGGAATTGATATCCTACTATTTGGAAAGGTCTTCACGGGTGTTTAAGGACATGCCTTATTTTGCAAGTACCTATTTGCCAGATGGACACGCTCCAAGGAAAGGGGAGGTTTTCAAAAATCCCAAATTGGCCTATACCCTAGAGTTGATAGCCAATGGGGGACGAAAAGCATTTTACAGGGGAGAGATTGCTGATAAGATAGAAGCTCACATGAAAGAAATTGGGGGATTCATCAGCCGAGAAGACCTCAAAAATCACAAATCAGAATGGTTGGAGCCTGTATCTGTAAATTATAGGGGATATGATGTCTGGGAATTACCCCCAAATGGACAAGGAATAGCAGCCCTACAGATGTTGAATCTTCTGGAACCCTATGATCTTGCCTCCATGGGCTTTGGAAGTACTGAATATATACATGTATTCACTGAGGCGAAGAAATTAGCTTTTGAGGATAGAGCTAAATATTATGCAGATCCTGCATTTAATGACGTTCCGGTAGACAAATTGATTTCTGAAGAATATGCAAAGAAGAGAGGAGAATTGATCAATCTGGAACGAGCTGCCAAATCATATTCTCCTGGAGAGTTGGAAACTGGGGAGACCATATACATGACTGTTGCGGATAAGGATGGAAACATGATTTCATTGATACAGTCAAATTATCGTGGCATGGGGTCGGGAGTAATTCCTTCTGATTTGGGTTTTATGCTACAGGATAGGGGGGAATTATTTACCCTAAAGGAGGGGCACTTCAATATGTATGAGCCTGGAAAGAGACCCTTTCATACGATTATTCCTGCCTTTGTGACCAAAGACGGAGAGCCTTTCATGAGTTTTGGAGTCATGGGAGGAGCTATGCAACCTCAAGGACACGTCCAGATCATTGTCAACATGATTGATTTTGGCATGAACCTGCAAGAAGCGGGGGATGCTCCAAGGATTCGCCATGTTGGCTCCTCACAGCCTACTGGGGAAATTATGTCCAATGGGGGAGAGCTGCAATTGGAGTCTGGCTTTTCTCATGAGGTGTTGAGACAGCTGAGTGAAATGGGGCATAAGGTAGGTACTTCCATTGGGGGGTATGGAGGCTATCAAGCCATTATGTGGGATTCTAAGAACAAGGTTTTTGTAGGTGCATCCGAATCCAGGAAAGATGGTCAAGCTGCTGGGTATTAATGAAATAAAATCTAACAGTGTTATGGGTTTTTCTTCAAGTTATTGGGAAAGTCAAACATGGTTTAAGGACATAGACCTATGCATTATTGGTTCGGGGATAGTTGGGTTAAATGCAGCCATTGAAGCTAAAAGGAAATTTCCTGAAAATAGGGTAGTGGTGCTAGAAAGAGGCATGCTTCCAATGGGGGCGAGCACCAGAAATGCTGGTTTTGCTTGTTTTGGGTCAGTCACAGAACTCCTTGACGATCTTGAACACCGAAGTGAAGAGGAGGTTTTTGAAACTGTTAGGATGCGGTGGGAAGGTTTAAAATTGCTACGCTCAATTTTAGGGGATAAACTTATAGACTATGAGCATTTTGGCAGCTATGAAATGTTTACCGCAAAGGATAAGGAAGCCTTTGACAAGGCAGAATCATCCATTGTGACACTAAATGAACACCTTAAGAACTATCTTGGCCATGAAAATATCTTTTCTGTAATCAAGGATTCAAAGAAACTGGGACTTAGTGGCATTTCACATTTGATCCATAATCATTTAGAGGGGCAACTAAATCCAGGAAAAATGATGAAGGCTTTGATGCAGGTAGCTCAAGACTTGGGAATTGAAATCTGGAATGGAGTGGATGTTGATTCTGTTTATCAGGAAGTAAAGGGGGTGAGGATTGCTGGAAAAGAATTTGATTTTACTGTAAAGAAGTTAATCCTCGCTACCAATGCATTTTCTGGGAAATTTATGCCTGAGTTGGACATCAAAGCGTCAAGAAATCAGGTGATTCTTACTTCTCCCATCAGTGACCTTAGGTTAAAGGGTTGTTTCCATTACCACAAAGGCTATGGCTATCTCAGAAATGTGGGCAATAGGGTTTTGATTGGCGGCTGGAGACATTTGGAAAAAGAAACAGAGAATACAGAGGAATTCGGCCATACACCACTAATTCAGGCTGAACTAATGAGATGGCTGAATGAATACATAATTAAAGGGAAGGAATTTCAGGTAGCGCATCGGTGGAGCGGCATACTGGGTACGGGTACCCACAAACATCCCATCATTAAAAGAATAGGGGAGCACATGGTAGTGGCCATCAGGTTGGGAGGAATGGGGATTGCCATAGGCAGCTCAGTAGGGCAGAGGGCAGCCAGATTGATAGATTTATAATTTTAACAAAAATAATGAATAAGCACTTCAGCAAGGAAGAACTCGAAGAAATACGGAGAAAAACTCCAGGCACTTCAGCGGTGATACATTTTAATAATGCTGGCTCTTCCTTAATGCCCACTTCAGTATTTGAAGCTGTGAATGACTATCTGAGAGATGAGCTATACCTAGGAGGTTATGAAACGGCTGCCAAATGGGAAAAACGCTTGGCGAGTTGTTACGATGCGATCGCTGATCTGATTAATGCCGATAGAGATGAAATCGCAATGGTTGAGAGTGCGACAGCCGCATGGTATAAGGCTTTCCATTCAATGACTTTTGAGCAGGGAGATAAAATACTCTGCTGTGAGTCAGAGTATGGGAGTAATTTTATAGGTCTTCTCCAAGCTCAAAAGCAAAAAGGCATAGAAATAGGAATTGTCCCTTCAACTGAAACAGGGGAAGTTGATCTTGGGGCATTGGAACAAATGATAGACCATAAAGTCAAGCTCATTATCCTCACACACATTCCAACTAATGGCGGACTTGTAAATCCAGCCGAAGAGGTAGGAAAAATAGCAGAGAAGCATGGAGTTCCCTATTTGCTGGACGCTTGCCAAGCGGTCGGTCAGTATCCGGTTGATGTAAAAAAGCTCAAATGTACTTTCCTGGCCGCCACCGGCAGAAAATACATGCGAGCTCCTAGAGGAACAGGCTTTTTGTATATCAATAAAGATCAGATTACTAGGGCTGAATCCGTTTTCCCAGATATGTTAGGCGGAGATTGGACCAGTATTTTTGAGTATCAAGCCAGAGCTACAGCGAAGAAGTTTGAAAATTTTGAATATAGCCGTGCAGGATTGATTGGACTTGGTGAAGCAGCCAGGTATATCAACGAGTTAGGCATTGGTAGAATCTGGGCGCAGGTACAAACTAATGCGTCATACCTTAGAGAACAGTTGGGGGGAATTGAGCATGTTCAACTAACAGACCAAGGCTTACTCAAGTCCGGCTTGGTTACCTTTTTGGTCAAGGATAAAGGCTCCTACGAGGTCCAGGGATATTTAAGAAATTCTCAAATCAATGTTTCGGTAAGCGGAATCTGGAGTACACGAATAGACATGGAAAAAAGGGGCTTGGAAGACCTAATTAGGGTATCGGTCCATTATTTTAATACTGTGGAGGAAATGGATTTATTGGTAAAACGAGTTCAGTCGATCGGTTAAATTTATTCAATTGAAAATTTGGATTGATTGTCAGTAGCTAAAGTTATTACTTTGTCGTCCAAATTATCTTGGTATGGAAGAGATGACTAGGATATACCTTGGAGGTGTCCTTATAGAGGAACCGGTAACTTGCCTTACAGATGTGATGGCTGGTCTAACGGGTCTGATTTCTTTTGTTGTTTTGTCCAGACTTTCTCCTAATACAAGAGAAAATAGATGGCTCAGTGCTTATTTCTTTTTTCTGGGTGTTGGCCTCATATGTGCAGGATTCTTCGGTCATGCATTCTTTTATGCCCTTGACCACAACTGGAACTGGAAGACTATTGGTTGGTCGGGTAGTGCTATTGGAATCTTTTGTATGGAACGAGGATCCATTTATGGATTACGCAAGCACCTACCTAAAGCCTGGGTAGATTTTTTGCTGGCTTTAAACATTCTCAAATTAGCCCTGTTTTTCTTCATGGTCCGTAATCCTGATGCTTCTACCTTTGATTATGTAAAGATCAATTCTGCCCTTGGACTTGGCGTAATTGTATTAATCAGTCAGTCATTTATGTATCTCCGTGATCGTGTAAATGGCAGGAGGCGAGTCATTGGAGGAATTCTTTTTGGAGTACTTACTGCCTTACTATACAACAACAAAATTGGTCTTCACAAATGGTTCAATTATCATGACGTAAGCCACATAATGACCATGATAAGCATCTTTATTATGTTTCTTGGCGTCAGAGGAATTATAAAAGAAACTAATCAATCGTCTCCACAGCCATCAACATAAGCCTGATTTTTATCATTGGAACTGGTATTGTTCTGAATTTTCAATAATTTCGAAACAAAATTGGGATGGTATAAAACAATTCATATAGGTCTATTGGTTTATGCCTTATCTAATCAAGAGAATTACTCAACCTAAAACGACTTGCTATGGGCGGAATGCAATATGCAGCATTTATTATTCCAATCCTGCTGCTTCTGGTATTTTTGGAATATGTGATTTCGAAAAGAAAAAACGTTGACAGCTACAGCTTGGCTGATTCCATTGTAAACATCAGCTGTGGGGTTTTGGAAAGACTTTTCGACCTCTTCTGGGTCATCATGATGTATTTTATCTTCCATTACTTATATGAGAATGTTAGTTTATGGAAAATTCCTATTCATCCAGCCACATGGGTCATAGGACTTTTTATCGGTGATTTCCTGGCATATTGGCACCACCGTCTAAGCCATGAAATTAATTTTATGTGGGCAGCTCATATTGTTCATCATCAGAGCGAAGAGTTGAACCTTACGACCGTATTCAGGGTGTCTGCATTCGCAGTAATCAATCGCTCCTTCTTCTGGATCTGGATGCCAATCATTGGCTTTGATCCTGCTACCACTACTTCGGTGATCATGTTCATTGGTCTGTTCCAGTTTGTAACTCACACACGTCTGGTAGGTAAATTGGGTTGGTACGAGAAATTTTTCGTAACCCCTTCCCACCACCGCGTCCACCACGCAAGGAATGATAAATATATCGATAGAAACTATGGCCATGTCTTCATCATTTGGGACAAGCTATTTGGAACCTTTGTGGAGGAAGAAGAAGAGCCGGATTACGGCATTACAACAGGTTTTGAAAGTTCAAACCCATACAGAGCTTATTTCTTCTACTGGAAAGACCTAATCCGTAGAGCCAGAGGAGCAAAAACCTTTAAAGAGAAAGTTCTTGTATTTGTAAAACCACCTGTATGGAATCCTGAAGGTGTAGAGCATCAGGAGCCTGAATTTAAGGTAGATGACAAGGGCGAAAGGAAAAAATATTCCAATCCTATTCCTAGAGCACTTACTGCATACATCCTATCCAATACAGCGCTTCTCCTATCAGCCTTTATTTCTCTTTTGCTTATCAAGAGAACCTATGATGGTGAACCGACATTCATGGAAATTATCTCTAACCCTGCGACTTTGCCCCTTACGGCTGTATTGATTCTATCAATTTGGTCATTGGGACTCATTTTAGATTTAAAGCATACTGCAGTAAGGTTTGAATTATTCAGGATTGCAGTCCTTGGATTGGCCATTCCATTTGTCTTGCTTCAGTTCCCTTACTTTGCCATTACTATCCCTGTATTTTTAACATTACTAGCAGGATTGGCGGTATGGATAGTACGCCTTAGAAAGCACTTCAATATCAATACGAATAAAGCTATATCCGTAGCTTAAGTTGATTGAAATACAAATATTTACAGATGGTCCAGAAAGTCTTACGGCTTCTGGACTGTTTTTTTGTTGAGAATTATTAATCAGTTAAATTGTAAAAACACTGATTTTGCATACGAGATTTGAGAAATGAGCGCAAACAAAGTAAGTAATACCTGTAAAAAGCTGTATGTAGCAGCTACCAGCCAGCATGTTGGGAAAACGACCTCCACTCTTGGACTTATTCATGCTTTGAGAGACCTTGGCGTCAATGTAGGCTATAGCAAGCCTGTAGGACAGGAGTTCATCGAAGTAGGCTTAAGCAGGGCCGATAAGGATGCGCTCTTGTTTGCCTCTTCCATGAAGTTTGATCTGGTTCCTGAACTTCACTCTCCGGTAATTCTTGGGAAAGGAGCTACCACTGCCTTCCTGGACAATCCTGAACAGTTTAATTTTCACAACAAGATTCTGAAGTCTTCGAAAATCCTGGAGCAAAAGCATGATGTTGTTGTATATGAGGGAACTGGTCACCCTGGTGTTGGCTCAGTGGTAAATCTATCCAATGCCCGTGTTGCACAAATTCTTGATGCTGGCCTTATCATGGTTGTAGAAGCTGGTATAGGAAATTGTATAGATAAACTGGATTTATCCCTTTCTGTCTTTGATCAGAAAAATATCCCAATTGTTGGTGTAATCATCAATAAATGCCTTCCAAGGAAAATAGATAAGATCAAGCATTATGTAGGAGGTGTCCTTGAAAAACGCGGGATTAAGTTGTTAGGAATCTTACCCTTCGAAGAAGAACTTGGACTTCCTGTAATCCATACCATTGTGAGGGCTGTCAATGCACAGGTAGAGCTGAATGAGGACATGCTCAATAATAAGGTAAAGGGCATAATCGCTGGCTCCCTGATAGATCTTAAAGAAGTCAAAGCTGATTTTACGAATCAGCTGTTGGTTGTTTCCATCAATCGATTGAAAGAAGCCATGAAAAAATTAAATCAGGTGGCAAGGATAGTAGATCAAGAAGGCTCTACCTTGTCGGGGGTATTGTTAACAGGTACAGGAGAAATTGACCCTGAACCAAAACAGTATTTTGTGGAGCACAAGATTCCTGTTTTAAGGGCTAAGATTGATACCTATGAGGCCGTAATTAAGATCAGTCAGATCGAGGTTAAGATAAACACCCGCACTCCATGGAAGGTGAAAAAAGCAGTTGATCTATTCAAAGAACATGTAAATATGGAGTATATCATGGATTTTCTTTGCCTCCCCAAGAAAAATGAGATTAGCTAAAGAGATTGCCAAAATGACAAAAAATAAGGGCTAGTAGAATATTCTACTGGCCCTTCCTGCTAATATGAATTACACTACTTTGTTTTTACAGATTTAGTTTATCTGAATTTTTTTGGTTTTTGTTCCGTCAGCTGTTGTAATTCGATAAATGTAAACCCCTGATTTTAGCCCTTGTGTACTGAAATCGATACTTTGCTCACCTTTTTCTACCTGAGACCTTTCAACGGTTCTTACCACATTTCCTTCTGCATCTACCAACTCAATCTTTACATCTCCTGCAGTTTTTACTTTGTATGTCAAAGTTTGGTTTCCTTGGCTAGGATTGGGGAAAACAGTTGGCTGAGATCCTTCGTTTACCTGGGGCAACTCAGTTGACCCATCCCATAGTAGAAACTGAACAGGGCTGTGAATTAAGCGCTCAACTGGATTTCCTCCTCTCATTCCTTTTCCTTGCTTGTGCCCCATGCCTTTTTTTCCTTGTCTCCCTTGACGATCCTCAGCACCCTCTGGTTTATACTTATCTTTAATCGCTTTCAAGTCATTTTTCCAGCTTTCTGCCTTTGGCTTTAGTCCGTCAAATATCTCATAGATTTCTATTTCGTATTCATCAGCTACTGCCCAAGCCCTGGTCATCAATAGGCGTTGATTTTTGCGCATCTCCCTCATCTTATCAATCTGATCTTCGGAAGGCATGGTTCCATTTTTTCGGGCTTCCATCATGGCCTTTCTGAATTCCTTTCCTTGGGCTTTCATACTTTTTATTTCGCCTCTGATACTTGCCAACTCTGCTTTGTCGTCCTGGCTTAGATAAGTATCCAGTTTTGCTCTTTCTGGCTGCAAAACCGGGAGGACGTTCTTTTCTACATATGCTTTAATTTCTTTCTGAGCTTCCGGGTTCATTTTGGGCCTTTTACCCCATTGTCCTTGTTCGGGCTGAGCGAATACAACTACGCCAAAGAGGCTTAATGCGATTGCTCCAATTAGATGTTTGATTGTCATATTCCTTATTTTGATTAATGTTTTCTAAAGAATTCAGCTATTGGACACCAACCGTTTTCAATTCATTCCCCAAAAACAAAAAACCCATCAGAAAAAATCTGATGGGTCTGATATACAGTAGTTTATTTTTTAATCTTCCCAGGAGGTTGAAAGGGTTTCTTCCATTTCAAGGGCAGAAGATTCAGTAGATGCCTGGCTGAATTCTTTGTTTCCAGAGTAATTTTCAGAGCCTTCGTAATCGCGTACATATTCTCCTTCATACTCCTCTCTTTCTCTGTCAAATTCATCGTAGTCATAATCGGGCATTAACTCCGTTTTGACATGATCTACAGTCTTGGTCAAAGAGGCCAAAAACTTGTTGAAATCTTCTTTGTACAGAAAAATCTTGTGTTTGTCATACCCTTTACCATTGAAGCGACGCTTGCTTTCTGTAATGGTAATGTAATAATCATTGGATCGGGTAGATCTCACATCAAAGAAGTATGTCCGCTTCCCGGCTCTAATCTTCTCCGAATACACTTCATCTCTCCCTTGCATAACTTCGATTTTTATTCGTGAGTAGTTACTTTCAAGGTAAAGGTAAATATTTTGCTAAAACCTAACAACATGTTTCTTACGTATAAACCAAGCTTTTTTCATGAATTAACATTAATTCTGCTTTTTAGTCATGTCTAAACCTGCTTCTTTTAGCTTCTGGGCCTCTCTTTTCTGTATTTCTTCCTGTTTCTTTAAAATTAATTTTTCCTTTCGTTGAATGAATTTTAATGCATATTTATCCAAATTCTTACGAGTTTCCATGGCTTCGATCTCTTTAACCATGTCTTCATCCCCTACAATTTCAGCCATTTTCTTCATTTCGGCCATCTTGGATCTCAAGATTCTTTCCTGATTCTGTTCGAAATTTTTCTTGTCTTGATTGGATAAAACGGAAACCGTTTCTACATTTTTTATCCAGTCAAATGCACCACTTGAAAAGTACAAGGCATCATAAGAACCATCAGGTCCCATTGTCCAAATATCTTTTAACTTAGCAGCATTAATTTTGGGAGTGCCCATGTGGTCATACACAATGGCAAGTTTTTTTCCGAAACCTTTTTTGATGTAACCGTAGTTTAAAGAAAATGGGGCATACTCAGAATATTTAAACAATGCCCTGAATTTGGGAACCAAGGGATCAAAATAAAACACATTGGCACCAAAAATTACCCTTTCCTTATCATTTGGATCAAAGGACATCACGTCGATGAATTTG
Source organism: Bacteroidia bacterium (assembly GCA_022760475.1). Classification (GTDB taxonomy): domain Bacteria; phylum Bacteroidota; class Bacteroidia; order J057; family J057; genus JALEFZ01. Next base: position 60,308 of record JALEFZ010000069.1, on the reverse strand, counting down.
ATGTTGGATGTTTCATCCATTCCATTCCAGCCCATCAAGATGTAATACTCCTGCTTCTTTCTTTTTACCTTTTCGCCCACTTTAACCCCTTTGGGATCAAAGTATTTCAGAACTTTTTTCTGAACTCCGTTTCCATACTTAGGAGGATAGTACAGTCCACCCAGCCAGTTGTTGTTGTCCAATACGATATTTTCAATGGTTCTGGGAATCTCAGCGAGTTCAATCAGTGGGATAACGATGTACTCTGGTGGATTGTCTTCTGTAATGTATTTTCTTTGAATCAGTCCAAAATAAAAGTGTTCTGTCTCTCCATAATAAGTTTTTGGGTCCTTCTTCTTGGTAATTTGCCAGGTAAACACCCTGAAGCTACCATCCTCAGCATCCAGAATCGAGATGGTTTGTAGAGAATCAAAAGGGTAGGAGTAGCTTTCTTCCTTTTTTAGTGTCTGGATGAGCAGGCTGGTGAATTCACGATTCTTCTTTTTCTGTACCTCAAAATCAGGGTAATCAAGGATATCCCTAGCCATAGTAGCCAACTCCCTTTCCGTTGAAGCCAACTCAGTCTGACCAAAGGAAAATTGAACGAAACAAAGCAGACCAATCAGCCCAAGAAAGATTTTATTCATATCAACTCTTTTTCTAATAAATTTCTCAAGTAAAGGATTAACCTAATCATACGAAATAAATTACTGAATGAGAATCTACTTATTGAAAGTATATTATCTAACGGTGTTATTGTGCTATTGATCAAGTTTACAATTAGCATTTAAGGCTTCATGATCTACTTGATGTCCAAAGGCTTGCATTAGCTAGGAGAACCAATTATGTTTGCGGAATAAAAACTGATATAAAATTATGGGATTTAAGTGTGGCATCGTAGGCTTGCCAAATGTGGGAAAATCTACCTTATTCAACTCTTTATCAAATGCTAAGGCAGAATCAGCCAACTATCCATTCTGTACCATCGAACCCAATACAGCCATGGTGCTTGTGCCTGATCCCAGGTTGGACAAGATCACAGAATTGATTAATCCTAAGCAAACTGTACCTGCAGTGGTTCAGATTGTTGATATTGCGGGCTTGGTAAAGGGGGCCAGTAAGGGTGAGGGGCTTGGAAATAAATTTTTAGGTGACATTCGTGAGTGTGAGGCCATCCTCCATGTTCTGCGTTGTTTTGACGATGATAACATCATCCACGTAGAAGCCAGTGTAGACCCCATTAGAGATAAAGAGATCATTGATACTGAGTTGCAGCTTAAAGACCTTGAAAGCCTGGAAAAAAAGCTGGACCGCACCAAGAAAATGACCAAAGGTGGAAATAAAGCGGCGATGAAAGAGGTTGAGGTAATCAAAAAGTATATCAGTCATGTAGAGGAAGGAAGAAACCTTCGATCCATGGAAGTGAGTCCAGAAGAAGCTGAGGTAGTAAGAGACTTGGGATTACTTACCGCCAAGAAGGTCCTTTATGTCTGCAACATTGATGATGATAGCCTTCCTGATGGAAAAGATAACAAACATGTTCAGAGGGTTCGGGAAGCTGTGGCTGATGAGGATGCTGGGGTAATTACCATTTCAGCAGCTTTTGAAGAACAGTTAAATGAGTTTGAAGAAGAAGAAGAGAAGGTTGAGTTTTTGGAATCTGTGGGGCTTGAAGAACGTGGCCTTAATGTCCTAATTCGTGCAGCTTATGCCTTGCTTGGCCTTCAGACTTATTTCACTGCTGGTGAAAAGGAGGTTCGTGCATGGACAATACCCACAGGAGCTAAAGCACCGCAAGCTGCGGGGGTTATCCATACAGACTTTGAAAAAGGCTTCATTAGGGCAGAAGTGATGAAATACATTGACCTCCTGGAATTCAAATCAGAAGCTGCAGTCAAGGAGGCGGGTCGTCTGGGGGTTGAGGGGAAAGAATATGTGGTGGAAGATGGCGACATCATGCACTTCCGTTTCAACGTATAACCTCCAGTAAATGATTTCACATGATACCCACCTGAGGGTAAGATATGGCGAAACCGACCAAATGGGCTATGCCTACTACGGCAAGTATGCTGAGTATTTTGAAGTGGGTAGGGTAGAGCTCGTCAGAAAAATCGGCATTCCCTATAAAGAGGTCGAAGCCAAAGGGGTAATGATGCCGGTTTCTGAATTGCAGGTTAATTATAAAAGGCCGGCATACTACGATGATCTCCTCACCATAAGAACTAGCGTAAACGAGCGTCCCAGAAGTTATTTCCTCTTTGAATACGAGGTATTTAATGAAAAAGAAGAGTTGCTTGCAACGGGCCATGTAAAGTTGGCCTTTGTAAATATGGAAAAAATGAGACCTGTACGGGCTCCTCAGTTTGTCCTGGAGGCGATAGATGCTTACATTGGAAGCAAGGATTAGAGATGAGGAAGTTTTTCAGAACCGTATGGCTCCCAAAAATCAACCGCTACCTTCAAAAGCTATTTGTTAGCTTAAGGAAGATAGAACTCCCTGGCTTTGAGGGTATGGGACTCTATGATGTCCTTAGGTTCTTTGTAAATGGGCTCATGGACAGCAAATTTACCCTGATCGCATCAGCGATGTCATACCAATTCTTCTTCAGTCTGTTTCCTGCCCTTTTATTGGCCTTTTTGATATTCCCTTACATCCCTATTGAAGGCATTGAGGAAAATACCCTAAGATTCATCATGCAATTTCTTCCTATTGGTGGGGATGATGCCCTTGGCCAAGGCCAGAAAGGCATTGAAGCCATGGTAGAAGATATTGTAACCCATTACTTTGAAGGAAGAAGCTCGTTTATGCTGATCATTGTGAGTGTGAGCCTTGCCCTTTGGGGTGCGACAAGAGGAATCATAGCCATGATGAAAGCCTTCACAAAGAATGAGGAGGTGTTTAAAAAGAGAAATATCTTTCAATTATATGGAATGGCCCTGCTTATTTTCTTCATTCTGGGAATGTTGATCATGACTGCAGTTGTTGGAATCATTCTTATCAACCAAGGAATTTCTTATCTACAGGAGATCAATATTCTAGGGGATGTCTGGGCAGGAATTTTAGGACAAGCTACCTTAATCATCTTTACAGCAGCAACTGTATTTTTCGGCATTTCTACCCTCTATTATTTGGCCCCTGCAACTCATGAACGTTGGAAGTTCTTCTCGCCAGGCTCCGTAGGAGCAGGAGTGCTGATGTTGGTAGCTATTGTAGGATTGCGCTATTTCTTCTCGAATTTCGCCAATTTCGACCGTCTTTATGGCTCTCTTGGGGCAATCATACTTCTGATGGTCTGGTTTTACTACATATCCATCATGCTCCTCATTGGTTTTGAGCTAAATGCTGCCATTGATATGGCCGCCTACCACGATGAAAAAGCTCAAACTGAACAAGATCAAGCAGTTGGTCATGCATAAAAAAAGGGTACCCAAAGGTACCCTATTGCTTTTTTAACTCTTTGCCTGGATTATGTGCAAACCACATTCAGTTTTGGCTTGACCTGCCCATCTACCTGATCTACCTGATCCTTTCACCGTGCAATGCTTGCAACCAACAGAACCATATCCCTTCGCTTCCAACGGATGCTTAGGAATTTCATAGATGATTTGATAGGCTTGTGCCTCTTCAGGACTCATATCTACCAAGGGGTAGAACCTGGTGAGGCCATTGTCATTCTTAAATAAAGGCATATTATCCCTATGCGTATTGGTTCCACCCAACATGCCTGAAATCCACAAATCGAAGTTTTCCTTGAGGGAATTCATCGGTTCGACCTTGTTAAAATGACAACATAAATCCGAATGGTGCGCCCAAGTGTAATTGAGACGCGTAAATAGATGTTCGTTTTTTTTAGGCTCAACCTCAATAATATTAAGGTTGAACTTTTTCTGCAAAGTATCCTTATACGCAATAGTTTCAGGAAATAAATAACCCGTATTAACCATGTAAACAGGCATATCCGGCTTAACTTTGCTTAGGAGGTGAAGTAAAATGGCTGATGTAGTCCCGAACGAAGACGTTACCAGCACCCTGTCGAATTCATTGAAGGCCTCCTCCAGGCGCTTACGATGATCATATGGTGAGTATGCCTCACACAGGGTTTTGATTTTCATTGACATATATTGTTTCAATATTAGTCCGCGACTTAAAGTCTAATTGGGTCGCTATACGTCAAAGATCAATGGCTACTATGGCCGATCAATAGGTAGGAAGTTCCGGGTTTATTTCCTTGGCATAAGCCAAAATTCCCCCTTCCAGGTTATAAAGGTTGTCAAAACCATGTTCTTTTTCAAGTCTTTTGATCACATCTCCACTTCTTTTGCCACTCCTGCAATGGACGATGACCGTTTTGTCTTTTGAGATCTTATCAATGAAGTTGTCAATATTGCTCATAGGCATTAGCTCCCCATTGATATTGACGAATTCATACTCATTGGGCTCTCTAACATCAATGAGCTGAAAATCATCACCTTGATCTAGCATTTTCTTTAACTCATGTACATCCTTGGTCTTCATATTTTCAAATCTTAATTGATCTTTTGCTTTGTCAATACCACAAAACTGTTCGTAGTTTACTAGCTTTTTCTGCGTAGGGTTGTCTCCATTAAGAGGATTTTGTGGATCTCTAAAAATTTTAAGGGTCCTCGAGGTAAAACTAAGGGTATCTATCAAAAATAATCTCCCTGCCAATGGCTTCCCAATTCCAGTAAGCACCTTGATTACTTCCAGGCATTGGAACGAACCTACAATACCTGGAAGAACTCCCAGAACGCCCCCTTCAGCACAAGAAGGAACCATGCCAGGAGGCGGGGGGCTAGGGAAGAGGTCCCTGTAATTAGGCCCCAGCTTTCCCTCATCATCCTTATAATTGAATACGGAAACCTGCCCTTCAAACCTAAATATTGAAGCATAGACATTCACTTTCCCAAGTAAAACACAGGCATCATTTACCAGGTATCTTGTAGGAAAGTTATCAGTTCCGTCTGCTACAACATCATAGTTATTGATGATATCCAGCGCATTTTCGGTACTCAGAAAGGAGTGGTATGTCTCTACTTTAATGTGTGGATTGATGGAGAGCACACGCTTCTTAGCTTCTTCTACCTTTGGAAGTCCCAAAGAATCCTCTCCATATAATACTTGCCTTTGCAGATTACTGGCGTCTACTACGTCATTGTCAATAATACCTATTCGACCTACTCCAGCAGCTGCAAGGTATTGCAGCAAAGGGCTTCCTAGTCCACCTGCGCCCACAACAAGAACGCTTGATTCCTTAAGCCTCTTTTGCCCTTCCAACCCAAATTCCGGCAGAATCAGGTGTCTGCTGTATCTTTCTATTTCCGCTTTTGTAAATACCATATGCCGATCAATTATCCTTAAAATGAAAATAACACAGAGCGCCCTTTAAAAACAAGCGCGAACATAACACATAAGGCCATAAAAAAAGCGGCTATCCATTTGGATAGCCGCTCAACTTAGTTGTGTGTCTATTTATTCTTTATCCTTGAATAGTTTTTCAAGGTCAGGACTCCCCCTGAACATACTTGTTTTTACTTCGCTTGAAGGAATCATCTTAAGGTCAACCCTTCTGTTCTTGGCTCTTCCTTCGGCTGTGCTATTGTCGTAGCTTGGGTTTTTAGAACTTTGACCGTCAGAGGCAATTCTTGACATTTTAATTCCCATTTGATTCACAAGGTAGTATTTTACCCTATATGCCCTCATGACTGACAGGATTACATTGTTTTGATGGTTACCTGAATTGTCTGTGTGTCCAAGTACTTCGAGGCTATAGCCTTTATATTTGTCCATGAGTTTGGCTACGTCTGCCAGTACTGGATAACTTTCAGGCTTAAGTTTATCACTTGCAGGTTCGAAGTAGATGTTCTTCATTGCAAATTCAAGCATTTCCAGGTCTTCAGGTGTGATTTCTTTCAGTGGCTCAACCTTGGTTTCAGGCTTTTTGGATTTTTTCTTTTCATCCTTGATCATGGCTGATCCAAACATGTCGTTTGGCTGAGTCTTTGGCTCCACAAATTCTGTATCCTTGATTTCTTCCTTTGGCTTGGTTTCGTTAGTGGTAACCTCAGTAGTGGTAGTTTTACCTACACCTTCAGGACAACCCAGGTACATGACCTTTCCTTTTACATCCGGGCAAAGGTCATCTTCATCAGAAACACCATCACCATCGCTATCCATGTTGGCGAGGGCTAAAGATTTATTGTCTTTCTTATTCTTTTTGGGTTCAAATTCCTTTTCATCTTTCTTTTTGTTGCTAGGCATGCCAAACACAAAACCGGCAGTATAAGCCATGTGTTGAAATTGATTCTGTACAAGTCTTTGCTTATATGTAGCAGCAAAATTCAGACTGAAATTCTCATTAACCTGCAATTTTATCCCCAGTGTAGCAGGAACATAAAGCCTTACTACGTTGCTAGCGGAATTAACCCCGAAACCGGTAGCAAGATAAGGTGCAATCAAGGCATCCTCTTCAAAAATAGTCCCATTAGTTTTGAATTGGAGTAAAGCATTAGCGTCAAGCAAAGAAGTGGCCTTGATGATTCCTTCGTCGTCAATCCAATCAACCTCAGGTACGAATGAAGTATTGATAGACAAGTTAAGTGCCTTATTTAGGTAGGCGTGACCAGCCATGGTGATACCTGGATCAAATTGCTTGTATTCAAAAAAGTTGTTGGTCTGTAGTGCGCGATAATCCATGAAGGTCACGGATAGCTCTGCCATGAACGGGCTTTTGTTGCTTTGGCTCCATCCCTTATTAGGAGATAAAAAAGACAACCCGATAAAGGTGAGAAGAATGTAGCAGAAAGTATTCGTGAATTTTTGAAGCATGATTAATCTCTTTTCTGGGTTTTTTAGTTTGGGGCCTGACATCCATTATTATATAACAAAGATTCAGCCATATTTAGTGTTTATGAAAGCAATTAAGTCCAAAATTGAACTGTTGTTGGATTTAATCGCTTTATCTGTCTTTTTTCGCTGGCTATCAAGCCAGAACATTGTTTTTTTAGTAAAAAAATTCGTTATATGTAAAATATCTATAAAATTAATTCCAACGTATATACACATTGTCTACAATTTCATACAATCCTGATTATTAGGATTTAAGGATTAAAATACGAATTTAAGGTCAACTCGTCTGTTTTTTTCACGCCCTCCAGAGGTAGAGTTTTCTGCCAAGGGTTTGTTTTCTCCCAAGCCATCAGATGTAATACGATACTGGCTAATATTGTGTTTGTTGACAAGGTAATACTTCACATTAAATGCTCTTTTTATGGATAAAACCAGGTTGTCTTTCTCGCTTCCTTTATCGTCTGTATGTCCCGAAAGTACGAGCTTGGTATTCGAGCATGATTTCATTTTTTCTGCAATCTTATCTAATTCTTTATAGGCTCGTGATGATATTTGATCGCTTCCGAAGGCAAAAAGGACAGAGGACCCATCATTGGCTACTACCACCTCCCCACAAGGTGAGGAATCTTGCTCTTTTAGGACTAATATTTCGGTTTCAGGTTTCTCTTTGGGGAGTATTTCCTCTTTTGTTTCAGTTTTACTGGGGATATTTTTTGTAGTCGCTGGGAATTTTTCAGGTTTGTTTTTAATAGAATTATCGTTGGAAGCCAGTTTCACCTCATTATCTTCGACTTCTTTTTTTTCGTCTATAACCACGATATCCGTATCCAATTTTGAAAAGTCTGAGGTAGGGCAACCATTCATTCCCAGTGGTCCTGCTACTTCTGGGCAAGCATCCTTGCTGTCAATCAACCCATCATTATCGGTATCAGGTGGAATCAATGAAGCTACGGTCTCGATATCTTTTATTTCCTGAGGATCCAGCTCGACTTTTGTCTTTTTGGTATCGAGGTTATAGATAAATGCCAATGCATGATCAACACTCTGATAGTCTTTATTTACAGAAATTTTCCTAATCGTCTCAACTCTGACCGCCATTCGAGGATTGATTCTAAGCCTTACTCCTCCTCCTAGAGGTATATAGGCGTCCGGATGTCCATTTGCATAGCTTCCGCCCATACCTACAGTAACATAAGGCCCAAGTAAACCACTCTCCTTCAGGATTACTCCATTATTCAATTTAAATGAAAGCCTATATTGCATATCTATCAGAAGAGAATTTCTACGAGAGATGATTCCTTCTGGAAACCTGACTTGAGGGGCTACCATGATCTGGGTTCCAAATTGAAAGGCACCATTAAGGTATTTCTGAAAGCCAATTTGATAACCTACATCAAAAAGGTTTTCATGAAGGGCAGGATTTCCAGGATGAGGTCGGTAGTTAACCAAGCCTGCACCACCGCTAATTGCCCAAGGGTACTCGAAGCTTTGACCAAAAGCACAAGTTGAGAAGAAAAGGGGGATTACTACAAAAATAATTCTTGCTATAGGGTGCATACTTGGATTTAGTTGGACTTTTCGGTCAATTTTTTTCCAAATCTTATTCCAAAAAGCAATTTTATCCAAGGAGATATGGACAATTAGCCATTAAATCTTACCTGAGTAACATTTTTGGTGATTAAATGGAATGCCCCTTTCGCAATATTTGAGAATCAAAGTAATTAAGACCAGCTTCAATCTGCCCTCTTTTATAAGTCCTTTATTCTGATTTCAACCCTGTTATTTGCTTCAGATTTACCTGTTTCGAAGTTATCAACGATGGGCAAGTAGGAACCATATGCCTGAATCATAATTCTGCTTTCTGAAATCCCCTTGTTGACGATATAGTTCTTGCATGCATTGCCTCGCTGTTGAGAAAGCTGCAGCAGTTGATATTTGTCTCCATTGTTGTCGGTATGTACAGAGAGCATAACTGCTTTATCGGGTTGCTCAGCCAGAAGGTCAGCCAATTCATCCAATGCCACTAGGGTAGAAGGCATCAACTGATCACTTTTTGATTCAAATTTTATTTTGGAAGACAACTCCTTCATGAAACCGGAGGAAGGATCGCTAGAACAGCCATTGTACTCCAGAAGTCCATATTCGTCTGGACATCTGTCTTCTTTGTCTGGCACCCCGTCAGAATCTCTATCCGGGCAGCCTTTGCTCTCCCTATTACCTTTTTCATCGGGGCAAAGGTCCTCCTTGTCTGCTATGCCATCCATGTCAGAGTCAGGACAGCCATTTACTGTACCCTTTTCATCAGGACATAAATCTTCAGGATAAATCAAACCATCTTTATCTGTATCAGTAGGAGGGCAGCCTTCATTGTTGGGAGAGCCAGGGATTTCAGCACAGGTATCATCCTTATCAGGAACACCATCTCCATCGCTATCGGGGCAGCCATTGAACTCTTTCAGACCTACGACGGTAGGGCATTGGTCTTTCTTATCTTTTACACCATCTCCATCCATATCATTTTTTGAAGGCTTTTCTTCAATTTCCCTGGCCTTTCCGAGATGAAATGTAAATCCTGTTTGGAAACTGACTTGTGGCTGAGAACGGTTGGCAACGGCAGCCAAATGGTAATGTCCACTCAGGTGAAAGGATACAATCTTTGCTGGTTGTATCCTGAATCCCAAGCCAAGAGGAACCGATAAGATAAAACTAGAATCCTGGAAATTTCTGAAACTACTAGATACACCTGCAGAAAGGTAGGGTCCAAAGCCACTGTTTGACTTCAATATGTAGCCATTGTGCAGGCGATAATTCAAATGGAAGTTTGCCTGATTAATAGGTTCTAAGGTCGCTGTATATTGGAAATTTGGAATGGGAACCATGCCTGAGAGTTGAAGCTCCCATGAAGGGGCCAGAACCCTCCCCACATGCCCATAAATGGCAGGACTCATTGCATTAAAATCCAGGGAACCATCGACAGGAAGATTCTCAAAATCTTTCAGGCCCAATCCTATTCCTATCCCCCAGCGTTTGGAAACATCCTGGGCAAGTCCTGAAATACAAAATAATGAAAGTAAAATTCCTGCGAGTGTTATCCTCAGTTTCATAGCTTGAGCATTGTAAAGTTCAATAAAGGAACGATTCTATACAATGCCTTCGTATAATGCTGGAAACGGATTTATCATTTCTGCTTGACGAGGGTATATTCTACCTCACCTTCAGTTTCAATGACAAAAAGAAGGCTATCTGTATTAAGTTTGGTAATGCGAGCTTCTTCCTTGGGGAAATGACCACTGTAAATGACATTCTGATCGTAGGAATAGTCAAAGGTCTCTGGATCAAATTCTGACTTGGGATCAAAAACCATTTTCCCGTCTTTCTGAAATGTGTAAGTTAGGTTCCCTATGATATCCTGAGAAATATCAGTTTGCCTATCCAATGTCATTTTGACAACTACCCATGATCCGATCAATTCTGGAACAATGGTTTTTTTTTCTTCAGGTTTTACCTCTGTAGAATCAAGGATTTGGTTGATGACATTATCGATATGCTCACCATCATGTCCCTTATTGTCCTGATTGTTACATCCCCAAAGAGCGAATACCAAAACGAAGAAAAGTAGCCCGAAAATATTGTTATGAATCATTGTTTGCATTTTGTGATGGTAACAACATAAAATTTTTTCAAAAATATTCCTAAATCTCAAGACAACAGAAATGCCAGGCTTTGATCAAAAAAGATTGTGGGTTCCTGAGCATGTAGCCAGTGCCCCGCGGTTGATATCTCTTCAAAGCGAGCATTAGGAAAGTAAGAAGTGATCAAAGACTTGTGAGAAGCCACCTGGTACTCAGACTTGCCACCATATATAAATAAACTATCTGCATAACAGGGAGTATTGAGTGATACAGCTTGCAGTATAGAATGATAGTTATTCGTAATGGTGTCCAGGTTAAACTTCCATTTAAAGGATTTATCCTTATCCCTACCCAGACCTTTTAGCAAAAATTGCCTTACAGAAAACTCTGGAATACCTTTTTGCAGCTCTTCATCAGCCATTTGCCTATCGCTAATGGCTGAAAGATCAATAGAGTTAAGGGAATCCAGTATGTGATTATGACTTGGGCTATAAGCTACCGGTGCCATATCTGCTACGATTAACTTTTCAATCTTCTCCGGATATTTATCTGCAAATTTCATACATACTTTCCCCCCCATGCTGTGTCCCAGAATGTTGGCTGAGTATATTCCTTCTTGTTCGATAAAATCGTTGAGGTCGTGAGCCATGACTTCATAGTTCCATTCGGGATGATGTGGAGACTTTCCATGGTTCCTTTGATCTATCACATAAACCGAAAAATGCGAAGCATATTTTCTGGCCAAGCTTGTCCAATTGTCCAATGATCCGAACAATCCATGTAGAATTATCAATGCAGGTCCTTGCCCAAAACTTTTAAAATTTAAATCCAGCATAGGGAGTATTGTTCATTTATTATTTAGATAGTTGATTGTTACCAACTTAAATGGATTTACAAGATTTGATGGTGTGCAAAATACTTTCCCAATTGCGAAAACTACCCTTTAAAGGTAAAAAATTCGAGATTCGAAAGTTTGGTCTAATCTTTGTTACGAATAGACTGTAGCGACGAGGCTTCTGGAAGCTCCAAAGTTTCTGAACTCACATAAGTAAACTCCCTGCCACGTACCGAGGTTGAGCCTGCCATCAGTGATAGGTATGGTCAAATCATGACCAACCAATGCACTTTTAACATGAGCAGGCATGTCATCAGACCCTTCTAGGGTGTGTGTATAGTATGGCTCATTTTCAGGAACCAGTCTATCGAAGATTTGGTTAAAGTCAAACCTGACTGATGGATCTGCATTCTCATTGATGGCAATACCGGCGGAAGTATGTTTGATAAAAAGATGTAGCAGACCAGCCTCAGGGAGTTCCCCTAAATGACTGTAAACTTCATCCGTGATCAAATGAAATCCCCGGGACTTTGGTCTTAATTTAATTTTATGCTGCACAATCATGACACATTTAATTTATAAAAGCATGGGATCTCAAGTTCAAGCAAAAGACGGAAATTATTCGAAGTTATTAAAAAAGTACCTTCAGCCTTCATCAGGAGCAATTGCCAATACCCGTTTGGTCAGAGAGAAATTATATGAAATTCTGGCCGACTTCACTCATCCCAATACCGTTCAAATTAGCCAAGAATTAAGATTCAAAGATGATCTTGGCTTGGATTCCTTGGATATGGTTGAGGTAATAATGATTTGTGAAAAAGACTTTTTCACCAACCTGCCTGACCTGGAATGGACAAAAAGCTCCACAGTTATGGATTTGGAAAACCTCATCCTCAAATCAATCGGTAGATAAGAGCTCATTAAGTTTTTCAGACCATGTTTTAGGGCAAATGAAAATTTTCCTCTTTTCCCGCCCGTCCCGATCAAACTCTCCATAGATATTTGGAAAGTTTTGCTCTTCAATTTTTAATTCCCTATCGGACTCAAGATTATTTAAGGTATTTTTTGATAGCCAACGTAACTTAGGAATCTTCTTATAAACTTTATCTCTATCCAGAGAAAATACTTCAGCTTCCATCCATTGAGACTTATTATGCCCTTTAAAGGCGAATTCAGGTGCTACTTCTTTGGGGGTAGGGTAGAATAAGTACCCCTTTAGTAAAACACAACGTTTTGTAGGTCTTAACTTTTCCTTTTGCCAGACTTCATCTAAAGATGGATGATTTGAGAATTTAATCTGCTTGTTGAGCAGTTTGTCCATTTTAAAATCAAGGCGGTCTCTGAGACTAGGACCATACCAATTTTCCCAACGTGAAGTATCACCCAAGCCAAGATAAAACTTGACTGCAAGCTCCATGTGAATAACCTCACCACTTTGTAGGTCTTGAAACACCAAGTCTAATTCTCCAATGCTTTGTTTCTTTACTTTGATGACCTTATTAGAAAAAATTAAGCGGTAGTTGGGATTCAATTTAATAAATGTAAAAAGTAAGTGTTCAAAATATCTGCCCAGACGCTTATGGTTTTTTCCCTGCCAAAGTTTTTGAATTGGGGAGGGATCTTTATCAAGGGTATGAAGAAAGTCAAGATAAGTTTCAGCTTCTTCGTTCTGAAGGCCCTGTTTTACCATTATTACATCCTCATATCCAGGAATTTGAGAAAAAAGTGGTGGACTTTTCAAAGCCCACCACATATCCTGAATAATTCTGTTTCTAAAATTGATCAATAGGTAAATTTATAGTAGACCAGCTTGATATATTCATTCAAAACGAAGGTAAGGCCATGTTTGGAAAGCCACCACTGGTCAATGGAGTACTCCAAGGCTGGAGCACCCTTGATCACCACTTCGATCCCTTCGTTGGCAAACTTCTTTTTAAAGACGTTTTTAATCCTCCTTGTATGAAATTTAGAACTCACAACCATGATCCTCTTGTATCCTCTTGCCTGAGCAAACCCAAGGATCTCTTCTGATTCTTCAAAGGTATTTAAGCCTTGCTCCAGCATGACTATATTCGAGGAGTCAATTCCCATTCTTGTCAAAACAATTTTGCCTACTTTGGCATCTGACCAGGGCATTTCCAGCACTTTAAGATCTGAATCTATGTGTTCGCCAGTAGTAACTACTACAGGGAAGAGCCCTTCATCATAAAGTTTCTTGGCATAAGGAAGCCTTTCCGTAGGAAGTCCAGCAAGTACAAAGGCTGCATCGACCTTGGTATTGTTGTCTTCATGAATGAGATAGTTTCCCATAAAGGTCGCTATCTGTACTTTGAAGATTATGCCAATCAAAACAAGCCCTGTCACGATTGCCAAAAGGATAAGAACACCTCTGAAAAATTTTAGAAACTTCATTTATCCCTTATTTAATTCTGCAAAATGTCTGTGGAAATAAGGAATCGTCTCAATTCCCTTTAAATAATTGAATACTCCATAGTGTTCATTAGGACTGTGAATGGCGTCAGAATCCAAGCCAAATCCCATCAATACCGTGTCCAGTCCCAATTCTTTCTGAAATAGGGCAACAATAGGAATAGACCCCCCTTCACGGGTTGGTATAGGAGTCTTACCAAAGCTATCTTCCATGGCCTTGGCAGCAGCTTGATAGCCAAGTGATTCGGTAGATACCACAGCGGGCTCTCCTCCGTGGTGAGGCCTTACTTTTACCTTAACTGTCGAAGGAGCCAATTTTAGGAAATGTTCGGTAAACAAATCTGTTATCTCACTCGAAACCTGATTAGGTACCAATCTCATTGAGATCTTCGCAGATGCTTTGGAAGGAAGAACTGTTTTTGCACCTTCTCCAATGTATCCACCCCAGATTCCATTTACATCCAGGGTCGGGCGAATAGAAGCCCTTTCCAAGGGAGAGTATCCGCTTTCGCCTCTTAGGTCGTCTACCTCAAGGTCGTTCATGTAAGCTTCCCTGTCAAATGGACGTTCGGCCAAAAACTCTCTTTGAGTTTTACTCAACTCCTCTACCTTGTCGTAAAATCCAGGTATGGTAATCGCTCCATTTTCATCCTTAAGAGAAGCTATCATTTCACATAGGATATTGATAGGGTTATCAATGGATCCACCATATACACCAGAGTGCAAATCCCTGTTTGGTCCAGTTACTTCCACCTCCATGTAGGACATGCCGCGTAATCCAACAGTAATGGAAGGTACATCGTTGGCAATCATGGAAGTGTCTGAAACGAGGATGATGTCTGCTTTCAACAGTTCCTTATGCTCTTGAACAAAATGCTCAAGATTATCGCTGCCAATTTCTTCCTCTCCTTCGATAAGAAATTTCACATTGCAAGGCAATTCTCCTTGGCGTTGAAGAATTTCAATGGCCTTCAAGTGCATGTATAATTGGCCCTTATCATCGCAGGCTCCCCTTGCATAGATCTTTTCATCCTTGATCACTGGTTCGAATGGTGGAGAATGCCAAAGATCTAATGGGTCAGGTGGCTGAACATCATAGTGCCCATAGGTCAAAATGGTAGGTAAGGAAGGATCAACAATCTTTTCAGCATATACAATAGGATGCCCCTTTGTAGGAAATTTTTCAACTTTGTCCATTTTCAATGAGTTGAACTGGGCCATCAACCAGTCGGCAGCTCTTACTACCTCCTCCTTGTAAGCCGAATCTGCGGAGATGCTGGGAATTTTAAGAAAACTGATCAATTCCTCTAAAAACCTGTCCTTATTTTCGTCAACAATTGAACGTGTTGGATTCATATAAAATTTTTTCTATTTCTTTGAATCTAAATTATGAGTTTTAACGTCATAAAAAAAGAATCACTTACAAGCTCTTAGAAAATCTCCTTTCTGATAATGGCAAGATATTTGGGCAGTAAGAATTAGATGTTTTTTATATATTGTTTTTGCCATATTTGATTAGTTTTACTAATATTAGACTCCAACCTTATTAACAGTCCCACTAATGGATTTTTTTGTGAACCAAATGCTCAACCTATCTTTGCTTGCTATTCCTTTAGACATTCTCGAGTACCTGTACTTCGGTATTTTTATCATGTGTGCTGCTGCTGTTTATTATGTATTGGTACAAAGGGTAGGGGATGAGATGCCCAGAAACACCGTTGATAAGCTCTTTTTCCTGATTTTGGGGGTAGCAAGTCTTATTTGGGTGCTTTCAAAAGTAGCTACACCAGTGGCCTGATCATACTACAATCGGTTTTGTTTAATTTTTTATTAAAATAATTAAACACCATATGTCGAAAATTCGGAATTTTATGTAGGTGTTATGCCTGCATTTAAGAATTCACGGATTTTACTGCTGTTTTCCTAAACCAGTTAAGAAGGTATAAGAAAACTGCCAGGCTTTGTATGGCTGAAATGGAAATGATGGGCAATTAATATTTATTCCTATCCGCCACCTAAATCAATGATATCGGCATACTTTTCGAATTCTCGGGACATATTTGAGGCAAGAACAAATATTCTATTTGAAGAGTAATTATCAATGTGCTCCAGCATCATAGAAGCATTTTTCTCATCCATAAAACTGGTGGGCTCATCCAAAAGAAGTACAGGCGTATCTGAAAATAATGCCATACCTACCACTGCTCTTTGCAGCATACCTGAAGAGAAATATTGTAGCTTTTTATTTCGATGTGGTTTCAGATTTAGAATGCTTACCAGCTCCTCCAAATCATTAAATAAGCAAGATTTAAGGGAGAAGTGAAGGTTGAATAATTCGTCTATGTTCAAGTCCTTGTAGACTTCAAGGTAAGGCCCTGCCCAACTGATATATTGATAAAATTTGTCTGCAGGAATCTGCTTTTCTCCTACTTTTAGTGAAACCTTGCCTTCACTAGGATTCATTTGACCAGAAATGATCCTTAGAAGGGTTGATTTTCCAGAACCATTAGAACCTTTTAAAACAAGGGAAGAGGGAAAAGAAAGGTGGTGTTCAATTTTTCTGAACAACCACCTGTTGTAAAACTTTTTTCCGATGTTATCTAAACGAAGATCTACTTGTTCTGCCATATTAAATCAACAGACTTAATCCTGATATCCTTTGATGATACCTCTGGTGGCCTTTCGGATAAAGGTAAGGATTTCATCTCTTTCTTCAGAGGCCGGTATTTGGGTCTCTATATATGTTAATGCCTGAGAGGTATTCATCTCGGATACAAATATATTTCGATAAATTTCCTGGATATTGTTAATGGTTTCATTTGAAAAACCTCTCCTTCTCAACCCAATGGAATTTACGCCTTGATATTGTAGGGGAGACCTACCTGCTTTTACATAGGAAGGAACATCTTTGGTGATGATTGATCCACCGGCAATCATGACATGTTTTCCAATCTTTACAAATTGATGGATACCTGAAAGCCCACTTATAATGGCCCATTCGCCAATCTCTACATGGCCTGCGACATTCACCGAGTTTACCAGGATAACATGATCTCCGATGATACAGTCATGAGCTACATGAACATAGGCCATGACCAGGACATTTTTCCCAATTTGTGTCTTGCCATGGTATTCCGTCCCCCTGTTTAGCGTAGCAAATTCACGTACAGTTGTGTTATCTCCAATTTCAAGGGTAGTCTTTTCACCGTAAAACTTTAGGTCTTGAGGAATGGCTGAAATCACTGCTCCTGGGAAAATTTTAACGGATTTGCCAATCCTTGCACCATCGTGAATGGTGCATGAAGAACCAAGCCAGCAATTGTCGCCAATTACTATTCCTCCGTGGATAATTACATTAGGTTCGATGTGAACGCTATCTCCGATTTCAACCCTTGCAAAGCCGGGTTCGAAATCCTCTCTCCAAAACTCCAATTGACTTGCATCAGAGGAAATAACTGTATTTGGCATGATCCTACAGTTTTTTCCAATTTTCACACCATCATAGATGGTCACGTTCGGACCTATTACAGTCCCTTCTCCAATTTCGACATCTTCATAGATAGAGGAGAAATTCCCAATCTTAACAGAGGGGTGAACCTTTGAGTTTGGGTGAATAAAATGGTTTTGTTGGTTGAGGTTTGCTGGTAAAGAATTCATAATCTGTCTTTAGGGACTACTGAAGCAATCAAGTCTGCTGAACAAACAAGTTGCCCGTCTACAGTGACCTTTCCGGTCATCTTACAGATGCTTCGTTTAAGTGCTGTAAGTTCCAGATCCAAAATCATGGTGTCACCTGGGATAACAGGTTTTTTGAACCTTGCGTTGTCTATGGCAACGAAATAAACCCATATAGACTTTGGGTTATCTATCGTATTCAGAAGCAGGATACCACCTACCTGAGCCATAGCTTCCAATTGGAGAACTCCTGGCATGATTGGGTTTCCGGGGAAGTGTCCCTGAAAAAATGGCTCGTTGATGGTCACATTCTTCAAGCCAGTAATTGTGTTTTCTGAGAATTCCAGGACTTTGTCTACCAGGATAAATGGATACCTGTGAGGAAGAATCTCATGGATTGCATTAATGTCGAAAATCAATCCTGATTTCTTCCCTTTCTGGAACTTTCGCGCGATTTTCTGCTGCTTTATTTTGTTTTTAATGGCTTTTGCCAAGCCCACATTGGCTTTATGGCCAGGGCGGTTTGCCATTACCTGACCTTTGATGGGCATACCTACAAGAGCTAAGTCGCCAACAAGGTCTAGTAATTTGTGTCTCGCAGGCTCATTGGGATGTCTGAGGCCACCTTCTGAATTTAAATATCCTTCCTTAATCTCAACATCGTGAGATTTGTAGATATCTTTTAGTTTGTTGATGGTAGCTTCATCGATATCCCTGTCCATGACTACTACTGCACTTTCAAGGCTAGCGCCCTGGATCAGACCTGCGGAGTGTAAGGCCTCTACCTCATGTAGAAAACAAAATGTCCTGGAGTCCGCAAAATGCCCAGCAAAATCATCAATAGACTCCAAGGTCGCATGCTGCGGTGGCAGTAAGTCGGATTGGAAATCAATCATGGTGCTAACAGAAAAGCCGTCACCTGGCAAAGCTGCCAAAGATACTTTTCTGGCTGCATCCTGAAAATGGATAGGTTCATCTATTATAAAATATTCCCTTTCTGCTTCTTGTTCCTTAAGTCCTGCTTTTTGAAGGGCCTCCACATATAGTTTTGAACTGCCGTCCATCGCTGGAGGTTCCGGACCGTCCAGTTGGATCAATACATTGTCAATATGGAGGCCAGAAAGAGCTGCCAGTGCATGCTCAACGGTATGGACACGCTCGGTTTTACTTATACCAATGGTAGTTCCTCTTGAGGTGTCTACAACGAGGTCTACATCAGCAGGAATCAAAGGCTGTCCTTCAAGGTCCATGCGTTGGAAAACCATTCCATGGTTTTCATCTGCGGGCTGGAAAGTAAGGGTAACTTCCTTTCCGGTATGCAATCCTATTCCTGAAACTGAAACAGGATTTTGAATGGTATGTTGCTTTTCAGTCATTGAGTATCTTCTCTACTTGAATTGGCTTTTTGTGTGTCTTCAAGCTGTTGTATTCTTTTCTGAAGTTCGTCCAGCTTTCTAAATAGAACTTCAGACTTTAGTTGTTGTCTAAATGGTTGAATGGGAGAGCCTCTAAAGGCTTTTCCAGTCTCTTTTATTGAGCGATTGACCCCTGATTGTGCATCTATTTTTGTCTGATCTGCAATCTGTAAATGCCCAACGATCCCAACTTGCCCACCCACCATACAATATTTGCCCATCCTGGTACTTCCCGCAATTCCAGATTGAGCAGCTATGACAGAGCTTTCCCCAATCTCAACATTATGTGCTACCTGAACCAGGTTGTCAATTTTTACTCCATCTTTTACCAGGGTCGACCCCAAAGTTGCACGGTCAAGGGTAGCATTCGCTCCGACCTCTACAAAATTACCCAGCTTCACATTACCTGTTTGAGGGATCTTTTCAAAGCTCCCGTCTGGCTTGGGCGCAAAACCAAATCCATCGCTACCTATGACACAACCAGCATGCAATATACAATTGCTTCCGATTTCACAATCATGATATATTGTGACATGGGGGTTGATAACTGTATGCACTCCAATAGTTACTTGATCTCCGATGAAAGAAAATGGATAAATTTTTACACCATTTTCTACTACAACTCCTTCTCCTACATAAACATAAGGCCCAATGTAAACATCTTCTCCAATGCTCGCAGATTGTGATACAAATGCAAGGGAATCAATCCCTGTTTTGTTTTTTGAAATCAGCTTATTGTATGCGTTTAGAAGTTGGGTAAATGCCCCATAAGGATCATCCACACGCAGTAAAGTTGCTGCGATAGGTTGGTTGGGTACAAAACCCTTGGAAACAATCACCGCAGAAGCGGTGGTCGTATATATGAATGATGTGTACTTGGGATTAGCTAAAAAACTAATACTACCTTCTCCACCTTCCTCTATCTTTGAGATGGTATGAATTAAAAGATCTTCTTTTCCTTCTATTTCAGCACCAATAATTTGGGCAACCTGAGTCAGGGTCCACTTCATTCGAAACTTTGAATTAGTTCTGTAAATGTAGGGTTATTAGTATGATTTGTCAATTCAATTTGTTGAAACCCATTGCCCGGACACGTATATGCCTACACTTCTTCCTATGAGGGTTTTTTCCAGAAAAGGAGAGTTTTTAGCTCTGGAAGAAATAGATCCTGCTTGTAACTCCCATTTATGATTGGGATCAAAAAAGCTAAGCTCAGCTTTTTTTCCTTTTTTGATCTCTGGAATTTCAAGGTTTAAAATTTTCCTGGGGTTGATGACGATCATTTCCAGCAACTGATCCCAGTCCAATAGGCCAGTATTGATGACCTGTTCCTGTAGGCTAGGGTAGAAGGTCTGTAGGTTAATCATTCCCGGCTCAGCCAAAGAAAACTCAAGTCTTTTTTCTTCTACTCCTTGTGGTCTATGACCTGATGAAATTACATCTATAAGCCCATTTTGAAGGTATTCTCTAATTAGAACCTGTTGCTCTGGGGATCTGAGAGGAGGGAACACTTTTAAGTTGCTGTCAAAATCCATCAAATTCTGATCGGAAAATGACAAGTAATATGCTGGCATACCCATTGTCAGGTTTAAACCTTGGTCTTTTCCTTCAGATATGATCCTAATCACTTCAGGAGAAGATACAGGCTGAATATGCAACCTACCCCCCTGGTATTTCAAAATCTCAATGTCTCTCAAAAGTGCCGCTGTTTCAGCTGCTTCAGGCAAAGGAACCATGCCTAGTTGAAGGGAGGCCTTCCCCTCGTTTATTTGTCCGCCTTTGGCGAGGCTTCCCAATAATGGATAATTGATAATCAATCCATCAAAGGGAATACTATATCGCAAGGCTTTGGCTAATAGGTCATCTCTAAGGTTGTGGCCTGCTCCATCTGTAAAAGCCAGGGCACCTGCCTCTTTCATGCTGTACAACTCTGCCAATTCCTGTCCTTCATTGGCTTCACTTACTGTACCTGTGAAGAAGAAATTAACTGGAAATTGTGAAGTCTGACTGATTAAGCTCGATACAACACTTCCATTATCTACAACTGGAAAGGTATTAGGATAACAAAGTATAGAAGTGAAGCCACCTTTTTGTGCTTCTATAGCTAATTCTTTTAAAGATTCCTTGTATTCAAAACCAGGGCTGTTCAGGTGTACTTCCATGTCCATCCAACCACCAGAAACGCAGACTTCACGGCCATCCCACTGTACTACCTCGTAGTCCTCATGCTCTTGCACCTCTCCAATTTGCTTGATGATGCCTTCTTTATCGATCAATAAGTCAACATTCTGTTTATGGAAGGGGCTGGAGGGATCCAGAACATGAACATTCTTAAACAAGGTATTTCGCATGAAAATTAAAGTTTATATCAACTCAGCCTTAATTGAAGGACAATGATTTCGAGAATCAAAAACAAAAGTGCGCCAAGAATAAAATATTTCCAAAGAGGAATGCCTTCCTTTTCTTGTTTGATACCTAGAGCTATGCTATCAGCCTGTGGCTCCAGGATGTCTATGGAGTTCCCAAAACGGGATTGTAGATCTTTTTTACCTTCGAATTCCAACCTCGATTCTTCATCAGAAATATTAAATGAAATTTTTTCAAGGAGTTTTTCTTCCTGAATCAGGCTGTAGTTTCCTTCGCTGAGTTCAATTCTTGAAAAGTTTAAGGTGGTGGCTCCCCCTTGTATGTACTGCTCAGGAGTAAAAGTATTGCCGTCCTTATCCTGAAGGGAAATCAAGTTTTGATTGTTGCCAACCCTTAGGCTTTTAGGGCTAAATTTCCCAATGGTTTGTCCTTGAAGAACATTACCACTTTGGTTCATGATTTGGGTGATCCGAAACATAAGGGGAAGAAAAATGGATTTTACATGAAAATCTGTCCAATTATCCCCTGGGAAAATCGTGAATGTGTAGAAAAGCCCTTTTCCTACTCTGGATTCCAACAAAATATTTTCCCTGCTCTCTAATTGAAGTATTTTATTTTGAATTACAGAGTTATCGGTTTTCAATGGGTAATGTTGGAACACCTGGGGAGCATCAAAGCTGCGGCTGTTTTTCGAATCGGTGAATATGCCATCAAAAACTGGATGATCAAGCTCTACTTCTTTAGCAGGCAATCCCGCCTGGATCCTTCTGGCTGGCCCAAAGCTTCCTATTTTTACATTCTGAAAGAAGCTGTTTACATTTTGTAAATTCATTTCATCGCCCGGAAAGAATAGAATGCTTCCACCTTCTTCCAAAAATGAACTCAACTTTTCCCTTAGTCCCGAATTTAAATCAGTAATTCCAACAAGGATAATAGACTTATAATCAGAAAGCTGTACAGTAGCGGCCTGGCGAATCGGATAAACTTCACTTTCAAAGGACTCAAACAAATTTTTATACAACAACCTGACATTCGATGAGGCTTGATCCTCTAGAACAAGGACTTTTTCAGCTTCAGGGATGTACAGGCTAAAATACCTTACATTGTCAAAGTCTATCGGATTGTCATCAATTTGGATCTCGCCCGAAATCCAGCCTGATTGTTGGGGGGTAAAACTG
This sequence comes from Bacteroidia bacterium, assembly GCA_022760475.1. Classification (GTDB taxonomy): domain Bacteria; phylum Bacteroidota; class Bacteroidia; order J057; family J057; genus JALEFZ01. Next base: position 37,929 of record JALEFZ010000069.1, on the reverse strand, counting down.
AGCTCCAAGGTCTTCTCATTATTTCTTTCAACTTCGGTATTGTTGATTGCCACTGCCTTTCCTTCTAAAAGAACCCTGACATTGACATCCTTGATATTTTCCTCACTGTCATTGGTAAGGGTTAATGTCATGGCCACAGGCTTGCCTTTCTCTAATACCCTTGAGTCAATGCGGTGATCCTTGATGTAAACGTTTTTTTGTTTGCGGCTGGCAAGGGGGATCAGTTTGACTTCGATGGAACTATCAAGCTTGATATTCTCAAGGCTTTCAGACATGATTGTAGAGTTTTGAAAATCACTCATGATGATCAACGTCTTGTCATTAAAGCCAGACTTTGAAAAAATATCCTCCTTTAATTCCAGGATATCCTTAAGGTTCAAATCATTTTGCTTGATGTTTAGTTCTCCTAGCTCCTCAAGAGCTTCTTCCAGGGTTCCAAAGTCATAATTTAACCTGGGTTGGCTCCCAGTCATGATGAGGAACTCGGATTGCTTATCATAAGCTTTGATTATTGAACGACATAAGGATATACTTTGCTGAAAGTAATTTCCTTTTTCATTACCGGCCTTCATGCTGTAGCTATTATCAATGATGATTGCTACAGAATTCCCCCCGTAGTTTACCTCCTTATTGTCTTTTAAAATAGTAGGCCTGGCAAAGGCCATTACCAGTAAAGCCAAAGCCAAAAGGCGCAGCAGCAACAGAAACCATTGTTTGAATTTAAGCCTTCGAACTACTGTTTTTTTGACCTCTCTTACAAAGGCTACATTACTAAAGAGCACTTCTCTAGGCCTTTGCAGGTTGAAAAAATGAATTATAATAGGAACGGATAACGCTAATAATCCCCAAAGAAGTGCTGGACTGAGAAAAGTCATGAAATTTTCACAATAAGATGTAACTGTTTGGGATAACTCTACGTCCCTATCATACAATATTAAGCATTATTTTTAAAGTAAATGGATTTAAGAAGCCATTTGAGGCAATTAATAGCAGCTTTGAATTAGAAGCCTTAACTTTTAAAATGTGCTTAAAATTGCTTTTCAAAGCTATTGACATTGAGGTAAATTCTCATATATTAGCGGCGATTTATTTAACGGTCTAAAATATGTATTGGACACTAGAATTAGCAGTATATTTGGAGGATGCTCCCTGGCCTGCAACCAAGGATGAACTCATCGACTTTGCAAAAAGGTCTGGGGCACCATTGGAGGTGGTAGAAAATTTGGAACAGCTCGAGGAGTTTGACCATCAGTACGACAGCATCGAGGAGATTTGGCCAGATTATCCCACTAAAGAGGACTTCCTCTTCAATGAGGATGAGTATTAATTCTCACAGCAGAGGCTTTTGAGTTCTTCCAAAATTTCCCTTGAAAATGTAAGCGTATTCAGGGGAAAGAAATCGATCTTGAAAAACGTTTCATGTGTCTTTACCACTTCACCAAGCTTTATCATTGGAGCCAATGGAAGTGGAAAGACCAGTCTTATGCAAAGTATCGCCGGTTTAATTAAGTATTCAGGCGAAATAAGCATAGATAATAAAAACACCCTCAACTTTACCAAAAAGGAATTGGCACAAATGATTGCATTTGTGCCACAACTTTTTCCTGTCCTTCCGAAGATATCAGTATTCGACTATGTTATGCTAGCCAGGTTTCCCAACCTAGCTTGGTTAGGGCAGTTTACATCCAGAGATAAAGAGATAGCTCAAGAATATTTCTCAAAACTTAAAATTGAACATCTTGCCGATCGATTGCTGTCTGAGACTTCGGGTGGAGAACTAAAGAAGATTGTAATTGCCAGGGCACTCGTTCAGGGAAGTCCTGTCATTATCATGGATGAACCCTTGCAAGGCCTTGATCCATTCCAACGAAAGGAACTGATGGTGATGATTGAGTCCTTGAGAGAAGAGGGGAAAATGCTATGCATAGTGAGTCATGATAGGGAGTTTCTGGAAAGGTTTAACTCAGATACCTTGGCAATTAAGAACAACTCGATTTGGTATTTTGGCCAGTTTGATGGCTTACCTAAGAATTGGATAAAGGAGATTTATTCCAAGTGAAAGCGAGAAATCCAATTGTTAATTAAAGTTGATGCAGCTTGTTTGGGTGACAATCTGTTCTCTAAAATTGCCTTTTCCAATTCATGGATTTGGGTATTTATAGCTTCTTCACTAAAGAACTTATCTAGCAACTGTTTTTTAATATCTTGTTGAAACCAGTCTAGCTTTTGTGTGCCTCTCAATTTTTCCAGGAAGCCATTTTGGGAAACCAATTGATGATATTCCTCAATTATATGTAAACAGTTGTCCATTCCCTTCCCTTCCAATCCTGAACAAAGGAATGTTTTAGGTCGCCATTGTGATTTTTTGATTGGAAATAGCCTCAATGCCTGGGAGTAGGATACCTTGGCCTGCCTTGCTTTTTCAAGGTACCTTCCATCAGATTTATTTATCCCAATGGCATCAGCCATCTCCATTATTCCTTTTTTAATGCCTTGTAGTTCATCCCCTGCATTGGGAAGCATGAGTAGCAGGAAAAAGTCTACCATATCCCTAACGAGGGTTTCGGACTGGCCTACTCCTACAGTCTCGACGATGATCAGGTCAAAACCTGCAGCATCGCATAATAGCATGGCTTCACGGGTTTTGCTTGCAACCCCACCCAGGGTTCCCGCCGTAGGCGAGGGCCGAATGAATGCCATGGGGTCATGAGACAGCCTGTTCATCCTTGTTTTGTCCCCCAGAATACTTCCTCTAGAATTAACGCTGGAAGGATCGATTGTTAGAATAGCAATTTTTTTCCCAAGGGAACTAAGGTACGTACCAAAACTGTCGATGAAGGTGCTTTTACCCACCCCAGGCACTCCTGTAATTCCTATTTTAAAGGCCCTTCCAGTATGAGGGAGGCATTTAGCCAATAATTCCTGTGCCTTGACCTGATCTATTGGCAAGGAGCTTTCTACAAGGGTAATAGCGCGGCTAAGCAGCAGCTTATCCCCTGACCTGATTCCTTCAAATAATGCTTGGGTATCTAGACGCTTTCTACTCATTGTCTTTGATCGAAATTGGAGTACGTAGGTAAAGTTTTTTCACAATCCCATGTCTCCCTTGGGCTCCAAGGATAAGGCTATCGTCCTTAAAATGGACCAATTTATAATCCTGTTTCCAATACAGGGCTTGCCCATCTTGCTCCATGGCACTCCCTTTGGTGCTCTTCTTCTGATAATCAAAGTGAATTATTTCTTTTTGTGAGGATATGCTCCATTCTCCCTCATAAAAATTATACCTATCGTATTCCACAAATTCTCCATCGCCAAAGAATAGGAGGGTTGGGGAAAAAGTTGTATCAGCCTTTATGTATGTACCCCCATTGTAGGGATCAAGGGTATGTTTCAACTGGTATTTGGAAACAAGCTTGCCCTTCGGAATGATGAGTCGCGAGGCTTTCTGGGTACTTAAGGTGTCAGGAATGCCAGGGTTACAAGAACAGAAAACCCAAATTCCAATTAATAGTCCTACAATTATCCGCATGAGGCTTTCTTTTAGGCAAATTAATATTGTTTTTATTTAATTCAACTTCTATGAAAGTACTTTATATCCATGGGTTGGATAGCCAGCCAAATGAGGAAAGGATCAAATATATGGAATCATTAGGGCATGAAGTGGATGCCCTCCATCTTGATTACAGAAACGAGCCCGAAACCTATCGCATCCTTAAGGAACTTGCTCAAGGAAATAATATAGAATACCTTGTTGGGAGTTCATTTGGGGGATTTCTAAGTTTTTGGCTAGGGGAGGAATTGGGGCTTCCTTCATTGCTGTTTAATCCAGCCATGCATGTCAGCCCCGAGCAAGCATACTTTAAGGCCCCGAACGAGCGCAAGAGCCCGAAGAGAAGAGTTGTCATTGGTGGGTTGGACGATGTTGTCGATCCTCAGGAAAATTGGAAATTTTTTGAGCAGGAGGGCAACCTTGCGCTTGATCAAAGAGTAATAATGTGTCAATGGTTGGGTCATCAGATTGATCAAGACACATTTATCGATGCCTGTAGCTGGGCAAGATTATAAAAAAGCAAACAACAAAATATGAATACCATCGAAATCATCGCTGAGGTGTTGAAGTATGCAGTGCCAGGCATACTTATTCTAATTGGAGTAAGGCTGGTTATGGACAGGCAAACAAAAAATTTGGAGCAGGAATCCAAATTCAAACTTCGTGCAGAGGTAATGAAAGATCATTTGCCTTTAAAGTTGGCAGCATACGAAAGAGCTGTTCTATTTCTAGAAAGAATTACCCCCGAACAATTGATCATGAGAGAGCTTGGTAGTGGCTTGAACGTAGCCCAGTACAGGGCATCCTTGATCAGAGAAATTCGACAAGAATATGAGCACAATATTGCCCAGCAGGTTTATATCCATCCCCAGGCATGGGACGAGTTAACTGAAGCCAAAAACCAAATCATTCAACTCATCCTGGAAGAGTCCGAAAAGCTGCCTCCCGAAGGACATGGCAAGGAACTAGCTGGAAAATTGCTTTCGGGCTATCAAGAATTGGAGATAAAAAGGCCTCGAAATGCCATCATGATGCTAAAAGGAGATTTGAGTCAGTTGTTTACTATATAAGTTAGTTGGTACTTGCTAATAATATTTGCAACATTTTTTAGCAAGCTGCGTTAACAAACTATGTGCGGCTTATTGGTCGCTGGTTGAAAAAAAATACAATCATTATATGCGACCGGGTGGTAGGACATTATTGATTGACCTTTTTAGTAATTTTTTTTTCACGATGTCGTTTAATTTAATGTTAAGTATGTAAGCAACTGTTAATCAAATTCTTGCACCAACAGCCCTATATGTTGAGAATTGCCTCTTAACATTATCTTAAAGCAAAATGGCTTGTTTTTGAATCAGTTAGGGTTAATTGGTTGGAAAGCAGGTGAGTAGAAAAAAAGACCGAAACTGTAAAATTTGTCTAATAGTCAAGTTTTTTTTTCGGGATTAAATTTGGAATTTTATCCTTACGCCAAAGGGAAAAAGGCAATATTTTAGTACGATTTTAGTTTTTTTTACAAACACTTTTAGCCAAGGTGAACAAATGACAACATCTCATGTTGACACATGGAATAGGTGTCTCCAATTAATCCAAAAGGAGTTAGCGCCGCAGAGCTACGACACGTGGTTCCGGCCTATAAAGCCTGTCAAATTAGATAGAAAGGTTCTTACTATAGAAGTTCCTAGCCAGTTCTTCTATGAATGGTTGGAAGATCATTATGTAAGCCTTCTACAAAAAGCAATACATCTGAATTTGGGTCCTGAAGGGAGGCTCGAATATGCCATCGTATTGGACAAAAATAAATCCAATGGAAATGGAACAACTGTGAAGATTCCTACAGCTTCACACAATCCCAAATCCTCAGCCAAAGCCTTGCGAAGTCAACTGGAAACCCAACGTCCTGTTCCTAACCCTTTTGTCATTCCGGGAATCAGAAAACTTGAGGTTGAGTCCAACTTAAACCCTGCATTCAGCTTTGAATCTTTTGTAGAAGGAGATTGTAACAGGCTCGCAAGAGCAGCAAGTTATGCTGTGGCTAATAAACCAGGCGTTACTGCTTATAATCCCTTGTTTCTATATGGTGGGGTAGGACTAGGTAAAAGTCATCTGCTACAGGCCATTGGCAACAAAATTAAAGAAATGCATCCCAAAAGGGCTGTATTATATGTTTCATCTGAAAGGTTCATCAACCAGTTTGTAGAAGCAGTCAGAAAAGGTACTGTCAATGATTTTATGAATTTCTATCAATTGATTGACGTACTGCTGGTAGACGACATCCAATTTCTTTCAGGAAAAGAAAAGACTCAAGAAAACTTCTTTCATGTCTTTAATCACCTTCGTCAATCGGGTAAGCAAATTGTTCTTGCCTCTGACAGGTCTCCAAATGAAATGGAAGGGGTAGAAGAAAGGCTGCTTTCCAGGTTCAAGTGGGGTTTGAGTGCAAGCCTTCAGGTGCCTGACTTTGAAACAAGGAAACAGATACTGAAAAGTAAAATGTACCAAAATGCAATTGAGCTCCCGGAAGAAGTCGTCGAGTTTATTGCACACAATATTACCTCAAATATCAGAGAACTGGAAGGAGCCCTGATCAGCTTACTCGCACAAAGTAGTTTAAATGGTCAGGATGTGGACATTCAGTTGGCCAAATCGATGCTCCAAAATTTTGTAGATTCAGTTAGTCGAGAGATTACCATTGAATCTATCCAGAAAATTGTAGGAGAGCATTTTTCTGTTGAGGTAGAACTCATGAAAGCAAAGACAAGGAAGCGCCAGATCGTTCAGGCAAGACAAATTGCCATGTTCTTTGCGAAAGAGCTCACCAGACACTCACTTAAATCTATTGGTCTACACTTTGGAGGTAGGGATCATTCTACAGTGATTCATGCACTGCAAACTGTGAATGACCTAATCGCTACGGATAAGTATTTCAAGCAATCTGTTACTGAAATACGCAAGCGAATTACCATGGAATTGAGCTAGTGTCATGCGTAAAATAGCCATCGTTTTAGGAATACTATTCTACCTGACTGGATGCAAGAGTCAGCTAGAAACATCAAAGGAATCCGGTCAAGGAAGACCGGATTTCTCTCTTGATATAACTACTACTCCATGTTACGGAAAATGCCCTGTTTATACTTTAAGTATAGATAATGACTTAAAAGTTGTGTACAAAGGCATCATGAATACTGATCTTAAAGGCACATTTTCCAATCAACTCTCCCAGGAACAACTGAACCTTATCCTAACGAATCTTGATCGGTCAGGCTTTTGGAACTGGAAGGGCAATTATGACGTTGAGGGCGTTCAGGATTTTCCAACCAAAACTCTGGAAGTAAACTATGGCAAGAAATCTCACAAAGTCCGTAGCAGGGTAGGTGGACCCGCAAACTTCAATCCCCTTCTTGATGATATACAGGAAATTATTTCTCAAAATCCCTACAAAAAACAATAGAAAGTCCCCTGATCAGTAAGTAACTTAAGCCTGAAACGCTAAGTTTCATGAATGTACTATTTTCCGTGGCTTAGATTTACATTTTTGGGCCTAATTGACGTTATTTCCCATAAAGTCATCACAATGAAAAAGTCAATCGTAATTATCCTGGTATTTCTTTTTCTAGGTGGAGCCTTGCTTTCATCATGCAGAGCACTTAAAGGCGATCCACGTAAAAACTGTAATCACCCTGATCATGGGAAATATATGAGAGAAATGCAGATGAAAAGAAAAGGCTAACTATGTCGGTTTATCACTTTGAAGCAGTCTCTACATTAAAATGCATGTTTCTGATTGACGATTGAAGCATAATGACATACCTACCCGGATCAGGTAATATTATCACCTCCTGCTTCATGGGCTGCCTTCTTACCTCAATCAATAAACCTTGTTGATCATACACCTTAATTCTGTTTATGGCATGGCAGGCTTTCATATTACTGAGAGTGATTTCCATGCCATTGATTGAAATACTAGGGGAATCAACATTCCTTACAATCTGGATTTTACGATTTTCATTCCAGACGTACTCAGGTCTGTTGCAACTATAATTGTGTAGCCAATCAAAGGCTGAATTAAGCCTGGAAGTTCCCTCCTTGATTTGAAAGTTGGAACCTACTCCGTCTATCAAATTACTTTTTGTACAAGCTCCTGCTTGATTTAAAGCCTTCTTAAGGGGGTAGTGCTTCATCTGGAGGTGATCATTTTTTCCATGAATGATGTAGCATGGAAGGTTGAAGCACTTGGCGTATTCCGTAGGGTTAAGGTGTAAAATCTTAGGATTAGCTGAAATTAGAAGTAGGCCATGAACGAAATTGCGATGCCTAATTCCCATTTTAAGAGCTGTATTCGCCCCCATTCCCATGCCTAAAGCATATATACAATTCGGTTTTACATCGTATTTGGCCAGAAGATGTAATATCAATTGCTTTGAGTAATCTAGGCAATTCCCATTTTGTTCATTCCAGTTTGAACCCATCTCAGGGCATACCAAGAGAATTTGGTTGCTTTCTGCAAAAAGTGCCAACTCGTCTCTCCATGAATCGCTGTTCCATTTTAATGAGTTGAAGGGATGAAAGGCGATGACTACATGGAGTGTCTTGCCTTTTTTGAAGCTCGAAGGTAAATAAAGGGCGTATTTCCCCTTGGAGGTGTTGTGATAAGAAAACACACCCTCCATTTTTTTTTGGGCAAATACCTGGGTGCAGAGCAGGGTTATTAATGCTGTAGTTGCTACTCTACCAATCATTTGAAAATAGTTTAAGGGGCAAAATAATCTGCTTCCAGGTATTTCAAAAGTAGTAAAGATTGCAGGAGAATAAAGGCAAGCCCAATATCAAAGCTTACCAGTTCAAGACTTATTAATCGTACAGATATTGAAACATTTATCAAAAAAAAATTACACTTCAGGCATAAGGATTACCTCTCTTACTCGATTACTTATGCTGTGTTTGATCAATAATTTATCTACTTAGAATTTGTTTTTTTGGGGATTATTTCAATAATCCTATACGTCCATATTTTATAATACTTATAAAAATATTGATGGCTTGGACACTGTTACCAATGTCCAAGCCATCGCATTTTATCAATTAATTTTTCTTTGATCTTACACGCAGCAGAGATTATTTTTTTAAGATTTTCCTGCTAAAGATTTTTTTATCGCTTTCAAGTCTCATCAAATAGACACCTTTCGCCAACCCATTTCCCGGAATAAAAATTTCATTGCTCCCAAAAGTTTTTTGTTGAACCAGATTTCCATTAAGAGAAAAAAGTTTAATGGATGAAATATTTTGCGAATTGTTTCCCAAATCAAGCATCCAACCTTTGCCCTGGAGGTCTGATACTTTAATGTCTAATTCAGGTTCAAGTTTGGTATTGCTGGTAACAATATTTACAGCAGAATTCCCTGGATTGACCGATATATTTTCCCCAGTACCATTATTCATTGATACATCCTCCAGGTTAAAGTCCAGAATGGCAATTCCTTTTCTTTTTCCTATGATTTCATCAATGACCACAATGATTTCCACCAATTGGCCGAAGGTGGTAGTATCGCTGCCGTCAAATCTTGTGATTCCAATTTCAATTCTGGTTCTATCATAAAATGCCTTTTCAACAGTCAAAATCTGCCCACTGCCTCCTAATGCAGATCCATTGTAAGATATTTGAAATGAACCTGAGTCTATTTCATAACCTTCCAGTTCAAGCGAAAATGCAATTCCGTAAATGCTATCTGCAGGTTGAAGCGGAGAGCCTAACATGACTCGAGCTACTACGGTATCTCCTGGAAGAACATTTAAAGCGTCAATCTCAACTGATAAGGGGACTCCAGAGGATGAGTTTGTGTTGGAAACGAAACTTGGTGTGATGTAATTATGAGTTATTGCCTCTATGTCATCAGCATCGAGGACTCCATTTCCATCTCCATCTACATGAGCAAAGTTGATTCCATTTGAAAATGATTGCTGCCAGGAAAATGATGGTTGCCCTATCCAGTTTAGGTGGGCATTGGGCCTTTGAAATCCACTATGGCCATAAGCAAGACCTAAACTTAATAAATCGAGGTTGTTGGCTGCCCCATCTCCATTTGCATCACCGGGATAGACACACTCAGTCAAAGAGTGGACTACCAGTTTGGCTGAATCTGTTGCCCCAAACCCATCGGTTACAACTACTTTTATATCAGTGAAATCTTGTAATGGTATGATGGTCAGGGTGCTGTCTGAAGTACCATTTTTCCATGAGTAGATATAAGGCATGGTACCACCAGAAACCATTGGGTTGACTTCAAATGGCTCTCCCAAGCATGCATGAACTGTATCAGCAGAAAAGTTAACTGATAGGGGCTGGGCAAAAGCATTTCCCATGCCAAGCAGGGTGCAAATTAGAAGGGTTGCAATCAGTCTCAACATAATGGCAGATTTGAGGTTACTTACTTTACTGTAATTAATCAACAATCGAGCTATTTTGTTCAATTCGCTAATACACTATTTTTGGCCTTTATTAGTATCTTTCCAGATCATTTTCAGGTCAAAAAATTGATTGTCAGTAATTAAGAATGAAATTATTTGTTGAGTTCTGAGATAAATGAAAATCGCAATATGGTAAATACTAGGTTGGTCAAAATACTAAAATCATTAAGTCCTTCAGAAATTCGCAACTTTGTGAACTATGTTTCGTCTCCTTACCTCAACCAAAACAAACGCCTCGAAGCATTAGCAAAATATTTACAGCAAATTTACCCATCATTTAAATCATCAACATTCGAAAAAGACTATTTGTTTAAACTTATGTTTCCGGGTGAAAAATTCTCAGATCAAAAAGTACATGACCAGATGTCCGCCCTTCTTAGGTTATTGGAGGAATTTTTGGCTCATTCTGAATGGAAGAATAGCCCAAGGGAACGATCTGTACATCTGCTAGTCGCCCTGCATAAGAGGGGTTTTCAAGATCAGTTCTACAGAGTCATGCAAAAGGAAGAAAAGGAGTTGAGTAAATCAAATTTCAGAAATTCTGACCATTATTATTCCTCCTACAAATTAGCCCATGTTTCCGACCCTATTCTTTCAAGGATAAAACCCAAGGAAGTATCTGATAACTTGAATTCTATCTCATTTAATCTGGAAACTTTTTATTTGGCTGAAAAACTTCGAATCAGCTGTGAAATGCTGAATCGTAAAAGGATATTGAATATCGAAGTAGATACTTCTCGAGCTGATGAACTTGGAGAATATTTAAATGATAGGGGCCATTCTTTTCTCAAAGAACCACTTGTTGCTATTTATTATCAGATTTTTCTCACCTTGAAAGAGACTGATAATAAAGAGAATTATGAAAAGCTGGTTTTACTTTTAGATCGATACAGCCATTTGTTTCATTCATGGCAAGCCTACTCCATGTATGTTTACGCCTTGAATTACTGTGTAAAAAATATCAATCAAGGCAAAGCTGGGTTCAGAGAGGAAATGTTTATGCTTTTTGAAACCCTTTTGGAAAAAGATCTTTTGCTTGAGGAAGGGATTCTTTCACATTCCCATTATAAAAATATTACCAATGTTGGGCTTAGTTTGAAGAAATATGATTGGGTGAAAAATTTTCTTGAGGAGTACAAATTGAAATTGGCACCTGAGCTTAGAGAAAATGCTTACACCTACAACCTTTCGGTATTTTTCTATAATCAAAAAAAGTATAAGGAGGCACGGGTCTTACTCCAACAGATTGAGTTTTCAGACGTATTTTATCACCTTAGTGCAAAATCCCTTTTGATGAGGATTTACTATGAAGTTGGGGATGATGATGGATTCAAGTACCTGGTTCATGCCTTCCAGGCCTTTTTGAAGAGGAATCAGAAAATTCCAAAGTACCAAATACAATCCCATCATAACTTTATTAAATCATTGAAGAAACTTGTCGCGCTAAGGGCTAGGAAGGGAATTATTGGCCAGGATATTTTCGAGGAGAGGTGGGAAAAATTAAAAGCCAGCGTGCTGGGGATCAGTCCAATGACCCATACACGCTGGCTAAATGAGCAATTACTCAAGCTGAATGAGCTTAAGACTCGGCAAGGCTCTTGACGATGCTTCGCACATCTTCCACAAATTTCACTTTGAAACGTGCACTTGTTTTGTTCAAACCTACCTTTATTGTATAGGCTTCAGGAGGCAATGCCAGGAATGTGTCCTCATCAGTATGGTCATCTCCAACGGCCATGATGAAGTCCCAATTCTTTTTGCCTAGCCATAGACCCGCGGCCTTCCCTTTGTTTACACCCGCATTTCTGATTTCTACCACCTTATTGCCTTCAAGAACCTGGAGGTCATGGTTAGAGGTCAAATAAATCAATTCATCGCGGATTTCACGAACGCGGTTGACTCCAAGGTCATTGTCAATTTGGCGGTAGTGCCAAGCCAAGGTATAGTCTTTCTCTTCAATGAAAGAGCCAGGTGTTCTTTCTACAAGATCTTCTAGGAAGGGCATTACTGTGGGCTTCCATGTATCGATCACACTTTCGTTTCTGTTCCACTTTGTTCCGTCCCACAACCATACACCATGTTCAGAGACAATTTCAATTCCAACTGCTCCGAACCATTTTTCAAGGGTATAGCGATCCCTTCCGCTGATAATTACTACGGTTGTATTTGGCCTTTTGTGAATTTCGGAGATCTGTTTTACGAGTTCCTCATCTGGGAAGGCATCTTCAGGTTTGGATTTAAATCCAACCAGTGTTCCATCGTAATCAAGCAAAATCAGGCTTGACTTTGATTTTTTGTAGGATTCAAGCATCTCTGTCTTATTCTCCAGAGATAGTAATTTGGTCTGACGATCCTGGTTGAATTTTTTAACTTCCATTTGTTGTTTGATAAAATTGTTTGCCCAGTGTTTTACATTGTATTTTTGAAGCCTTCTTTGCATTTCTTCCAATGCTTTTCTTTGGACTTCGTGCGGCGTTTCCAAGGCCTTTAACAATGCTTGTTCTATGTCGTTTTGGTCTTTTGGATTGATAATAATGGCTTCGGTTAACTCATTGGCTGCCCCAGCCATTTCACTTAGGATGAGTACTCCTGGCTTGTCTCCTTGCTTTGTGGCAACATATTCTTTGGCAACGAGATTCATTCCATCCCTCAATGGAGTAATGAGTGCGATGTGTGCAGCCTGGTACATGGCAACCAGGCTTTCGAATGCAAAAGACCTGTAGTAGTAACGGATGGGTATCCAATTGAAAGTCCCGTAAGTACCATTAATACGGCCAACCAGTTTGTCGATTTCAACCTTTAGGCTCCTGTATTGATCTACATTGGCTCTTGAAGGTACTACAACCAACATCAAAGTTACAATTCCACGGTATTCAGGGTTCCTTTCAAGAAATAATTCATAGGCCCTGATTCTTTCAGGTATGCCTTTTGAGTAATCCAATCTATCAATGGAAAGGATTAGCTTTCTTTTTTGGCCATAATTTTTGATGAATTGAACCTCCTCAGATTCTGAATCCTCAACATTGGGAAATGCATATTTCTCATAATCAATTCCCATAGGAAATACATCTACGTTCACTGATCGACCTTCTACAATCAACTTCCCAAAGGAATGTTCGATTCCAGAAATTCTATATGCAGCACTGAGGAAATGACGCATGTAGCCAAAGGTGTGAAACCCGATCTGGTCGGCCCCCAGGACTCCATTTAATAGATCCTTGCGCCATGGCAAAGTCCGGAATATTTCATAGGAAGGAAAGGGGATATGGAGGAAGAATCCGATTGAAATATCTGGAAAATGCCTTCTTAGGATGCCCGGTACTAGCATTAACTGGTAATCATGTACCCAAACCATGTCATCAGGCCAGATTTGACTAGCAACTACCCTGGCAAACTTTTCATTCACCGATTTATAAACTTCCCAGGACTCATCGTCATAGGCTGTATATTGGGTAAAGTAATGGAAATGAGGCCAAATGGTTTTATTGCTAAAGCCCTCATAGAACAGCTCAATTTCCTTATTGGAAAGAAATACCGGGAACATCCCGTCCTTTTTGAACTGTTCCGTAATAAGGTCTTGCTCCTTTTCACTCTCGACAACCTTGCCAGGCCACCCAATCCACAGTTTTTCTGTGTTTTGGTCCAACGATCCAAGTCCTGTGGCCAATCCTCCTGCACTTGGATGGTAAATAAGTTCTCCCTGCTTCCTGTCAATAGTAATCGGCAAGCGATTAGAAACAATTATAATTCTTCCCATCTGAATTATTTTATCAAATTATAATTTATGTTATAAAAAATACAAAGCCCGAAGACTTGATTTACCCTGGCTTAAAAGGAATAAAATATTTCGAGAAAAACACATTTTTTAGAAAATAATCTGCTGCTGCTTCTTAAGTTTAATATTTCGATCATACATAATTTGCAGTTAATTTAAATAACTAAAGCTGATTATATCCCGAAAATTTATAATGAGTAGCTTTACCGGCTAATTAAATAGAGCAAGTTGGAGGCAATCCATTTTTGTGGGAAAGTATGCTTTTCAATCTTTTTATATTTCACTGAATATTGCATAATTGTTGTAAGTACATGTAGAGTCGAACAATTTGTAGGCCATTTGGGAAATACTTGAGATTTTATGAAGGTTCATTTTATTGCAATAGGAGGGAGCATTATGCATAGCCTTGCCATCGCCCTCAAAATAAACGGACATGATGTAAGCGGATCCGATGATCAAATTTTCGACCCTGCCAAGTCCAAATTGGAATCTCATAACCTTCTACCTGAAGCTGGTTGGCATCCCGATCGAATTACCAAAGACCTAGATGTTGTCATTTTAGGAATGCATGCTTTTACAGATAATCCAGAATTGGCCAGGGCGAAGGAACTAGGCTTACCAATTTATTCTTTTCCAGAATTTATAGCCAAGCAATCAGAACACAAGCAGCGAATCGTAATAGCAGGAAGTGCTGGAAAAACCACCATCACTTCAATGGTTATGCATGTTCTACAGGCTGCAGGAAAGGAATTTGATTATTTGGTAGGTGCACAGATTCCAGGCTTTGACAACCCTGTCAGGATTTCAGATGCTCCTATTATTATAGTTGAAGGAGATGAATACCTTTCTAGCAGGATTGATCCCAAGCCTAAATTTCTACATTACAAGCCTAATATTCTTGCCATAAGCAACATCTCTTGGGATCATATAAATGTTTTTCCAACTGAGGAAGTTTATTTGGAACAATTTGAATTCTTACTTCAAGGGCTTGAGAAGGCGTCTTCTATCATTTACCATGAAAATGATGAAAGGTTATCGGATATGGTAAAGGAGCATACAGATCCGGAAATTCATTATTTGTATCCTTACAAGACTCCCGCTTACAAGGTTGAGGAAGAACAGTTTGAAATTGACCTACATGGACTGACCAAAAAGCTAAAAGTAATCGGAGCGCACAACATGGCCAATGTTAACGCTGCATGGAAGACTTGCGAACTACTTGGTGTAAGCTTGGACCAATTTTTGGAATCTATTTCTTCCTTTGAAGGAGCTGGAATCAGGCTTGAAATCATCAAGGAAAATCCTGGAGAATTACTAATCAGGGATTATGCTCACGCCCCATCCAAGGTAAAAGCTAGTGTGGATGCTGTAAAGTCTAATTATCCAGACAAGAATGTGATTGCTTGCCTTGAGTTACATACCTTTTCCAGTCTAAATAAGAATTTCATACCCCACTATAAAGGAAGTTTGGTACCTGCAGATCACAAACTTGTCTTTGTGAATCCCAAAGCAATTGAAAAGCGAAGAATGGAGCCAATTGAAGAGGAATTCATTTTAGAGTCCTTTGGAGAAGGGAAACTGGTATTTGCTAAGAGTGTAGATGAGGTCAAATCGTTTATCCAAGATGCAAGGACGGGAAAAGACGTCATTTTAATGATGTCATCAGGTAACTTTGGGGGTATGGATCTCAAAAGTTTAATCTAAAAAAAAGGAGAAGATCTTTATTGATCCCCTCCTTTCTACTATCAATTTTCAATTCTAGAACCCGCCATAAGAGCCCTGGATATAGGCTTCCAATTCCCTGATTTTACCTTTCTGGTCAGAAATAATCTCTTTAACCACATCCCTGATAGTAACCATGCCCAGGAGTTGATTATCATCCATTACTGGCAGGTGTCGGATATGCTTATTAGACATGATTCGCATACAGTTTACAAGTGAGTCTTCCATACTCACGGTAATTACATTGGGAGTCATGACATCTACCACGGGGGTTTTGGCAGCCGCTCTTCCTTTTAAAATTCCTTTTCTCGCATAATCCCTTTCAGAAAAAATTCCTTTTAGGTTTCCATCATCGTCCAATATCAGAATCGCTCCGATGTTATGTATCTCCATAACTTCAAGGGCTTTCCAGACGGTTGCATTGTCTCTTACATAGTATAAGGCACTCCCTTTTCTTTGAATTAATTTTTTTACAGTCATACGTCTCGGCGTTATTGTAGTAGTCTCATCAAATGAACGTATAAGTAATGTACTTAAAAACAGAGACTTAACCAAGATTTTTGCGAAAATTCGCAGCTTGGTTTTTGTATACTACTGATTATCACATATAAAAAATTAGGCTATAAATACGGGTAGATATGTTCATTATAATACATATTCGCAATTGCTATTAATAATTTATAGAAAATAAAGTAACCATTGGTTTTAAAAATATTTAACTTTGGGATAATAATTGAAGGGGTCATAAATGAAAATTATTGCTGTTTATAGTTTAAAGGGGGGAGTTGGTAAAACGACCACAAGTGTCAATCTTGCCTATTGTGCCAGCATGGAAAATAATGTATCTCTTTTGTGGGATTTAGACCCGCAAGGAGCTGCCACATTTTACTATCAACATAAGCCAAAAATCAAGGGTGGGGTGGAAGTAATTTTTGATAAGAAAGCCCACCTTGCCAACTTTGTACGGACTACCATCTATCCCAATCTTGATATCCTACCTGCCGATATTTCTTATCGCAGCATGGACATTCTGCTTGAGAACCTAAAAAATTCTGAAAACAAGTTTGAAGGGATGTTGAGGGAGTTGGGTACTGAATACAATTACGTTTTCATTGATTGTCCACCAACCATAAATACCCTTGCTGAGCATATTTTTGCAGTGGCGGATCACATCGTTTTTCCTACAATTCCTACTACCCTGGCTAGCCGGGCATTCTACCAGGTGAAAAAGCTGTTTAAGAAGAAGAATTGGGATGAAGGCAAACTTCTTCCTTTCTTTTCTTTGGTAGATAAACGAAAAAATATGCACCACAACCTTCAACTTGAATTGAAGGAAAATCACAGCAATACCCTGGAAACAATAATCCCCAGTTCTTCCATAGTGGAACAAATGGGGATCTATAGAGCGCCAGTGATGGCGTATGCACCTATGGCTGCTCCTGCCAAGGCCTACCAATCTCTTTGGGCAGAGCTCAAACAGAAAATGATGGGTTTTTAATGAGTCTTACTCGGACAGGTTCCTGGTCTGATACTTTTCAAGCAGCCGCTTTGTGGCTAATATACCTTCCTCTTCCGAAAGTTCGTCCCCTTCGAATTCTATTCCAATATAGCCCTTGTAACCTGCATCTTGAGCAACTTTGAGCATCCGTTTATAATCAATGGTTGTCTCCTCCCCGTCTTGGTCAAAGGTATAGCTCTTTGCACTCAAGCCTTTGGCAAAGGGCATTAATTCGCCTACCCCCTTATATCGGTCATAACCATCTTCACACTCTCCCTTACCTCGCGGAGTACCCTTGATACAAAAGTTTCCAAAGTCAGGGAGTGCTCCGACATTTGGCATATCTACCGCCTTCAACATACTGGAAAGCCATCCACCGTCTGAGGAATAGCCTCCATGATTTTCAACAATTACATTTATGTTCAAGTTTTGGGCAAATTTCCCCAACTGAGATAGCCCATCGATTCCTGCTTCTTTGACTTGATCGCGTGTACCTTCCCCTTTTGCATTTACACGTATTGAGTGGCATCCGAGGCTTGCAGCTGCTTCAACCCATTTGAAGTGGTTGAGAACCGCTTCTTTGCGACTGCGGGAATTCGGAGTAGCCAAATCGCCTTCTCGATCTATCATGATCAAGAGGTTTTTGACCCCCAGACCATCTGTCATTTGCTTGAAATCCTTGAGATATACTTTATCGAGTGCCTTATCCATAAAGTAAATATTAAGGAGTTCAACTGCATTTATCCCAAATTTTTCTTTGGCTATTCTTGGGAAGTCCATATTTTTCACGGTACCAGCTTCAAATGCCCTATGAAGGGAGTAAGCGGCAAGTGAAATTTCAAACCATGCTTTTCTAAGCTGGGATTCATTTTTGGGCAGCTCTTCTTCTTCCTTTTCATCCTGCTTACATGATTGAAACAAGAATGGAGAAAACAGGGCATAAGTACCTGCTAGAGCTCCAACTTTGATAAAGCCTCTTCTGGATTTTTGGTTCATAAGGACAAGTTTAGGGTGGGAGTATATTTCCAGAATTACAGTTTATAGTAATCCTTTAAAATTCAAATAATCAAAAATGATTTTGTCTACAGGGGCTATCTTTTCCTTTTCCAGATAGTCCAGCCAGACTATTTTCTCGATTTCGTGGTCTGGTTGAAGTTCTCCCTTATAACTCCCCGTATAACAAGTCATACGTACGAGAACTCCCTCATCCTTTCCATCTGCCTGAGCTTCAAATGTACCTAGGTAGCGGAGGCTTTCTGGATGAAGGTCAACACTTAATTCTTCCTTGATCTCTCTAATGAGTGCTTCATGATCAGACTCTCCGGCTTCTCTTTTTCCACCTGGGATGTAAAACAATTTTTTTCCCTTGCTCAGGGTACTAAGGATTTTCCCATCCTGAATTTCAATCCATGCGAGTTTATCTATGAGCTTGGTCATTAGATCTTATTCTTTAATTTGAAAGGTGTATTTGCCTTTAGCCAACTCAACAATGATTCCATCTTTGCTTACATCCAGAAAAGTTACACCTGGAGGTGAAGGTTGAGGTTTCCCACCCATCCAAAGTCTGGTCTTATTAGCCATGATACTGGCCCGTGTTGGATCTTTAACTGGTAACACAAGGGTTGCCTTGGCTGGAATCTTCACCTGTATCCTCATTGGTTTACTTTTTTCAATACGAATGAATAGAAGACCATAAGGGGTTTTCAACTGACCTTCGACGAAGTCCAAATCTGGCAATAGCTTGGGTTGGATAATTGGATTTCTAAATCCAGGTGCATTTAAACTTGGACGAATACCTGCTAAATCCTTGATCATCCATGCGGCCACAGCAGCGTCATCCATATTGGGTTGAATCCTATAAGCCAAGTCTGTTTTTTCATACTTAGATAGTGTGGAAAGAAGAGATGCTTGGCTAAGGGGAAAAGCTGAAGGATCTAGCCCATCTTCCAGCAATTTCTCAAAGACGTTTCTAACGATTGCTCTTGCATCGTCTTTGGGGATGAGATCCATAGAAAGAGCCAGTAGATCCAGATCAAGGCCATCACCCAAACTTTGTTCTTCGTTGCTATATTTATCCTTCACCTGACTTTGATAGATGTTGGTAGAAATCTGAAGGGATTTTTGTGCAAATTCATTTTTCTTGAGAGCAATGGCCATATAGGCAAGCCTTTGGTATTTTTCATGAAGCATTAATTGATCCCCTAATGCTTCTGAGTCATCAAATAAACTATCCGGGGTTTGCGCCCATATTGGATGGTTGATGATATCCAGCTTATTGCCAGTCTGCAAGTAGGTATTCCAGAGCATATCCACAGCAGCAGGTGTAATGGAGGAATCAAGAAGCGGTTTGACTAACCTAAAGTAGGGAAGGGCTTTTTGCCATTCAGCTTTGCTCAAATCCATTTTCTCTTCAAAGGATTCTCTGATAATATTGAATCTATGATTTAGGAGGCTATCGGAGCATGAGAAATAACTTAATTCTCCCTCCATTTTGACTACATTTTCTTCCAAGGAATTGTCTTTCTGTTGGTTACAAGAAGCCAACAGCACTGTAAAAATTAAAATTGTGGATATATATGGTTTCATAAAAAGAATCTGAAGTCGAAAGATCACAAATCCCCTTCAATTCCCCAAAGGAATTGTTCAATAGAAAATCAAGCTAATCCGAGTCTTCTTGGAAAAAGCACGCTTGATGTTCGCTCTATTTTGTAGTATTTTGCCAAAAAAATACGAAATAAGTCATTTTCTACTGGTTTTCTGCAAAGTCCTACCGGAAAAAAGCAAAAAAAAATTGCATCTTACTCATAAAAACTTCCGTATTTGTAACTGTCGATGAAACAAAAGCGGGACATAAATGACTAAACATTTAATCTGATCTCTCCCTCATCACTTACACACAAGTAGCAGTTATCTGGCAAAAATTAATGACCAGAATGGCAAAAGGTATAGCATGCCTTGTGGGGAGAACTTTTGTATTTACGACAAGCATTATTACTGTGAATCGTATTTGTATCTTTTTATAGACCTTCGTTCTTTATTCCTCATAGGCTAGTTAGGGCTTGGTTCCAGATTGGAGCTAAGCCTTTTTTTTATTTGCTTTCAGGAAAATGAAAAATCATGTTTAGAATTAAGCCTGTAAAGTCAAATGAGGATATATTGGCCTTCAAATCCCTATTGAGGATTTATGGAGAATTAAGAGGACATGATAAAGCCCTGGGGAATTATGCTTCGGAGATAGAAAATTTTCCGAAAGCTTATGAGGCTTCTTTACTGGCATGGAGTGAGGAGGCCATACCAGCAGCCATAGGATGTGTTGCAATAAGAAAGATTGGGGAAGGAATTTGTGAAATGAAGCGACTTTTTGTATTGCCAAAGCATCAAGGTAAAGGTGTAGGAAAAGCACTCAGCCAGGAAATCATCAAGATATCCAGCAAAAAATTCGAAGTAATTAGGTTGGATACCCATCCCAATATGCTCAAAGCAAGATCCTTATATCAATCTTTAGGATTTTATGAAATTCCTAGGTACAACCAGAATCCTACAGTTGGAATCAGCTTTTTTGAATTACAAATAAAAAAAACCGAGGATGATTAAATCCCCGGCCTATGAACCAAACTACTACTTACTGTATAAGCAGAAAGCTAACTATGAAAAGAAAATCTTTCTTCCTTAAATAAGCAAGATTTCTTAAGAATTCACGAGTATTAGTTAACACATCAACAATATAAGAAAGTATGTATTTTCAAAAAGAATAAAATTGTACCAAATCTAACAGAACAAGATGAGAATAAAGGTGTCAATTTCCAGTATTAATTAAGAGTTTGTAAGAAATAGAAGAACTCCTTTCACTAGATTTCAAAGGACCAAGAGATAGGTAGCTATTCCTGGAATTTTTAAGAAGACTTCTATGTTCTGCTGCATGCCAATCTTCTAGCTCTACATGGGTAATAGCAAATGGGGGTAGTTTTTCAGAATGGAATACCAAGCTCCATGCTTCATCCAAGGGGGAAACTTCCAACCAGCTTGCATTTGCAGTTCTTTGGGGATACAATGGAATAAGAAAAGGATACTGAAAATTCGAAATGTAGTTACTTTTTGGAGTTGAATAAGGAGTTTTCCAGTTTATAAATCCTCTTGCCAATTCGAAATTCCATACCTGTTCCACATCCATTGCCTGATCCTTAAGAGATTTAACCGTGATATTGACTTCAATTTCAGAGGAAGATGATACGGTATAACTTACGACAAATTGATGACTCAATTCATTTTTGGAAAAGAGCTTGCCTTCGTAGATGATCTCAATAGCCTCTCTCGATTTCTTTCTGACGTCAACTTCATCCAGGAATACTTGGCATTCCTCCATGCCACTGTTTTTTACAGTGTTTTTCATGATCAAGCTCAGTTTTTCATTTAAATCACTATTCTGGGCTAGCCTAAAAATGGGTGGGGAAGATAAGATTTCATTTTTTCCAATTCGCATGCTTTCCAGCATATTTACTCCCTTATCAAAAGAAAGGCTAAAAGAGGGCGTCATGATATCCAGGTTGGTAATGGATTCCAGAATTCGAATTTCTTGATTTAGTTTGCTGGAAGCTTGGGCAGGAGGGCTAAGGGTACAGAAATTCCCCTGACCAAATATATGGGAATTATCTTTTTCGGAAACTGCCCACACTTCCAGGCATTCGTTTTCTCCTACAGATTCGAAAGGATATTTTATTTTATACAAAAAGTTAGGAAAGTAAGGAGGCAACTTTGACTTAAATTCCCTGATACCTTTATCACTTTTGTACTTCCACAATAATTCAATAGTGCTTAGATTTCGAAATTCGAAATCATGTTTTAAGACCAAATAATCTTTGAAGCAGCTCAATTGTACTGGGGCGTAATAGTCCTTTAACAGTTCTAGTTCAGGCTGAGGATTGCGGTTGGCATCTACCATTCCATCCATCACCTGAGGGTATTTCCAGCCTTTTGATCGTGAGTTTCCTTGATAGGAAAGTTTTCCCTCTTCCTTTCCAGCAGGATCTATCAATGCCTGGTCTGCCCAGGCTCCAAGTACATTTACAGCTTTGATTTCTTTTAAGCTAGCCAATTGCTCCCTTGCGTCTCCTAAAGTAAATGTGGGATCAAAAAAGTAGGAATCATTGGTAAATCCTTCAAATGAGGTGTTGGCTGTATTCTTTTTTGAAAAGGAGGGAGAGGAAGAAAAAATATTAAGGATGATGGCCGGAAATTGTTGCTCCCAATCCAGGCGCCTTTTTTGGAGAGCTTTCGATCTTACTTCCCTTAGATCACTTATGACGTAAATCCCCATCTCTTGGCAAAGTTTGTACAACTCAGGACTTGCCAATTTCTTTAAGTATATAGCATTGATGTGCTTGGCCTTCATCATGCTAAGATCTGTCTTATAGTCATCTTTTGTCATGGCATAGCCCTTAGCGGGATGGAAAGTTCTATACCAGACAGCTTTAATCTTTTGAGTTTTGTCGTTTACAGTAAGGCCTTGTTCCGAGAAGGTAGATGTTCTAAAAGCTACTTTTTTTACTGTGTAGGAATAAATCCTGTTTCTATTGTCTACAAGCGAGAGTTCCAAGGTATATTCATTTGGGGATTCTGCAGACCAGGGGTAGACGTAGGGGAGCTTATTGGAGATTTCTATTAAATTCTCTGAATGGTTCGCCCTAAGTTTTTCAGCCTTTGAAAAAATAACATTATTCTGTTTATCTGTGAATTTTAATTGCAGTTGACTACCCTTCGGTAACCTTCCATTCAGACTTTTTATCCTACATTTTAAATCAAAAGCACCCTTTACGTTTCCATTAAAGTAGAGTTGATCGATGAGCGCTGTCTTGTGACAACTCAGGTAGACTTTCTTGTCTAATCCTGCAAACTGCCAATGGAATGGAATCTGAGAGTTTGAGCTTGATTTAAAAGGCAACTGAATGTTCAATTCATTGGCGCCAGGTTTAAGGAAAGGAGTAAGTGCGACACTCAAACCCATCCCTCCAGAATTGATGGTTTTGATCAATTTTCCATTGATTAATATTTGAAATTCAGATCCTCCACCCTCGATCCTCAAATAAGTTTCGCCACCTCTCCATGACTCGGGTAGGATGAATGACTTTCTGTAGACTCCCAAGCTACTTCCTCCCCGATTTCCTTGCTCTTTCCCAAAAACGGGATTGTCATATTTCGGAACTATTTGCCAATTGGAAGGCAGACCAATTGCATCCCATTTCAGTCTGGAAATTTCGTCAGGGCTTAGGTAATTTTTGGCATTTTCTACCCAACAAAAGTCCCAAGTCCCTTCAAGGGGTAAAACCCACTGGTTTTTTTCAGGATTATCAAGAAGATTTATGTCTTGGACAGGAGACTGTAATGTAATCCCTCTTTCCTTATAATCAGGAAATGGGGAAACAAAAAAATCTAATTCCTGGGAAAATCCTGATTCCACACAACTGAGTGTGATAAGAAAGAATAGCATTCCCCCAAATAGTACGCTCCTCTTGGCCATGATGTATGTGCGTGAATTCTGCTCCTTTTATTAGGCAGAATTAAACACAAATCGTGCCTCAGATCCATTTCGCATGGATGGGCTTAGACAGTTCACACATCAAAATTAACCAATGTTGTAATTTAGGGAATCTTTTTCATTAACCACTCAGTTTTCCTTAATTCTTTCCCTTCCTCATCATAATAAATCGAGCTCTCTTTAAGAAGGTTGACCTGTAGCCATTCATAATTATGCTTGCCCACGGGACCCTCTATTCCAACGAGGTATTCAGTGATCAAGAGGGTACCATTAGGAGAAAATAGCCCTTTACCCAAAGTTACAAAGCTGGCATTTAACTCTTGCTTGCTAGACAGGTTTCTTACTCCGCTTAGTTTGTAAACCAACTGTTCTTTGGGCTCTAGGACAAATAACTCTTGCCCATGAGATTTTACGACCTCTTTTAGAATTTCTTTGCTCCCATCAAATTGACAATGAATAGACATGCTATCCTTTCCCAAGGTACATTCCATGTTTAAAACAAACTTTGCTGTATCCAAATCTGGTGGAGCAGGAGATAATATTAATGAAGATGAAACCAGGCTCCATCGACCTTCAAATTGAAGAAGGTGATCAAGAATTTCTGCCTGATTTTGCTGGGCAAAACTTGACAATACTGAGCTAAGGATCAATAATAGGGCTGAGGTTAACTTCATCATTATTTATAGGAGCAAGAATAGGCGAATTTTCCATACCTATTCACCTGCTAAGTTAGCCTTAATTTTTCCTTTCTTTTTAGCTTTTCCCTTATACTTTCTGGTCCAGTAGGTTCCAAGGAAAGATCCAATTAGGGTAGGGAGTAACCAGGCAAAAATCCCCGGCATAAAATTGTTGTTATTTACCAAAAGGGCAGTGAAGGCCGTTATCAAACCTCCGTTCATCTTATTTATGTGTTGAAAAAGCCAAAACCTGGGATCTTTCGGTTTTTTGAGGTACATCTTCAAATCTCCCCTGAAAAGCATCATCCCAAATAGCCCAAAAACCAATTGAATCAGGCCTGCAAGTTTTCCATAAAAGAGTAAATAGGCTCCGTAAGAAAGCATGGTTACCCCAAAAATTCCCATCGTTATGCTCATTGCCCAATCAAAGTATGAGGCTTTTTGACCTCGACCCAGCTTTTTTATTTTTGTAACTCTAAACCCAGAAACCACCAGGTATAACCCAAAAATACCGATACTGAAGAGAAAAAGGCTTTTGTGACCTGGCCAGAGAGAAACGATTAATGCTAAAATTGCAGTAATTATCATCGAGTAGGCAAAGATTTTCCCAGAAATTCTGTGGACTTTACTACCCTTCTTGGCAACTGCTGCAATTGGGCCGGCAATGATTGCAACAGATCCGAAGAGGACGTGTATTAGAATAATGACTCGAACAATAGCTTCCATTTCTTTTTTTCTTCAATCAAGCCTTTTTGGTCTAAGGATGTAAAGTATATCTGACGAAGTCGCCAGATATACCGATGAAGTGACCAGCCGCACATATCGGAAAAATTGTATTCAAATAAATTCTTGGGTATTTTTATCTTTTAGATATAAAGTATCTGCTACTGAATTAATAGAAATCAGATGAATCGTTTCCTATTGCTGCTGCTTTTTGCTTATCCTCTGTATGCCAATTGCCAAATTTCGTTTAGCGACCAGGCAGATAGGCTTGGTTTGGGAGAATTAGGCCCCAATTATGGCGTAGCTATAGCAGATTATGATAAGGACGGCTGGGAAGATATATATCTCACCCGAAGACCTGGTGCAAACAGGCTTTTCAAAAATATTGGAGGAAGTTTTGTGGATGTTGCCAATTCTGCTGGTGTAGATGCAAGTGTCGATACCAAAATTGCTCTTTGGGCAGATTTTGACAATGATGGATGGCTAGACCTTTTCCTCGCAAATAGGAAAGGGGTTGATGATATGCTCTATAAGAATAATGGAGATGGAAGTTTTTCAGATGTTTCAATTCAAGCAGGAATCCAGCATAAGGGAGATCCTTTTGCGGCGATTACCGGAGACGTTGATAATGATGGATACCTCGACATTTATATAGCCCATTTTGGTGGTCAAAACGTACTTTGGCGAAATAATGGCAATATGACCTTTACAGATATTACTGTCCAGGCCGGGGCAACATCTAACCTGATCGCAATGGGGGCTACCTTTGTAGACTTCGATAAGGATGGAGACTTGGATATTTACCTAACTCATGATGGGTATGGACCAAATATCATGTATTCCAATGATGGGAAAGGAAACTTTATTGACGTCGCCCCAGGAATAGGTGCAGATATAGCTGCCTTTGGCATGGGTGTAGATGTTGGAGATATTAATAATGATGGTTGGCCTGATTTATACATCACCAACTTGTACCCCAATAAGCTATTGCTGAATAAGGGGAACGGGGCCTATCAGGATATTACGGATTCTGCCGGAGTGGGTGATCCCGGAATGGGTTGGGGAGCAGCTTTCTTTGATGCTGATAATGATGGCTTCCAGGATATTTATTTTTCAAATACCCCTGCATACCCCAATATCCTTTACAAAAATAATGGAGATAGTACCTTTAGCAATATCAGCGAGGGAACTGTCCTAAGTTCTCAACGGGGAAACGGCTTCGGCTTGGCAAGTTTTGATTATAATAAAGATGGCCGTGTGGACATCCTTCTGGCAAACTCAAATGATACGGTAGGCGTTCAACTTTTTAGAAACGACACAGAAAATGATTTTCATTGGTTTGCAGTCAAGTTGAATTCAAATCGACTGAACAATTCTGCTATTGGTGCCAAAGCAGAAATTTTTGCAGGGAATCACTATGCTATAGACATGGTTTCGGGTGGTTCCAGTTGGGCAGCTCAGCATAGTCCTCAACTGCATTTTGGCCTAAAAAATCATACTTTGATAGACTCTCTGGTGATTACTTGGCCCGATGGCGAAAGAGAAATTCATGTTAACCTTCAGGTAGATCAGCTATTCGAAGCTACCCAACTGGGCAATCCAGCTAGTATAGAATCTTTTGATCAACTTGTTTCCAGGTTAGTTGTGAGGCGAAACCAAATCCAATTAAGTCTTAGGGACAACACAAACCTCAGCCTGATAAGCGTCATAAATGTCTCAGGTCAGCTATTATACCAAAAGGAAATAAAAGCTGCTCAAGGCAAGATGAATCATGAAATTAATACTCAGACTTGGCCATCTGGTATTTATGTTGTTAACATTAGCAATAAAGATGGTTTTCAGGGCAAAAAGATCTTGCTGAAAAAAGATTAGATTCGACCTTCTCCTCCCATTTCCATGATATGTTTTCTAAGGTGATCCAGCAGTTGTTGGCGGTTTTTAATGTCTTTTAGATCTTCGTATTCAATGGGATCTCCAATGGTTACTTTTATTGTCTTGCCTATTTTGTTTCTGACTTCATTCAGAAAAAGAGCCATCCTAAAATTCATATGCACGGAACTGGCTAACTGGAATAGTCTACTATTTTGTCCATGAAAATAAAGCGGGACGACAGTGGCGTGAAGTTGTTGGATAATCTTTACCACAAATCTTTTCCACTCCAAGTCTTGTGCCTTCTTGGTAAAGGCGGGTACAGCCGTTGCCACCCCTCCGGCAGGAAATACTCCCAGAATCTCTCCTTCTCTGAGTCTCTCCATGGTTTCTTTTCTGGTATTTATATTCGTCATAAGGGCTTTCCTACTATCCTCAAAATCTATGGGAAGGGTATATGGACGAATTAAATCATCATTGGTGAGCAAGCTATTGGTCAGGATGAAGAACTTGGGGTTCACTTGTGAAATCAAATACCCCAAAATAATTCCATCCACCACACCGAAGGGATGGTTGGCAATGAAGATGACGGGACCCTCTCGAGGTACTTTATCTAGTTGTTTTGGCTTATAATCAAGGTTTAAGTCCAGCTTTTCCTTCATTACCCGCCATATTTTTCCATTGCTGAGATCTTCTTCCTTGGTTTTGTCCAGGAGCTTTTCAATTTTTCTACGACCCAGTGCGAATTCAATCGACTCGATCAGTAGTCTTTTATATAATGGGTCAGATAAAGAAGCATAGGAAATTCTGGATTTTTCATTGTCTTGATTCAAATCCGTTGTGCGATGTTTTGGTTTCACCTTCGTTTTTCCTATTCCCATTCCTTTACCTTTGAACATTTTCTTCCCCTCATTGAAAAGGATTGCCTATCTGATGGGGAAGTACTTTTAGACTAAAAAAGATTCATTAAAAATAATAATGACTGAGAAGAATATGAAATTATAAAAATTGTTTGTCGAGTTTTCCCTACTTTTTGCGCAAGACCATTACAAATCCGCCATTTCTTTCCATTGTGAGTTTCAGTTCTTCATTTTTCCTGACAACTTTCTCGACTTTTTTCAAATCTTCCAGCTTTTCCCCATCTCCTAGGAGGACTGCTTCATATTCGCCTCCACTCAAAAAGTCCAGTTTTACACTGACCTTATGCGCCTTAGAAGCAGTCATCCCTCCAATGTACCAATCTTTGCCATTTCTCCTGGCCATGATGATATTTTCCCCAATAGCTGCCTCTAAACAAATGCTTTCATCCCAAATTGTAGGAAGTTTGGCGAGAAAATCTAGTACTTCTTGGGGATAGAGGGTAGGAGCATCAGAAATCATTTGAAGAGGTCCATAATAAACCACATACATGGCCAATTGCTGTGCACGGGTAGTCATTGCCTTTGGATATTTCCAGTTCTTCTTGAACTTTTCAGGTGTGGAATACCTCATTGCTCCCGGGGTATAATCCATGGGGCCAACTACATTTCTGGTAAACGGAATGGTCAAATTGTGAACAGGGGTACATCTTTTGGAGAACTTATTATTTTCGAGTCCCACAACACCTTCACGGTTGATGATATTGGGATAGGCCATGGCAAGTCCAGTCGGTTTGTAAGAGCCATGGTAATTGATCATCAATTTTCGTTTGGCAGCTTCTTTGGCCAGTTTTTCGTAAAAGGCAACCACCCTTTGGTCATCACGATCCATAAAATCTACCTTGATTCCAGCAATACCCCATTTTTGAAATTGGTCGAGGTGTGCTTCCATATTTTCTTCCAATACCCACCAAATCATCCATAGAAAGACACCTACATCCTTCTTCTTCGCATGAGCAACAATTCTTTCGATATCTATATCGTCATTGATATCTGTTAAATCGGTATTTTTTGCCCAACCCTCATCCAGATTAATGTAGTCCAGGTTGTTTTTAGCCGCAAAATCAATGTAGTAAAGGTATGTTTCTGTATTTATACCAGGCTTGAATGACAATTCTGGTATTCTCCAATCATGGTACCAATCCCAAGCTACTTTTCCGGGCTTGATCCATGATGTATTTTTGATCTCAGGTTTAGGTGCAAGTGCATATATGAGGTTGTTGGTAGCTAAAGATTTGGCATCATTAGAAATCAGGATGGCTCTCCAGGGAAAGTTTCTATTTGTCTTGGTTTGGGCAAGGTATTTCTCTCTTTTCCGAGCCTTCATGTTGTTTACGACTGCCATTCCAACTCCCATTTTCCCAAGAAACTCCTGGGATTCCTTACGGACATACCGGGGAAAAACAGCTTCCAATCCTGTTCCGGTAGGCCTTAGGTACATGCCCGGATAGTCTCTCAAGTCAGCCTCTGAAATAAGCATGTACGGCCCCGCCTCAGATTTGATGAGGGTAGGAGTGAGGGCCATGGTTTTGAGCTCCAGTTGGGACTTTTTAAGCGGTAAATAATTTTCTTCAAATGAGTTCTGGAATTTTTTCACTTTTGGGTAGTATAGCAAGGGATTTCCAGGAAGGTTGAAGGTAGACTTCTCAGAGACTACAATTAGTTCTTTCTGTTCTTCCTTTTTATCAAGCCTGGAGATAAATCTGTAAGCTACACCCTGGTCATAAATCCTGAAAACCAGGTCATAGGACTCCTCAAAAATGATATAAATTTCATTGTAAGAATATGGCATTCTGGCTGCCGGACGAATTTTTGCTTTTATGGAACCCCGCCTTTCGCTCCGCTTTACCTTCTTAATTCTCAATTGCTCCTTTCGCATGTCAATGCCATTGTCCCAGATAACCTGGATTGCAGAGTGGTCCAGGATAACTTTATTATCCTTTTGAATCTCATAAGTAATATTGTCGTCCACCTTGATGGTAAGCCTGGTGGTACCATCAGGGCTTTTTTCTACAAAGGTTTCAGCCCAAAGAGATTGGATTGTAAATAGTAAGATCAGTAGGAAGCAAATTCTTGACATACAAGTAGGTATTTTAAACGAGGAGGAAACTAAGAAATCTTTGGAAAAGCTAAAATTTATCCAAAAGAGAATTGAAGAAGATTTGCAAATAATTTTTAGCACTCTTATTATTATGTTAAATAGGATCTCATTTGATTTTGTCTTAATGCTGTCTTTACCTCAAGTTATGGACAACTCCCCTAAAATTCTTTATGATTTCATTCCCCATGGCGATGGCTTGGCAAAAAAAATGGGAACACCCTATTTCGATGTTCCCTTATTCTGGAGGATTTACCTTTGAATCTAATTTTATCTTAAACATTTATATTTCCATATAGGCAGTGGGGAATAACCTCTTCATTCTGAGATGTATGTCGCTCACACTTACAATGCCGTCCTTGTTTTCATCCAAACCGGAGTTTTGCCGGTATGCTTTACTTGGTTTGGCATAAAGGGCAAAGCAATGATCTTGATTGCGGGCTTTGGGATACAAAACAGCCAGGTAAAAATCTGCTAGGTCTGTATAGGGGCCGTAGCGATCCTTTACCCTTTGAAAATAGCTTTCTACATATGGCAATTGCTCGCATGGACTCATCTGACTCAAGGCATAGCTGGAGATTCCCAATTCTTTTGCTGTTGAGGGCATAAACTGTATCAAGCCTACTGCCCCACTTCCTTTATAGTTGTAAACAGTGGAGTTGAATTTTGATTCTGAATACATTACCGCCATGATCCATGAAGTGGGAACTTCCAGTCTATGAGCAATGTTATTGACCTTTCTGGCAAATAATTCTTGATTTTGAAGGTATGGCCTCGCCTCACTGATCAAAAATAGTTGTTGAGCTTTTGTTTGTTTAGAATTTAATTGAGGTTCTAACTTTTCGGGTTGTGCAGCCCAAAAAGTCAGCATATTTGTCAAAAATAAAAAACCAACTATGAGTAGGATTTTTTTTGAGGATTGCATTCCTCTCTTCTGCCAACGAACAATTGTTCCACTTGGATAATGTACAGATTTAAACTTCATATGGTAATCTCCTTTAGATCAATTAGAAAAATAAGTCCCAGGACATAAACGCCTATTGTATAGGTGCTTATGACAATCCTCTATAAAGAATTATTGAACTGGTTTTGATCCAAGTTACGGAGTAGTTAGTTCACAGTTTAGTAGTAAATCGGGTGGGGGTTGATTTTCAGTGAACTAATTTTTCCACAAAAAATCCCATGATAAGGTGGAAAAAAATACCCTACTTTTCCTAAGAAAAAGTAGGGTATCCAAAGCACAAAAATTGTTTCTGCTATTCTTCTACTTCAAGATTACTTGCAGACCATGCAAGCATTCCTCCGTCCAGGTTGTAAAGGTTTCCCTCAAAACCATTTTGAGAAAAATAATTGCAAGCCATAGAGCTTCTACCACCACTTCTGCAATTGATGTAATAGTTTTTGGTCTTGTCTAAGCCTTCAACTTTTTCTCTAAAGTCTGGACTTTGGATGTCTATGTTTATTGCACCTGGAATATGTCCTTCTTCAAATTCTGCTGCAGTTCTCACATCGATCAATACTGAGTTGGCTTCAGTAGAAAATCCCTCTTTATATGGGATAGGGGCTAGATTTTTAAATGCCATAGTTTTATTTCATTTTCATTTCCTAACAAAGGAAAAAAATAATTGGCAAAAGTCTATGTTTCTGATGGTGACTGGGGTTACTCAAGGGGGAAAGTTCGCTTCTGGAAAATTTCAATAGACCAAACAGAAATAGATCATAGAAAATTAATTTTAGAATTAACTGCAAAGTTTAGATTTGATGATAATTAGCGTCAAAGCCAGACTTTGGCAGTATTTATGAGGTAAAAAACTTAAACGAAGAACCTATGAGGACAATTTTACTTGTTTCTCTTGCTCTAGGATTTGCTACTCTCGCTTTTTCTCAAGTTACAGATTCCAACGACACCAATTTCGAGAACTTTTTTGAAATTTTTGAAAAAGATAGTCTTGAAGCCCAGAGAATGATTTTGATCTTGCCTGGCAAAAATGGCATTTATACCTGGCACAGAGATTTCGCAAAATTGGTTGGTAGGAGCAATGATGTGGTTTTTCTATTTGATCCGGTCTCCACCTTACCACAAAGCCGGGCTGCTTCAAAAGATTGGGCATATGCCAATGAAGTAGAAATATTGAAGAAAGTTGTTGATGAGGCAAAAAGGCAAGAACCATCAACTGAGATAATCCTAATTGGATTTGAAGAAGGGGTAGAGCAGTGTTTTGAGCTTATGACAAGGTTCACCAATATCAGAGAGGCTTATGTAGTCGGTGGCTATCCTAGGTCTGTAAGGGCATCGCAATTTTCCAAAATTCAGTGCAAAATTTATGGTTTTTTCCCTGATCAGGACAAGGAGGGGACGAGGTATCTTTCTTTTATGAAAAGATATTTATATGGGAATGGAAAGAATTTCCAAGTCTCAATTCTCAAAAATGCCAGTCAAAGTTTTCTTGAGGAAAGCGGAGAAGACGGAACAAGTCCTACTGATCAGTTGGCAAAGAAGGAAGTACTCTCTTCGGTAAGGAAATACATCCAGGGGCCATAAAAATACTTTTTCCCTAAATTAAATTGAATTTTTGACTGAATTCCTTGATAACTTCAAGGGTTGAATGGTCTTTGTCATAGACAGAGTACCAGCCCTGATGCTCATGAGGTGGATCTCCTATCAGATCATTTCCAGTTTTCCAGATAGCTTTAGGCTCTTTGGGCCTGCCAAAGCCTCCCCATGACCAAAAATTCAGGCCAGATAGTTTTCCTTTTTTCGCCTGCTCGAGGGAAAGAGAAAATAGCTCGCGGTAGTATTGGTCCCTTATCCGGGTACTGCTTTTGGGATCATGAGAGTTTTCGTCCCTGGCGATACCAAATTCCTCAAAAACCAATGGCTTAGCAGTTTTTTGACCATCATTTATATGAGAACGAAAGTAGTCCTTTGCCATTTCTAGCCCTGTCTCGAAACTATTCTCAGCATCTGTGGGGTCATACCATCCCCAGTTCTGTACCCAAAGGTGAAAGGTGGCATAATCAATTCCCTTGAGGGAATGATCCCTTAAAAACCTGGTTCCAGCCCACCTGGAGGAGGTACTGCCTTCACTACCGAGGCTTAGAAGATGATTGGTATCCCGCTCTCTGATAAAAAGGATGCTATCACGAATCCATTTAAGGTAAGCAGGGCGGCTGAGTATAGGCCTGGGCTCATTTGCCAATTGCCATGAGAAAATTGAGGGATCTTCCTTATACGGAATTTGATTGATGGAATTTACTCGACTGAGGATTCTATCAACAGCCCTCCAGTATAGTTTCTTGGCTTTTTTATTTGAATAAAAGCTTGATGTGTATAACTGATATCTCGCCCAATTGCCATTCTTTGCAGGAGGAGGGTAGGGGATTTTTGAATTCTGAACCCAGGAGAGGTATTGTGCCATTCCTCCTGACCATGGCCAAAAGTTTCCCAATACCATCACCGCAAACATGTTCCGTTTTCTCATTTCATCCAGAAGAAAATCCAAGCCCAACAAAAGTTCTTCATTGAATACGCCAGGCTCACTTTGAATGGCTGGTTGGACACACCAAGGAGTGCCAGGACCACCTTCACTTAATGCCATTACCCTTAGGTTATTTAATCCAAGAGAGGCAAGTAGATCCAGTTCACGGATTAAGCGCTCTCGGTCTCCTCCCTTTCCCAAAGATCCAAGATTTGCTCCATACCAAAAATTTGTCCCCAAGAAAAAGTGAGGATTGCCTTTCAGATAAAACAATTGCTCTTTTTTTTGAATAAATGGAAGATCATTTCTCATAAATGTATTGCTTTTGGTATAGATCCTGCGTTAAAAGGGAAATATTGAGATATTTATTATGCAATCATAGCTTAAATGCTAAAGAAATTAAGCCGGCATTACTCTGATGGATGATCCTAAAATAATAATAACTGAAAGATTGATTCTTAGGAGTATGAAGCAATCAGATTTGCAATGGTACCATGCTTTGGGTACGGACGAGGAAATCATGAAGTATATTC
The DNA here is from genome assembly GCA_022760475.1 of Bacteroidia bacterium. Taxonomy (GTDB): domain Bacteria; phylum Bacteroidota; class Bacteroidia; order J057; family J057; genus JALEFZ01. Next base: position 4,091 of record JALEFZ010000069.1, on the reverse strand, counting down.
GTCCTGTCAATTTTGATATTAGTAAAAGCCAGCAAGAGATGGATAAGATCCTCTCCTTTAATAAAAAGCATAGGTTTAAAGGGTACTGGATTGCCTGTGGCAAAGAAGATATGAATCCATTGGGAATACTTACTTTGCGCTTTTTGCAAGGAAGTATGGCAACTGAATTGGGGTATCGTTGGAGCAGACAGAGTTGGGGAAGGGGCTATGCAACCGAAGCTGCCAACGCCATGGTAGAATTTGGATTTTCCCATCAGGAATTACCCCGGATGGTAGCCGTTGTCCATCCTGAAAACCTAGGGTCTCAAAAGGTATTGCTGAAATGCGGCTTCAATTATAAGCGCAAAGGATTCTATTACAACCACAAGGTTGATTTCTTTGAAATTCAGAGGGAAGCCTTTTTGAAAGGCTTGAAAGCAAATCCTATTGATTAGCCATACTCTCCGGTTTTCTTGCAAGCAACCTAATTAAAATAGCTTCTCCTTGATGATAAGGCCCCTCATCCAGTACAGCGATAGTTTCTTCCAGGCTGATAATCTCCATGCCTGAAAAATCTTCATTCAACTCTGCCTCACTGTATAATAATTCCAAAGACTTAGGCCCTCCAGACGTTCTACCAAGTTGGTTCTTGTGGAATGCTTCTAGCAACAACCGCCCTCCTGGCTTTAAACTATCTACAATTTTCTTGTGAACTACCCTCCGAAGGTCTGCAGGCATGTGGTTGAAGATAAGTGCAACTACATCATATTCCTCAGCAGGAAGGTCAAGCTCTCTGAAATCAATGACATGATAAGAAATGCTGACATTCTCTGATTCAGCCAGCTTTAGGGCTCTTTCTTTGGCTACAGGGCTATAATCGAAGGCCGAAACATCCCAACCGAGTCTGGCTGCGAATACAGCATTTCGACCTTGGCCTTCTGCTGGCAAGAGTATTTTCCCCTTTGCAAATTGTTGAATTTGATCAGCAAAAAAGCTATTTGGTGTAATTCCGTAAGCAAATTCTTCCTCACTATATCTTTTATCCCAGTGTTCTTGTGAAGCCATTTATATCCTCATTAGTGGATCAAAATATAAGGAATATCCTAGTAATTTTTTAAAGAGACTAATTTCCCCTTTAGGATTAAGAAGCTGTTTAAAAACCATCTTTCTTTTTTGCAGTTGCCTTCCAAGAACCTGAGTTCATCATTTTTTTGTGCTTCAGCACCATCAAAACACAAAAAAATCATTTCCTCAGAAACTTAAAATCCTGGCTGTAAACTCAAAAATCTAAAATTAAAAAGCTTCTATACTTTCTTACTAGCTTCTGATGACTGCTTAAAAGCGGTTGTTTTCAATAATTTCAGAACACCAATACGAATAAGCAAAAGAAAGGGAAAACCGTGAAGAAGGAGGTCAAACCAGTCTTTGGGAGTCATTCCTACAGCTCCACCAATTACCCATCTGATTTTACCTAAAAGATGTGGCTCAGGAAAAAAGGGCGCTAGTCCAAGACTAAGGCATAGTAAAAGGACAAGACGCCAGTCATTAAATAAGTTCATAAAAGAAAAGCGGCTTGCCTGTTCATTGACAAGCCTAATTGTTAGCTATTATCCTCAATTGCGGCGATTAGTTGGGCCTTTGGCAAAACTCCAGATTGCTTCCACTTTATTTGCCCATCTTTAAATATCATAAAAGTCGGCACTCCCATGATTCCGAATTTCTCAGCAGCGGCCCTATTTTTATCTACATCAACCTTGATTACATGAGCTTTGTCCTGCAATTCATGTGAAACTTCCTGAATGACAGGATTCATTGCATGACAAGGACCACACCATGTAGCAAAAAAATCGACCAATACCGGTTTATCACCTTTAATTAAATCTCCAAATGTGGCTTTCTTATCCATAAAAATTAAATTATTCTAATTTTGTAATGTAAAGGTAAAGCCTCACGGGCTCCAGTTTAGACAAATAGATGACAAAGTCAGTTTTTATTTCTTGACTGGCATTCCTTGCCTAGTCCAAGAAGTTATTCCACCTTGCAGGTTGAAAATTTGAGTAAATCCCAAACTAGCCATTCTTTTTGCGGCCATCATGGACCTTCCTCCAGAATGACAATAAACAAATACAGGAGTGTTCCTATCCAGTTCTTGAATCTTTTGGTTGAAATCTACCCCACGAATATCCATATGAAGTGCCCCATCCAGTTTTCCATTTGCCAACTCTGGCGCGGTTCGCACATCAATCAGAACATAATTCCCGGCTCCTTGCATGGCTGTCTGAAATTCTTTCGCAGGAATAGATTTGATGGATTGAGCAGAAAGTCCACCGGCGAACAATAAGCTAAATATAGAGGTGATTATTTTTTTCATGTGATTCAAGTAATGATTGGTGAAAGTTTTTGATCAGGATATGCCCTGATGTTAGTTTATAAATTCTGTTATGCAATTTACTGAACAGGATTCAAATTAGCCTTACCTGTTTAGCTGAATGATACCTTAGTCACAAAAGAGGGAGAAATTGAAAAACAATTAGAGTTTTGCACATTATCCAGATAGGTGTACATAGAAAATGATTTTTAATTAGTTAAATATTCAAGAATTCTAAAGTAATTTTTTTAGATTTACTTGGGTCTGGTAGTGGTAGGCCATTCTAGCTAAACACCTGAATGGCAAAATGTTCTGTAAAGAAAATCCAAGCCAAAAATTTTGCTCATGGCGGATAATTACAAATCCCTCTATGATTTTACGCAGGCTTCTCATTCGGGGGAAGCGGGCTTTGATCCTTATCAAAGCGAAAAAAATGAACAGTTTTATTTTTTATTCAATGATAAGCAGGGAAAGGTATTTCTGTTTAGTCAGCCTTATCCTAGCATTGATAAAAGGAATGAAGGGATTCGAGAATCGATCCGATGTGCAGATAGCGACAGCAATTTTGGGCTTCGGAAAGATGAGGATGGCTTTTTCTTTACTTTAAAGGATAATGGAGGCACTGAACTTCTTAGGTCCAGGCCTTTTGCTAATGAAGAAGAAAGGGATACAAGCCTGAATTATTTTCGTATTGAAGCCCCCAGTTATATCGAAAAATTTTCTCCAAGGCTAAGCAAGTTAGCAAGCAATGATTATGACTTTGGGCAGGAATCTCGCAGTCAAGAGAAAGGGTTTGAACTCTTCAGATCAGAGAAGAATCGTCTTTATTTCTTTCACTTTAATGACAAGGATGGCAATGCACTTTTGTATTCGGAAGGGTATTCATCTAGCAGGGCAAGGAGAAATGGAATTCGGTCAGTAATCAAAAATGGAAGTAATCCCGAGAATTATCGCTTTGAAAACGAGACCAATCGTTATTTTTTCACTCTAAAAGCTGAAAATCATCAAGAAATTGCCAGATCGAGATACTTTAATTCTCGAAACGAAGGGGATCAAGCCTTGGCATTTCTGATTCATGAAATACCAGGTTTTGAAGAGCAGTTTGAGGTGGATGATTCAACAAAAAGTCTAAACACATCATTAACTATGAACGAGCACCCAATCAACAACCCAAGCAACTCTGGAGCTGAAGATGAGTATGATCTCAGCCAACTGAGTCAATCAGGAGAAAAGGGATTTGAACGATTCCTAAGTAACAACAACAATGAGTACTATTTCCACTTCAATGATGAAGATGGTACTGCTTTTTTCTATTCTGAAGGCTATAAAAGCGATAAATCAAGGGATAACGGAATTCGTTCGGTTATAAAGAACTCCATCAAAGAGGCACATTATTCAGATAAAAAGGATGAAGAAGGATTATTTTTCACTTTAAGGGCAGGGAATTATCAGGAGATTGGGCGATCAAAATATTTCGAGTCTGAGGAGGAAATGAGTTCCTCAAAGGACTGGTTTATGAAAACAGTCCATCGTTCAGCAAAAGAATTCAAAGTTGAATTAGAAGTCCCTAAGGAATTACTGTCAGCCCCCATGGCAAGGTCCTTCGCTACCTCCAAATCTAAGGGGGACGATTATGATCTGGATCAAGCAGGAACTACTACTGATGCAGGATTTGATTCCTTCCATAGCGAAAAGCATGGCCAGCACTATTTCCACTTCAACGGAGCAGATGGCCAGCCATTAT
>JALEFZ010000068.1 GCA_022760475.1 Bacteroidia bacterium | reverse complement strand
CACAAAATACCTGAATGACCCAAACAAACTCTAACTCAAGACCCCCGATAGTTACCATATTTTTCACAGCATTTATAGACCTCCTTGGATTAAGTCTGGTTTTCCCTATTCTTGGAGAACTTATCACTGATAGCAATTACGTGCTGACAGAAACGGTGAGCGACCAAAGCAGAAACCTCATTTATGGCTTATTGAGTGCTGTTTTTCCATTTGCTCAATTTTTTGGGACTTCATTATTCGGTTCCCTTTCAGATAAGATTGGGAGAAAACCCGTTTTACTAGGCACATTGAGCATCAGCCTATTGGGATATATGATATTCACCTATGGAGTTTATTCCGCCAATTTGGCTTTGATGTTTGGAGGAAGGGCTATACAAGGACTTGGAGCAGGGAATCTTTCCATTTTGTTCTCATCTGTTGCTGATATCAGTAAAAATGAAGATAAGGCAGCAAACTTTGGACTGATTGGTGCAGCCTTCGGCCTGGGTTTTGTGATTGGCCCCTTCGTGGGGGGGATACTCTCTGATCCATCATGGTTGGCTCAGTTTGGCTGGGAAAACGCCTGGTTTGCCCAGTATATGAAATTTGAAACACCTTTCATCCTTGGTGCAGGCTTGGTATTGGTAAACATCCTTCAGGTAATGAGCTTCTTTAAGGAGTCTTTGGCCAGCCCAAATAGCGGCCTGAAGGTAACTCCATTTACAGGACTTAATAACCTCCTAAAGGCCATTAACAACAAGGAACTTAGGGCCATATTCAGCATAGTCTTTCTTCAAACCTTTGGCTTTACCTTCTTCACCACCATGATGCAGGTTTTCCTCATCAAGAAGTTCGGCATGAACCGAGGAAGCATTGGGCCTTTATTTGGCTATATAGGCTTGATCATTGTTTTCTCTCAGGGAGTTTTGGTCAGGTATTTTTCGAAAAGGGTTGCCCCCCAACGAATGGTCCCCATTGCCTTGATAGGTCAATCCTTTGCATTATTGATTCCTTTATTGGCTCAAGAAGTGTGGCACCTTTATCTGGTATTCCCCTTGATTGCAGTATTTCAAGCACTGGTACAGCCTAATATTTCAGCCATGGTATCAAACATGGCCCCACCTCAGCTTCAGGGAGAAACCCTTGGGATGCAGCAGTCCGTCCAGGCCATGGCACAGGTAATTCCGCCCCTTGCAGGTGGTTTGATTGTAAGTTGGTCGTTGAGTTCACCTATGTGGCTGGCGGCTGCAACCATATTCATAGCATGGACAACCTTCCAAATAGATACCCGACAGGGTAAATTGGCCTAAGCAGTTAGAAATTCTATGGCTTCATCCAGGACCTCAGGACTGCCTAATATTCTGAAGTGTCCGGTGTTTTCGACTATTCTGAGCGTGGAGGCATCCCAATTATCATGGACCGCCTCTGACTGAAACAATGGAATAACCTTGTCATTTTTGTCATGAAATATGAGAACTTTTTTCACAGTAAGGGTCTTGACAATGTTGGATACACTGAAAGCCAGGGGATCTTGTCCTGTTTCTTCCTTTAAACGATTAATTAGCCCCGCCTTAACACGTTCTGTTATTCCCGTCTGCTCTGCTACTACATCTATTCTTTGACTAAACTTATCAGGGGTAGTTAACAGCAGGTACTTTTCAATGTTAACGTCTGGATTCTGGCTAAGGGCGTATGTAGTTGCTACCCCTCCGAAGGAATGACTTACAAGAAATTGGGGTTGGAACTCCCTCAAAAACTTTTCTACCGCCTCGATGAAGTCAAATATGCTGGTCGGGCCTTTGGTACTGAAGCCATGAGATGGAGCATCAAAGGCCATAACCTCAAACCCAACTTCGCGTAACTTTGGGATCAAAGACGCAAAATTTCCTGCTTGACCTTCCCAACCATGAATGAGTAACACCCTCTTCGAACTCTGTCCCCAGGAATAGGTCTTTAACTGAAAATCTTTGAAATCTACCATCTTGCTGGAGGCAGAATCCAAAACTTCCATTTCTCTTTCTCTGAGCTTCCTCACTTGAGGGTTCATCAATTGCTTGTAAGCAAAATTTTCTATCTGTTTGGGAAACAGACTTGAAGCAAGCTTTACCAGTTTTTTATTCATAAAGCAAATGAAAAAAGGCAGAAGCGATAAGCTCCTGCCTCAATATTACTTGTATTTTTTCCTTATCCCAAATAGGTTTTCAATCCTTTGGAACGAGAGGTATGTCTCAATCTTCTGATTGCTTTTTCCTTGATCTGGCGAACGCGCTCCCTGGTCAGGTCGAACTTTTCTCCGATCTCTTCCAGAGTCAAAGAGTGCTCAACTCCGATTCCAAAATAAAGCCTGATAACTTCAGCTTCACGTTGGGTAAGCGTAGAAAGGGCTCGTTCTACTTCCTTGCTTAGAGATTCGTTGATCAGTTCATTATCCGGGTTGGGCTCAGCGTCATTTTCCAAAACATCAAGCAACCTGTTTTCTTCTCCTTGTACAAATGGAGCATCCACAGACACATGTCTTCCTGAGATTTTGAGTGTGTCTGAAATTTCATCCTCACTCATGTTCTCAAGCACCTCAGAAATTTCTTCAGGAGATGGCTCTCTTTCGAATTCTTGCTCAAGTTTGGAAAAGGCCTTACCAATTTTGTTCAGAGCCCCTACCCTGTTAAGCGGAAGTCTCACAATCCTGGACTGCTCTGCAAGCGCCTGAAGAATAGATTGACGAATCCACCATACTGCGTAGGATATAAATTTGAATCCCCTTGTCTCGTCAAACCTTTTGGCTGCTTTGATAAGCCCCAGATTGCCTTCATTGATCAAGTCCCCAAGAGATAGACCCTGGTTCTGATACTGCTTGGCCACTGACACAACAAACCTTAGGTTTGCTTTGGTCAATTTCTCCAATGCTACTTGATCTCCCTGCTTAATCCTCTGTGCCAATTGCACCTCCTCATCCGGTGTAAGCAGTTCCACCTTACCAATCTCCTGGAGGTATTTATCCAGTGATTGGGATTCACGGTTGGTTATCTGCTTGCTAATTTTGAGTTGTCTCATCTATCGCGGGTCTGTTTGATCTTAGCTAATTTCGAAATAATCACGAAGGAAAGTAGTAATAATTCAATCTGCAAATCTAAAGTCTTCCCCTTTTACTTGCAAAACTTTCCCCTATTAATCTAGACGAATAAATAGATTTAATTGTTGTAGAAGAATATACATTGTTCCCAACATTTAAATAAATATTAGAATTTTTCAGATTCTTCGAATGCTAAATCCTTTTTTTCAAATATAATTCAAATTTTTCAAGATAATTTATCCTACCTAAAGCAAATATCTTGCACAAGTTATTTTTTTCGGATAAAAAAGGAATTAGTCTCTTATGGTAAAATCTAATTAATATTTAGAAGTTCTCCTTATTTTAACGAAAAATAAGATTAAAGGTCATCATTTCATGAAAAAATCCGAGCTCATTTTGAATTCAGATGGTTCGATTTACCATTTGAACCTGCTTCCTCATGAAATTGCTACGCATGTAATTACTGCAGGAGATCCAGAAAGGATCAGGCTCATAGCAAAATCACTACAGAAAATTGAATACGAGAAAAGCAAGCGAGAGTTCTTAACCATTACCGGTTATTATAAAGACTTGAGAATAACGCTTATCTCAACAGGCATAGGAACTGATAATATTGACATCGTTTTCAATGAACTAGATGCCTTATGGAATATTGATTTCGAAAAACGAGCAATAAAAGAGGAATTGCTATCTGCCAAAATCCTACGACTGGGAACTTGCGGAAGCCTTCAAAAAGAAATTCCTCCAGGAGCATTCATTTTTTCTTCTTTTGCATTGGGAGCAGATGGTTTAATGGAATACTATCCGATCACACAATTTACTGATAAAGAGGCATTAGAACACCGTTATAAATTATTTCGTAAAAATAATTCTGATTTACCTAACTACATCTATTTTGCCAAGGCAACAGAAACGATCCTCCCTCACTTGCCAGAAAACATCGTCAAAGGAATAACCCTTACCGCAAAAGGATTCTACGCCCCACAAGGTAGAAATCTAGGAAGAATGAATCTACCCATGCCTAATCTTGTTGAAAGCATGTCCACATTTTCTTATGAGTCAAATCAACTGACCAATATGGAAATGGAAACAGCAGGTATTCTTGGTTTGGGTGCTTCCCTGGGGCATCAAGCAGCATCTATTTCTGTTGCACTCGCAAACAGGATCACAGGGGAGTTTTCCTCCCACCCTTCTGATCATGTTAAGGCATTGATTGATGAAGGGCTTGAAATCATGTATAAATGGAGTCAATGATCCGCTCGCGAATAGCTCCCACTCCCAGCGGATACCTCCATAAGGGTAATGGGGTAAATTTTGTCCTCACTTACCTACTCACAAAGCTCCAATCAGGGAAAATAGTATTGAGAATTGATGATATGGATCAGGCAAGGGTCCGTCCTGCCTATTTGGATGATATTTTCCTTTCCCTGGAATGGTTGGGACTGGAATGGGACGAAGGGCCAGAAAGTGTGGAAGATCATTTGAAAAAATACAGCCAAATACATCGCCTTGATCGATACAAGGCTCTCATTGAATCCCTCCTCCCCTACTCTTTTGCCTGTGAATGCTCTCGAAAAGAAATTTCTCAAAACTCTATTGATGGTCAATATCCTGGAACTTGTAAATCAAAAAATTTAGGATTGAACACCCTCTTAACATCGTTAAGAATAATCACAGAAAATAAAACCATCCATTGGGTTGACTTGATTAAGGAAGATACCTATGTCAGACTAGATCAAAGCATCCGAGATTTTGTTATTCAAAAGAAGGATTCCAATCCAGCTTATCAACTCAGTTCCTTAAGTGATGACTTGGATATGGGGATTAACTTTATAGTGAGGGGCGAAGACTTGGTTCCAAGTACCGCAGCACAATTGCACTTAGCCAATCTCTCTGGTAAGGAAGAATTTAGGAAAGCGAGTTTCCTTCATCATCCTTTGGTTCAGGATGAAAATGGTTATAAACTATCCAAGTCAAACGGAGCGATGTCCCTCCAGCACTGGCGAGAAGGTGGGGATTCAAGCCAGTTCTATGAGTGGTTTAGCAGAATCATTCAATTGGATGCAAAGATCTACTCTATAAATGAACTCCTGGACTACTCTAAGGAAATTGGAATAGAGGGTGTTTTGGAATGGTTCAGGCAAACATAAAAAAGGAGCCTGTCAAACAAGCTCCTTTATTCGTAGTTAATTTTATTAAACACTTAAGCGTTTACCTGGCTCACAGGCATTTTTCTATCTACTTTTTTGATCAGTCCACTCAAGACTTTGCCAGGCCCCACCTCTACAAATTCACTTGCTCCATCGGCCATCATTTTTTGAACTGATTGTGTCCACCTTACCGGAGAGGTCAATTGCTGGAGCAAGTTCCCCTTAATGGTCTCAGCATCAGTATGTGGCATGGCGGTTACATTCTGATAAACCGGGATTCTCGCACTAGAAAATACAGCCTTTTCTATTCCTTCAGCTAATTCTATTCGTGCAGGCTCCATCAATGGGGAGTGGAAAGCACCATTTACGGGAAGCTCTAATGCTCTTCTGGCCCCTTCAGTCTGGGCTTTTTCGATCGCAGCAGCGATGCCCTCTTTGGTTCCTGAGATCACCAGTTGCCCCACAGTATTGTAATTTGCCGGAACGACTCCTGCGATGGAATTGCAAATTTCTTCCACCTTGGCGTCTTCAAGTCCTAAAATTGCAGCCATGGTAGATTCCTGAATATCGCAGGCTTTCTGCATCGCATTGGCCCTGATAGATACCAGTTTAAGTGCGTCCTCAAAACTCATGGCACCAGCAGCTACCAAGGCAGAAAACTCACCCAAAGAATGACCTGCAACCATTGCAGCGGTTTGAGGTAAGTCATGAACCAAGGCAGCAATCACAGAGTGGATAAATATAGCTGGCTGGGTAACGGAGGTTCTTTTCAAATCCTCATCTGTACCTTCAAACATGGTAGATTGAATATCGAAACCAAGAATTTCATTTGACTTGGCAAAGAGCTCTTTGGCCAAATCAGAATTCTCGAACAATTCTTTGCCCATTCCGGGATGTTGGGCACCTTGACCAGGAAATACCAAAGCTTTCATAGTAATCGATGATTTTGTGAAGGGGCAAATATAGAAAGATTTTGAAAACGGTTTTTTTTGTTCGGATTTTGGTTGGGAAAACCTAGAATTGAGTTATGAAAATATCATTAAAGGACAATGTGATACTGCTGACCGGGGGAAGCAGGGGAATTGGAGCTGGAATCGCAGAAGCGCTGGGAGAATGTGGTGCTACAGTTGCTATTCATTACAGGAACAGCGAAGAATCTGCAAGAGAACTTGCCCAGAAAATTGGAAATGGTTCTAAAGCCTTCCAAGCGGATCTTCAAATTCCAGAGGCTTGCAAAAACCTATTTACGCGGGTAAAAGAAACCTATGGCAAAGTCGATAGCCTTATCAATAATGCAGGAATCGCCCTCGAAATGGACGAAGAAGGAGAATTTGAAACCTGGCTCAAGGCGTGGCAGCAAACCCTTCAGGTAAATTTACTGGCTAGTGCCATCCTATCGAGAGAAGCCATTGGACATTTTAAGCAGAATGGGGGTGGAAGGATTGTATTTGTTTCTTCAAGGGCTGCCTTTCGAGGGGATACAACAGAGTTCATGGCATATGCAGCTTCAAAGGGAGGCATGGTTGCCTTGCACCGATCCATTGCCAGAGGTCTTGGAAAGGATAACATCAAATCCTTCCTAGTAGCCCCGGGCTTTATACAGACCGACATGGCCCAGCAGTTCATTGATCAATACGGAGAAGAATATGTCATTGATGACCTTGCTTTGAATGAGCTAACCCAACCCAAAGACCTCGCTCCTACCATCTGTTTTTTAGTTAGTGGATTTATGGATCATGCTACGGGATGTAGCATAGATGTAAACGCCGGAAGTTACGTACACTAGGAAAGATTTATTCATTCAAGTGTATATTTTTCACCAAAAACTATCCCATTAACCCGTTCTCTGAAATTCCATTTTCTTAAAAGACTGATAACCAATATACCTTACATCGGACCAGTATTTACGAGTATATGTAACGTTGGGGTGTAATTAGCCCTTAGCTATTTCGACAAAGAGACTATTTTTGAATATAAATATTCAATAGCTCTTTCATATATGCGCAAAACTCAATTATCCGCCAAATTAAAGCCCCAGCTACGTTATTCGATCAAGATTGAACTGAACCAAAAGCAGAAGCTCTGGGGTTCAGGAATCTTTGCCTTCATCCCAACTTTTATCTTGATCGTACAGCATTTTCAATGATAATAAATGGGTGATCGGTCATTTTTTAGACCTGAAATGTAAGAAATAAGCAATTTTTGGTTAAAAATTTTGGGTGATCTGACATTTTTATTAAGTTTATAACTACTTGCATTACTCTTTAATCCCTAACGCCTGTAACCTATGTTTCAAACTACTACACCAGCTCAAGTAAAAAGAGCCAACAAAGTAAATACAAAACTTGCTTTCGCTTTGGCTTTTGGAATCATTCCAACACTACTAATGATATTATTTCACTATGCATAATGCATTATCAGAAGAAAAAGCCTGATCATTTGATCAGGCTTTTTTTATTGCTTCTCCTCAAAGTCTTCATCCAGGTCAAATCGAGAAGCCCTATGTACATTCGGTAGTTTTTCTAACTTACCCATCATCTCATCTAGCTCGTCTACATTCCTTACAAAGACCTTGAATATGCCTTCAAATAGACCATCGACTGATTCGATGGTTACCTTGCGTATATTCCTTTTCATTTGGAGGGAAATTATTTTGATCATCTCATTGAGCATTCCCTTTTTGTCATGGCCTACGATCCTGATCGCAGCTAAAAACTCTACGTCTTTCCCTTCTTCAGCCCATTGAGCCTTTACAATTCTGGAACCAAAACTCGCCATCAGGGAAATAGCCTTGGGACAGCCTGGTCTATGAATAATGATTTTATCTCCATCTGCAAAGCCCAATATTTCTTCACCATGCAATGGCCTACAGCAATTGGCCAAAACAGGCTTGCTGATGCTTTGCTCTTTTCCTAAAACAAGGGTCTCAGGATTGACGCCAATCTCCTCAAATCGCTCCTCAACCATCCGCTTTTTCAGTTCCCATTCTTTGAAAATTACTTCTTCAACTTCCTTCCCTTCTTTTTTGAGCTGAATAAAATCGGCAATCTTTTGGGTATTGATCCGATGCGCCCCAATAGAATAATAAAGCTCATCCATATTGGGTACCATGAGGTAGGCCAACAACTCCTGGATAATGGGTGATGCCTGGTCTAGCCCATATTTGGCTGCTTTCCAATTAAACATCCGTTCTCCATTGTTAATGATCTCACGTTTTTGACGCTTAAGGGCTTGTTTAATGCTTTCTTTTGCCCTGGAAGTTTTTACGAAACGCAACCAATCCCGGCTGGGCTGGCTGTTTGAGGAGGTCAATATCTCAATGGTATCTCCTGGTCTAAGTTGGTATTCCAAATTTTCAACTTTCTGATTGATCTTTGCTCCTATGGAAGAATCTCCCAAGCCTGTATGAATTCGGTAGGCAAAGTCCAAAGCAGTTGCCTGCATGGGAAATCGATGAACCTCTCCTTTTGGAGTAAAAACATAAACATCATTTGGCTGAAGTTTTTCCTTAAATTCATGCAAGGCTTCCAGAGCGTCAAGGCTTGGATTCTCTAACACTTCCCTGATTTGCTCAATCCATTCTCCAAAAAACGCCTCTTCAGCATCGGACTCCTTGTATCTCCAATGAGCGGCAATCCCTTTCTCTGCAATCTCATCCATCCTTTCAGTCCTGATTTGCACCTCTACCCAACGTTCGCTAGGGCCCAATACAGTTGTATGAAGGGATTCATATCCATTTTCCTTGGGCATGGAGATCCAATCTCTAAGTCTCTTGGGATTATGGGTATACATGCCGGAAAGAACCGAGTAAACTTGCCAGCAATCGTTGAGTTCCCTCCCCTCTCTGGTTTCCAAAATCACCCTTATTGCAAATAGGTCATAGACTTCTTCGAAAGGTAACTTCTTCCTGAGCATTTTCTGGTAGATGGAGTAAATCGATTTGAAACGATATTTTATAGCATACTTTATCCCCATCGGATTGATGGCCTCATCCAAGCCCCTGATAAATGACCTGATATATTTATCGGCTTCCTCCATTACTGCATCCAGACGAAAGGACAACTCCCGATACTTATCAGGCTCTGAATGCTTGAAAGAAAGATCCTCGAGTTCGGTTTTTATCTGGTACAAACCCAATCTGTGAGCAAGGGGTGCATAAATGTATAGGGTCTCAGATGCAATCTTAAGCACTTTTTCCTTTCTCATCGCTCCTAACGTCCGCATGTTATGCAGCCTGTCGGCAAGTTTGATCAAAACCACACGTACATCATCGGAGATGGTGAGGAGGATTTTCCTAAAATTTTCTGCCTGGTCAGAGACCAAATCACTTTTAGCCTCTGAACCTGAAATTTTGGTTAGTCCGTCTGTGATTTCCATGACGACGTTTCCAAACTCCCTTTTGATGTCATGGAGTTCATAATTGGTATCTTCGACTACATCATGGATCAAGGCACAGATGATTGCGGTACTGTCATGCAGGCCCATTTCCCCTGCAACAATTCTCGCAACTGCCAGTGGATGAAGGATATATGGCTCACCAGATTTCCTTGTTACCCCTTCGTGAGCGCTATTTGCGAACTCAAATGCCTTACGAATTCCGATTCTCTCATTCCTGCTAAAGCCACGTAACAATTTTGTCAATTCCCTAAAAGACTGATGAACAGCATCTTGGGAAAAATATTTGCCCGGAATCGTCATAATCTTACTTTTTTTTTGTCTTCTGTTTTCTATTATAGAAAAATCTTCTAATTTTGCTCATCCAAAAAATAGCCGTTCTTTTGGATGTTTTAATGCGGATGTGGTGAAATTGGTAGACACGCTAGATTTAGGATCTTGTGCCGCGAGGCGTGGGGGTTCGAGTCCCTCCATCCGCACATCTACCTACTAAGGTACATATATCAAGATTTCAAACAATATGCTGCTAATTTTTGGCAGCATTATTTTTATTGTAAAACCACTAAAACTTTCGAGCTTTGAATATTACGCTTGAAGAAACTGGTAAACTCACTGCAGATCTCAAAGTACTTGTGCATGCAGATGACTATAAGGAGCAAGTGAAGAGTGAGTTGAAGAAGCAGGCAAAAAAAGCTTCTATACCTGGATTTCGTCCCGGGAAGGTACCTGTCCAGGTTGTCCGCAACATGGTCGGGCTGTCTGTTGTTATAGACGAGTTGAATAAGATAGTAGCTGAGTCTGTTCAGAAATACATTGAGGAAGAAAACCTGGACTTGTTGGGTGATCCGCTTCCTAAAAATCTCAAAACTGAAGCTGATTACGATCCCAAGGCAGAAAAAGACATGGAATTTGTCTTTGAAGTCGGAATGGCTCCTTCATTTGAGGTGGACCTCGAGCTTCCAAAATTACCTGAAATGTACCAGGTTGAGATTGATGAGAAGTTCCTGGAAAAGGAATTTAACCTTTACCAAGAGCATTTCGGAGAGACAAGTACTCCTGAGGAATTTGAAAAGGGAGACATCGTATTTGGTCGAGCCTATGAAGTAGATGAAAACGGTGAGGAGCTAGAAGGAGGATTCAGCCAAATGTTCCCATTGAACCCCAAAAGGATTGAGAAAGATAAAGTCTTTAAGAAATTTAAGGGAGCTAAACTTGAAGACTCTTTTGACTTCAATATCAAGGACGTTTCCAAAGATAAGGATGAACTAAAAAGAATTCTTTTTCTGGAGGAAGATGCAATTGAAGCGCTGCTAGAAAAGAACGTAAAATACCAAATAAAGCGCCTCAATAGAGTTGCTCCTGCGGAAGTGAATGAGGAATTTCTGAAGAAGGTTGCAGACAACCAAAAGCTTGAGTTCGGAGAAGAGGAGGAAATTACCGAAGATGGTGTCAAGGCAAAAATGTCCGAATCTCTTGAAAAATCCCTTAATGACATCGCGAAAACAAGATTCAAGAACAAGCTCTCAGAATCTCTTATTGAGCATCATGTACTTGAGTATCCGGATGAGTTCTTGAAAAAGTGGCTCAAAGCCACCAACAAGGAGTCCACGGAAGAATCAATTGAATCTGAATACCCAAAGTTCTCCAAAGACCTGACTTACACCCTGATCGAAAGTCAACTGATCAAAAAGTACGACATCAAGGTGGAAGAAGATGAGGTAAATGAGACTTTGAAAAATACATTGACTCAAAACATAATGCAGAGTGGTCAGCCTGTGGATGAGAATATGCTTGAAAGCTATATGCAGTACGCAAAGCAAGATCAAAATACGATGAATCGTATTTTTAGAACAGCATTGACCAACAATGTTTTGAACAAGCTCGTAGATGAATTCAACCCTGAGCTGACCTTGATCAAAGCAAGTGAATTTGTTGAACTCAAATAAGTGAACAATATATATATTGAAAGGAGCCATCCATCAGGGTGGCTCCTTTTTGATTAGGTCAGACCACATACCGAGTTTCTCGTCTCATGGAATTGGAGAATTTATTTTGAGCTTAGCTTAGAATATCACAATTTCAGAAAAAATTAACCATGAAAGAGATCAAGAACTACGCTGTAAGATTGAATGGCGACCTTACGGGTTCGGGAGACTTCTTAAGAGCCCAGATTCACTTGTTTGATGTGGAGAATAAACTAGCGGGTATCTTTAATTTTTATGATACAGCAGGTGGAATGGCTGGTTCAGCCCAAAATAGCATCATCAAAACTTCCATGCATATTGATCGTCTGGCTGACGTTGTCGACCTGCTGAGAAATGAAAAGCCTATCTATCTGGGCTGGCGAGGAGAGGGTGAAAAAGCATTTATCTCTACATCTCAAGAGCCAGTTGGGGAAGGTGAATAAGATTTAACAGATTTAGTATTGGAAGCTCTATACTTAAAAAAATTTGGCAGCCCTCAAGACGCCTTTGAAAAGGCCACAATCCAGCTTGGAGATCCAAGCGAAGGGGAAATTCAAATCGAAGTAGAAAGCTTTGGTTTGAATTTCGCGGATGTCATGGCCCGAAAAGGTCTTTATCCAGATTGCCCTCCACTTCCAGCCGTCATCGGATATGAGGTAATCGGTAGAATTGTTGCCATTGGAGAGCGAGTTGACAACCTTCAAATAGGCCAGCGAGTTATTGCAATGAGTCGTTTCGGGGGATATTCCACTCATGTTAATACACCTGCTATAGCTGCTGTCCCTGTGAAGGAGGAACTTCCTGCCGGGGATGCGTTGGCATTGGTTACACAAGCTTGTACAGCATGGTATATGGCTGAAGAATTGGTCAAGCTAAGGACAGGAATGCGCGTCTTGATCCATGCGGCGGCAGGAGGAGTCGGCTCTTTATTGGTCCAAATATGTAAAAACAGGGGCTGTGAAGTTTTTGGTACTGCGTCCCCAAGCAAACATCAACTCCTCACTTCAATTGGGGTGGATCACCCGATTAACTACCGTGAGAAAGACTACTTCTCTAAGATCCAGGAAATACTCGGTGATCATAAACTAGATGTAATTTTTGACCCAATTGGAGGAAAAAGCCTCAAAGAAGGGATTGAGATGCTGGGGCCAATAGGTAAAATGATTTGCTTTGGTGCTAGTACTTTTACAGAGGCAAAGGGTTTCATCCCCAAACTAAGAAGGTTTTTAGCCTTTGGTTTTTACCATCCCATGAAGCTGATGCGGAATTCTCAATCGCTTTTATCAGCAAATATGCTTCGGCTTGGAGATTACCAGCCAGATTACCTCAATGAAATCCTCCACAAGGTGGTTGAGGCATATGAAAAAGAGGAAATCAAGCCCATTGCAAGTACAGCTTTCCCTGCCACTCAACTTTCTCATGCCCACGAACTCCTTGAGTCAAGAAAGTCCACAGGAAAAATTGTTGTCAATTGGGAATAGGAAAATTAGAATGTATTTTTGCAGGGCATTTTAATTTTGTGGAAAATGAAGCGCAAGAATTTAATAATTGGCCTTTTGGCCTTCTTTTTTTGTTCAATCTATAGTGGATTGAATGCCCAGGATTACCCATTGTCTGGGGAATTTATTTTTGTAGACAACCCACCTACCCCACTTAACCTTGGGGATGTGAGGGCTTCTATAGGATATCCTGAAGATGCTGTGAAGGAAAATATCGAAGGGACTGTCGTCTGTCGTGTCCTGGTTGATTCACAGGGAAATTATGTTCAGCATTTGATCATGAGCAACCCTACTGGTATCCTTCAAAGAGCAGTAAGTAAAAAAGTTAATCAGCTTAAATTTTCGCCAGCAATTGCTGAGGGAAAAGCCGTCAGCTATTGGATCAATATTCCATTTAAATTTCGTTTGATCAATGAGAATACCAAGAAGTTAGAGGAGTTGGCAGAAGCCATGACGGATAGCCTT
>JALEFZ010000067.1 GCA_022760475.1 Bacteroidia bacterium | reverse complement strand
GTGGATAGGGTCATCATTATTATTTGAATGTGGAGGGTCTAGATCACAATCATGCTGAATAATGGATGATTGACGATAAATGTCAAAATAAAATGACTGATTGTAATAGTTAGATCCTTGGGTATTAATTCCTCCTATAAATGCTGGTACACTTACGACATTCCTGTTGTAATCGTCATAAGCGACATTTTCCGGAAAATATTGTAGAACAGAATTGATTCTCCAGTCTCCAATGTATGGGGTTTGATTCCATACCCCCATTCCAGCGACAACCTCAATATGAATTTTCACATTCACCTCCCAAGTATCCATGTCAGCAATGAGGCTGCTGCTAGTAGAACCATCTGATCCTCTAGTTTCTCCATTTCTACTGCTCTCAGTGTAGGGATCTCCTCCACCAATTGGGTCTGGGTCAACACCTCCATTGCAAGCATATGCTGCCTGGATGGTAGATCGTGTAAACAGTCCAACCCTCACGCTTAAGTTATTCGGGTTATTGGTAGATTGAGCAATGTGAATAATTCTTCGAGCTTCTACAGGTGAAAGACCATAATGCTGGGCAGCAGCTGTCATAGTCATGCCATTGATCGTAGAGATAGAAGTAGCATGTGGAATAATTCGAGCGAATGTAGGAGTTCCGTTAATGTTAGTAGCGATCAATTTTTCTGCCTCAAGGTCAATATGAACCATTTCCGCCTCTGGCAATAGTTTGATAACTCCGTTGGCAGTATGCAAAGTTGGTGTACTTGCAAAACCCGCACAACCAAACTCATTGTAGGTGAAGGTAAAGTCCAATGTCATTGGAATGCTGTTCTGGATGGATGAGTTATTCACCGCAAAACAGTTCAATGGTACATATTTTTGTGGATCCTTTTTAGAACCATTGATAGTGGATTTCAATCCGACTCTAGCAGATCCAACAGGTACAGGTGGTAGAGAAGAATCACTTGGGTTTGCAAAGCTTAGCATCATACAAGTGATAAAGCAAAGTAGTAAGATGTACTTTAGTGTTTTCATCTGTAAATTAATGATAGGTAAAACGTGTATTCAATAATAGGGTCGTGCAGATCGAAAGAAATCTGAATAAAAATCACTTTTTTTTGAACAATTGATGAAAATAATGCTGCAAATCTCATGTTTGAATCAAACTGCCTGGCAAGGGATGGCTAAAGCAGGAATCTGAATGTACTAAATATTCAGTTCAAGGAAACATAATTTAACCTAAATAGAAAATATTTCCTTATTTGAGGATTCATCAAGCTAATATATATAAACCATGGTATAAATTTTTCTTTTTCTCCCAATTTCTGGATAGAGATATCAGAAGATCTGCGGAATCGACGGCTGAAAAATTAAAAAGGCCAACCCCAAATAGAGATTGGCCTTTTCAAATATCACCTAGTTCCTTGCCTTACCTTTTAATTATTTTCTTGCTTTGAATAAGTTTGCCATCACTTTTCATTAGCAGGATATAAATCCCCGAGGGCAAATCAACTGTTTCTAACTTATATTTAAATGCCTGTGCCTTGCCAGGCTCTACCTTCCTTAAAATCGGTCTTAAGCTTTTTGTTTTTCCATCAAGGGACATAAGGCTCAATTCTAAATCTTCACCCTCAACCCAACTTCCTGAAACCAACAATTGATCATCAAATGGATTGGGAATGGCAGTAATATCACTCACCGAAGGTTCTGAATTCACAGCTTGAGCTTGCCTCAAAACTGGCCTTGGAGGAGGATCCAAATTACATTCGTAAGAGGAGCCTGGTGCTGTACTATGAACTTTGAATAAGAAATAGGGAGGAACCAGGGCATTACTGGAACTTGATATCCCATGAATATATTCAGGTACACCCACGGCTATAGGATCAGGGATTGCGGTAGCATCTACGGTAACATTCTCCGGGAAATAACGCATGATGGAATTAATTTTCCAATCGCCACGATACCTAGTCTGGTCCCAACTTCCCTTACCTGCAATTACTTTTACGGTAATTTTAAAATCTACATACCACATGGTGATTTCTGCCGTAGAATTGGGATTTCCTACACCTGGAGCGGAAATCGCCTCGGCTCCTTCCCCTGGCTCAGAAGAGGTAGGCTCTTCACCTGATCCAGAAACTGACCCTGTTGCCGAACCTGTGCCAGGAAGTACACATCCAAGGCTTCCCAAAAGTACCTTATTTGGAAGAATTCCGATTTTTACGTTGAGTAAGTTAGGATTATGGGTTGACTGGCTGATGTCAAGGGTTCTTGCCATTTGTTTGACATCCAATTCGAAATGGCTATCAAGCTCATCTGCAGCAACGCCATTGATCGAAGCTATTTCGGCACTGTTGGGTATAACCTTTGCGAAGGTCGTTTCTCCCTTTACTCTGGTTGGAACAAACTGTATAGCTTCCAAATCCATTGAAATCATCTCGGATTCCTCCAACAACAGAATTTGCCCGTGGGGGGTATTAATTTTTGAATGGTAAGGGAATAATAGGCAGTCAAACTCATTATAAAGAAATCTGAAATCCAGGGTCATGACCAAAACATCCTCAGAGTTATGCCCATGGACGTTATAGCACTCCAGAGGAACATAGGAGTCTGGGTCAATCAATGAGCCATGTATGGATGTTTTTAGTCCAACTGTAGCCGATGATACCGCGACAGGGGGTGTTGCCTTTTGGGCCATAGCAACAAAAAATTGCATGGCAAACAACAGGATTAAAGCGTACCTTAATTTTTCCATCTTTGATTATTTAATTGTATTCCGGTTTATGTATAAGAATAGTCGGGTTCAAAACTTAAATTCTCAATTACTTCATAAACCAGATCAATCCCATCTAAGCGTTCCAACCTCAAGCTGTTTTTTTTGTATATATTGATGGGTATTGTGAATTCCAAAGTAAGTACATAATTTTTGATCCTTGGAATCATTTAAGGCCCAGAAATTTCATATCAGAACGTGGAAAAGAAGATCTATACAGTATCTTTGGAGAATTAGGACGTGCTATGGCAGAAAATTATAGAAAGATCCCGGATCAGGATTTGCTGGCAGGCTTAAAAAGCTCAGGTAGGGAGAGGAGAGATTATGAAGAAATCCTTTATAAAAAATATATCAACCTGATTTGGAGTCGCCCTAGGAAGTACAAACTCACTGAGGAAGAGGCCCGACAAGCCTATAACGACGCAATCATGGGCTTTTTGCGCCAGATCGATAATGAGAAATTCCGGGGCGAAAGTAGCGTATATACTTACCTAAAAAGTATTTTTATTAGAAAATGTATAGATATTTTTCGTTCAGGCCCGACTATAGATATATACGAGGAGTCAATTGAGGATAACCTTCACCTCCCAGACAGTTCAGTTAATCTGCTTAAGAGCCTGGTTAGCAGAGATGAACTGGAAAATGCAATGAAATTATTGGCTAAGTTGGGAGAAAAATGCAAGGAATTATTGTTGTTGAGTGCAGAGGGATTCAAAATGGCAGAAATCGCTCAGATGATGGGATTCAAAAATCCCGATTCAGCCTACAGCAACAAGCACCAGTGTAAAAAGAAATTGAAGGAATTGTTCAAAACTTCGTCCAGCTATTAGGGCTAAAAAAGGGAAAAATTATGAACGAAAATATTTACGAAATCGTGGAAGCATATCTTAGCAATACCCTCTCTGAAAAGGAAAGAAACGAATTTGAGCGACAGCTCAGTGAAGATCCTGCTTTCCAGAAAGAGGTTAAGCCTATCCTTGCCAGTGAATTGGCACTCAAAGCCGAAGTAAATAGCCAAAGAAGAGAACGATTTAACCAATGGTTCGAAGATGCTGAACAAGAAGGTTTAAATAAAGCTCCCGCGATTAGCAGACGAATTATTCCCTTTGCCCTTATTGGAAGTATTGCAGCCGCTCTTATATTCTTGCTCCTTTCCTTTTGGCCTTCAAGCCAAATGGACAGTCCTGAGAAGCTCTATGCAGATAATTTCGCCCCTTATTATCCACCTGAGACAAGAGGTGGACAGCCTATAGATTCAATTAGGAAAATGGCCCATGTACTTCTTTTGCAGAACAATTACGAAGAAGGTATTCCTAAAATGGAGCTTGTCATAGCTTCAGAAGATTTGACAGCCGAAGAATTGCTTGAAGAGGAATTGTACCTGGCTTCAGCCTATTTGGACTCAAAAAAACCTGAGAAGGCCCTGGACTTATTGCAAAACCAGGATGGCAATTCACTCACCAGTAAGTGGTACCAGGCACTTGCTCATTTGAGCCTTGGAGATTGGGAGAGCGCAAAGCCGCTACTTGAAGAGTTGAAGCAAAAAGAAGTCCCTTACTATGGAGAAAGGGCTGCAAAAATCCTGGGAGGTCAATAGTCGGAAACCAAAACAAGACCCAATGATTGCCCCCTCCTGCTAACAATTCCCTTCGCAAGGCGGAAATCCACCAAATGCTACCCATGCAATCTTCTATTCCGATTTGGGTCATGATAAAAAAATGTATGGATTAGTAAAGATCTGTACTAAAAGATACGACAATTAAAGTATAGGAAATATTGGAAGGTACTCCATTGAGTACCTTCCTTCTTGTGTGGCATATGCCCTCTTTTAATCAAAAGGGCTATACTCCAAGACAAATTGATAAACCAATACCTACACTATGCACAACTGATACCTTAGGATAGTTTTCCGTTCTGAAACTTGAGCTGGTACATCAGAACTGACATTTCATCTTTGATGGTAAATGTTGTATTCAGCCTGCCCTGACATGTTTGTGACAAACAGAGGGCAGGTGTTTATTACCTATGCCTATATTAGCCCTATTGATTTAATATAGACTTGATGGGAATAAGCGGATATATGGAAAAGGATTTGAAGCTGCTCTTCTTACTTGGAGGAAAGAGCAGCAGAATGGGCTTCGATAAGTTCTTGCTGGAGATTGGTGGGAAACCTCAGTGGGTTAACCTGTCCGACTTGGCTAAAGAGCTTGAAATCGATCATTACTTTTCCCTTGATTCACAACAACAACTCCCCCTACACAATGTCATTCGAGATTTAATTCCTGATTTAGGTCCTATTGGAGGGATATATTCTTTTTTCAATTCCTTTCCCGACTCTTCTGCACTAATTCTACCTACCGACATGCCTGGAATTTCTCTCCAGGCCATAAGAAATTTGATTGAAAACCGGAATAAAAATTTGGACGGAACTTTTTACTGGGATAAAGGTCGGAATCAGGTCGCAGCCTTCCCTGGGATTTGGGAAAAATCTTCGGTAATGGCACTTGAAAAGGCCATTGATACAGGAAAACTTTCTCTCATAAAAACCCTCAATAAGCTAAAGCTGAAAATTATTGAAGCTTATGATCAGGAAATTTTCAATAACCTCAATACCCCAGAAGACTACGAATTATTTATAAAAAAAAATAAAGGCGAAGAAGCATAAATGCCCTTCGCCTTTATTTTTAAATATTTTCCTGACCTACAAGAACATAGCAACTACTATGGCAGTAGCAATCAACAACAGGACCGAAAGTATTCTATAGTTCTGGTACCAAGGCAAGTCCTTCAATTCCAATGATTCTTCTTTGAGAAGCCTGGGGCTCCAGGTATATTCTGCAATTTTTTCTGCAGGTGGGGCAGGTGTCAAGAGGCTTACAAGTATGTTGATGACCATACATATCAGCATCAGGATAGCAGCCTTGTGCAAGAAGTGAATATCGGTAATGGTCTCCATCATCGGACTCATATTTTCTTGTATGTAAGACCCAATGGCTGAATCAAATTCAGGAGAGAGGATATCAGTCTCTACTCCCCTTTCAAGGTTTTGGGCCTTCACATATGCTACTGCTTCTGTTTTCAGGCTTTCTTTTCCTGCTTCAAAACCAAGGAAGGTCGCAGCAATGATAAATCCTATGATCAAACTCACAAATGCACCGTGTCCATTGGCACGTTTCCAGAAGAGTCCCAAAATGAACACCCCAACGACTGGTGGACAGATAAAGGAAATTACGAGCTGTAAATATTTAAAGAGAGAGCCAAATCGCTCAATTTGTGGGGCCCAAGCTGCTGCAAGGATTACCAGTACAAGGGTTGCTACCTGCCCAGCAACAACCAACTGCTGGCTGGTCATTTTGGGGTTTATTTTGGTAACGAAGTCCATGGTAATCAAGGTAGAGGCAGAGTTGAAAGTGGCTGAAATCGATGACATCATCGCTGCCAATAGTCCTGCCAGTACGAGTCCCAACAAACCTTGGGGCAACAGCTTAAACAGCAAAACAGGATATGTCATATTGGGGCAGTTTGCGAGATCTTCACAAACGATTTTTTCTCCGTATTTGACAGTTTCATAATTAAGGAAACTCAAATCCAAATCCCTGAAAAGCAGTATCGCCAATACTCCCGGAAGTACCATGATAAAAATTACTGGGAGCTTCAGGAGTCCAGCAAAAAGTGCTCCCCAACGTCCGTGGTTCAGATCTTTGGCACTTAGGACCCTTTGTACCATGAACTGGTTTGTGATCCAGAAATAGAAACCAAGAATGGGCACACCAATTAAGAGTCCCGTCCATGGCATAAATTCGTCATCAGCGCCCCGCACTAGGCTCAGTACGTCTTGCGCATTTTGCGGCCCATTGGCTCCCCAATGATTGGCTGACCCCAGTTCATTTAGGCGATTAACCATCTCTCCCCATCCACCTACTTCAGCAAATGCGAAAACTGTTAAGACGATCGAGCCCAATATCAACAAGACTGCCTGAATCACCTCGGTATGAATAACCGAAGAAAGTCCTCCAGGAATGGTGTAGGCAGCAGAAGCTGTAGCCAGGATTATAATAATGACATATGGGGGGAGACTTGGAAACAGGATTTTAAAAATCAACAAACCAACGTAAAGCCCCGCAGCCGTATCAACAATGATGTTTGAAATAATTGTAACGAATGAGAAGTAATACCTGGATCGGGCATCAAACCGCCTTTCCAGAAATTCTGGCATGGTGTAAACTCCGGTTTTTAGGTAGAATGGCATAAAGAAGATGGCGAAAAATACCAGGATTACCGCGGCCATCCATTCGTAGTTGAACACATGCACATTGGTAACAAAGGCATCTCCGGCAAGCCCTACCAAGGTAGACGAGGAGATGTTGGCTGCAAAAAGGGAAATCCCTACTACAGGCCAGATCATGGCTCTACCTCCAAGAAAATATTCTTCTGAATCTTTACTTTTGGCTTTATATAAGCCATATCCTATGATGGCCAGCCCATAGACTACCATTATTATGGTATCAAGGGTGGTCAACTGAAAAGTCTCCATATATCAAGTAGTAATTAAGTAGTTGTTTGCGACTTTGAATTAATGGCTCTATAACCATTAAATGAATACCACAAGATATATATATAACAGCAGAAAGTCAGAAAAAATGAACCATTAATTCCAATTTCAGGAATATCAGCAAGGTTATTTTGCAAAAAAGTCAGTAAAGCCCCCCCAATCACCAACATAAATATAAAAGAGGAAGCTTCTTGAACCCGCTCTCCAAGTCCTGCAATTCCAAGGGCAAAGATCGAAGAAAACATTACGCTATGGCCTATGCCAAGCCCAAGGATGGCATAGCCAGCCAGTTGTCCCTTTCCAAATATCACCAGCATGACTAACAGGATTGAGGCTATAACATTTATCCTCAAAAACTGTACAGCACTAATCCGAGTTCCTAACTGAGCAGCTATCAACCTGACGACCATGAAACTACCCCAATAAACCGACACCCACCGTCCAGCTTCTTCTTCTGGGATTCCCCAAATGTGATCCTGAACCAAATATTTTGCAATCATGCTTCCCGTACCAACTTCTATACCTACATAAACAAACATGGCAACCATGCCCCACTTCAGGTTTCGATGCTTTCCTGTTAGTTCCAGGAAACTTTGAATGCTGATCCTATTGGAGGCGATGGGTAGTTCGGGAATTCTAATTATAAGAAATGCCAGAATCCCAAAGGCTAGCACCACAATAAGTCCCAGGTACACAGGATGAGAAAGGGAAGAAATCAATTGATCATTCTCCATTCCCATGTATAGCAGAAAAGAGCCCAATAAAGGACCGATGATTCCACCTGTCGAGTAAAATGAGTTGACAAGATTCAAGCGGCTATTGGTATTCTCTTCGCTTCCAATCCTACTTACATAAGGGTTGATCATCACCACAGAAATGGCCACACCAATGGCAATACTGAATACAGCCAGGACATATAAAGGATAAGTTCCAACATAGCCAGCCACCAAACCCAATACCCCACCCAAAGTCATAACAGAGAGCCCCAAAAGGATGGTTTTTCTGTATCCAAGTTTCGAAGATATCATCGATACCGGGACAGCCATGAAAAAATATGCAGCGTAAAAAGAAAAATGTATCCAGGCAGATTGACCAAAATTAAGGCCAAACAAGCGTTGAAGGAAGGGTTTCAAAACATCGTTGAAACTGGCGAGGGTTCCTATCAGAAGAAACATAAAGGACATAAGTCCCAGCGCCACGGGAATGGAAGAGTTGGGTTTGCTCATTGATTATTCATCTGCAAACCCAATCATACGAAAATTTTATTTGAATGAGAACATATCTGTGATCAGCCCCGAGAACGTTTGAACAATAGGTAAACATGAGAATGATACATATTCATTCTTTCTACCAGTTCCCATCCTTCACGCCCCAATTCATTCAATTGCCTTTCCAACTCATCTTCTTTAAGGGTTACAGTTCCCCATGAATTAATTGTTCTGACTTTAAGAATCTTGTACTCAAATCTATCCATAATTCAACTATTTAATTCAAGTTGCCAGTAAAAAACACTCAAAGGGTAAATGCCATTTCGATCCATGTCCAACTGTCGTTTCGAATGGATAAGTCATCTCGAACGTCAGTAAGAGGCCTATTCAGTAGGGTGAGTAGATTTCTCGCTTATACTCGAAATGACAGCTGTGCTTGCCTGAAATGACAACTGGAGTTGACCGGACTGACAGCCTAGCTTGTCTGGTTATGACCACTTTGTCTTTATGCCCATAAAACATGTAGCACAAATAGCAACTTGGGATGTTTATATAAATGATTGAGTATGGGTAAAAAGGTCCAAAAAGAACCGTTGAAACAGCAGGAAAAATTCAAAGACTCATCAACTTGTCTTTAAATGCCTGATAATCTGCAGGCAACAAAATTGACTCTTTTTTCAAATCTGTAAGTTGCGCAAGACGAGCGGGAATTTGGGGGGAAGTACCAGAGGCCTTTTTTACTGCCTCAGGAAACTTTGCAGGATGAGCAGTTCCCAGAATCACCACCTCATCATCAGGATTTTCGAGGAGGTACTTTTTCGCTGCCAGGTAAGCCACTGCACCATGAGGATCGATGGTATAACCAAATTTCTGCTTTACTTCATCTATGGTTCTAAGGGTTTGTTCATCGTCAAATGCATAAGCCTTTAACTGATTTTTCATGTTTACCCAATCATTCCCGAACAAATCACCCATTCTTACAAAATTGGAAGGATTGCCTACATCCATGGCATTGGAAACCGTAGCAACAGACTCTCGGGGTTGAAACTGCCCACTTTCCAAGTATCGAGGGACGACATCATTTTTATTGGTAGCAGCGATGAACTTTTTAATGGGCAAGCCCATTTTTTGAGCAATCAGCCCAGCGGTGAGGTTACCAAAATTTCCACTTGGCACACAAAAGACCAACTTCCCTTTCTTCTTTATCAACTGCTGGTAGGCACGAAAATAATAGAAAGACTGAGGGATGAGCCGGGCAATATTGATAGAATTGGCAGAAGTGAGTCTAAACCGGTGATTCAGGTCTTCATCTAAAAATGCCTGTTTTACCATGGCCTGACAATCATCAAAAGCTCCTTCTATTTCAAATGCCTTGATATTGGCTCCAAGTGTTGTTAGCTGCTTTTCCTGGAGAGGGCTTACCCTTCCAGAGGGATAAAGGATCATCACCTGAATTCCGGGGGCCTTATAAAAGCCAGAGGCCACGGCTCCGCCTGTATCTCCTGAAGTAGCCACCAGAATGGTCAAGGGCTCCTCGTCAGATTGGGTGAGAAAAGCCATAAGTTTCGCCATAAATCTGGCACCAAAGTCCTTAAAAGCCAGCGTAGGCCCATGAAAAAGCTCGAGGATATGGAGGTGTTTGTCTAAATTATGGACAGGAGCATCAAAATTGACAGCCTGCTCTACAATATCTCTCAATTCTTCTGGAGGGACTGCCTCAGCAATCAGCTTTTGACTGACTTCGAAAGCAATTTCCTGAAACGACATGTTCTCAAAGTCTTGCCAAAACCCCTCACCCAGAAGTTTGATTTCTTCGGGCATATAAAGCCCCCTGTCTTTAGGCAGACTATTGATTACTGCCTCTTTTAGGTTTACACGCAATGATGTATCATTGGTACTGTAGAACTTCATTAATGAAATATGAAATATATTGCATGGATAATCTGTTCGCTAAGTTTGTGTTTTTCCTGTAAAACACCAGCAAATAGCGGAAATAATTCTACCTACAAGGAAAACATTCCGGATAGCAGCAAATATGCGAATGTCTTCCACCCTTGGGATGGAAACTGGCAGGGAGAATTTATGGTCTTGAATCATAAGGATGGGCAAATGGAGGGGCAAATAAAACCTGAGATCAAAAAACTTGAGGATTTATTGAGTTTACCTCTGGATACAAGCCTGATTATATCTGTAAAACAGACTTATCGCTCTACTAGTCCCTATTACCAAACCGTAAATATCACAGATACCTATCCATCCGGGGATTCATTGGTCTCAGTGAACAGTGAGGGCTACAATGCCGTCCGGGGTGATAGCCTCATTTGTGTGGTGCACAAACCTGACGAAACTGTTCTTCATCAAGGGCAAGACCTGGGAAAAGGCATCATTATATGGTCCAGAGAAATACCTGGTAAATGCGAGTATTTCTTTGAAACTGCCACTGACTCTTCTTATACCATTGTGGGTTGGGGATATTATGGACAAGACGACCTAAAAAAATCTCCTAAGACTTATTTCTTTGGTTCTTACAAAAAGATTTAGAGCCTTACATGCCATTCTGCGTGGATTATCAAAAATCGCGCAAAATAGGTGACTATTTTCCTATTCACATGGTCTGAAAAAATATAACTCTTCCACTTTCGGGAAAAGGGAAAGAAAGAAAAAAACCAAAAAAAACCATTTAGGGGTAAAATTCTGGGGGCTTAAGTACAATTTTTGACTTTTGGGACAGTTTTTGTATCCCTAGCAGCAGAGAAAGGGGGTCATGCTAGCTAACATTATCTCATCATGAAGAAATGATGTTGAGGAAGTTTTTGGGGAAATTGGATTTTTTAAGTCTTTGGCAAAATCCTAAAATTGGGAC
Organism: Bacteroidia bacterium; assembly: GCA_022760475.1. Lineage (GTDB taxonomy): Bacteria > Bacteroidota > Bacteroidia > J057 > J057 > JALEFZ01. The sequence continues at coordinate 17,177 of JALEFZ010000067.1, read as the reverse complement.
TAAATGAAATCCTAATATCAAGTAGGAATTCAAAGTACCTAATAAACAACTCTTTATAGCGTTTGAAGATGGGATATTTGTTGACTAAAGACATATTAAAGTGATGCTTGAACAAAAGTACTGAAACCAATGAATCGCTACATGAATTACCGCCAAACTTGGCAAATCACAACCATGCTACCTGAAAGGGGTATGTGCCTCCAAAAGGGTGCCGCCACCACATGTTTATTCTTCTCCTTACTCATCTTTACCTGCCTCAATCTTACTGCCCAATCAAGCGTTCAAAATGTCAACACCAGCCTGGAAGACGATAAGATTCGCATCAAGTACAGCTTAAAGGACAGCGTATCAGCCAGGCTTTTCTCAGTCAAGTTATTTGCAAAAACTTCTTCCGGAAGTATTCCCTTAACCAAAATCGAAGGAGAATATGGCGACAACATTACCATAGGTGAGCATGAAGTTGTATGGGATGCCCTTGCCGAATTGGAAAGGTTTTCGGGAAATGTCGCCATAGAAGTTCAGGCTACTCCTGAGTTTATGTTTTTGAGCCCCAAAAGGGACCAAAGTGTCAAGCGAGGAAAAGCCGTTACCTTTAGTTGGTACGGCGCAAACTCTACCATGGATCAAATAACTGTAGAACTATATCGCTACGACGAGTTATTAGAGACCCTAGGAACCCTCAACCAACAGGGAAGCTATACCTGGCAAGTCCCTGGGGACATGAAAGCCAGCGACGGCTATAGAATCAAAATTACAGGTACAGAAATTACGGGAAACATGGCTGCATTTAGCCCACCAGTCAGGGTCATGCAAAAAATACCAGTCCTTTACAAATACATAGGCCTTGGGACAATCGTAACAGGAGCCACCGTTACAGTTATTCAGTTGCTTAGGGCTTTGCCTCCCATTTTTGTACCTGAATAATTGCCCTAAAAACCCTTACCTACAAATCACCCTTACCTAAAAAATCTTCGTTTTAAGGTTTCAACCTACAGCTTTGTTATGAGAACCTTCAATACAATGTTGTCCATTATGCAAAATCAAACCATCAAAAGAGCTCTTTTGCTGGCAATTCTTGCTTTACCTATATGGCTATCCGCTCAGGATTTTATTGATGTTACTTCATCAGCATTTAGTACTATAAACGCCCCCGTTGCTCAATCAAGAGGTGACCTGGTATGGGGTGACTTCGATGCCGATGGTGATATGGACTTTATCATGACAGGAACCAAAGGTGGATTGTCACCATACCAGACAGAAATTTTTCAATACAACTCTACCACAGGAAGATTTGAGAATTTTGCTGGTGCTGCTACCCTGCCAAGTGTAAGAAACTCAAGGCCTTCCTGGGGAGATTATGACTCCGACGGTGACCTGGACCTCATTATTGTGGGGCAGGACGCACTGGGAAGTCGATTTGCCAAAGTATACAACTTCAATGGATTTAACTTCCAGGAGGACTTTACCATCAGTCCTCAGATTCTGGCAAGTGCTGTATCCGATGGAGCAACTTCATTTGTTGACTACAACAATGACGGCCAATTGGACATCCTGATTGCCGGGGATAATGGCACCAAAACCCTTCAACTATTCAGACACGAAAATCTCCCTTCCAACGGATATCTAGCAGATACCACCCTTGACGGGGTTTCAAATCCATACATCAGTTGGGGAGACTTTGATGCAGACGGTGACCTCGATTTGGCCTATTGTGGTTCAGATATTTCTAACCAACCATCTACCCAGATTTATAGGAATCAGGGTAATGGTGATTTTACACCACTGAGTACAGCTGTAATTGATGTAGAAAATGGCTCTATTGAATGGGGAGATTATGACAATGATGGAGACCTGGATATTTTGGTTAGTGGCGAGAACCTGGCGGGAAATGCGGTTGCAGGGATTTATAAGAATAATGGAAACCAGGGATTTGCCAGGGTAAATGTAAGCCTCGTGGGTGTTAAAAATGGTGAAGCAGTATGGGTCGACTACAACCACGATGGATGGTTAGACATATCCTTAAACGGGCAAAATGGAACTTCCAGCAGCGACCGCACTTCCCTGATTTACGAAAACAATGCAAATGGTGGTTTTACCTTAAATGTAGCTGCCTCTGCCCTTATTCAAAATCTGAATGGGGGTTCCAGGATGGCTTGGGCAGACTATAACCGCGACGGGAAGCTAGACCTTCTTACCGCAGGTACTTTACTGGGAAGTAATACCTACTCATTTAAGCTCTATAGAAACAACATTAGTTTAACCAATAGACAAGCCACTGCCCCTAGAACACCTACCGCCAACCAATCAGGTGCTTCAGTTATACTTTCATGGAGACCACCTGCAAACTATCCTTCTGATCTTGTTCAGGGGCTGAGTTATAATATCCAGATCGGCACAGCACCTCTGGATGACAACATCCGACCCGCACAGGCGAACCTAACCAATGGTTACTTCAGGATGGCCAGCTTTGGGGCCGTTGAAGATACAGTTTGGGCCATTAGCAGTACCAACCTCAACAATGGCACCACATACTACTGGCGTGTTCAGGCCATTGACCATGACTTCGAAGGATCTCCATGGAGTTCACAAGGATCATTTACCTATGTCAATCCATTTACTTTCACCTCAATTTTTGTTGACTCCACGGCCAATGCTTTTGGGGGTACCACGCCTACTGGTTTGGACAACGGGGCCATTGAGTTGGGGGATACAGATGGCGATGGCGACCTGGATTTGATCTACTGTGGTTCATTGACAAACAATGTTCCGCGGCTGGACTACTATAGGTATAATTCCAATGAGGGAGAGTATGAAATAGTAGACCTTGGGACAGGATTTCCTGATGTGAGAAGGGGAGATGTTGCCCTGGCTGACGTCGACAGCGATGGAGACCTTGACCTTGCCTTATGTGGTTTATCATCCAACAACACCCTTTCTCCCTTATTTCAGATTTGGACCAACAATGGTACCAATGGTAACTTTACCACCCCGGTCTTCAATACCACAGGGATTTATGATGCCAGTATGGACTTCGGAGACTACGACAGAGATGGAGACCCAGATCTTCTGGTAACGGGTTTTGGGGGAAACGGTACCCAGATTTGGGAAAACCAATCTACACTCAACAACCCAAACTTTCCGAACTCCAGCCGTTTTGGCCTGCCGAATGTAGACAGAGGGGATGCAAAATTTGGAGACTTTAACAATGACGGCTTCCCCGATATTGCGATTATGGGAGTTGAAAGGCCTTCAGGCTTGATCATTACCCAAATCTGGCGCAATGACCAAGGTACAGGCTTTACCAAAATTGCTGACTTACCAGGATTGACAGGTGGAGAGATCAACTGGGTCGACCTTAACAACGATGGATTTCTGGATATCATGGCTTCCGGAAGTACGAGTGGTTTCTTTGCAAGTAGTTTTGTAAGGATCAACAATCAGGGCTTAGGCTTTATTTCAACCAATACCCTCTACACTGGAGCACAGTTGAAAAGTGGGGGATTTGACTTCGGGGACATCAACAACGACGGATACAACGACCTGGTGATTTCCGGGGAAGAACAAACGACAAGCAACCCCAACACAAGCATTTATATCCACAATCAGAGTCCGCTTATTCCTTCATTGAGTGTAGACAATGCCTCCTCCTCCATTGTAGATGATGTAAGGAACAACAGTGCCATCAAATTGGCAGATTACGACGGAGACAATAAACTTGACCTATTTTTATTGGGAAGAACAGGAACAGGCTCTACTAATAACATCTTCAGGCTATACAGAAACATTGGAAGCCAGAGCAATACCACCCCTACCCCACCCCTGAATGTCTCCCATCAACTCGATGGCTTTGACGTAAAAATAAGTTGGGACTTTCCAACGGGTTACACTCCCTTCGAAGAGAAAGCCTTGACCTATTCGGTATTGGTTTATGAAGAAAACCCACCAAATGATTTCCTGAGGTACATTCACTCTGAAACAGATTCTGCTGCCTCAAACTTCGGTTACAATAGAAAGGCATTCAGAGGAAATGTAGGCCATAACAGAGAATTGATTCTGGAAAATGTACAGCCCGGTAATTACAAATATGCGGTGCAAACGATCGACCCGGATTATGAGGGTTCTCCCTTTTCACAAACCCAGTGTTTTGAATTTGAATTTCCCACATTTGTAGACCAAACCAATAGTTTTGCCTCTACAGCATTCCCCAACTTAAAGAATGCTGCCTTGGCCATGGGTGATTACAGGGGGGATGCTTCTTCGATCAATACACCCGATGGCTACCTGGACATGATAGTATGTGGCGAGGATGAGTCTGGAAATTACCTGACCATGGCTTATTTCTACGAGCCCAGTTCAAATGTATTCATCCGCGATGCCGCTGCAGATACCAATATGTTCCAGGTCATCAATGGAGATCTCGATTGGGGTGATGTCAATAACGATGGAGCCATTGATCTGCTTTTGATGGGAGAAACAAGTGGCTTGCCTGTAACCAGGCTTTACCTCAACTTCCTGGGAACATTCAATGACAACAACCCAGCAACCAATTACAGAGATTTTGCAGGTTTAAAAAATGGATTCTGTTCGCTCATTGACTTCAACAATGATGGATTTAGAGATGTATTCATCTCAGGGGAAAACTCCTTTGGGACAGCGGTAAGCAATATTTATCTGAATAATGGAAAAAATAACCTTAGCCAGATACAATTCAACCAGATTTCACCTGCCAATCTACAGGCATTTGACTTTTCAAATGGCGACTGGGGTGATTTTAACAATGACGGAAATCTTGACCTTCTAATTACGGGCCAGACTTCACAAGGGAGGAGGACATCTATTTTTCCCAATGATGGATTTGGCAATTTCCTGAGCAGGATTGACTTGGTAGGCCTGGAAAATGGGGATGCAAAATGGGGGGACTACAACAACGACTCCTTTCTGGATGTAGTGGTAACAGGTTATAATGGCAGTACAAACATTACCAATGTTTATGAAAATCAGGCAGGAACTTCATTTACACTCAAGCAAAGTAACCTGGAGGGTGTAAGTGATGGTACTGTGAATTGGGGTGATTACAACCTCGATGGATACATGGACATTGTAGTCACTGGAAACAATGGCATCAGCAATGGAGACAGAATAACCCTCCTGTACAAATACGATGCAGGCCAGGATCTATTCCTGGAAGATGAGGTCGCGGCTGCACCGCTGACCGCAGTCAATGATGGCAACTTCGCCAATTGGGCTGATGTAGACAAAGATGGAAAATTGGACTTATTGATCGCTGGACAAAGATCTTCCGTCCCTGACTCGAATACTTTCAAAATCTTCAGGAATGTAGGTTTATTTACAACCAGCACTCCAGGTGCTCCTACACACAGGCCTGAAGTAATTAATGGTTATGATGTTGAGCTTTCATGGTTCCCTCCAGCGAATGTTCCTGACAGCCTAAAGGATGGCCTTACCTACAACGTTGTCTTGGGCAGGGTAAGCGGAGGTCTGGAACAACGTGGCCCCAACTCTCATCTCTCCAATGGAGACCGACAGGTGGTCGCCCAGGGCATGACCCACGGTGCAACCTCCTACAGGTTTTACAACTTACCCAATGGTACATATTATTGGCGGGTCCAAGCCATAGACCAGGATTTTGAAGGGGGACCATTCTCCACTGAAGACAACTTTACTTATCAAGCACCAGTACTTCTGGACAGTTCCAATGCAATTTTTGGCTCCTTACCGACCGGCTACAATGAAGGTCAACTGGCATGGGGAGACTATGACAACGACAATGACCTGGATCTACTTGTTTCAGGGAATAGAGGGGGAAGTCCAAGTACCCAAATATTCAGAAACAATGGGGGTTCCCTGGCTGCGGGACCAAGTTTCAGAGGCCTTACCCATTCAAAAATCCAGTGGGGAGACTACGACCATGACCAAGACCTGGACTTTATCATCTGTGGGGTTCTTGGAAATGGAAACAATGCAACCCTTATTTACAAAAACAATGGTGGTGGAAGTTTTGCAGAACTTACCCAACATGGCATTGATAGCCTGAGTGGTGGAGACATAGCCTGGATAGATTTTGACAATGACGGAGACCTGGACGTAGTCATCTCAGGTGAAGGAGATACATCCCTTCAAGCAGATGTATATGAAAACATTGGCGGAGATAGCTTCGTCGCCCTTCAAGCAGGGCTCCAAGCCTTCAAGGATGGGTCGGTTTCAGTGGTTGATTATGACCTCGATGGTTTTCAAGATATCCTCTTCACAGGAGATGTTTCATCCTCTGCTACACCAAATCCAAATTCAACACTTTACAAGAATTCAGGCTTGAAAAGTTTCAATTCCGTTTCAAGCAATATTCCTGACCTGAGAAGCTCAAATACTGATTGGGCAGATGTAGATGGAAATGGATACCCCGATCTTTTGATTGCTGGCCTGAATACCAATGGAGTGGGCCAAACCCAGGTATTCTCTAACCAGGCCGGTGTCTTTACAGACCTAGGAGTGGCAGCCATTGGGGTATATAATGGTGCTTTGAAATTCGGAGACTTCAACGACGATGACCTCCCCGATTTTGCCTATGTAGGTGCCCTTGACAACTTCAATCGCTTTGCAGGTATTTTGTTAAACAATGGCGGAGGCAGTTTCACCTCACAATCCATACCTGCCCTTGCCCTGAGCAGGGTAGACAAAGGAGACCTGGCATGGGGGGATTTCGATGGGGACCAGAAACTTGACCTGGCTTTGATGGGGCAAAGTGCAAACTCACCTGTTACCAGACGCCTGGAGATCTACAGAAACGTAGATAGCACAGCCAACATCAGCCCGGCTACTCCTACAGGCTTAACTGCTTTTGTTTCCGGAGATACCCTGATCATGCGTTGGCAAAGCCCAACTGGACCTCCTCCTCAGGAAAACCATACCTATAACATTTATGTAGGCAGAAGTCCCGGGCAGGGAGATAGCCTTAGTCCGTCAGCTAATATCAACACCGGATTCAGAAAAATCGCATTTAGTGGAAATGTTGGTAACAGACTTGAGTACAAATTAAGTGGGCTGAATTCTGGCACCTATTATTGGAGTGTGCAGGCTGTGGGACCTGACTTTGAAGGCTCAGCCTTTGCCGCCGAACAAAATATTACTTTCCAACGTCCTCGTTTTGTCAATACCAATAATGAAAACCTCTTTCCTGGTGTTCCAGAGAACTTCCTTTCCGGACAGCTCAATTGGGGCGATCTTGACAAGGACAACGACCTGGACCTCGTGATCAATGGAAGAGACCGAACCGGCGCAGCCGTACTCGTCATCCTAAGAAATGAAAACGGAAGGCTTGAGCTTGCAGCAGGATTGAGTGGAATGGAAAATTCCAGCGCTGCTCTAGGAGATTATGACAATGATGGAGATTTGGAGCTTGTGCTTTCCGGTTTGAATAGTGGGAACCTTGACATAAGAATTTATGAAAATGATGGGACCGGCCAATTACAGTCCTCCAGTATAAGTAGTGAAGTTCAAGCCGTTCAAAATGGCAAGGTAGATTGGGTAGATTATGACAATGATGGAGACCTTGACTTGTTTGTTGCTGGCAGCGGAAGTTCAGGAGATGTTGCGACTATCTATAGAAACAATGGCGGAAATTTTGAAGAAGACAATTATAGCAATTTCATTAGCCTTGGTTCTCCTGAAGCCAAATGGGCTGACATAGACCAGGATGGGGATAAGGACATGGTGATGATTGGTCTTTTAGGAGCTAATTCAATAACCAGAGTTTATCGAAACAATGGAATCCGTGGTGGATTCACCATGCTTGACCCAGCACAAAATGTCTTCCCGGAGCTTACCCAATACTCCCTTGACCTGGGAGACATCAACAATGACGGCGATATAGACATACTATTGACGGGTTCAGGAACAGCAAATCCTCAGAGCCAGGTATTTACATACGATGAATCAACAGGTAATTTTACAGCTGGGCCTACCCTGGACGGAATCAGAAATGGTGATGGAATCTGGGGAGACATCAATGAAGACGGTTTCCAAGATATCATTCTCAACGGGCTTGGAAATGCTGGAAGTCCCGTGTCCTACCTTTACCTGAACCAACAAAACGGAACCTTCACTTCAGACTCCAATAGTGCCGCAAATATCCTGGGTCTAAGTCAAGCTCAATTGGCATTTGGAGATGTCGACAATGATGGCAAACTGGATTTGGCAGCCTTGGGACAGGTTTCAGTGGCCGAAGGATTCATGGGCATTTTCTCAAACCTGGATTCAGCCTTGAACATTACCCCTCAATCACCAACTACCCTAGAATTTATCCAAAATGGAGACTCCGTAGTTCTATCCTGGAATGACAACCTGAACCTTCAGGCTTCTCACTATAATGTTGTAATAGCGACCACCAGAGATAGCATTGATGTGCTTTCTCCAATGTCCTTGGTTAATGGGTATAGGCAGGTCGTAGGCAGAGGAAATGCAGGAGCGAGGAAAAAGTTTAGGCTTACTGGACTCGCTGCCGGAACCTATTATTGGAGTGTTCAAACAGTCGATCAGGATTTTGAGGGCTCTTCATTTGCGACCATTGACAGCTTCACCTACACGCCAGGACACTTTATCAATAATAATTTTGTCCTTTTCGATGAAGCACCCCTAAGATATCAAGAGGCTGTAACTGCCTTGTTGGACTACAACAATGATAACTACCTGGATGTATTGGTAGTAGGCCTGGATGAAAATGGCACTCGTTCTGCGCTGATCTATCAGAACGATGCAGGGCAAAGACTAATCCTGGATCAGACCAACTCCAACATACTAGCAGGTATGACCAATGCCTCAATTGCCTTGGCAGACTTAGACAAAAATGGAGATGTAGACATCCTGATTGGAGGCAACATCGGCACCAACCAGGCTGATATTAAACTTTACTTCAACGAAAATGGAGAGTTTACTGAGGGCACCCCTGGCTTGGTCTCTCTCGAAAATCCAAAGATTGCCACAGGAGATCTGAATAACGATGGATCGGTGGATATTGTCATCTCAGGAGAAGCAGGAATCCAGACCGATACTGAGATTTACCTCAATAACGGAAACGGGAGTTTCAATACCCAGAGTAATTTGCTGGTCAATGTCAAAAATGGAGACATCGAAGTCAGCGACTTTGACGGAAATGGATTGGATGATATTTTCCTTACAGGAGAAAACCAAAATGGTCAATTCATTGCCAATCTCTATCTCAATGACCCAATCCTTGGCCTTCAATGGATATCTAATGCCTTGCCAACCAATGTCCTCATGGATGCCAATACCCTGGTAGACTTGGGAGACTTCAACCATGATGGCCTTCCTGACCTGATCATCACAGGCGTATCCAACAGCTTACCTGCGGTCTTTGTACTAGAAAACCTTGGGGATAACACATCAGGACAGTTTTTCAGCATTGAAAAGATCTCTCAAGATAGCATTCCGGTCTTGGCAAATGGAAACTATCAATGGGGAGATTATAATGACGACCACCGGATTGACCTCTCAGTAGTAGGTACCGCCAGTGATGGTTCGGCAAATGCAAGGCTGTTCAGTACCACCAATGGAGGACTTTCTTTGTCTGAAGACCTATTAGGAAGCTCTTCCCTACCCCAAATGGGAAGTGGAGCCTTTAGCCAGTGGGGAGACCTGGACAATGATGGCAAACTCGACTTGTTGCTAGTTGGGAAAGACAATGGTGGAAGCAACCGATTTGACGTATACAAAAACATTGAACCCAAGCAGAGTATCCCACCTGTTGCACCAAGCAATTTGAATATTGTAGCCGTTGGCTCAAATCTCCGCTTGGAGTGGTTGGCGACAGACCCATCCTACACCTATAATGTATTTCTACAAATTGAAGGAGATACCATTTTTGCGACCTCTCCCCTTTCGGATACCCTTAGCGGGAGAAGAAGAATTGTAGCTAAAGGAAATTCAAAATATCTCAATCAGTTAACCGTTTCTGGCCTCGAGCAGGAGAGAGATTACATTTGGGGCGTCCAAAGTGTAGATGCAGGATTTGAAGGTTCTCCGTTCACCATGAGTAGCTTCTCCTTTACTCCACCAGCATTCGAAGACCAGACTGCCCTAAGATTTGATGAGACTCAAATTCCAGCTGAAAAAGGAGGTTTACTGGTCATTGACTACAATACCGATGGATTGTTGGACATCATTGCTAGTTCGCATGCTGGAGGCAATGACTCCATGAGATTCTACCTCAATGAAGGGCTAAAGTTCACCTTGGATACTCAAAACGGGGGTACAATCCCCGCTTTGGAGAATGGATGCCTAGAGTGGGCTGACATAGACAATGACAATGATCCTGACTTATTTGTAACTGGCGAAACCAGTTCAGGAAGCCTCCATACAGGGATTTACAGGAATGACAACGGGCTTTATGTCTACGATGCCAACGCTTCTGCCAAGCTCGTTCCATTGAGGGAGGCCAGTGCTGGATGGGCAGACTATGACCTCGATGGAGATCCAGACCTGTATGTCATGGGAAGAACTGAAGGCGTAGACCAGCTTTCCTTCCTGTATGAAACCCAAGAAGATGGAAGCATGGAAATTCAACAGGAAACCGAGGTAGAATTGGTAGCCTTGAGAAATGGATCAGTGGCTTGGGGTGATTTTGACAAAAATGAAACCCCTAACGATACTGCCAAGGCACATCCTGACCTTGCCTTGGTAGGTACCAACAGCAGTGGAAATGCTATTAGTATGATTTATCATAACTTGGGAGGGGGAAAATTCAACCAGCAATCTACACCAGTCAACTCTCTGCCAAGACTTATCGAGGGAAGTGTAAAATTTGCAGACCTAGATAACAACAGGTTCCCGGATATCATCCTAACAGGTACTGAAGGTAATGCACAAGGAGAATTTCCAGTTACTCAAATCCTCAGATACGATGCGGGTATCGGCTTCTCTGAAGTTAGCACTCCACTAAACCTCCCAGGTACGCTTGCAGGTGATGTGATTATAGGTGATTATGATGATAATGGATTCGCAGATCTTCTCTTTACAGGGGAAGAAGATGCAAATGGCAACCGCGAGATCAGTATTTATAGAAACCTGGGGAATTTTGAGTTCCGAAAAGATATCCTGACCACCAATGACCTGGATTCTCTTCAAGTTCTGAACCCTGCTTGGGGAGACTTTGACAATGATGGTAAGTTGGACCTGGTGGTTTCTTCAATGGTTTCATTCGGCAAGACTGAAGCAGAACTTGGACTCTTGCGTAATATCAACCAAAGACCAAATTTGGTTCCTGAAGTTCCACAAAACCTGAGCAGCAGAATATTCGGAGAAACTGTCGAATTGAATTGGACAGATATACTTGATACGACAGGCATTCTTGGGGAGTATAGCTATAACTTGAGACTTGGGAAGTTAGATTCTCTTACTGGTAGATGGTCCCCTTTGGCAGACCTGAGCAGCAATAAGTCTTTTGTAGTATCTCAAGGTAATATTGGTCAAAACAACACATTCACCATAAGAAACCTACCAAGTGGAGAGTATGCATGGTGTGTCCAAAGTGTAGGTCAGGATTACGAACTCTCAGCCTGTTCAGATACCCAAAGTTTTGCCTTTGAAAGACCAATTCCTGCCATCATCAATTCGAACATTGCCACATGGTATCCAGATACCGACGATAAAGTATCTTCTACCATAACTGTACAAACAGATACCAATATCACGGAGGTCCTGGTATGGTTTAAACCAATTGCAGATTCAAGTTTCAGGGTATTCGAACCCGCTCAGAAAAATGGCCTGACCTACACTTTTGACGTTACCTTGGGCAAAGTTGACGAATTGGGTATCGCCTATTATTTCCAGTTGAAAGGTAGATTTGGATTCAATACCCGATCAGATACCTTCTACACATGGAGGGAATATGTCGAGGGAATAGATTATACAGGATTGAGTTTTGGAAGGAATGTCAACAACTACAACCTGCTGAGTTTTCCGCTAAACCTGGATGATACGCAGGTGAAAAATATCATGGAAATTCCTGAAGGTCTTGGACGACAAAACAGATACCGATGGCGATTCTGGTCATGGTCAAATCCAGACTCTAACTTCCTGGAGTATGAAGATGGATTTACAGATGTAGCACTCGGCCAAGGCTATTTCCTGATTTCAGCAAGACTCCCTGAGTTCAATTCGGGAAGGGGAAAAGTGCCACAGGCCAATGAGGAAAACCCCTACGTTTGGGAACTTCAGCCTGGTTGGAACCTGGTTGGAAATCCATACTTCTACAATGTAAGCTGGGATGACATCCTTTCGGCGAATCCAGATGCAGCAGGGCTTATTTCAGATGACCTTCTGGTATATCGTACCAACTATCAGTCAGGGAGCAGCTTGAATAGATTGGAAGGAGGCTTTGTGTTTGCCAATGAAGCCACAAGCTTATCCATTCCTGTACTGAAAAATTTAAACCTGAATAGACTTACAGCCCCAGGTTCAAGAATGGTTGGAGAACTTTCTTCACCTAATTGGAGCTTGCCAATCATTGCTGAACAAGGGAAACTTGTAAACAGCCTTTCAGGGATCGGGATGTCTGAGACTTCCAAACTGGGTTGGGACAACAAAGACCTAGTTAATCCTGTACAGATCGGCCAACACCTTAAGACAAGATTTATTTCTCATGAGGAAGGGATGCCAGCCTTGAGCAGGGACATGGTACCAAGTTCAGAGTCCTTTGTCTGGGAATTTAAAGTTGAAGGAGAAAAAGGAATTGATGAACTGAAACTGAGCTGGCCTCAAATCGAAGGTAGCCAATCAGGAAAGCGTCTCTTCCTCTTCGACCTAGACAACCAGGTATCGATAGACATGAGTAGCACGGATTTTTATTATTCTTATGGCAAGGGAGAGGCAAGAACCTTCAAAATCTTCTATGGAGAGCTTGCATTCATCAACACTGAGATGAAGCCGGAGAAGATCCACCTGGGGATGATTTATCCAAACCCAGCCTCTGGACCTGTCATCATCCCAGTCAGTTTGCCTGAGCAAGCAGGAGAATATGAAGCAAGAATCACTGTTCACAGCATAGATGGAAAAAGCTTGCAGGTTATTCATGAGGGAAAATTGAAAGGTGGCTTCCATAATTTTAAATGGAACCTGGAAAACAAGCGTGGACAAAGACTCCCGAATGGTACCTATTTCTATCGCCTATGGGTATCCAATGGAGCTGAGACAGAGGTTCTGAGCAAAAAATTAGTCATCGGAGAATAAAGGGCAAGCCCTTCGGGGCTTGCTACATATTTGAGATGATGGAATAATGCAGCTACTGAATTTCGGAATTAAATAAATTTCGAATATTTTTGTAACATAGAATCTTGGCGTAGCCAATTTAGACCTTTGAGGAATTTCCAAGAGATTGTTAAGGTTGCATAGGTCAAGCACGTCAAAATAAACCTACCCTAAAACTAGCCATTCTCCCGACAGCTATCTGCCGGGCAGAGGAAATCCCTGATTCCAGCTTGAAGAGTGATAGAGGCTAATTATGTCATTGTGGGATTGGAACAGGAAGACAGCTTTCATACGAGGCTATGTCTTATCTTATGCTCTTTATTAAATTGTATACTGATTTTATTTTTAATTCATCGTTCTTTACCTGAAAAACACAGAAAAACCCTTATGAAGTAGGAGACTACTTCGAAAATATTGAAACAAGCTTTTGGGTGGCATACCTTCACCTGGTTGCCATTCTCCTTACTAATTCCGTGTGGATATGAACATCAAACATCTACTGCTTTCCTTTTTAGTGATGCTAATAGGCAGCGTCACCCTGGCTCAGCAGGTAGTTCCTCAGGGCATTACCTATCAGGCTGCGATACGTGATCAGGCGACTGGCGCCATCATCACGGGAAACGTGGACATGCGTTTTACGATTTTGAGAAATACTTCCCTGGTCTATCAGGAGGTCGAAAACCTTACTCCAAATGTATTTGGGATCGTGAGGCATGTCGTAGGTACCGGGATCGCCACCAATGGAGATTTTTCTACCATTGACTGGTCTCAAGGTACCCTCACCCTGAAGGTTGAAATTGATCGAGACAACAGTGGGACTTTCATCAACATGGGGACAACGGTCCTAAGAACTGTCCCTTACGCATTCTATGCTGACAGGGCGAAGACCGTAGACAACCTGAATCTCCCCCTTGACTCATTATCCAATGTGGTTATCACCAACCCTGTAGCTGGAGATATATTGCGCTGGGACGAAAACCTTGGGCAGTGGGTGAATGGCCCTGACATGGGCTCTGGAACCGGTTTTCTGAATGTTGGGTCTGGTTTGATCGTGATCAATGACACCCTATACAATACAGGGGATACCTTGGCAGATGATGACATAACCATAGGTTTTACAGCTGGCGGTGACTTGAGCGACACCTTCCCAAATCCGACTGTAAGCGGTATTTTGGGAAGCCCAATCATGGTTTCTCCCACTTTGCCACTAGATAGCGGATACACCCTGAAATGGAATCCCGACTCCATGTGGTGGGAACCGCGCCCCGATAATGTGGCTTCCGGCAGCGGGGGGACAGCAGTAAATGTAGCCCCAAGATTAAAAGGAGATGGAACGATTGCCAATCCACTTGACCTGGCAAAGAATGGCGCCACTTTGGACCAAGTATTGAAATGGGATGGCACAAACTGGTCTCCCTCTAACGAAGATGAATATACCATTACTACCACCGCCAATATTCTTTTCCTTCAAAAAAATGGGGTAACAGTAAATGCCGTCCCATTGACTGGTATAAATTATGTCCCGGGGCCTGGCATAGACATCACGGGTAACATCATTTCCAATATCGGAGATACGGACTCTACGAATGACGTCACAACCTCTTCCTTAGCTGGTGGCGACCTCTCAGGGGTATTCTCTAACCTGTCGGTTTCCCGCTTAAGAGGAGAACCGCTTTCCCCGACTTCTCCGACCACTGGTCAGATTCTTAGGTACGATCCCGCTTTGGGTGGTTGGCACCCTTCTACGGACTTAGGACTATCGGACTTTGACCGCAACCCAAATAATGAGATTCAGGACCTGACCCTCAATGGTTTTTCATTGGGTATCACTTCTGGAAACTCGGTAAACCTACCACAATATATAGCCGGAAGTGGTATACGAATCATAGGAAATGTTATTCAGAATATCGGAGACACCAGCTCTGTTAATGACATTGTCAATGGGACCTTGGCCATGGGAGACTTGACCGATACTTTCCCTTCTCCTACAGTGGTGGGAATTCAAAATGTAGAGGTATCCTCGACTACACCTATATTTAATGATGTTCTTAAATACAAGGGTACACAGTGGGTTCCGACTCAAGACTCTGTAAACGATGATGATGCTGATCCAACCAATGAGTTTCAGAACCTGTCGCTTACAGGTGATTCTTTGGGCTTGTCAAACAGCACTTCAAAGATTCGAGTAAGGTATCAGTCTGGTGCAGGAATAGTTGTAGACAATGCGAATTATACGATAACCAATACGGGAGACCTAGATCCGCTGGATGACATTGTGACAGGTATGGTCGTCCCTAATGGTAGCGACCTGGGTGGCACCTACCCTACTCCAAGGGTAATAGGGCTTCAAAGTACACGAGTTTCGAGTTCCACCCCACTTACGGGACAGGTATTGAGGTACAATGGCTTTGAATGGACGCCCTCAGATGGCAATGATGCAGATTCCACCAATGAACTTCAAAACCTATTGCTGGTTGGCGATTCTATCGGTCTTAGCAGGAGCAGCCAACGAATCAGGGTAAGGTATATGGCTGGAACAGGCATCAGTGTAGACAATGCCAATTATACGATAACCAATACCGGTGATACGGATGACTCAGATGACTTGACCATTAGCTCTACTGCTTTAGGTGATGTGAATGGTATATTTTCAAATTTAACAGTAACAGGCATTAGAGGCCGAACAGTAACCAATACCGCCCCTACCACCAATCAGGTATTGAGGTATAATGGTACCCAGTGGGTTCCTTCGAATGATGACTTTGACAACAACAACGAAATTCAAACCCTTCGCCTTCTGGGAGACAGCCTACAATTGTCTAATAATATATTCGGAAGAATCAGGGTAAGGTACCAGGCTGGAGCAGGTATCAATGTTGACCACGCCAATTACTCAATTACAAATACAGGGGACCTCGATGGAACGGATGATATCAAAATCGGTGATCCGGCAGATGGGGATGTCAGTGGATTATTTCCAAGTCTGACTGTAGAGAAAATCCAGACCATTCCGGTAACGCCAAATATCCCATTGAACAATCAGATTTTTAAGTATGATGACGCTTCTAATACATGGGTCCTGGGAGAAGATGAAGTAGATGACCTGGACAGCGATCCAGCAAACGAGCTTCAGAACCTGACTTTTAGCGGTGGTATTTTGACTATCTCAGGTGGAAACAATGTGGTAATTCCGGATGATGTAATTGACTCTGATGCTGATCCATCGAATGAGTTACAATCTATTGCTGTGGTAGGAGACTCTATCTTCCTTTTCCCCCAAAGCCCACTTCAACCCAATCCAGTAGCTTTGCCTGTTTATACAAGTGGCAGTGGCATTAGCATTAGCAACAGAATCATCACCAATACCGGAGATACCAATGCCTTGGATGACATTACAACCAGCACAAATGCAATGGGAGATGTTACAGGCCTTTATCCTACATTGAAAGTAACAGGTCTTGATAGTGTGCCTTTGAACTTTATCGCCCTTAGTCCTGGTCAAATATTGAAGTATAGAGGTGGCTTTTGGACAAATGCAGTTGACTCCGTGAATGATGCAGATGCTGATCCTAATAACGAGATCCAGTCGTTGTCTCTCGCTGGAAGGGACTTGACAATCTCAGGATCAAACACCATTACCTTACCTGATTCTGTGAATGATGCAGACTCCAATCCTACAAACGAGCTACAGAACTTGTCATTGGTAGGCAGAACTCTGACCATTACAGATGGAAACTCCGTTTCACTGCCAGACTCAGTAAATGATGACGATGCTGATCCGAATAATGAGATTCAGTCCCTATCCCTCGCAGGAAGAGACTTGACCATTTCAGGTTCGAATACCATTACCTTGCCGGATTCTGTGAATGATGCGGACGCCAATCCTACCAACGAGCTAC
>JALEFZ010000066.1 GCA_022760475.1 Bacteroidia bacterium | reverse complement strand
GCTTCATTACGAATCAATTGAAGCTCATCATCCGCCAACAGTTTAAATGGAGGATGCTGTTTAAGGAACTCAATATGTTTTGAGGATATCTGTGAGTTTTCCAATGGCTCTGATCTTTTTTTCAAGGAAAAGATCCTAAAGGAAAAATCAAAGCCCTGACTAATTCTTTTCTACCTTCGATTCTCTATGAATAAAATCTGTCATGGCATTTCTGGCTTGACTGTTTTCCGCGTAGGACATGTCCGTCCAAAGGCCTCCATGGCTAAAATTCAAGAGGTGGAGGATCTGACATTGTCTATACTCCGATTCCCAAATTTTTTCTTCGAATAGTTTTGTGTAATTGAATAATCCTCCTTCAGAGATCAGCAGCATCGGGATCTTTAATTTATCCAGATAAGTAGCTGGTGAAGCTTGGATGAAATCGTTTTCTGTCTCTCCAAAAACGTCCATGACATGAGTTTCTGCCATTTTTTGATACCTCTTAGTTTCATGGTTTTTGAATACGCTGTAATAATCGACAATATCATAAGTACCAGCAACAGGGATGATGGCTTTGATGTCTGTAGTTTTGAGTCCATGCTTTTTGAGGTAGGATGGGTCCATCCCCAATAGGGCCGCCAAATGTGCCCCAGATGAGAATCCACTTACAAACATATTCTTTTGGTCATAACCATATTTCCCTGCCTGCTCATAAAGCCATTTGAAAGCAGCAGCCACATCTTTGATATGTTCAGGATGTTGCACACCAGATTTTCGGGTCGTATCTGCAAAACTACCTTTACTCAATCTATGGCCTACAGATGCAACGGCAATGCCATTTTGGGCAAACTTTCGGGCAAGAGCCATTTCTTGGTGGCGGTTGACAAATGACCATGCACCCCCTCCAATCCATACTAGCAATGGAGGATTATTGACTCCTTTTGGAATCAACAAATTTAGGCGTTGGAGGCTATCTACGACAACATCTTCGGCTGAGAGGTATCGCAGGTTGGGGAATTCTTCGATTTTGAGGCTATCTGTCTGCTGCGCCATGCAGGGAAAAATGGCCAGGCTCAAAACTGATATTAGCATTCCAATCTTCATATGACTTTAATTTTGTTTGTTGACAAATATGTGATCCTCCAGAATAGAGTAGGGCAGAGGACCCCTGGAAAGGATTTTTTTATGGAAGGAAAGCAGCTCAAAGTTCTTCATTTTCTCCTCTTGTGCTTTCCATTGAAGGATTTTATTTGACCCATATTTGTAGGTAATCACTTGTGCAGGCCATCGCTTCATCCGGGCGATCTCCCTGAGCCCAATTTCATCCTGATCCCTGATATGCCTTTGCCAAAATTCAAGGGCCTTTTTATCAGACCAGCCATAATAGTTGATTGCGACATCCAAGGCCACCCTGACGGCCCTGATGATGTCCCATTCCCATTTTCCATACTCTTCATAAATTGTCCTGTAGGCTTCAATTTCAAGGCCAAGGTCTTCGACATAGGCAGCCCATCCTTCACTATATCCAGGGTTATAAAAGTTCTTTTGCAGGATTGAACTTTGGTTCAGATTTCTTAGGGAAATTTCATAATGGTGCCCTGGTACACCCTCGTGGATGTAAAGCCATGCAATCTGTCGATTGACAAAGGGATCATCAAAAATGTTATAAAAAAAAGTCTGGTTGCGATAGAAACCTGGTACCCTTGCCAGGCGTTTGTCGGTTCCCCTTGATATTGAAAGGTGAGGAACTTGTTCTATGTCGGGGAATATGGGTTTGAGCAATGGATTCAGGTATTTTCTATAAATTTCAAAAGCAGCCTGAACCTCTTCAGGTGAATTGATGTAGAATTTCTCATTTGCTAGATGTGCTGCAAATTTAAGGCTGTCCAAACCACTCCTTTGCCTAAGCTGCTCCATGTTTGACTTTACCCTGTCAATCTCTCTAAGGCCGAATGCAAAGATCGAATCAGGTTCTGCTTTGAGGTCAATCCACCTTTTTAGGAAATAGGCATACCATTCCTTGCCCATTGGTATTGAATGAAGGCCAGTTTCAGAAAGCTCTTGCTCCTGTAAGTTGAGTTGGTTCCATTGCTCTTCTAGTTTGATCCTGTGCCTATGCAAAGACAATTGATAGAGCAAGAAATCGAACTGGATTTTCTCTTCCTGCTCAAATATTTGCGGCTTTATCTCCTTAGCCAGCTCTGTGTATTTGCTAACTACCTTTTTTTGTTGTTTAAGATCAGCAAAGCCTTTGATACCTTTGAGGTTGTCGAGATAGGCAATTCTTAGGGGAGCGATATCAAGTGCTTCTATTTCCTCTGCATAACTCTTCAAAATATTTTCTAATGGCCTTTCATTAGACTGAGAGTAGGCAAAGTGAATACCAAAGAGACAAAACAAAATTAGGTAAAAAGGGAACTTCATCCATTTCAAATTATGGGCTGTAATGTCGCAAAGTGGATGATGAAGAATTTGTAAAATCTTGCAGATTTTTGTCAGAGCCCTTTCCTAAAGGCCGAAGGGGTGTGTCGCCAGTATTTTTTATACTGTCGAGAGAAGGCGGCTAGCTCTTTATATCCCAGCTCTAATGCAATTTGGGAGAGGCTCAACTCCTGCGAAAGTAAGTGCTGTGCATGCTCCATTTTGAGTTTTACTTGCAGCTCATGGGGGCTATACCCAAATGAGAGGGTAAATAGCCGATTCAGGTTGTATTGAGACATACCCACTTGTTTTCCTAGTAATTCCAGACTTAGGTTGCGGGTGAAGTTGAGGTGAATGAAATTTTTAACTTCCAAGAGCCTTTTTATAGCTTCTTTTTGCGAACTGAGCTTTTTAAGTTTGGTTTCAAGAGCTCTTTTAACTATGCTCATTTCAGCATGAAAATCCCTCAAATGGCCATACATTTCCTCTAATATTAGCGCTTGAGAACCATTTTCTAGTGAAGCAAGGGCTTTTGAAATCCCAAGAAACTGGTCGCCACTAAATGGAAGTCCGTGAATAAAATCCAGCTCAAGGGATTCGGGGCATAGACCATTGACAAGTTCTACATTCAAGTCAATACAGATGCCCAGGTTTTCTCCTTTATGATTTGAGGTAAAGGCCTCATAGGATTTTCGATAGGGGAGAATGATGAATTGTCCTGGACAGACAGGGACTTCTTGTCCATCAAAGCAGTAGTTTTCCTTGCCTTTGATGACATACTTTATCGCCAGTCCCTTGGTTTTATTTTTAAAATGGGATCTGTCCATTGCTTTTGAGAATTTGATTTCCCCAAGGCTGCCTTGATATGCATGTCGGACTGAAAACATACATTAATTTGCCAAAAAATATCCAAAGAAGTAAAGGGAGAACATTTTGTCCTCCCCATTAGCAATTTTTAACCCCTTACAAAGCCTATGGCTTTTTTGCCATTATCACCATTAAATGTCTTTGAGTTAAGGTTGAAGATTTCTGCCAATGACATTTCTTTGCTTCTTCCTTTGTGCCCCAAGGATTCCAATAGGGAAATAGTTTTTGCTACAGAAAGAGGTTTGAATTCATACTTGGCGATAAGCCTTCCCTTCCTCATAAGGGCCTTGTCGATTTTATCGATGCTGGTATTGAAGGTGCAGATCACTTTGATATTCAGGTAATCGCTAAAAAGTCCATCTGTCAATTGGAGGATGGTGGATACCACTGAATCATCGCTCCCGGATTCTCGCGAACTGATTACCTTTTCTGCGTCTTCAATCACCAATACAGAATTTCTGTGTCTCATCAGAAAGGAAATGAATTGAGGCTTAAGCAAGGACTTTACAAATTCATTTTGGATGAAGATGAAAGACTTCTTCTGGAACCTGCGAATAAGATCCTTGATGTAGGTAGTTTTTCCCGTTCCTGGAAGGCCGTGAAAAAGAATAAGCCCCGAATGAGATTCAGAAAAGGAATTTGAAATGATTTCATCTACCTCTTGAAAATCATCATTGTACAATTGCTCCAGGTCTAAAGGTACACCCAGTTTCGTATTGACCTCCTCCGTTCCGAAGTTGTCATTTTTATAGGTAAGAATCTTGAAGGTGGGTGTTTTCTCCTTGCCATAAAGGCTCCTTAGTCTATGATTTTCTTGTAAAACCCAATTCTCAAGTTCCTTATCCGAATGGTCGAAAAAGAAGTCAACTGAAATATCCTCGTTGTAAGCTTTTACGGTTATCATGAGGCTTTTTGATTGGCTGGCGAAAAAATACCTGTCAGCATAGTCTTCGCTTTGCTTGGCATCTTTGTGGTCTTTGGTCCACCAGCGCTTAAAGAGAAGTTTGATGTCATATTTTTGAAAATCTATGCCGCTCAATACCTTCTCCATATTTTCCTTGTTTTCTTCCAAGGGTATTTCGAGCTCAAGACTTGAGGGAAAGCAATTGTAGGTGGATACAAAATGCGCCTTCAAGTTGAAATCCTTATAGAAATCAAGCGAATCCATCAATTTGGACATATATGATTGTTTTTTTGAATGATAAAAAGAAAGGTCGGATTCCTAAGGTGTAAACCTGGTCTACCCTAAGGCGAAGATGATGAAGGACATAATGTGTGGTATTAATGCTTCGTTGTTGGTTCAGATGACTTGAGGTATAAAAGAATACGGATCAGCCCTGAGGAGGTTGGGCTGATCCGAGCATATGACTTAAAAATTTCTGTTGCTTACTTTGACTTTGCCTTATTCTTCTCTAGTGAAAGGCTGTGGTAGTACTGAGCTACCGAGTCCCATGGGTTGATTTCCAGGATCTTTTCTGTGTATTGTAAGGCTTCATTGAAGCGCTTCTTCATATAATGATCTACCATTTTTTCAAAAAGAGTCATTACCTCCAGCTTGGCTGATATCCTTTCCTCTGATTCACCTGTGAAGCATTCATAGGCATCCAGGAGCTGCTTTTTACCCTTTACAGTAATCTTTCCAAGGTATCGGAAGTGGTATTTTTCCTTATTAATGATTGCCTGGTATGATTGTCCGGTAATGAGAATTTTAACCCCGAACTTTTTGGTTAGACCCTCCATTCGGGCAGCTGTGTTCACCGTATCAGAAATGGTCGCAGCATCTCTTCGCTGGTGATCTCCAATGATTCCCATGATGAGTGGGCCGGTATGGAGTCCCATGCCCACTGCAATTTCAGGCCTTCCCTTAGCCAGCCTCTCTACATTGTACTCCTTGAGCCTCGTCTGCATACCAATCATGGCATCAAGGGCGTCATCTACACAATACTTGAAAATTGCCATGATTCCATCCCCCAGGTACTGGTTTACAAAGCCTCTGTTCTCCTGAATTACAGGGCCCATCCTCCGGGTGTATCCACTGATAAATTTGAAGGTATCCTCGGGACTCATGGATTCAGACAAACTGGTGTAACTTCTTATATCTGTAAATAGCACACTTACAACTTTTTCTACCAGGTCTCCAAGACTGACATCGGTGATTCTATCATGTCCAAGGGTCCGAATAAACTCGTTGGGAATGTACCTGTCAGTGATATTGAAAATATTGTGGAGGTCAATTTGGGTCTTCACCCGTGCCATGAACTCCTGCTTGGTAAATGGCTTGGCCAAGTAATCATTGGCCCCACGGTTTAAGCCTGAAACCAGGTCTGAAACCTGATTTTTAGCCGTAACCATAATAACTGGTAGCTCGGAGGGCAAGTATCTTTCCCTGATCTTTTTGCATACTTCATAGCCTGACATATTGGGCATCATGACATCCAGGAGGACCAGGTCGAACATAGGAGAATTGTCCAGAATTTTTAGTGCACTGGCTCCATCATCTGCGAATGCGAGTTCGAATTTATCTCCATACAGATGGCTTTTCATTACCCGTTGGTTTACAGGCTCATCATCTACAATAAGAATCCTGACTTTACCCCCATTTCCGATGACGGTTGGGGTTGAAAGTGCTTGAAAATTCTCTTTGACGGCTGTTTCCTCATTTGGTTGGCCGGAGAAATTGCCATTGACTACTGTTGGGTTGAGTCCTACGAGTTTTCCATGATCTGTATGGGCTGTTTCTCCTTCTTCTTCGGAAGACTCAAGGGTGAACCAGAAGGTGCTTCCTTTGCCAAGGGTACTCTCTACACCAATTTGGCCCCCATGAAGTTCAACCAGTTGCTTGGTAATGGTAAGGCCTAATCCTGTCCCCCCAAATTTTCGAGCAGTAGAACCATCCCCCTGTTGAAATTCTTTGAAGATATTGACCAGTTTATCCTCAGGAACCCCAATCCCAGTATCCATGATGTTGACCTTGATCATGTCTGACTGTTTTTCGCTGAAGATCCTGATCCCACCATTCTCAGTGAATTTTATGGCATTTCCTATCAGGTTGTACAAGACCTGTTGGATGCGGTGCATGTCAGCCATGACCGCAGGGATGTTTTCAGGAATATCATTGATGAGGTAGAGCTTTTTCTGATCCACAATGGGTTTGCTCATTCTACAAATGAGGTCTACAACGCTTTTGAGGTTGATGGGCACTTTGTGAATATCAAACTCTCCCTTCTTGAGTTTGGAAAAATCTAATAGGTCATCTACAAGATAATGAAGCCTTTTGCCTGAGCTGATGATCAGTTCCAGGTCTTCCTTGTCCCCCAGATTTTGGGTTCGATCATAGACTCCTTCTGATAAACCAATGATGCCATTGAGTGGTGTTCTAAGCTCGTGGGAGGTGTTGGCCAGGAATTGGTCTTTGAGCAAATCCAGCGCTTTAAGCCGCTCTGTCATCTCTTTTTCCTTTTCTAATTCTGCCTCCTGAATTCTGATTTTCTCTTCCTGCTTACGTGTCATCCATTTTACCAATACATAAACCAGGGCACATAAAATCAAAAAATAAGCTCCGAGGGCTACGGGAGTCTCCCACCATGCTTTCATGATCTGGATGTTGAGGTCTGTGCTGGCTTCTGTCCATTTGCCATCGGCACTACTAGCCCGGATCTTAAAGGTATAATTTCCTGGAGCCAGGCCTGCATAACGAGCTTTTCGGTTTTTGCTTGCTTCGCTCCATTCGGTATCAAGTCCCTCTAATTTGTAGGAATAAAGGTTTTCGGATGGGAGGGCATAGTGTAAAGAAATAAAACTGAAAGTAAGGTCATTTTGATTGTGTTCAAGTTCAATCGCAGTTGTTTGGCTGATGTGCTGTTTTAGCAGTTGGCCATCACTGACCTGATAGGATTGATCACCGACCTTGAGCGAGTTGATATGGACGATTGGTGGACTGCCTGCGTTTGATAATAATCTATCAGGCTTGATTCGGTATAGTTTATCATAAGCGCAAAGCCATATATCCCCAGCTTTTGATTTGATTATTCTGGCATATTGGGAAGCATCGTCCAGTCCATACGAACCAAAACCATCATTTTCATCGAATATTTTACTTTCGTTTCCTGCTGGATCAAATCTGGTAATGCCAACTTCTGATGGTATCCAAAGGTGTCCATTTTCATCTTCAACCATCTTGGCCACGAGATCACTGGCCAAAGTAGATCGGCTATTGAAGAAAGTATCTAATTGGAGGTCTTGACTCATGGCAAATAATCCTTCACCTCTTTCTGTACCAAACCACAATTGCCCGCTCCGGTCTTCCAAGGCAGAAAGTACTACGGGAAACGTATTGCTATCATACCATTTTTGGAAGCCACCTGTACTTTCATCGTATTTATTAAGACCCTTGGTAAAGCTGCCTACCCAGATATTTTCCTTGCTATCCTCAAAAATGAATGAAATAAAATTGCTGCTAATGGCCGTGCTATCTCCTGGATCTTCCAAGTACTGGATGA
Organism: Bacteroidia bacterium; assembly: GCA_022760475.1. Taxonomy (GTDB): domain Bacteria; phylum Bacteroidota; class Bacteroidia; order J057; family J057; genus JALEFZ01. The sequence goes on along the minus strand of JALEFZ010000066.1, from coordinate 79,339 downwards.
AATTATTGCTTTCGGCTTGGTACCTACAAAGCCCTGCAAAAGAGCTTACCCAGATCCTGCCTTTTTTGTCCTGGTAAACTTCTTTGATGAGAGTACTTACCAGGCTGGTCGAGTCATTGGGATCGTGATCAAATCTCTTGATCAACCGTCTTTTTTGAGGGTCATAAATGCCTAGGGCAAATCCATATTCCTTGCCTAGGGCTTTCTTGATGAATTTAATCCAGAGCTTACCCTTTTCATCAATCAATACCGGCTCTACTCCGGTTTCCCCATTTTTGATGTGTGGCAAAACCAACTTTAGCTTTTCCGCAGCAGGGTCCATCCAAAACAAGCCCTTGTTCGACCCCAGCCAATAAGCTTGATCTTCTGCCTGGATAAAGGTGTTGAATTTTGCATCAGTGTAGGGAGTAGGAAATACAGAGTTGAATGTAAGTTCTTTTGAATCAAATTTTTGTATCATATTTTTCCCCATGACCCAAATGTCCCCTCTCTTATCTTCCCTTATGTTGTAGATTGTGTCAGACCCAAGGCTATAAGGATTATCTTCCAGGTGAATCCACCTATCAATTCTTTGTGAGACAGGATTTTGCTTATTGATTCCCGCCCCAATATTGCTTATCCAGATGATCCCTGCGCTGTCACGGAGAAAGGCAGAGGGTATTTCATTGGGTTTATTTTGGGCTTGCTTAAAGTTCTCCCCATATGAGGTGAAAGAATTGTCTTTGGGCTTATATTTGAAAAAACTTCTGTTAAAAATAGAGAAGCTTTTTAGGTCATTGACAAACCAGATACCATCATTCCCTTCAATAACTGGCTTGTAGAGATAATTTTTTGATTGTTCACCCAATGCGTTAAATGGAGCTTCATCAAAGAGGTGTTCTTGGTGGTTTTGGGTGGTAGGATTATATCTGATAAGGCTTTTCTTCTCCAAATGGAGCCACAGACTTCCTTCCATGTCTTCATAGGCATAAAAAACAGGATTGCCTTTTAGAGAGGGTGTTAATTGAAAGAGTCTGTGATCTTTTTCAAATGACTTTTTTGCAAGATTGTAAATGTGTAAGCCATTATCTGTGGCTATCCAAAGCAAGTTGGACCTATCGACCATTAGGTGATTGATTTGCTTGCAAGGCCCATTTGAACCTTTAAGGTCTTCGCATGTCAGCCAGAGTTCTAGCTCTTTATGGTCTTCGTTGTACTTGTAAATGTGTGTATTTGCTGCATCGTGTATCCAAATTCCGCCATTTTGATCTTCAACGACATAGCCATCTGTCAACAGTCTTTGCCCTGATCGAGGTTCCACCTCAAAAGTTAGCATCTCCTTGCTTGATGGGTTGTAGCATCGAAACCTGACCTGCCTTACAGAGGGATTGATCCCATACATCCAGATCCGATTTTTGCTGTCCTCCAGCAGCAATTCATGCCTTGGGAAAATGATATTGCCCAAGCTATCCTTCGATCCTGCTATGTTCTCAAATACCTCCTGATCAGGAAGGTACCTTGTCAGGCCATTGGTCAAGGAGGCAGCCCATATGCTACCATCTTTCGAACTCAGCAGTGAAACGAAGCCCCTGCCAGATGGGTTAATGCTGATACTATCCTCACTGGAACCCCTAAAGGTTTGATAATTGTATCCGTCGTACTTGACAAGGCCATTCAGGGTTGCCATCCAGATATATCCTTGTTTGTCCTGAAGAAGGTCAAATGCTCCTTCTGATGGCATACCTTGCTCGATGCCAATATAGTCGAAACTAAGCCTTTGAGTTTGGGCTATTAAAGGTCCAATGATGCTACATACAAGGATGCCTAATGCAAGAAACCTCCCCAAAGTCAAACTAAGGCTTGACTTGGGAGGTTCATTTTGGAAGACAAACATCAGACCTGTCTTATCTGAGACTGTCATAATATTTTGATTTGTTCTGAAGCAAGATCCTGAAAGCCAAAGTTCCCATTCGTGAATGGGCATTCAGATTGGCTTTTCAATTGTTCTATTTAGGGTGCATCGATCTGGGGGTGTTCTGGACTGGCAACTAGGTTCAAGCTATCATGAATTCACAATTGGCAGTCAGTATGCAACTTTTCTTATGGGAGGTTTTGTGAGGCAGCAGCTACGTCACTATCACTTGCTCCACCGGCAATTAGTTCCAACTGTTCGTCAGTAAGCTCGATCTCATCCATATCAGGTTTAGGAGATAGGTTGAAATAAACCTTATCAGGATCGGTCTGGTCTACAATTTCCAGTTCTTTTCCATCAGGGAGGTCAAACATATCACCTGTTGTTTCAATGATTACTTCTTCGGGGTTTGCAATCAACCTTTCCTTGAAGTCATCATCTTCCCATACCCTTTCAAGTAGTTGGGAGATGATTTTTTGGTTTTTTGAAAGCTTCATGGTATCGATTGTTAAGTTTTGGATTGTTTGGTAGTCTATGCCTAGCACTTTGATAAGTGCCAACATCAATCGTGATACATAACAATAATACTATATATAGACCTGAAGAAACTGCCTTATATCCTTACAATATTGCCACTTAGATTGAAGGTAAATCAAGCGACCTAGGATTTACTTATCAACTAGTTTTTTCATGGCAAAGTCCACCCATTCGTGTCCTGGAACAGAAGGAGGAATTTTATGGTCGGGAGTTACACCCACATTGTCTATGGCTTTCTCTGGAATGCGATAGCTCTTGGAAAGGGAATAAGCCAATACGAATTTCTTGCAGGGTGATTTGATGATGTTGACATTAGAGACATCCAGTATGCCCGCAGTATTGTTGCCAAAAAGTTGGACTTTTTTGCTTTGCCTTGCTGCCAGTAGGAATTCTTCTGCGGCACTGGCATTGTTTTCATTTATCAAAATGGCAATCTTTGACGGACTTGGATGTATTTCATCATATTCTATATACTGGACTTTTTCATCTTCGAGGTTGACAAACTCTCCAATGTTGTTGCTCAGTTTTTCAAATGTTTCCTCCAAAAACTCCCTGGTTTCCTCGTCGAGCTTGGGATTTTTAATCACATCAGCAATTCCCTTGTTATTCAGGGGGGTGGAGAGCAACTCGGCACCTACTACTTCAATGGGTTGGGTGTAAAGGATCGGTAATAATTCATCGTAAGAATCATCACTTCCCCCGCCATTGTTTCTGATATCAATGATCAGCTTGGGTTTGCTGAGGATTTTTTCTTTTTCCTGGGTAATTAATTTATCTATTGGAGCTTTATAATTGATGTTAAATGAAGGAATCCTGAGGTAATAGGTTTCCGGATCAATTTCTTCAAGGTAGGGCATATTTGCATCCATGGCCTTCATATAACGCAATACGGCAGGATCTGAGGCTACTTTTGGATTCTTTCTTGTAAAGGTAAATTCTCCCAATACAAGGTGATTGGCATCTAACAGTTGAGCATTTTGGAACTTTTCTTCTGAGTGATCCAGCATGTAGTAAGAACCTGCTTTGTCTGACCTAATTTGAAATTTGACCTGTCCAGGCATCCAATATACACCATCGGCTTTCAGAATAACTCCCAAGTGATCATCTCCTTGCTTGATGACACCAACTTTGTAATCTCCACTTACCCATACTCCTTCCAGGCCATCTTTCTCTCTTTCGGAAAGTGATTTTTCCAATTTTTTTGTGTCTTGCTCAATCCTTTGCCAATCTTTGAACTTTGACCTTATTTGTTTTTTAGATAAGTTCTCTCCTGCCTCATCTTCATCCAGGGCTTGTACACCTATGTGTCCTTTCCTGAAGAATAATAACCAATCCTGAATAGCATCCAGGCACTCTTCCAGGTTTTGGGCTTCTTTGACCCTTTTCTCTATTGTTTCATTTAGCTCATCATAAGCTGCTTTTCCTTTTTTTTCAATGACCAGGGCAAAACCGGCATCATTGGCTTCGAAGGTTTCTTTTACCCACTGAAAATTTGCAGGGCAATCACATTCTTGTCCCATTGAAATATTTTCCATGCCGAATAAGATTGTAATAAACAGGCTAAGGGCTATTGCTCTAAACATCTTGATAAAGAGTTGATTGTGTAGGAATAATGACGCTAGGGAACATCTTATATTCAAAACGGCAGTTTGGCCTGAAATGGCATTTACCATTTGAGTGTGTTAAACCAGGGGCTTGAGTTAACTATATGACTGAAAGTAGTACTCCCAAAGAGAATTATCAAATCATTTTTCTTTCATATGAAGCCATTAATATGTCAAATTGCCTAGGTATGGGTATTTAACTTCCTAATATTCTCCAAATGTAGATAGGAATTGGAGGCCAAGTTTGGTTAAGAGTTTCCTCTATGACCAAGCCTGAGTCCAATTCCTATCTGTTGATTTTAGACGTGCGTACCTAATGTGCGCAGAATTACATCAAACCAGCGTCATCAAGGCTAGCTTTCTTCTTCTTCTTACACTTAACGTTGATCTTGGGTTCACAAACGAAGATGTTGATACCACCTCCTGCAACTGCCTCTAGCTCTTCGTCAGAAAGTTCTAGTGCGTCTTCGTTTACAGGGATAGTGATGTATACACCGTGTGGATTAGACTTGTCGATTACATAGAAGTTGCTCTTCTCGGGCATATCGCTAAGGTCTAGATCAGTTTCAGCTTCGATTACAGCCTTAGGATCTTCCATAAAGGCAGCTTTGAAAGCCTCATCTTCGTAAGTTCTTTCGATCAGCGGAGCGATCTGCTCACGAAATTTTGCGCGTCCTTCGTTATCATCTCCGAAGAAAAATGAAGTTACTAGATTTGCATCCATAGTGGTAAAATTGAATGGTTAAGTATTATACTGAAATTAAATTTTTTATATATGACATTTGTGTCAAACGAACTTAGATTCTTGCCATACTTTGGTGGAGAAAATTGCCCAATTGTTCAGGCTGCAAAATTGAATTGAATATATTTCTTCAATTGCAGCAAATGATTGTGAGGCTTCAACTCTTCAGATCTTACTTCAAGGCCTCTGATTCTGTAATAGCTGTTGACTGCTTCGGTTTTTAATAAACCTAGGGTATCATGTTTCTCCTTTTCTGAAGTCATATTTGATTGACTTAGACCCAAACCAAAACTAAGTCCATATCTTTGATCTTCAAGCTTCCTTCCAAGGTCAAAGCCTAACTCAAAAAGGGTATGCGCACTATGCCCCAAACCTATATGGCTGCACAACTTTGCTGTTTGTAATAGGAGCTTTTTTAGATCAATGAAATTGACCTCCTTTGTAGCCCTTGACAAGTAATTACTTAGTTTCAAGCCATACTTACTCGAATGTTCAGTCTGATCAGTTAGATAACTGATTAAGGTTACATAATAAAGTAGAACCAGTTTCTTGTAAGGACTCCTGGGCTTTGACTGCTGTGAGCACTTCCATGCCTCTTGAAAATTACCCTGATGAATGAGGAGAATGATCTCACATTCCTCAAGTAAGAATCTTATGGAGGGTGTGTTTTGACTCTTCATCGACCTAATAAGAGATAGTCCCTCTAGGTAGTTTTTGGACTTTATATAAAGCTTGACTAAGCCTTCTATTTGGTTCATCTTAAGGAACTTATCCAAAAAGTCTCCTTTTTCTGGATCTTGCAGAAACTCAAGAATTTGATTGTTAGCAATCTCAAAGTCTTTGATTATAAGGTTCTGCTTGTTTGCAACCCTATTTGCCATATCAAAGTGCTTGATTGCTTGTCCATACTTCCCCTCGATATGGTACAACCTTCCAAGGTTAATCCATGGCTGCAAAAGTCCTAAAAGGTAATCAATATCAAGTCCTTCCTTATCTATTTTCTCTCTAAGCCAGTCAATTTGTAGCTCACAAATACTTCTTGCCTCTGAAAAATCTCCTTTCAGTGAACTGATGAGGGCAGCTTGATTTAGGTATGGACAAAGCTGCACATTGCTCACATCTTTGGATGAAAGTTGTTCTTTGAGTTCTGCCAGAAGATCTTTAGACCATTGATTGAGGTCTTTATGAATCAACTCGTCCGTAATACTTATCGGGCAATTGGGGAATAGCTCTTTTATTTGACCGTTTTTCATTTTTTACAAAATGCTATTAGTTAATGGAGAAAGTTATGCACCTATCAGTTCCTTGTTTATCTTCTTCACCAATCGTGCACGTCTTACTATCTGTGATTCAAGGATTTGTTTGAACCTTGCCATTATTACTTCATCCTTTTGGAGACCAGAATCTTCTACTACACAGTAGTCTAGGCCTTCCTGTTCTAAGGCTTGTTGTGAGCATCCACCGTTGCAAATCGGCTGAATCCTACAGCTCAAACATGGACTATTTTTGAACTTGGAATTCATCCTCTTGTCAAACTTCTCATTCCATTGGATTTTTCCTTCATCAGTCATTTTGCCTTCGACTCCGTCCTCATCAAAATTTCTTGCCGTACATTTGAAAACCTCTCCGTCATAATTGATGGTTGCGTGATTTTTCTTATCGGCGTAGCATGAACTTCTCAAAGAGTCCATGGTGTTGAAGAAGGAATTCGTATAGAAATCGTTTCTCCAGAAATTCGTTACGACCTTTTCTAATTTTTCGACATGAGGCCCCGAATCCTGCCAGACATTGTGGAAGGAAACCATCATATAGGACTTCTCTTCCTCTGTAAGGTCCTTGAAGTCTTCTATGATATTTTCAATTTTATCAAGGGTTTCTTCCACATAATTCACCCGGACAGAGACAACTCTCTCTCCTTTTACCAAAAGTTTGATATTTTTAATAATGGAATCGTATGAGCCTTTCTTATTTGCCGTGTAGCGGACTGTGTTGTGCTTTTCCTTTTCACCATCCAAGGTGATCTGGAAAGAATTGATGTTGTATTTTTGAAAGAATGGGATCATTTCTTCCTTTACCAGGTATCCATTGGTGGTAAAGTCAGAAGTAAACTCAATGCCATGTTCCTGGCATTTCTCGTAAGCATGTTTAACAATAGGCTTGATTACATGGTCAAAGTACAGCATAGGCTCGCCTCCAAACCATGAGATGTCCAATTCCTCGAGTTCTGGCTGATTCTCAATCACATGGTCGATGTGATTGATGATCTTCAGCATGGTCTCGGAGTCCATTTTAGATCCTTTGATATGAGACTCATAGCAATACCAGCACTTGAAGTTACAGTTCATGGTAGGATTGATCACCAGTTCATACCTCTTCTCATTGAAGTCGGTGGCATTCCTTAAGTCCTTTACCTTCTGTAGTTCATCTGTATTGTCCTCAATGATGAACTCATTCTTTTTCAGCTCAAAAAAGAAGTCAGGGTGGATTTCTGCAATTCCAGGCAGGTTGTTTTCGATTACACCCGCATTGAATAAATCCAATAGTTCTGATTCAAGTACCAAGAATTTCTGTGTATAGGAATTGAATCCCACGATCTTTCCTTCAAAAGGGATAAAGCTGTTGAAGCGACTTGCCTTCAGCTTCCCAAACTCTTGTCTCGAAGCAGCCTCCAATTCTTCAGGACTAAGTCTGTCCCTTGTTTTTGGGAAATTTGAGAAACCACCCGTGAGGGTACCATCAGGCATATCCGATAGTGGAGACATTTTTTTCTCATGCCTTCTAAATGCCTTCTTTATACTGACATCAAACATAGACCGTGTAATTATTTGTGAACTGTAAGAGGGGGTTAGGTAAGATCAACCTATGCCTGATCACCAACCTTATACTCAAACTTAAGTCTTATACAAGCTGAAGATTTGGACAAAAGAACTTAGTATTTTGCCATCCTTAAACCACATCCACTGATAATTCTGCCATCATTGCATGCACCTCTTTTAATCGCTCCAATCCATCTTCCTGGGCCAATTGGACAAGGTCCAGATAGGAAATGCTAAGTATTTGACAGACAGGGCTTTTTTCTTTTTTGGAATGTAGCAGCCATTCATTATAGCTTGCCAGGTTACCCGCTATCTCTTTGGTCATGTCTTGTAAGGTTTCTACCGATTTTTTTGATAAAAAATGCTCCTTCGGAAGGTAATTGCTCAACCTGCCGCTTTCCTGATTTGATCCTACATCCAGTCCCATGAATGCCAGGAACCAATTTTTAGAAAAATATCCCAAACTTTGTGTTATCCCCATATAATCTGCCAGGAATTCATCGTGAAGGTGTATCCTCATCCCTCCCAAATACCTTTGGGTAAAGTAGTGTGCCGATTCATGATGAAACCTGATATCAAAGGAGTAATCAAGCCATTCTTTTTCATCTAGCTTTAATTGTTCGTGGCTAACACCACTATAGCCTTTTCGGCTGAGAACAATGATTTTATCCTGATAAAGCTCCTTTTGGGATCGGATATGTTCTTTGAAATAGATAGGCCATGGGAGGGTAGCAGATGAATTTTTATATGCTTTTTTAAGTGCATGGAGTCTTTTCCAGTTTGTAATCCCTCCAATGAGAATAGCCCCCATTGACTCGGGGATCTCCTGCGGCTCATTTTTATAGGCCAGAGCCTGAATTATTTTGGCGAAATCCTTTTTATTCGGGACTTCCAACACAGGGAGTCTTCCACCTATTCCCTTGGGGTAGCGCAAGCGGATATCCTGCCCGGATTGGAGCCTGAGTCCCGTGGCGATGGGAATTAGTTTGGAGTCTTTGCCCTTAAGTTGAGCTTCCCTATAGCCTGATGTGCTACTTATCCCTTTTTCGATGGGGAAGTTGAGTGGATAGAGCATTTCCTTGAGGAAAAGCAGGACATCTTTCCTCTCGGAAGCCTCCTGGAAGCCTATCCATTCTGCCAACTGAACCTCATCAGCTTGAAAGCTGAATGTACCCTCCTGAAGGAAATTATGTTTAAATGCTTTTTGACAATAAACTGAAAGTTCATCCAGAACCTTCCCATCTTTTGTATAGTTCTTAAGAAGATCCCGGCTGGCTTCCAGTTTTGTACCTGTCATGCGATTTGTCTTTTTGCCAATTGAGAGAATAGCCCATTTTGCCTTACAAGCTCATGGTAGGTTCCTGACTCTACGATTTGGCCTTTATCCAAAACAAATATTTTATCGGCGTTGATCACCGTACTTAACCTGTGCGCAATTACAATTCTCGTCGCTTGTAGCTTGTCAAGGCTATCTGATACAATTTTTTGGGTGTGATTGTCCAGTGCTGAGGTAGCTTCATCCATGAAGAGGATTCGTGGCTTATGAACTATGGCTCGAGCGATCATCAACCTTTGGCGTTGCCCACCTGAAAAGGTAGCTGCTCCTTCACTGATGACCGTATGCATCCCCATAGGCATTTGATCAATATCTTCCTTCATACCTGCCATTTCTGCAGCCTCAATAGCCTGCTCCAATAGCAACTCCGAGTTACCGACAATATTTTTGTAAATGCTTCCTGGCATCAATGCTCCGTGTTGAAGAACAACTCCTGTTTGTTTTCGAACCAACTCTTTTTGAAGGGTGTCAAATGCCTGGCCGTCATAGTAAATTGAACCGGATTCAGCCTCTTCAAAGCCCAGCAGAAGCCTCATGATGGTAGATTTTCCGGAGCCTGAAGGCCCCACAAAAGCCACCATCTCCCCAGCATTTATTTTAAATGATACATTTTTCAGGATAAGATCTTGATCCTGGTTGTACCGGAATGAAACGCCATTCATTTCAATCTCTCCGCTCAGTTCTCCAGGATCGGCACTACCATCCTGGGATTCCGGCTCTTCCTCCAGAATTGGCTTGATACGCTCAAAAAGTGGAATGGCGTCAAGGGAAGCTATCAAGGCCGAGCTCATAGAAAGGCAATCATTCAAAAATTGGCTGAAGGCAGAAATAAATGCCACAAAGATACCCACCTGTATCAATGAAGCTGTCTGGGTTCCCGGTGCAGGATTTTGGAAAAAATAGAATATAGCCCCAAAAAAGAAGATATTGGTTAGCAACGGGAAGGTAGTGGTGAAAATGGTAGAGTAATTTTCATAGCTCTCAGATTTAAACCCAAGGGTCTTCAGGAAGCCGAATTTGTGTGCCCAGATGGCGAATAATCTTTTTTCAGCACCCGTGATCCTCACCTTGGAAATCCCTGATAGTAACTCAAAGAGATAGCCCTGTATTTGCCCTTCACTCTCTGCAATTCTTCGGTCATAGCGGAGTTTTAGCATGCCGATAATTAGGACAAAGGCCACTGCCAAAACTGCCATTCCGACACCGATCCATGCTAATTTGGGATCATAGTAGAATAGGACGAATATATTTACCAAAGAAAATGCTCCACTCAATACAGCAGTCAAGAAGGTCGCACCAATGATTTGACGTATAGCATTGATTCCCAAAGCCCTCATTGTCAAATCTCCAGTTGAGAATCTTTGGAAGAATGGAACTGGAAGCCTCAACAAGTGATCCATCAGTCCCGCTTGGAGATTGATGTTGGATTTGGTTTCTACCCTAAGCTGGATAACTCCCCGAATCAATTTCAAGAATGCCATCACCACGCCCACTACGATCATGACACAGACCACCTCCAAAAGAAATTCTCTGTCCGCTTGAGGAATTACATCATCAAACATAATTCCCGATAGAATGGGGACGACCATGGTCATCAAGCTACCAGCCAAAGCTGCAAGTATGATGAAGATGAATTCTGTTTTCAATCCTTTGATTGCAAATGCTCCTACTTTTCTAACGGAGTCCATTTTTTGATCAAAAGCAGGAAGAAACATATATGCCATTGGCTCCATGCCCTGAGCAATCTCTTTGTCAACCACCGTCCCACTGTTATTGCTACCTGTTCTCAACTCATATTTTCCTGCTTTCTTTTGGATCAAAGCTACTGGTCTTTTTTCATCTTGTGTGAAGGCAAGCAAGTGGCCATTTTCTTCCTTCCACCACTCACCCCTTAAGATTACTTTCCTCAGGCGTACATTTGAAACCTGAGCAATAGACATGAGGCGATTATATGAACTGGTCGCTTTGTCTCCATTATTTTGTGCCTTTTTGAAAGTGACACCCAACTCATTGCCTATCTGCTTACAGGCTAAAAGCAATTCATCTTTCTGAGGTACTTCGTCAAATTGGGTAGTTTTGACCTCCTCAATGATTGATCTTAAATTTTGAAGGCTTCCTTCTACGATGCTGTCATTGTTGTTGATTTTTCGTTGAAGGTTATGGTTGCTTTCTTCCTGTACGGCCTTGTATTCTCTAACTAATGCATGGTAAACATGGGATTGGAAATAGGTCAAGGACAACATTAAGCCAATCTCATCTTTCAAGACCTCCTGAGTGCTGAGGATTTCCATTTGGACCTCCTGACTATGTGCCTCTACCCAAAGAGAGTTGGAAATGGGAATGATCTCCTTTAAGATTCTTCGACTCTCGTCGTCCGAATTGGGCTTTAGCCCCCAAAAGCCAATTTCTCCTTCGTTTAGCTTTCCCCAAACGATGCCTTTGGCTGGATAGGTAAACTGCCCTTTCGTAAGGCTAATATCTGTCTGCTCTTCAATAGCTGTGTACAGCCTGGGTGGTTTTGCCTGCTGGAGGTATTGGGCATTTTTCTCTATCCATTTCTCAACTTTGTAGGCAAGCTGTCGGGAATTGAGGGAAAGCAAGTAATTTTTTCTGATCTCAATTAATTTTGCGTCAGAACTCACTGCGATCAATGACAGGGATTGATCCAGTCCTTCCTTTTTTAGGCTAAAAAGCATTTCGCCCTTCTTAGCCTCGTAAAGGAATTTACGGTGGCTTTTGATCGTGCCATGTTTATCTGTAATGGCATAGAATATCTCAACCACACCAGAGGTTACGATCCATACAGAATCAGACCTTTGAAGGACAAAGGGTTTGTTGGCTCCTAATATTATTTCTTCAGGTTTGCGTTCCATTCCCGTTAATTTTCGCTGATTAATTGATAATAGAGTCCTTCTTTTGCTAGAAGTTCTTGGTGGGTACCACGCTCAACGATGTCCCCAAACTTCATAACTATTATTTCGTCGCAGTCCCTTATGGTACTGAGTCGGTGAGCTACGATCAAGCAAGTACAACCTCTGCGTCGGATGTTGTCCATGACTTGTTTTTCGGATTTTGGATCAAGTGCACTGGTTCCCTCGTCCATCACCAGGATGGAAGGATTTGTGGCAAGTGCCCTTGCGATTTCGATTCTCTGGCGTTGCCCACCTGAGAAGTTCATGCCTCCTTCAGCAACCTCGCTGTCATAGGCCCCTGGTCGAGATGCAATGACATCATGAATCATGGCATCTTTGGCAGCCTGAATGATATTTTGTTCGGGCATGGTTCTGTCCCAAAAGGAGATGTTGTCCCTTATTGTTCCCTTAAACATGCTTATTTCCTGATCAATGACTGCCAGAGAATTGTTGACGATACTTCTTGGGATGTCATCCCTCTTGTGTTTATCAAATCTGATTTCTCCTTCCCAGGGGTCGTATAGCCCTGAGACAAGTCGAGCTACCGTTGACTTGCCGCTTCCAGAGCCCCCCACAAGAGCCACCCTTCTTCCAGGTTCGAGATTCAGGCTAAAGTTCTTAACAATGGGATTCAATGTTTTTGAATACCCGAAGGTTATGTCATCCAAGTGAAGAAAACCGCTTAATCTGCTGCCTAGAGGTTGTGCTTTCCCATTTAGTTGGGTTTTTTCCGGATCGTGGATGTAGATATTTTCTAAGGATTGATCAGGTTTTAAAAGATTTGGAGAAAGTTCATATTCAAGTACATCATCAATTCTGCCCATATCTCCTTCTGTTTCCTGAAGAAGGCTACCAACAGATACCAATTCGTTGACCGGGTTGATGAAGTTATTCGCGAGATACAAGAAGCCAATCAGCATTCCCAAAGTCATACTCCCATCCATAACCCTGGTGGCACCTAGTCCAAGGATTATGGCTGTGCTTAGGGACATCAACAGGGGTGGAATCACTTTGAAGCGAAGCGTAATCCATCCCAATTCTTGTTGAATGTTCATCACCTTGGCGAGGTAGCCCGTCCAATTGGCGAAAAAATCATTTTCCCTTCCAGATGCCTTGAGGGTCTCAATCATATTGATTCCTGACATGGTAGTACCTACCAACTTCCCATTTTCATTCTGTAGGCGGCGGCTACCATCCTTTCGCGCCTGGGATACAAGTCTCAAGGCCACTATGTTGAGTACAGCAATTACGACAGCAACCATGGTCAATGCTACATCGTAAGTGATCATCAGGAAAAGGTAAAAAACAACTACGATGACATTTAAGGCTGCATTTGCCAATTCTCCACTCAATAGGTTAGCTACCTTGTCATTCAAAGCAACCCTGTTTGCGATATCTCCACTGTACCTTTGGGTAAAGAAAGACATGGGAAGCCGCATGACATGCCAAAGGAATTGGCTGGAACTCGTCAAGGCCAGCTTGGTTTCCAAACGAAGCAGGTAGTATTGCTGTAGATGCACCAGGAGGGCATGCATGATCAAAATTCCTCCCATTACCAACAACAATGGCATGACAAAATCAGCATGGTTGTTGATCAAAAAGCTGTCAATGAAGATTTGGGTAAATGAAGGAATGACCAGACCTGGAATAACCAGGAACAGGCTTATCAGGATAATAAAAATAAGGCTCAGCTTTGAGTTGGATACCCTGGATGCCAATGCAGGTATCAAACCTCTTTTTTCATTTCCTTTTTGAAAATCTTCCGTAGGCTCAAAGGTCATTACCACCCCGGTAAATGAACCCTCGAATTCATCATATGTAACAGTATATCTTCCTTGTGCAGGATCATTCAAGTAAACCTTATCCTTGGAAAATCCTTCCAAAACGAGGAAGTGGTTGAAATTCCAAAAGATGATTGCTGGCATCTTTACCTTCATGAGCTTTTCAATGGACTTCGAGAAGCCCTTGGCTTTGAAGCCGTATGAACGGGCTGCTTTCATGAGGTTTGTTGCCTTTAAGCCGTCTCGGGAAACTCCACATTCTACACGGAGTTTTTCCAAGGGTACGAAGCGACCATGATATCCAAGAATCATTGCTAATGAGGCTGCACCACATTCTACGCCTTCCATTTGCAGGACGGTAGGAGTCTTGACCCTGTGGTACTTGATCTTTTCTTTCTTCTTGGGGGCAGTGTTCTTTTTCGCCTTAGCCATGATTATTCCTTATGATGTTAAGCCGAGAGAATATTAATAGAGATCAAAGAATTTCTTGAGAGCAGGGATGACCAGTTGTAAAGGTGGTTCTTCCCTTACGGTTATTCTTCCTTTGCAGAATGTCCCTTCATTGATGGCAATTTCAGGACCTTTGACTGAAGTCCATTTGTATCCACTGTAGGTTTCTGGATCTTTTTCAAATTCCACGTAAATCTCAAATGGGGCACCCATTTTCAGAAGATTTTGAACCAACTGATCATTTTTCATGGTCGTCATCATACCCTGTTGGGTGATGGAGAATTCGGAGACGTAAGTAACTTTGGCCTTCATGTATCCAAATTCCTGAGGTTTTACCGTTGCAGGCACCACAAAGGCTTCCATGCCTTCCTTGATTCGCTTACCATCTTGTGCAGGTACATACAGGATACCCTTCAGGCTTTCGCTATTGCTAGACTGACTTTTGAGTTTGCACAGGGGAGTACCCTGACTTACGACCATACCTTCATTTGATAGGATCTCGACTACTGTTCCGGCATATAGGCTCCTTACTTCACTGCTCAGAGAAAATTTCTCTTTCAACTGCTCCAGGTTTCTTTCCTCCTGTGCAATTTTTTGTTTCAACAAGGTGATTTTTTGTTCTAGGTTGAAGGAGAGGTCTAATTCCTGGGTGGATGTTTTGGCAATTTGAGCCTTCAAACCTTCTATACGAGTGAGTATGGTCTCAATCTGCTGTTCTCTATTTACGATCTGAGGTTTGGTAATCAGACCTTTATCAAGTAATCCTTGTTCAATTTTGAGCTGCTGCCTCTGAAAACTGAGGTTTTTCTCATTGGCCTTGATTTGTTGATCCAGGCTATATTTTTGCTGCGAAATGAATTCTTTCTGCAACTTGGAGCCTTCTGTACCGAAGGCCAACGCTTGCTGTAGTTCAAACTTCCGTTCCTGAATAGAGGCTTTGGCCTCCTCCATTTGTTGCTGAATTTCGGGTTGCAAAACTTCCGCGATCACATCTCCTTTCTGGATGGTATCTCCTATGCCTACCTTGAGTTGCATCAACTGCCCCATGGTATTGGACACCACACTATTTACTTCACCGCCTAGCAGGATTCCAGATGCGTTGAGTTTGGTTTTTACCTTCCCAACCACACTCCATCCAATGGCTGTACTGAATATCAGCCCAATAGTAACCAGGATTAACCAGGATTTGGGGCTGATGATTTGAATAAGCTGATCAAGCTTCTCAGGGGTAGAAAGTTTCTCTAAAGCTGCCTTTCTGAAAATCTTCTTGGACATATTAGTAGCATTAGTTGCCTAGTTCAAATGGGGGTTCTTTAGGGAACCTTAAAAAAGTAATCTGAATCAATGGTGTACTGGCCTTGCTCTCCAAAGGGAACAAGGGTTCCTGTCTCATTCCTGAGGTCAGCAATAGAACTGGTAAATTCCTGTTTAGCGTTCAGGTAGTCCAATTGTGCAATGGTCAACCTATCTTGAAAAAGGATTAGGTTGAGCAGGGTGGTCAAGCCGTTTTTGAACTTAATCTGTTCGGCATCATAGACTTGCTGACTATAATTTAGGTTTTCCCTGGCCCGCTCTAGCTTTGTAGCATTGAAGTGCAGGTTATTCAGGGCAATGTCAATGTTAATATTCAAGTTCCTGATTTGGTTGTCAATATTGACATTCTGATCATCCACTGCTGTTTTACTACTCAGGTAACTGGCTTGAGCCACGTTGTTGTTTACAGGAAAACTAAAATTCAAACCCACTTCAAATTGGCTTGATCTTCCTTGGGTTTGGGAAAATGGGCTGATTATTCTGGGTGAACCCAGTCTCTGGTCTATACCACCAATACTTGCTCTGCCTATCAGGTCAACTTGGGGTTTAAGGTCGTTCATGGATCTGACCAGATTCTGTTCAAGTGCCTCTCGCGCAGAACGCAATGACTTGATATCGGTTCGAAGATTTTTCGCTAAATCCAGGTACTTTTCCAAGGGCAGTTCATTGGAGTAATCCGTATCAATGATATCAGGAAAGTCCTGTACAGGATCTACAATCATCTTACTTTCCTTCTCACTTAGACCAATTATTCTTCCCAAACTCAATTTTGACTGGAAGTAGGCTTGTTCAGCCAAAACTGTCTGACGCTGCTGGTTGGCAAGGTCCGCTTTGATCTGTGTCAAGGTATTTTGTGATCGTTTTTCCGCATTTACCAGTTCTTGAGTGATGGTAAATACCCTTTTGATCCTTTCTTCGTTTTGTTTGAATATCTGGAGCCTTTGATAACTGGCAAGATAACTCCAGTAAGTGACCACCAACCTGTAAACTTCACTTGCTAGCACAAAGTCTTGACCATAAGACTCGCTTTCTACCATTTTTATGGTGAATCGCTCCGTTGCAGCAGTGTTTTTCTTTCCCCTGCCTCTAAGTAAGGGTTGGCTCAATGAGACACTCAGGCTACTGATGTTGTCTGCCAGAAAAGGTGGCGTTGTTTCTCCGAATTGATCTAACGGAAGGTTACTTGCTACTCTGGAATAATTAAATGACAGGCTACTTTGAAGGCCGGTACGAAAAGTTCGGTCAAGGCCTAGCCTGAAGTTTGATGTATGGGTTAGGAGGTCTCCACCAATGGATTCGAAACGGGGATCCTTTTGGAAGAGGTTGTCGTTGGCCTGAATCAAGCTGACTCCTGAAGTCAGGTTGAAGTCAAATAAACCCTTCGCAAGCCTTCGCTCAGCTTTGGATTGCTGTACCACATATCCCTGCCTGACAAGAATCGGGCTTCGCTGGATCATCAATTCAACCAAACTTCTGAGGTCGGATCGAATGTCTTCCTGCCCCACCTGACCTACGCCAGATAGCGAGACCAACAATAGTAAGAGAAGAATTCCACTGGCTCTTAATGACATACTTCCTTGCTATTTGAGGTTATACTTCTGAAAATTTGTAAAGGATCTGGCCAAATCGAGCGCCTGCTTGTCCGACCTGATTGAGTACATTCATGTCAATTTCGTCTGCGTCATCCGAAGAAATGCTGAAACCCAGGGTATTCATGGTAGTTCTAAGACGACTTGACAAAAACATGGAAATAGCTAAATAGAATCGGGAAGCAAAACCTGGGTCCAGTTCCATTTTCTTTTTGACTTTGTATCTCGGTATATAATAGACAATGGAGTTTTCTTTGGCCATGACCGAAGCTTCAGGAGGACGAGCATCTATAAATGACATTTCCCCGAGGATCTCTCCCGGACCTACAGTTGCTATTTCCACATCTTGTCGATTTTTATTCAAAACCGAGAATTCACCCGAGAGGACAATGTAAAGATTGTCAACTTCATTGCCCTGGGAAATTAGCCATTTGCCGGCCTGAAGTTCTTCTTTGGCGCCGTTCTGAATCATCCATTCGATGTCCAGGTCATTGAGTTGCCCCAATACATATAGTACTCGTTTCATATGGGATATGCTTGTCTTCCTTGTGAAATGATTATTACCCAATATCCAAATACCTCACCCTACAATCCTGCCTTAAATGCTGATAAAGTTGACGCGCATGGGCTTGGAAATAAAAAAACCAGCTTTTTTAAAAGCTGGTTTTTAATTCTTTAGACCACTGATCAATACAATCGTGTCAGGTATTCCGAAGGCCATTTCTTGAATGTACCATAATAAATTTTTGAGAAATAGTGTGGGTCTTGAAACCCTACCGCATATGAGATCTCTGCCACAGTTCCGTAAGTATAAGATTCAAGTAGGCGTTTGGCTGCATATATTCTCAAATCCCTGAGGTATTTATTCGGTGTTTTCTGGGTCAGTTCCTTTACCTTTCTGAATAATTGACGTTCACTGACTGCCATTCTGTAAGCCAACTCTGAAAGGTTAAAATGTCTGTTGCCCATTTCTTTTAAAATTTCCTCCTCCAATTCTTCCAACCACTCAAGATCAGCAGGTGTACTTAGGCATTTAGACTTGGCAGAATTGCAGTAATATTGTGCCGAATTGAAATCTGAGTGCAAGTCCAATTCTTTCTGAAGAATCTGAGACAGCTCTTTGAAACAAAATGGTTCAGTGATATAAGCGGAAAGTTTGAATTGCATGGCCTTCATCTTCAAGGAACACCTCACCTCATCAGATACGACCAATAGCGGCAGGTTTTTGGTTGATGGATTTGCCTTTACTCTCTTTATGAATTCCAATTCATTTTCGAACGGTACTTGCCCGGCACAAATGATAAATGAAATCTCGGCTGGATATCTCTCTATGATTTCGAATGCCTTTTGCGTGTTCTGGGCAAAGAAATTTTTATAGCTTTCCTTAAGATGATTGTAAAGTGGTTCCAGTATGTATTCATCATTGGCAACCAGGATTCCTCTAGGTTTATTTTTTTTCTGAATCTCTTGATCTGTAAATGCTTTGTGATGTACCGCTACTGGCTTTGGGGATTCAGAAGAGATAGGCGAATGAGGTAGAAGCATGTTAAAACGGATTCTATTTTCTGCTTCAACGTAGATTCTGGATTTCCCCTTCAACAATTGGGTGTATTTTTTCAAAAGCAAAGGGAAAATAACCAATTCACTCAGAATGCCCTTCTCATTCTTGCTATGAGTCTTCTTCCTGGAAAGCTCTGATCCTTCAAAGGTCATGCTGAGGATGTAGTTTTGAATATTGCTACTTGGCTCTAGTTTGATTTCCAGTTTTCCGCCATTCGGAAAGGCCTGGCAAAGCTCATTGATTAACTTCTGAAATATGGTATGTAAAATTTTGGGATCACTCTCAACTTCGTATTCATTGGGTAAATTCAAGAAAAGCTGCAAGGCGATTTCCTTATCCTTCAGTGTATCTAAATGCTTGTTATAAACCTCATCAAGAAGTTGATTTATTTTGATTGACTTAAACTCAGCTTTTGGAGACGATTTGTCAGTTTTTAATAACTCTGAAAATTCCCTGAACATTCGTATCAACCTTTCTCCATTTTCTGAAGACAATTTCGATGCCCTGGCAATATTCTGGTTGGCCTTGCCAAGCCTATTCAGCATAATTGCCTTATTGAGGTTTACAATGGAAGAAAGGGAAGATACTATTTCAACAAATATGTCCTGGGACAATAGTTCGCTATCTCCTGTATCAAGCTGATCAATAATGGTCGCAATGACCTCTTGGTCAGTTTGGAAATTTTGATTCAAGCCCCCCTTTCTAGGAGAAGAATGTTGTCTTACAGAAAGTATTGACTTATTATCATTCATGTCTCGTAGAATTTATTGTCCTTAATATTTTTCTTCCAGTATCAAATACTGGGATTGTATTCAAAATATGTCATGCGTTGGGGATTCTTAAATATAGTATATATTATTTTATATGCACAAATAATTTTTATTGCAGTAATGTTTTTATTTGGTAATATGAAAAAATTTAAATATCTAAATTTTACTAATAAGCTGTTTGTAATTGCTTGTTTTTTAACTGATTAGTTCAATTTTTTTTCAATTTTTGAAATAGTAAATATTGCGGAAAAGATCAAAAAAAAACACCTCCCAAAAGGAGGTGTTTATAAAAAGTATAAAAAGATTTTATTAATATCTGTAGTGCTCTGGCTTGAAAGGTCCGTCTTTTTTGACACCGATATAGTCAGCCTGATCTTCTGAAAGTTCTTCCAGTTCAGCACCAATTTTTGCCAGGTGCAAAGCAGCCACTTTTTCATCCAGATGCTTAGGCAATACAAATACCTCATTGTTGTATTTACCGTGATTCTCCCATAGCTCAATTTGGGCCAAGGTTTGGTTGGTGAATGAATTGGACATCACAAATGATGGGTGTCCGGTAGCACATCCAAGGTTAACCAACCTTCCTTCAGCCAGTAGGATGATGTCTTTTCCATCTACATTGTAGATGTCCACCTGAGGCTTCACATTGATATGGCTATCACCATAGTTCTGCTTTAGCCAGGCTACATCAATTTCATTGTCAAAGTGGCCAATGTTACAGACGATGGTTTTGTCGTTCATCATTTTAAAGTGCTCACCTTTTACAATGTCCTTGTTACCTGTAGCAGTTACCACTACTTGTGCCCTTGGGATCGCGCTGGACATTTTCTTCACCTCGAATCCATCCATGGCGGCCTGAAGCGCACAGATTGGGTCAATCTCAGTAACGATAACCCTTGCACCTGCACCACGAAGAGATGCGGCAGATCCTTTCCCAACGTCTCCGTATCCTGCAACTACGGCAACCTTTCCAGCCATCATTACATCCGTTGCGCGTCTGATTGCGTCAACAAGGGATTCTTTACAACCGTATTTGTTGTCAAATTTTGACTTGGTTACAGAATCGTTGACATTGATGGCAGGCAATGGAAGTGTACCATTTCTTTCACGCTCATACAGGCGGTGTACACCTGTGGTAGTTTCTTCTGAGATACCTCTGATATCTTTTACCAACTCAGGGTAGTTGTCCAGCACCATGTTGGTCAAGTCTCCTCCATCGTCAAGGATCATATTGAGCGGTTGACGATCTTCACCAAAGAACAGGGTCTGTTCGATGGCCCAGAAGAATTCTTCTTCACTCATGCCTTTCCAGGCATATACCTGAATGCCTTTTTCTGCGATTGCAGCAGCAGCATGGTCTTGTGTGGAGAAGATGTTACAGCTTGACCAGGTAACCTCAGCTCCCAACTCAATCAGCGTTTCGATCAAAACAGCTGTTTGGATGGTCATATGAAGACAGCCGGCAATTCTGGCACCCTTTAATGGTTTGGAATCTCCAAACTCATCACGCAGGGCCATCAGGCCAGGCATTTCGGCTTCAGCCAACTCGATTTCCTTGCGCCCCCAGGCAGCAAGGTTAATGTCTTTTACCTTATATGGAAGGAATTTAGCAGTTGCTTCAGACATGAATTTCTTTGATTTGTTTAATGAGATGACAAATTTAAGCAATCACACTGGCTTTTACCAAGTATGTAATGTATGTACCCCTTAATGGGCATATTGTTATTAATTTAACAAACAAAGATTTCTACTTTTAAATTGTCTGGGAATAGATAAATGCTTCTGAATCTTAATCATAGCTTGGTCTAGCATAATTATAGAGAGGTTTAATTTCAGTCTTGTTTATATTTAATTTGTATTATATGAACAAAAAAGGATGTAAGATTTTGCTGTCCAATCAATGTTTATAAAAAAGCGAAAACGATTTCGAAATTTTAAAATAGCACTTTAAATAGACCAACTTTTGAAATAATCATGGTTCAATAATACATTTTTGGTAAAAAATTTAATCTATCTGCACAGATAGGTATTTTATTGATAAACGATGTAATCTTTATAAACTTTACGTACGAGACAGTATCTATTTCGAATAGTTCCTGAAAGAATACCTTACCTTTTAAAAATTAACTAAGATTATCTCTATGTACCTTTGAATAAGCCCATAAAAGATCAGTTAAAGGATACATCTACATGAAAGCTTACAAATCGTCCCCCTCATGGAATGGCAATGACATGCCTTTCCTGAGTTTGCAAGCGAACTCCCTTAGATTGTTCAATCAAAATAAGGACAGCATGCTGCCGGAAGCAGAGGCCATGAAGCCTTTGTACCAAAAACCCTCTGAAATATGTAATGCCGTAGGTTCTGCCATGCTTGATGCATGGGACAAGCAAAAGACCATGGAGTTTTGCCAGGCCTGGAGAAAGAAAATCGAAGATCGAATCAAAAGCATGGGGCTAGAGATTCGTATGATGTGTGATGTGGATACGCCCGGTATCCTCAAGTTTATGGAAGAAAGGTATCCCCCTTTCCACCGAAAAGAAGTGTGCGCCTTTGATTTATTTCGTTGGAGAAGTTTTGGCCATGGAGTGGTTTTGGTAGACAAAGATCAAAATATCCAGGGTACGGTCTTCGAAAATGGGTACGATACTGCTGAAAAAACTTCATTTACGATCAGGTTGGCAGTCTCTCAAAAGTGGTCTGGAAATGGGCTTGGTTATCAGTTGATGCTTTATTCTTGCCTATTGGCTATGGAGAAGGGATCTCAGGTAAAACGCGGAATCATCCAGTGTATCAACCACCGAAGTCTTTACATCAACATGAACCAGGTAGGTTGGATCTGTGATCGGCTCGAAATGGGCATAAACGGCCTTGGAAATTTCTTTCACATTGCCCTTCCATTAAACCCCTATAGCCTGGTTTCAAATTGCGTTGATGCTGCAAAAGTTCCTGCCTATCTGAAGGATAAAGTTGAAGGAGAGGATTACCTGCTGGTTCCTGTCAATGATACAGGCGCCATTAAGCGATCATTCGTTGACAATGAATTCAAATTCATTGCCTTCCTAAAAGAAGGGAATTCATTCAGGAAACCTTTTTTCCTAGCCTTGAGCAATGAGTTGTTGGAATATAACCCACTGGACTGACAGCATGAAACGGAATTGATTAAGTGAATTAATTGCAAATAAACTCAATTCCCTCAAGTTGCCATTTGTGCTACATCCTTTTATTTGCTGAAAGACAAGTTTAAGGTGTTAGTCCGAGTAACACAAGCTGCCAATCCAAGCAACACAAGTTGTCATTTCGAGCTTAAGTGAGAAATCTATTCACCCTGCTGCATAGCTCTCTCATTAAAGTTCGAGATGAGATGTTCTATTCGAAACAACAACTGGGCTTAAATCAAAATGGCATTTACCCTTTAAGCG
Organism: Bacteroidia bacterium; assembly: GCA_022760475.1. GTDB lineage: Bacteria > Bacteroidota > Bacteroidia > J057 > J057 > JALEFZ01. The sequence continues at coordinate 56,616 of JALEFZ010000066.1, read as the reverse complement.
CGTTAAAAAAGCAACTTGAGCTAATTAATTCCAGGCTCAGTTCTTTTTTCTTCTAAGGAATGCCTCAATCTCAGGAAGAGTTGAACTCCAAAATTCTTCTGCCAATCCGTGATATATCAGCCCATCAGGCCCAAACATGGCAACATGACTGGCAACCCGTTTGATGGTATCCAGGTCATGGGTGATGATCAAGCTGGTTGTTTCCTCTTCTTTGGACAAATCTAAAATCAACTCATCAATGTAGGCTGCGTTTTCTGGGTCAAGACCTGTCGTTGGTTCATCGTAAAACAAATATTTAGGCTTATGGATAATGGCTCTGGCTATGGCAGCTCTTTTTTGCATTCCGCCAGAAAGTTGGCTGGGCAACATTTCAATTACATCCGCTGATAACTGGACCTTTGAAAGTGCCTCTTTTACAAGTATTTCAATCTCTGTGAATGGAAGTTCCTCATTTTCAAGCAGCCTTAGCCCTATATTCTCACCTATGGTAAGTGAGTCAAAAAGTGCTGCATGCTGAAAAACCACCCCACAGTCAGACATTAGTTCAAAGAGTCCAGTCTCATCAAGAAGAGAAACAGCCTTGCCTTCAAAGAATATTTCTCCTTCATCCAGGGGTTCCAGTCCAAGGATTAACTTCATGAGTACAGATTTTCCGATCCCACTGCCACCTACGATGCACAGCCTTTGCCCGGCCGGGATCTCCATAGAAAGCCCCTGATGGATGGTTTTACCTCCGAATGCCTTGCTTACTTGCTGGATTTCAATCATTTCATCATCCTGTTGTAAGCAAACCACCATCGCTCAGGTATGTTGTCAGTCTTGGCAATTTCATAATCGTTTTCGGAGCAGGGGATAAGCCTGGATTCAGGAAATGCCTTTCCAAGGCTTTCGGGGTAGGGGACTTCCATCCACCACCTGTCAGAGTGGAGGTGCTTATAGAATGGAATTTCTTCGATCGTAGCATTCAACTGGACGGCATATTTGCGAAGGTTGCTCCTGTCTGGAGCAGGAAAATCATCCCACTGATTGTACTTCCCGTCCAGTATGTACCAAAGGATAAGTGCTGACATTTTAGCACTTTGGTTTCTCAAATCATCCAGGGCATTATACTCCGAAATAAGGACCTGTTTCAGCCTGTAGCCCAAGCCTGCATATCGTGCCAATGTACAGGCCTGAATGGCATCAAGACCAGCGGGTGAAGGATGGCTTGAGCCTGGAGACTCTGCATGCCTCATGACTGAGTGGTCTATGCTCAATAAATCAGCGAGACGAAGTTCCGGCTCGGCTTCCTGTATCCTGGCATTCAAATCTCCTAGCCGAAGGGCAGAATAATGCCTTTCTGCAAGAAAGTCTCTGTGCTGTTCCTTGACTTCGAAACGCTGAAAAGCCAGGTTGGTGAAGTTGTCCAGTATATCGCCATCCTCTTCAAAAATGAGTCGATTGTATGAATAGGAATCAGGAACTTCAGGTCCGAATTCTATATCAAAACTTTTATCTAAATGAACATAGTTTGCTGGTAGAGAAACATTCTTGAAGGACTGAATCATGCCCCAGCTTTGGCTTTGTTTGCCTCCGATTACAGCCACAGGAACGCCTTCTTCGAGAAGAAATGCAAGTACATAACCCAAGACATTGAGGTAATCTTCATAAGACTCCTTGGCTTTGAGGTTGCCCAGGTCTACGATCCTTTGTTGCTGCTGATGGGAAGAGAGCGAATAAAACTCCTCCCTGATGGCATTTGCTTCATGGGCTTCGGTATTCCCATTGTTCCGTCCTCCTATCAAAATCAGGTCTGCATCCTTCCAGTCTGGAAAAATGCCATGAAATGCATGGGTATGTTTGCCTATACTTCCCTCAGGGGAAAGGCTGAGAATTTCACCGAGCTTGGGGGGTAGTTTTTCAAAAAAAACTGAAAGATCCATTTAGAATATAAATCAGTAAACTCATTTGCCTGAACTTTTCTAGATTTGTCCAGGGCATTATGCCGAAATTACACAAAATTGCTATGATACTCCTTACTGGATCGACTGGATTTTTGGGCAGACATTTGGTAGACGAATTACTCGGGACGGGACACGAATTAAGGGTTCTGGTTCGAAATGCTTCTGAAAGAGATTTGCCCTGGCGAGCTGCTGTTGAAGTGGTTGATGGAGATATCATGGATATCATGTCGCTGGAAAAAGCCATGGAGGGAGTAGAAGCAGTGGTGCATGCAGCTGCTTATGTATCATTTTGGAAGAAATATAAGGATCGTGTAAAGGAAATAAATGTTCAAGGCACAGCAAACATCGTTGATGTAGCCCTGGAAATGGAACATCCTCCAAAGATCGTTCATGTAAGCTCAATTGCAGCCATTGGCAGGACCAAGGAGGGGAAAAGCACTGAGAATACAGCCTGGGTATTGGCTGATGCTGCTTCTACCTATGCAAGGAGCAAAAGAGAAGCCGAATACCAAATTCACAGGGGAATCGCCGAAGGGCTTGACGCTTGTATGGTAAATCCAGGCCTGATCCTGGGACCTACCCATGACTGGGAACAAGGTACTGGAAAAATATTTTCCCAGGTTTATAAAGGACTTCCGGTTTACAAAAAAGGGGCTGTCGGAATGGTGGGAGTCAAAGATGTCGCCAGGGCTTGCAGAACTTTGGTAGAGCAAGATGTAAAGGCTGGAGAGAGGTACATCCTTGTGGAGGACAACTGGACTTACTACGAGTTTTTGTCAGAAGTTGCAAGGCTATTAGGCAAAAAAGCCCCTTCGATCCGAATTCCCAGAGCTGTGGCGGTATTGGGAGCATGGTTCAATGAAACCATCGGGAATATCAGAGGGGTGGAACCGGGAGTTACCGTCGAATCCATGAGGTCCAGCAATAAGTTGGATACCTACGACGGAAGTAAAATTACCACTTTGGGTTTTGAGTATACTCCTATCAAGAAGGTGCTGGAAGAAACAGCTAAGGCATTGTTGGATTCAAAAACCTTATAGTTTGAATCCGGTTGTTTGGATATCAAGAAGATTTCCCAAATGACTGAAGAATACTTTTTTACCTGTCCATATTGCTGGCAACAGATTTCATTTATCCTTGACCCCAGCATCAGCGAACAGGTTTATATTGAGGATTGTGAAGTATGTTGCAATCCCATAGAGGTAGAAGTGAAGGTAGAGGAAGGAGAAATTGTATATTTTGAAGCCAGATCCATTGAACAATGATGTCCATGAAAAATTTACTCAAGGTATTGCTATTTGTTGCCTTCTTTCTGCTTGGCAATTCTTTGTTTGCACAGTCTGAACTCCTTGACGAAGTCAATTCACGGAGAATCCGATTGAACAAGGTCAACATGACGGTCTTGGGAACCTGGGCCATAGGCAACATGGTGATCAGCGGTGTTCGCCGTGGTCAGACTACGGGGACCCAACGATATTTTCATGAAATGAATGTGTTCTGGAATGTCGTAAACCTGGGTTTGGCGGCTGGGGGATTATACGGAGCCTTCAATGAAAATCCTGCGGAATATTCCCTCTATGACACTTACCACCAGCAGCAGCAAATCGAAAAAATACTCCTTTTTAACCTTGCCTTAAACGGAACCTATATCACCGCAGGGGCTTGGATGAGAGAAAGGTCAAATTCCTTTGTAAACGACCAAGTCAAGCAAGATAGGTTCAAAGGCTACGGAAACTCATTGATCGTGCAGGGGAGTTTCCTTTTGGTCTTTGATTTAACTCAATTTTTGCTGCACCACCAGCAAGCCGCACCCAAACTTCAAAAGCTACTCGAGGGGGTAAGCGTAGACCAGGATGGTGTAGGCCTTCTTTTGAGGTTTTAAATGAATAGACCCCAGCCCATTGCAAGCCGAGGTCGCCGAGGTCCCTGGAATAAAAAATGCAGACTGAGCTTTTAGAAGGAGATCAGGTAAACCGCTCCATTGTCAAGGGTCAGGGTTGCTGTATCGTCTCCATTGAATTCCAGTGTTCCGCCGCGATCTATCGGAGCACCATTATTGACTGTTCCATTAACTTTGAAAGTTGCCGTTCCTCCCTGGATTTCAAAAGTGGTTCGGTCAAACTCAAGGGACTGAAGTGTGTAGACCGAGGTCGAGGTATAGCTGAGGCTGTTTCGTCTACCGATGGTGCTTGCACTTGCTGATGAGGTGTAAGTTCCTCCAAGTTTGTAGTCCAGATTTGAGATCAGGTTTTCTAAAAGGAAATCTCCTATTCCATTGCAGGAAACATCGACATTGCTTCCGTCGTAGCTGTTGGTAGAAGTCAATCCATAATCAATTTGGGTCGGGATGTTGTTGATACAGAGAATTTCATAAGCCCAGCTGGTGGCACTTTCGAAATTTCCGTTTGGAGAACTGTAGTTAATGGTGCTGTCTCCATTGTTTCCGCAAAATTGACTTACACTTTCAGCCAAAGCACCTGATTCTACTACAGCTTCTGCGATGGCGACTACCTCAGCTTCTACCAAATCCTGGATGTCATCGTCGGTTAGGGACTCTACTTCCACATCTCCACATGAATAAAGCAGGGTGCTGAAAGCAAAAAGGAATACGATTAGTTTGTTCATCATAACAATAAAATAAAGGGTTTTAACATGAGCAGAATTCTATTTTTTCTGCATTCTGAGCATATGACCCATGTTTTGCCTTGGGGTTTATTGCCGAAATCCATACTTTCAACCAACTCCATGAATCCTTCAACCAACGGTAAATCTGACTGTAAAAATTTTATTTTCTTTATGAAAAGGAATGATTGTGAAGAAAAGGAATAAGTATTTGTTTCCCATTGCCCACGCCTTGTGGTGGATATTGATGATGGGTGGTTTTTGGGGAATAGTGTTGCTTTCTTTCCCTTTCAAATTTGTCTTGTGGAAGAATTTTTTTGCCATGACCTTCCTCTTGACCATCTTTTATGGAACCTCAGAGTTTTTGGTTCCCAGGTATTTTGAGAAACAGAAGTATGGACTATTCGCCCTTTCAGTTCTTCTTATGCTGATACCCATTGTCCTAATCAGGTATTTTCTGGAGGAGGTCTGGTTGTTGAATATGATCGGGAAATCCAGGCTTGATGAAATGGGTGAAGGAGTAAAATTTCTAAGTACCATCCCGTGGCTCAGGGTGACTTACACCTCAATTACCTTTTTCCTATTGGGTTTCTTCTATAAGCTGGTGTATCGGGAAATCATAAGGCAAAACAGAAAAAATGAGCTGCTTGCCTTGCAGTATGAAACCGAACTCAAACAGCTTCAGCATCAAATTAACCCTCATTTTTTATTCAATACCCTCAACAACATCTATACCCTCGCCCTGGTCAAGGATAATCAGACTGCGCCCATGCTGATGAAGTTGTCCAGCATGTTGAGAACCTCTCTCTACCAGTCTGACAAGGAGCGTATCAGCCTTTTTAAGGAAATAGAACTAATCAATAATTTCCTGGATTTATACTCCCTGAAATATATGCCCATGCCTGTAGGGAAGCTATCGGCTGAAAGGGATGTGGCTGTTCCGCCACTCATTTTCCTTCCTGTCATTGAGAATATGTTCAAACATGGAGATCCGGAAAAAGCGGAAGGCTGGGAGTTACACATTCATTTGACAGAGCATGAGCTACATTTCCATGCCCAAAATCCCATTTCCAGCATGCCAAACTACGAGGGCGAGGGATCGGGCATAGGATTGGAGAATGTGAAAAAACGCCTTGATCTGCTATTTGGTAACAAACATGCTTTTGACCAAAAAGAATTGGGAGAAAACTTCAGGCTGGAAATCAGCTTTCCTGTTGAATAGTAAAGGTCGAACCAATTGAAGAACATATCCCATTGCTCTTTTATTAGGCTTACAATTTACTTCCTCATTATTAAATTAGAAGTCTCCTATATCTTTGTTTTTGAATAATGTGAGATATGCGCACTTTTTGGGTTTTATTGTTAATGACAGGAATGGCTTATGCCCAGGATTTTGAGTGGCGGCTAGAAATACCTTCTGCATGGGTATTGTCCTCACCAAGATTGGCTGATTTGAACCAGGATGGAATAAGGGATGTGGTGATTGGTGGAGGGGGAGAGGATCAGCCCATGGAGAATGGTATTTTGGCAATAGATGGAGACTCTGGCAAGCTCCTTTGGAAAGTTTTTGTCAGGGATCAGGTATATGGGAGTGCCTTGTTTTATGATTTGAATAAGGATGGCACCCAGGATGTATTCATTTGTGGAAGAGGGGCGGTCTTGATGTCTATAAATGGGAAAAATGGTGAAATCCTGTGGGAATTCTGGTCGGATTCTATGGGTAAAGCGAGGGATTTTGGATGGTACAACTTTTATCAAGCTCAATTTGTGGAGGACATCAATGGAGATCAGGTTCCGGACTTATTGTGTTCCAATGGCGGGGACAACAAAGCCGGGACATCCAATCGCCCAATAGGGAACCTCGTGATCATCAGCGGGGCTGATGGAGCTTTGCTTAAAATTGCAGCCATGCCTGATGGTCGGGAGACCTACTTTGCTCCCATGTTGTATGAAGAAAATGGAAGCAAAAGGATCATTTTTGGTTCGGGGGGGGAATCCCATGGCGGAAGTTTGTGGGAGGTGGATTATGCAGACTTTCTGCAAGGAGGCCTATCCAACGCGAGGGCGATTTTGACCGATAGCCTAAGGGGTTTTATAGCTCATCCCTCATGGGCAGATTTGAATGGGGACGGCCAAAACGACCTCATTGTTCCTCAACATAATGGCATTTTGTGGGCGATTGACCTATTGGGAGATCAAGTTTTATGGAAAAAAGAATTTCCTGCTTATCAGATCTACGCAGCCCCTACCGTTGGTCAGTTTGTAGGAGATCCAACGCCTGATGTTTATATCACCCTGGCCGAAGGGGTTTTCAGTTTTTATGCTGACTATGTACCCATCGTCGTAGATGGCCAGACAGGGGAAATCGCATGGTCAGACTCCAGTGAGTACATCTACCAACTCTCCCAAGCCAATGCGCTGGATTGGGATCAGGACGGAGTAGATGAGGTGTTGAGGCTCCACAACCAGGATGCCATCAAGGTCGGCAGGCTCTACTTCAACGAATTCGAGATTGTAGACTTCAACGACCAGGTAACAATCCAACTCGGAACAGACCGGCCCGGCTTGAATGTTTTCTCAACCCCCTACATTACCAATCTGGACGGAGACGCCAACCTGGATGTGCTATTCGCTTACACGCCAGACATAGACCAGTGGGCTGGCAACAACGGTTCCAGGCTGGAGCGGGTAGAATTGCCAATCACAGTAGCAGAGACAGACATCGCGTGGAATGCCTACCTGGGCAATCTGGGAAATGGCGTCTACGCCCCTGGAGTGCTCTCCAGGTCGGAAGAGTTGGGGCAAGAACAGATCTGGATCTACCCCAATCCTGTTGAGGACCAGATTTTTTTGAAGGGCTTTCAGCCCGGCGACCGACTGAAAGTCAGGGACCTGGCCGGACGCTTGCTCTTGGAGGTCGAGGCGAAGCCTGCGGTGTGGCTGGGCGGCCTGGAGGCAGGCATCTATGTAGTAGAACTGGGGGCTAGCCGCAGGCGGATGGTGAAGATTTAGGTCCAATAGGGGAGTCCGACCCCAGGAAACGGCTTTTTGATATCGCTCAGATGTAGGAGACATCCAGAAAATCTTTCACGAATCTATTTAATTAGGTACAAGCGGTCAGCCCTCAAGGAAGATCCCAGATCAGTCCTCCGCTTAGCACGCCGTTGTTCACGCCGCCATTCTTGGGCAACAAGCCCGCATTGCTGATGTGGCGAAAGCCAGGACGGAGGTCCAGCCAGAGTTGATCGACCAATTGAAGTTGGAGCCCGACAAATAGGTTATCCGAAAAGATGAATCCTACCGATTGCCGATTGGGTACCCCCGAGACATAATGTGGCCCAAAACTCAGGAAAGCATAGGCCTTGGCCTTGTCATGGGCGAAATGGAGGTTTCCGACCAAGCCAAAGTTTATGCCCAGTTCGAAGCCCGTTTCTTCACGCATGTCCCAGTCGAAGGGGCGATAGGTGGTGGTGTTGAATTGGGGTTGGACGAGTAAATCGAGGCTGGTTCGCTTTTTCTTTCCAATTTGATAGTAAAGCTGTCCTTGATAGAAGACCACTCTGTAGACGTACCGGACATTGAGCCCCAGTTCGTTTTGTCCTCCCCATCCTGAGATGAAGCCTATTTGGTCGGGCATGATTCGGGCATTCCTTGCTTGCTGGGCAAAGCCTGGGAGGATGAGCGCTGCTGAGATGATGAGTATGCAGAATAGGCGTTTCATGATTGAACAAAGATAGTGTTCTATAGCAGGAACTTCCAATCCTGATGGAGAAGATCTTGTGTCATTGAGACTCACTGGTCAAGATGATAGCTTCGGAGATTCAAGATGTGATGCTGGTACCTACTCTCCAAGAACAACATGTCATCCCGAACGAATGTAGGGGAACTTCCTCCGCTCAATCCAACTTCAAGCCATCCAACAATTCAATGTATAGCCTAATCCCTTCCTCAATTTCATATAAATGAATATACTCATCCGCCGTATGGCTTCTGGCCGAGTCTCCAGGTCCAATCTTGACCGTGGTATAAGGGATCAGGGCCTGATCCGAAAGGGTAGGGGAACCGTAGGTCTTGCGTCCCATGGCAATGGCCTTCTTTACCACAGGGTGGTCCTCCGAAATACCTGAAGAATTCAAACGAAAGGACCTGGCTTTGACCTCACAGTCCACATGCTTCTGGATGATCTCAGCTACTTCCTTGTTGGAATAACATTCATTTGTTCTGACATCGACCACGAAGGTACAGCTCGCAGGTACCACATTGTGTTGGCTGCCAGCCTGGATCTGAGTTACACTCATTTTAATGGGCCCCAACAAGGGAGATTCTTTTTCATAACGGTAGTTTTGGAACCACTCAATGTCCTCCATGGCCTTGTAGATGGCGTTTACGCCTTCGTTTCTGGCCGCATGGCCCGCCTTGCCTTTGGTTTCGCAATCTATGACCATCAGGCCTTTCTCTGCTATGGCCAAATGCATTTGTGTAGGTTCTCCGATGATGCCCAAATCAATTTTACCCAAATCCTCCAGGATAGAAGCAACTCCATTGGGACCGGAAATTTCTTCCTCAGCCGTGGCCGCAAACAACAGCTTAAATGGAAGGTCCTCTTTATCATAAAAATGGAGAAATGTAGCCCACAGCGATACCAAAGGCCCTCCCGCATCGTTGCTGCCTAGGCCATAAAGGGTATCACCTTCCAAAGTCGGTTTGAACGGCTCACGCTTCCATCCTGGATTGGGCTTTACCGTGTCATGATGGGAATTGAGCAGGATTACTGCTTTTTCTTCTTCCCAATACTTTGACTTTGCCCAAACGTTATTCCCTTTTCTATAGGTCGGAATGCCCTCGTCCTCAAGTGCCTTTTGGAGGATGACCGCAGTATGCTGCTCCTCCCGGGAGAGAGAGGGGGTCAAAATCAAGGATTTTAACAGTTCGATGGCTTTTATGGAGAGGACATTCATCTGTATGTATTTCAATAAAAATAAGCTCAACTATAAGGAAATAGTCGTTCCGCTAAAATTACCTTTCAATGAAGCAATGGCGTCATATCTTCCGATCAAGACCTTGTTTACACCCGCATGAATGGCGTCAAAGGCATTGCTCAATTTCGGTATCATTCCCCCGGAAACCTGCCCCTTGTCGACATATTCCTTAAATGAAGCCCGGTCTATATGGTCGATCAGACTTTCGTCATCATCAGGATCTACCAATACCCCCTTTTTTTCAAAAATGAAGGTAAGGCTAACATCAAATTTATTACTCATGGCAACTGCCACCGTGGAAGCAATGGTATCCGCATTGGTATTGAGCATTTGCCCCTGACCGTCATGAGTCAATGGAGCCATTACAGGACAAACCCCTCCATACAAGAGCTTAAACAATACATCCTCATTTACCTGGTCAATGTCCCCTGCCCAACCGTAATCTATGTCTTTCACTTCACGTTTATGGGCTTGAATCATATTCAGGTCGGCACCTGTGATTCCAAGGGCCTGAACAGATTTGGCCTGCAATTTGGCAACGAGCCGTTTATTGGAAAGGCCCCCATAGACCATCATGGCTACTTCCAGCATTTCATCACTGGTTATCCTTCTGCCATTTACCATGGGCGCTTCAATGCCCAACTTGGTTGCGATTTCGGTTGCTGTGCGCCCCCCTCCATGAACCAATACCTTAGGCCCCTTTAAATTGGCAAATTGATCCAGGGCAGCCTCCAAAAATTTAGGGGTTTCAAGGATTTTTCCCCCAACTTTAACCACATTCAGGCTTTCTTTCATAAGTTTTGAAGGATTTGAATCAAAGCCGCTTGAGCAGCAGGAACCCTGTTCCCTGCTTGGGGAATCACTATAGATTGGGAACTGTTTAGCACTTCATCAGCCACCACGACATTCCTCCTCACTGGGAGACAATGCATGAAAGAGGCATTCCCCAACTTCTCCAAGGTGATTTCCCAGTCCTTGTTGGGATAAAGGGTTTCACCATAATTGTGAAAGGATGACCAATTTTTGGTATACACAAAATCTGCTCCCTGAAAGGCGCTTTGCTGATCATGATGAATGGGAATTCCATTGGTGAATTCATCACTCAATTCAAAGCCCTGTGGATGGGCGATATGGAGGTTTACATCAGCTACCCTCATCCATTCCAGAAAGGAATTGGCAACTGCTTGCGGAAGCCGCCTTGGGTGTGGTGCCCAGGATAGCACAACTTTGGGACGTTGAGACTTTTTGAAAGTTTCGATGGTTAACCAGTCTGCCAGAGATTGCAAAGGGTGTCTGGTTGCAGATTCAAGGCTTACAACAGGAATTCCACAATACTCAATGAAGGCATTTAACAGGTTTTCGGAGTAATCTTCCTCTCTACTTTTAAAACTTGGGAAGGTCCTAATCCCTACTAGATCGCAATACTGAGCGATTACTGCGGCAGCTTCCTTGATGTGTTCTGCCTTATCACCATCCATGACTACTCCCTCTTCGAATTCCAATTTCCACCCATCTTGGTTGATGTTCATGACCATGACCTCCATTCCAAGCAATTGAGCCGCTTTTTGAGTGCTTAACCTGGTCCTGAGGCTTGGATTAAGGAACAACAAACAAAGGGTTTTACCCTTTCCTAGGCTTGCCCATCCATGGGGATTTAGTTGGGCCTCTTTTGCCAAGGCCAACAGGCCTGACGGGTCGCCTACATCGCTAAGGGAAGTAAATTTATCCATAGTCAAAATTAAAAAGCACTTGCCTTTAATCCCAATCCCGTACCTTCTGCCAATCCAAACATCAAATTCATGTTCTGAACTGCCTGTCCCGAAGCACCTTTTAAGAGGTTGTCAATGACTGAAACTATGTGGAGCTGGTCTTCGAATTTTTCAACATATACCACGGCCTTATTGGTATTGACCACTTGTTTGAGGTGTGGGTTGGTTTCAGAATAATGGGTAAATGGATGGTCAGAATAATAATTGCTGTAATATTCCCTTGCCTCTGCCTCCGACCAATCTGATTTCAGGTGGGTCGATACCAGAATGCCCCTGCTAAACGGTCCCCTCATGGGAACAAAATGGATTTTGGGGCCAATCTCTCCGCTGGCCTGTTCAAGGCTTTGACGGATTTCGCCAAGATGCTGATGCGTAAATGCCTTATAAGTAGAAAGGTTGTGGCTGCGCCATGAAAAGTGGGTAGTTGGCCTCGGTTGTTGACCGGCACCTGTCGAACCTGTAATGCCTGAGACATGGGCTTCGGACTTCCATTTGCCTGAATGGGCCAGAGGCAACAATCCCAATTGTATACAGGTAGCAAAGCAACCTGGGTTGGCTATTTTACTTGCATGTTTAATCTTTTCTCTGTTGAGTTCTGGGAGTCCATAGATGAAGTTGTGATCTGTGCTTTCAAGGCGAAACTCATTGCTCAAGTCAATCAGCTTTACTTTATCCGAAATCTCATTAGCTTCAAGAAAGGGCTTGGTCTTTCCATGGCCCCCACAGAAAAAAATCAGATCAACTTCCCCCTCCATTTGAGTAGAAAAGCGCAATTCACTTTCACCAAGAAGGTCGCTATGCACTTCATGCAGGTATTTACCTGCCTGACTGCTGCTCTGGGCCCAGCTTATTTCAGCCTGTGGGTGGTGAATCAGGATTCTACTTAGTTCTCCTGCCGTGTAGCCTGCTCCACCTACAATTCCGACTTTAATCTTATTCATTTTCAGACTTATTGGCATTCAAATCCATCAGATCTTCATTTACCTGATAATAAATGTTGTGAGAATTGGAGAGAATTTTTGTGAATCCTTTTACATCTTCCCCTGACCAGGCACGATTCATTTCTCCATAAGTCCCAAATTTGCTAGCCATCAGGTCATGGGGGGATTCAATTCCAAGGATATCAAATCGATAAGGACTCAATCTGACCCTCACTTTTCCCGAAACGGTTTTTTGTGTATCCGTCAAGAATCCTTCTATGTTTCTCATTACTGGTTCTAGGAATTGACCCTCATGTAGAAGCATGCCGTACCAGTTGGCCAACTGATCTTTCCAATGCATCTGCCACTTGCTGAGTACATGCTTCTCCATCAATTGGTGAGCCTTGATTAATATAAGGGGAGCAGCAGCTTCAAATCCAACCCTTCCCTTGATCCCAATAATCGTATCGCCTACATGGGTGTCCCTGCCAATGGCATAGGGTTTTGCCAGTTCATCCAGAGCTTCTATAGCGGCAACGGGATGGTCAAATCTTTGCTCGTCAATGCCGATGAATTCCCCCTTGTCAAAGTGTAGGACGGTTTCTAAATATCCCTTGGTCCCCAGTTGGGTAGGGTAGGCCTCCTCAGGTAGAGAATCCCAAGAGTTCAAGGTCTCTTTTCCTCCTACAGAAGTCCCCCAAAGACCCTTATTGATAGAGTATTGGGCTTTTTCCATGCTGATGTTAACCCCTCTTTCCTGCAGGAATTTGACCTCTTCTTCTCTGGAAAGTTTTTGATCCCTGATCGGGGTAATAATCTTGGCTTGTGGCATCAGGATTTGGAAAGCAAGGTCGAAGCGAACCTGGTCATTTCCTGCTCCTGTAGAACCATGTGCAATGGCATTTGCATTGAGCTTTTTCGCATACTGTGCGATGGCAAGCGCCTGGAACATCCTTTCTGCACTTACAGAAAGGGGGTAAGTATGATTTTTCAGGATATTCCCGTAAAGGAGATACCTGACACATTTTTCATAATAGGATCTGGTCTCCTCCAACACTTCAAAAGAGCTCACGCCCAACTGGAAAGCTCTTTCCTCAATCCCTCTGAGTTCTTCCTGGGAGAAGCTGCCAGTGTTAACTGTTGCAGCATGCACTTCGTAGCCTTGTTCTTTGAGGTAGGCCACACAATAGGAGGTATCCAAGCCTCCCGAATACGCCAATACTAGCTTTTCCATGTAAAATATTGTTCCTGGAAATGTGAATTATTTTTTTGGAGCAGATTCCTTTTTGAAAAGGTTGTCCCAGATCCTTTGCAGAATTTTATTGCTGTTGCGCTTGCGAAGATGTTCTTTATACCTTTCCCAACGCTGCTTCAATTCGACCTCCTTATCCTTGTTTTCTTGCTCTTTTTTGTCTTCCTCTCCTGGCTTATAAAGCATTCCGGTACAAAGACAAAGCTTACGGTCATTCCTGGTCAGGATATCATAGTTGGGGCAGGAACTACAGCCACTCCAGAAGACTTCGTCCTGGGTGAGTTCGGAGAAGGTAACGGGCTTGTAACCAAGGTCGGCATTGATTTTCATAACCGCCAGGCTGGTAGTGATACCAAACATCTTAGAGTTAGGAAATTTCTCTTTTGACAGCTCGAATGCCCTTTTTTTGATCTTTTTGGCAAGTCCCATTTTCCTAAATTCGGGATTAACGATCAATCCTGAATTGGCCACATATCTGCCATGCTCCCAGGTCTCGATGTAGCAAAAGCCAGCCAACTTGCCATCTACAAGGGCAATGACTGCATTTTCAGCCTGAATCTTTTTCTGAATGTAGGAGGCCTTACGCTTGGCGATACCGGTACCACGGGCTTTTGCAGCCTCCTCAATCATTTTACAGATTGCCTCGGCAAAGGATTCATCCTCTTTTGAGGCCACTTTAACTACTATTTCCATTCCCTTCAATGAGTGAATCTGTTTAAGAATGGCAAAATAATGCTTTAAATTTTATTAATTCACTAGCAATCATCATTAATTTTGTCAAAATCCATTAAATGATGGGGATTTGTGGCTTTTTGCTACATTGCCCATAAAATTTAAACCACCATCATCCTTGTAAATAATGATCGAGATACTTTTACAACTTCAGAACAGGGGAGGAGAAGACCTCCAAAGAGATATGGGACCACTTTATGCAGAGTCTAACTTCGATAACTTTGTCGTAGAGCCTATAAATGGGATTTCAGCGATCTTCTTTATCATCATCTCCGCTTACTTTGCATGGATACTTAGGGGCAAATACAAGCAGCACCTTTTTATGACAGTAAGTCTTGGAATTCTCCTGATTGGTGGTATCGGAGGAACGATCTACCACCTTTTTAGGCAATACCCGATCTTCCTTCATATGGATTGGTTACCAATCATGATCCTATGCATGGCTGCGGGGGCATACTTCTTCATCATGTCAGGAGGAAGTTGGAGACAACTTGGGATCATCTCAGCCATCTACACCGCCATCAGCTTCGCTGTAGTTTATTCTCCTATTAGGGAAGGCATTCAGGTTAACATCAACTACGTCATGATGGCGGTCCTTGTAATTGTTCCTGTTTATTTGGTCCTCCGAAAAACGGATTTCTTCCAAAGCAAGTGGATCTATGGGGGCATCGCAGCTTTCGCCGGAGCATTGACATTCAGGGTTTTGGATTTTTCTCCCTGGGTCAGAGAAAACCTTGATGGAATAGGGACTCACTTTCTTTGGCACCTTTTGGGAGGAGTAGCTTGTTTTTGCATTTTTCAATATGTCTACATGATTGGAGAAAGGAGCATAGCCCTCGCAAAAGCAGAGGGCTCAATCGCCTAAATCCTATTTACTCTAAGCTTTGGAACCTGTAACAGCATGTAGTATTTCAAATGCTGTTTCTGCCATTTTATTTCCCTTGTGATCCAACAAGGGGTTTACTTCTGTTACTTCGAGGCAAACTACCTTGTCCGTATCCATCAGGTTGGTAATGATCTGTTTTACTTCCTCCGGGTCAAAACCCTTGGAAACAGGTGTACCTGTGCCTTTTGAAACCAGGTCGCAGTCCATGCTATCTACATCAAATGAAATATAGAGCACATCACATTCCGAAAGTTGTTCAATCGCTTCTTGAAGGCAGGTTTCAAGTCCTCGGTACCTGATTTCATGAACGGGATAATTCTTGATATTCAGCCTTTCTCGCAGTTTGTCTTCTGGTTCTTCAGTATCTCTTACCCCAAAGAAAATCAGATCAGCAGGCAAGACTTTTGGACCTGCTGTTCCCGTATTTTTGAGTTTGTTCCACTGGATTTCAGTGTCTTCGGCTACCTCATTGATTTGAAGTTCAGTATTGTCTTCCCCAAGGGCTGCTGCAAGTGGCATTCCATGCACATTTCCTGAAGGAGAAGTATAAGGCGAATGGAGATCTGCATGGGCATCAATCCAAATTACCCCCATTCTTTTGTCCCAATGGTGTGCCTTGACTCCGCTCAAGGTACCTAGTGCAGATGAGTGGTCTCCTGAAAGGACTACGGGAAAGTACTTTTGTTCGAGTGCTTCCTTTACCGCTTCTGAGACCCTTTGGCATTGTTCAGCCACATGGGTGATCCTCTTGGCAAAACTTGTTTTTACCTTGTTATAAACGGTTTCGTTGTCCGTATCAAGTTCTACATAAGGGTATCGGGTGAAGTAATTGTTGTCTGCATTAATGGCAGCAATTTCGATGGCATCGATTCCCATGTCCGAACCACGGGTTCCGGCTCCAATATCGGAGCGATTTTTAATAATTTTAATGGGCAGCATGTAGTAGTATTTGATCGTAAGTCAGTTATAACTGACATTCATTTAGCAACATATGTGCAATGTTAATAAATCTTTGGAATTGCATGTTAATGAAGTTTGAATTGATTTACGACCTTTTATTTTTTGCGTGAATCTATTACCCATTCATACCTGAAAAATAAATGGGATTATCCATCTGGAAAGGGCAATTAGGAAGACAACTGAAATTAGATTTAAGAAAAAACCTACCCTGGCCATTTCAAAAACCTTAATATGTCCACTCGCAAAAACAATGGCATTTGGTGGAGTAGCCATTGGAAGCATGAATGCACAACTTGAAGCCAGTGTAACAGGAATAACCAATTCAAGCATAGAAACCCCAATTCCTTGAGAAATACCTGCTACCAATGGAACCAAAATGGTAACCAGAGCCACATTGCCAATCAGTTCCGTCATGAATAGCATCAAAAAGATCAAAATGGAGGTGATGGCAATAACTGGCCAATTTTTTTGGGAGGAAAGGTAATCACCTATAAAATCTATCAAACCGACCTCTGAAAGCCCCGCCGCCAGGGCCAATCCTCCTCCAAAGAGAATTAAAATTCCCCAGGGAAGTTTTTCAGTGTCCTTCCATGCTAATGCAAATTTATGTTCTCGCCAGTCTATAGGGGTGATGAACAATAGCAAGGCTGCCATAAGGCTGATGTTGGTGTCTGTGAGATGGGCTTGGGGAATTAGAACATTGATTTGCGAGCGAAGAATCCACATCAATGCCGCCAGGATAAAAATGACACTTACTATTTTTTCCCCCCTTCCCATAGAGCCGAGCTGCTTCAGTTCTGCTTCAATAATGGATTGGGCTTCTTCCACCTTGCCCATGCCATTAGGGTAAAATACCCGAACAAGAATATAAAAAGTAGTCAATAAAAGGATCATGGAAAATGGTACACCCATCAACATCCACCGCAGGAAATCTATTTCGATTTGGTATTGGTTTTCCATAAATGCAAGCATGACTGAATTTGGAGGGGTACCTATGAGTGTGGCCATTCCACCAATATTTGCTCCAAATGCGATTCCTAGCATGATCGTAAGGCAAAATGCTCGTTGTCCCTTGCTCATTTTTGAAGGATCTGTTAAAAGAAGGTTTATCACAGAAATGGCAATAGGTAACATCACAACTGTACTGGCCGTATTTGAAATCCACATGCTCATCAAGGCGGTAGACAGCATGAACCCAAATACAATCCCGTCTGCATGGGTTCCCGTCAACTTGAGAATATTTATTGCGATCCGCTTGTGGAGGTTTACCTTCTCCAAAGCCAGAGCCATTACAAATCCCCCAAAAAACAGGTAAACTATGGGGCTGGCATAAAATGCGCTTACAGATTTTATGTCCATGATCCCCAAAAGAGGGAATAAAGTGATGGGAAGAAGGGCAGTAACCGAAATTGAAACCGCCTCGCTGATCCACCAGATAATCATCCAACAGGCCATACCTATGACAAGGTTGGCATTTTCAGAAATCTGGGGAAACTCCGTCCACAGGAAGCAGCTAAAGGCCACAGGCCCAAGAACCAATCCCATGCTTTTGATCCAAGTAGTGTTGTTCATTTGGAAGAAGAAAAAATGCAGAGTCAGGAGACCGGAAGCTATGATTGCTATGAAGTCCCTTCCGCTCCTGAACTCTGCTGAGTGAGGAAAGCAAAAAGTGAAGACCAGTAAAACTTAGAAGTTGAAGTTTAGCCTTCCGTAGAATCCGGCCCCAGACAAACCGAATTGGGAAACACGACGACTATATGGGAACATGCCCCCCCCATAGTTTGCGGAATGTGTGTGTCTATCAGGATAAACGTTAAAAATATTTGACCCCCCAATTCCAATACGGACTCCCTCAACAATATCATAGCTTAGGTCTACGTCAGTAAGAATCTTTGGTGAAAAAGTCTGGTCCAAGGTCTCGATAGCTCCGTCCTTCCAGGCATTGGCTCTTGGATCAGCAATAGGATGAATATACTGAATCTCTCCAAATCGGGTTGCGTTTACATTTATGGTAAATCCACCAAGTTTAAGGTTGGCACCCAGGATGATTTTACTTCTGGGCTGAGCTACTTCAAGCCTTGAAATCTCTTCTCTGTTGAAGAGAACTGTACCAAATCCTGCAAGGAAATCGCCTGTTTTGATAACTGGATCCCCATTCGCATCCCTAGGTATCATGGTTTCAGTAAAGTTACCTGCTGCAGTTAGGGTAAGGCTGCCACTTTTTATCGGAATGAGGTAATTCATGACAAAATCAAGGCCCCTGGTGCGGGTGTCAACTGCATTGGTCATAAACTGAACCTGTGAAAGGCCTGAAGAATCTAGTATAGCAGCAAATCGAGGGTCTTGACCTCCATTGAATCTGCCCGTGATTCCAATTCTATCCTTGATTTCAATTTGATACGCATCAATGGTTAGCGAAAGGTTCGGAAGTGGCTTGGCTGTAATACCAAAACTGATGTTTTGGGAAGTCTCTGGCCTGAGGTTTTCAATTCCAAATTGACGGGTTACATGGCTATCGTCGTTCAAATGGGCGATGTTTACTCCATCAATCCCAATAGGAGTTGTAATAAACTGAAGGGTATAGCTGCTGAAATATTTCTGTGGAAGGGATGGGGCCCTAAAACCCGTACTGACAGCCCCACGCACAGTAAGCTGTGGGGTAATTCTGTAGCGGGTAGCTGCCTTCCAGCTAAAGTTGTTTCCAAAGTCTGAGTATTCTTCGAATCGACCCGCAACTGCCAGAAGCCAATTCTTGGTAAACTCTGCCTCAAAATCAGCATAAACACCGGAGTTGAACCTGTACTTATCAGTGATATTTCCCCTTTGATAACCCGGAAATACCTGACTTCCTGCTTCTTTTATCCCTCCATCATAGTTTTGCCACGACTCATCCTGACCAGCCATTTGTTGGAAGTTTTCCAGGCGAAACTCTGCCCCAAAAGCCGTATTCAATGGAAAACCAACGTCAATGTTTCTGGAAACATCCAGATCAATTACATTTTGGGCATACTTCAGTCCACCTGCGTAGAAGCTGGTTGGCGACTCCAACCCCAGTGATGCATTATTGGAATTGAAAATGGTCCATGCAAAGGAATTGCCTCCATAGGTATTGCTCAAATCTACTTTCCAGCCTTTGTACAAAGACCTGACTCCTGCTGCTGCTGAGAAGTCTTGGATGTCAGAATCCAGGTGCGGCGAGAAACCCAATGGCCATAGACCTGATTGTCTACCTGTTTGGTTGGGACGACGAACAAAGCCTGTCGCCTGTCCCAGGCGATAATTATAACCCCCGAAAGTGTAAAAGGTAGAATTTTCATTCAGTGGCAACTCCCCATTGAACATGATACCGGCATTGGTTGTACCGGAACCTCCCATATTGGCAACCCTTCTTCCGTGGAAATCATTGAGTGGATTGACAATTGCCGTTCCAAATGTTGCACCCCATCTTTCATTGTAGGCTGCAATAGCAACAGGATCACTTTGATTGAATGCCGCAAACTCTGCAATAGGATCGCCTCTTCTTTCATCAGAAAACATCTCAATGGTATAGTCGTCCATCCTGTTGAAAGGATTTTTGCGAAGGTAATTAAGGGTCATATTCAGGAAACCTCCCTTTTTACCCACTGCCAAGCCATAATTTGCACTTACCTGGATATTCTCTCCCCCTCCCAGGCCTTGAACGGATGTCAGATCCGGATTATCGTTGTAGGGGTTAAACTCATTCAACCAGGATGGAGCCTCAGGTGGAGCTGCCAAAAAACCTGTCCTTACGTTGATTTGGCCTTTGTTAATGTTCTTTTTGAGGACAATGTTGATTACCCCGGCAATGGCATCTGAACCATATTGGGCTGCTGCACCATCTCTCAATACCTCTATTCTTTCAACCGCTGCCATGGGAATGGAATTCAGGTCTGTACCTACCTGCCCACGTCCAACTGTCCCATTTACATTCATCAGAGAAGTTGCGTGTCTCCTCTTTCCATTGATTAAAACAAGGGTCTGGTCCGCACCCAGACCACGAAGTGTCATGGGATCAATGTGGTCAGAACCATGACCAATGTTTTGTTTGGTAGAGTGAAAGGAAGGCGCCGCATATTGTAGCACCTGCGCAAGCTCATTCTGTGGTGATGATTGGAGGACTGTATTGTTAATAACATCAATCGGAGCTACAGTTTCTAACTGTGTGCGTGGACGTCCCCTGGACCCAAGCACAGTGACTCCATCCAGACTCAGTTGTCCAGTCAACACAATTTCCAGGGTATCGTTCTCCGTGCCAATAGGGACCTCCTTGACCTCAAATCCTATATAGGAAACCAATAAGGTGCTATTTGGATCACATTTAATTGAAAACTCCCCATTTTCATCTGTATTGGTTCCCAAAGTTGTATTCTTGATCAGGATAGTAGCTCCAATTATTGGAACACCTTCTGAATTGATAACTCTGCCAGAAATTTGTAATTGTATCTGTTTTAAGAATGGATCTGAATTTTGAGCATCCATCAATACAATGGTTTTCTCATTGAATACCTCATAATTCAAGCCCAGTTTGGGGCACAATTCATCCAGTATTGAACCCAACTCTTTCTTCTTTGCATAGATCGAGACCTTAGCCCCAAGATCGATCTTTTGGGGGCTGTAAGTAAAGGTTATGTTTGTTTGTTGCTCTATATCTTCCAAAGCGTCAACAAGTTCCGCTTTATCAAGTTTGATACTCAATTTCTTTTTTAAAATTTTTTGGCCATACCCATTATTTGCCTCCAGCATGGCTACTGAAAGAAAAATAAATAGTAGATGTACAGATGTAATCCTCATGATTCGGATTAGTTGGTAGCGTAGTTGTCCATTTTTTTTCATAATTTAATTGCGATTAGTGGTTAATAGAATCCCTAGGAGCTTCCTGGAATGAGACTCCTGCGCCAACAGGTCATTTCCAAACTCCTGGTTTTCAGAATGCCATAAGATATGTGGAACATATTGCCGTATGTTCCACATTTATTTTAACAGCCCTCTCCTTCGATGACTATTTTGATTCCCTGCTTTTTGTAACTAAGGTTTAGAGCCTTGCAAATGATGCTTAGCTTTTGAAACAATGGCTCATCATCCAGCTTGGTTGTGATGCTACATGCCTCAAGTGTTGCAGGATTGTACTCCATGTGGATGCCATATGCCTTTTCCAAGGCCTCAAATACTTCTATGACTGGTTTGTTGTAAAAGGAAAAACTTGAAAGGTCATGAGGTCTAGCTAGAATCACAGGTTGAACAGCCAACATTTTTTCCAAGTGTAAATCCGCTTTGTTGTAACGAATTCTTTGATTTTCGACTACCTCAATCTTGGTATTTGGCCTTTTGATTAAAACCCCATTATTTCCTTGAAAAAAGAGGTTTTCTCCCTCCCCAATCTCCTGCGACGAGTCAGAATCTACTTTTGCATAGACCGATAACCGCCCTTTTTGCACCTCTACTTCCACTGATTCTTCTCCCTCAAAAGCCCTGATTCGAAGTTTATTGGAGAATACCTTGGTAATGACCCCACGGGCATAAATGATCAACGGACTCAAGCTGTCCTCTTCAACATCTATGAAGGCTTCCCCACTAATGATGACAGCTTTTTCTCCTTCACCATAAGATTTTTGATATTTGACTGAGCTAAATGATTCCAGTGTGATGTAGCTCTTTTCTCCTAATTCTACTCTTTTGGGTATACCACTGTCATTTTTTAGGGTAATCCATCCATTTTGCCCCCCAAAAGATTGCTTCTCTAGACTCTTGACCAGTACGACTGAGCCTATTAAGATGGCAAGCCCGGCAGCTATCGCTATCCACCACCTTGAGCCCAGTCTCAGTACCTTTGCCGGAGGTTCCTTGGTTAATTCTGATTCGAGCCTTTCCCAAATTTCCTGCTCATAGCTACCTTCCTTTTCTTCATTTTCAATTTGATGGATATCCTGAACCAGCGTAAATGCCTGTTTCCAGACTTCTTGCTTTTCCGGAAATCTCAACAACCAATTCCTCCAAAACTCACCGGACTCCATCGTAGGATGGAGTACGTGTTGGATAAATTGATCATCACCCGCGAAATCCACTAACTCAAATTCCTGATAAGAATTCATAGAAGTAGCTAATTTTTAATTGCTTACCCTATAAGTGTAGAGGATTTTGACTTTATACTCACCAATTGGGTATATTTTTTGGAATTTTTTGTTAAAGTGTTGAAAGACAGCCTATTATTTTTTAGGATTGCTTCAAAATGATGTCTTTCAATTTTGTGAGGGCGCGATGTAGAAGATTAGAGGCAGATTGGTAATTGATATTCAGGACTTCAGCTATTTCATCATTGGTCAGGTTTTGAAAATATTTGAGATGAATTATTTCCTTTTGCCTTTCGGGTAAGCGTTGAATGTTCTCTTTTAACAAACGCTTTCTCTTAAAATCATTTTCAGTCTCCTGCAATTCCACCCCAGGAATCTCTTTGAGTAAATCTCCCAGATTTATTTGGTTGATTTTTTTAGCCTGGCTCATCGATCGAATTAATTTATACCTTAATGACTTCAAGAGGTATACCTTGACCTTGTGCAACTCTTTGATAGAATCGCGCTTCCTCCAAAAATCTGTAAAAATTTCCTGGATGGAATCTTTTACCAATTCTCTGTCATTAGTGAACTTCTTCCCAAAATGGTATAAGGTCTGAATGTTTTGTTTGTAGAGTTCAGCAAATGCCTCTTTGCTTCCTTTCTGGAAGGAATTCCATAACTCCTGATCATCCATTTGATCTATTGGCTTAGGCATTGCGTGGTAGCTAGCTGTAGGTGTTTTCCTAACAATTTAGTAAATATTCTTTGTGTAGGGTAAAGATTTTATAACAATATTTTCACATATGACTGTATCGCAGCCATTAAAAAAAGAACAGGCCTCATAGAGACCTGCTCCCTCAAAACATATATAAAATGATAAACATGTTTCAATTTATTCTATGATACTCGTCCCATTCAGACCAAGCTCGGTCTTTTTTCCCTTGCTAATGCTAAAGGGAGTAACTACACTTTCCTGTCCCTGAATGGCCAGGTAGCCCAGTCGGGTCTGAGAAAACTCATATCTTTCATAAGCCTCGATCACAAGTTCATAATCACCTTCTAGGATGAAAGGCAGGGTAGCAGTTCCAATACCTCCCGTAGATTCCAAAACAATCTTTCCACTGACGACGGCATTCTCAAAATTGATTCCATTACCATCACTGTCAAGAAATTCTGCATTGCGGTCAAATCCACCTTTTGGGTAAACATAAATGAGGTATCCCAACGCTGCTTCTGGTAAACTGGCTTCAAGGGTCAATTCTAATTGCAAGTTTCCTGTTTCCTTGCTGTCAGCCATCCTTAGGGCCTTGCCCATTTCTCCTACGTCTATAAAACTTAGCTCCCCCTCATCTCCAGGACGATCTCCCCGGATGGTTTTTCGCAGGTCAAAATCAATGACGAATTCAGAATCTTCATCTTCATCGACTACAAATTCTCCCTCTATGGTAACCTCTTGTTTGCCAGTACGATAATTGGCCAGGGTGATTTTCCTGCCATAAACTGTATTCGCATAACAGCCTGGAACTTCTCCAGAATCATCCTTATCAAAATCAAGGATCAAGCTGATGCTTTCATACGTCCCAACTGCCACTTCGTCCTTAAACAAAGAGGTCGAAATTCCATTTTGGAGTTCAGATATATTGATTGTTTGGC
Organism: Bacteroidia bacterium; assembly: GCA_022760475.1. Classification (GTDB taxonomy): domain Bacteria; phylum Bacteroidota; class Bacteroidia; order J057; family J057; genus JALEFZ01. The sequence continues at coordinate 32,829 of JALEFZ010000066.1, read as the reverse complement.
GCTGAAAACCGTCAAGTTTTTTACCATCAATTTTGATCCCATCCACAGTGATAAATACATCTCCATAAAGGGGGTCATCAATAGGTCCATCAGTGATTGAAATGCCAATAAGTCTAGCCAATGTGGCTGGATCACAGCTTACCAGGAGAAGCTGAGTAGAGAAAAGGAACAATATCAGGAATAAAAATCTTGGAATTTTCTTCATCTTCGATCGATTTACGGTTGACTCTTTGGGGAATAGTCGGAATCGATCGGAAAGCATCACCTCATTTTAATCTTTTTTTATTTTTTCTTCAGGAGGCGTAGACAATGCCCAGTTTCTGATCTTATTGTTGTAGCATTTCAAGCCCAATACAGCTGTAAACATACTCAATGGAAGACTGATGACTATGCGGAAGAAGTTTTTAGGATTTTGTTGCACATCATCCTTGAAACCGAAAAATATGAACAATCCCACCAAAATCAACATTAATGTCCAAAATCCCGTCTGCATATGATTGAATAGTTTATGGCTACAATTTAAACATGAAAATGGAAAAGGATAGCCTTTGGTGACTTTGGATACACCAATCCTTTATCCAAATAACCAATTCCACAGTTTTTTATACCAGGGACTTTTCTTGTTGCTACCCTTCTTTGTGGCCATTTCTCCTACCAGCAGCTCATACCTGGGATCATCCTGAACGCAGCTCATGGTCCTGTACATGCCAAAGGCCTGGGCTTTGCGGATGGGCTTGGCACAACAGCCATCAAAAAGAAAACCTATGTCCTGTGCTTCTCTATCCAGGATTTTTAGGAGGTTTTTATAACGCTTGGGTTTGCTTTCAATCTTTTGTTCAAGTAATTCAGAAAGATCAGGTGAACCTGCAAGCCTCCATGCGGTATACCAGTATGAGCCTACACGAAGAATGGCCTGTCTCATTCTTTTCTCTACCATGCCATCCATTTTTCGATGGTAGACTTCAGAATATTCTCTCGAATAAGTTCTGACCACTATGTTGTTGCGGCTTTCATAGCTATATCTTTTATCAGCTGGATACTCCTGACTCAATTTTTTCTCCAAATCCAGTACGGAGTCCAATAGAGAATGACTTTCCAAAACAAATTTCCAACTTTCATTATAGAGGTCTTCTACATAGTAGCATTGACCCACAAAGAAGTCATATTCCTCCCCAAAAAGTTCCGGCAGCCTCGATTCCCAAAAACCGTGGATACCTTTTTGACCGGTCATCTGTCCATTGTAATTTTCTGTGGTGTGCAGCGGAACATGGGAGTCACCTACATAATGTCCAAGGTCAGAAGAGATTTTAAGGATACTAATGAGGTCTTTTCTCTCAAATGCTTTTTTCAACCGTATGACTACTGTCGGCAGGTGATAGGGTACTACACCATAAGCTTCAAGGGTATCTTTGCCAAATTTTTTGACTGCATCCTCCCAATACCTGGGTACATTTTCAAAAGGATATTCTCCATAGTGATCCACATCTATAAAATGATGAGCTGCTTCTCCATCCACCGCATAACGCCTTTTATCTGGATCTACTGCATGTTCTGTTAAAAACTCAATATTTTTTTTATACAGGCCAAGCATTTCAGGAGGCAGGGTAAACACGGCTAGCCTGTTGATCCGTTGGTGTGCCCAAAAGCCCCAGGCGAAACTTGTCAAAGGCAGGCACGTAATGATGATTGTGGAAAGGAATAGGATGTGATTCTTTTTCATAAATATCCGCCAGTATATGTTTGGGTTCTATTTCAGTTTATGACCTTCAAATTTTAAATAAATTTGGTGCTTTTATTACAACTGAGAAAGACTTGCATAAATTTTGCCCCTCTAAACAAACAAGGGACCCCCTTGTGAGTTGTCTCATTATAATGTTTACGAATTTATCCAGACTGATCGTACAGTATAATTTATTTTTCTTTGGGAAAAATATAAATTTGTACTGGATTAAAAGGGTGACTTATAGTTAAAATCAAAAACTGCAGATTAGAAATGATGCCGCTTAATGTACAAGTGCTAGAACTCGAGGAAGTAGAAGAAATTGTTCTTGTTGACGAACCCGTCAGTCTCATTGTGTGGAATGATGAAGTAAATACATTCGATTGGGTAATCAAATCCTTGATGGATGTCTGCGATCACAGCTCCGAACAAGCTGAGCAATGTGCATGGATCATCCATACCAAAGGAAAATATGCGGTCAAGAAAGGCCCCAGGAAAAAGCTAAATCCAATGCGTGAAGCCCTCGTAGATAGAGGAATCGGAGCCACTGTTGAGGAGCTTGCACAATAAACCGAATTCATAGAAATTACAGGCACATATCTCCTTGGGTATGTGCCTTCCTATATGTATGCCGATATACCGAATACCTCAAGAACTTATTTTTCCTCACCAAGGCAACGCAGAACCCGATGGATTGCTGGGTATTGGCGGAGACTTATCTCCCGAAAGGTTGTTGCTTGCGTATGAAAACGGGATTTTTCCCTGGTTTTCAGAACACGACCCCATTCTATGGTGGTGTCCAGATCCCCGCTTTGTCCTGTACCCTTATAAACTGAAAGTCTCTAAGTCAATGAAACAGGTCTTCAGGAAGGGTATTTTTACCATTACATATGATCAGGATTTTAAAGCTGTAATTCAAGAATGCCAGCAAATGTATCGACCTGGACAAAGCGGAACATGGATCACAGATGATATGCTCAACGCCTATGTCGAATTGCACCGATTAGGATTTGCTCACTCTGTGGAGGTTTGGCAAGAGGGTACAATCGTAGGGGGGCTTTATGGGGTTTCTCTAGGGAAATCATTTTTTGGGGAGTCCATGTTCGCCAAAACCAGCAATGCCTCCAAGGCTGGCTTTATTACCCTTGTTCAGGATCTACAGCAAAGAAATTTTGACATCATTGACTGCCAGGTTCCTACTCAGCATCTAGAAAGCCTAGGTGCAGAGGCTATTTCCAGAGAATTATTTCTGGAAAGCATTCATCTTAGCCAAAAGAATGAAAGCCTCCGAGGCAACTGGGGGGATTTGATGGATAAAGTATCTCGCTAGATTTTTCTCAAAATGAGAATTTTTTGCCCAAATTGATTCGATTTTCCCTCTACCAAAAAACAATTAGGGCTGAATATCAGGCTTTTATGAAAATGGCATTTGTCTTGAAAAGGAGTGGTAAGCAACTTTCAAAATCATTTTTATGAAAACCTATATCAAATTTTTGCCTGTTCTATTTGTTGCCTTCTTTTTGTTCGAAGGCTGTGATGGAGGAAAGGTAAAAGAATTGGAACAGAAAAACGCGGCTTTACAGTCTCAAAAAATAACTCAGGATTCTATCCTAAACGATTTTATGACCACTTTTGATGAGTTTGAGAAAAATCTGGAGACCATCAAAACCAAAGAAAACCTCATTTCCATGAACTCAAATGGATCTGAAATGAGGGTCAGCCAAAAAGACAAAATCGTTTCAGATATCCAGATGATCAACGGATTGTTGGATGAGAATCGAATGATGATCGATGAATTGAATGCCAAGGCTGAAAAATTCGAAGGTCAAGCCAGCACCTACCGTAGAATGGTAAGCTCCCTCAAGAAACAATTGAAAGATCGTGAAAATCAGATCGTTGAGTTGAAAGAGCAACTGGCAACACTTGACTTCAAAGTTGAAGAACTCAACGGGAAAGTTACCAAACTGGATGAGGTCAACAAGAGCCTTGTACAATTGACTTCTGACCAGGAATCTCAACTAAGCAATCAGGAAGGGCAAATCAATTCTCAAGGTGAAACCATTGATGCCCAACTCACTTCACTCAACACCGCCTTCTATGTGGTAGGGGAGGTTAAAGAGTTGAAAACAGCTAATGTAATTGGGAAAGGAAAGCGCATGGTACAAAACGTTGACGAGTCCTCTTTCACTAAGATCGACATCAGAAATGTCCGCGAAATCCCAGTATCAGGTAAAAAAGTAGTCCTATTGACTCCACATCCAGAAGGTTCCTACATCATCACTGATGAAGACCAGGATAAAAAATATGATTTTATTCAGATCACTGATCCTGCGAAATTTTGGAAAACTTCCAAGTACCTCGTAGTAAGTGTAGACTAAATCCAAACAAACACTAAGTTCTTTAACTAAGCCGATTCGTCAGATTGTCCGAATTTCGTTCTTTAAGCAATTGATATCGGGAGTTTTTCTTACAAATCGATTGCATTTTAAATTGGTAATGGGGATTCAATACATGTTCACTTAAAATTCGGAATTACCAACAATCAAGAAATAGGCTAAGACCTCTGTCTACATTGACAGAGGTTTTTTTATTTTTGTAGTTCAGATGGCGAAAACAAGAGACAAAATACTGGAAAAAGCAAGGCAGCTTTTTAATGAAAATGGAATCAGTCAGGTTTCCAGTAGAACAATTAGCGAGAATTTGGGGATCAGTTATGGAAACCTTTGTTACTACTTCGCGAAAAAGGATGACATCCTTCTGGAACTTTATTTCCTTATGCAAAAGGAACTGGACGAAGAAGTCAAAAACCTTCAGGCCGAAATTTTTCGATTCGATTTCATGGTCCAAAGCCTCAGAAAAATGCTCAAGGTTCTCTATAAGTTCAAGTTTATTTACCTGGACCTACCTAATCTCGTAAGGAAGTTTCCTGAAGTGGCGAGACATGCTAAAAAACAAAACCAGTTTAGGGTAAGAATTGCTAGAGAGATTTATGCCTTTCTTCAAGCCGGAGATTATTTGAAAAAAGAGAAGTACGAGGGCCATTATGATAAGTTGTCTCACGGGGTACTTATTCTGATTAATGCCTGGATTGTAGATGCTGAGGTTTACTACGAAGGCGAAGAGGAGAAAAAGGTAGATGAATATCTAAACCTGATTTATCGGGTGGTAAGTGCCTCCCTTACTCCTAAAGGAGCTGATGCGTTTATCCGTGTATATGAAGAATATGGGGGTCTGGACATTTAAAAGCCAAATTCCAGGAATTCCTTCCTGGAATTTGGCTTCTTTCTGTTAATTATTTGATAAATACATCTAGGTTAAGCGTAGCACTTCCCCCTGATTCTATTTCTCCAAAATCAAAACGGTTATCATTTCCATCATTGGTCAGGTAGTCTGAACCATTCTCCGTGCCTTCAACCCTGTAATAGATAGGATCAGTATCAAATGTAAAGCTACTTCCCGAAGCAAAACTGGTTCCATCCAAATCGTAATTTAAAAATTGAACTATCCCTGAAGAGTTGGTAGTTCCGACATTGGTAGGGCTTAAATTGGGTGAGATAGAAGGATCTGCATCAGGGTTTTCCATCACATAATTGTCATAGGTTGACCTGGTCTGAAACAGGTAAACCCTGGCATTAGGGACAGGCTCTCCGCTTGCATTGTATTTCACCACGAAAGTGATATCAGCTGTAGGAGTCACTGCGAGGTTTTCAGTATCACAAGAGACTAAAAGTGCAAGTAGGAGTCCAAAGAGAGATAATCTTAAAGTTTTCATGTTTTTGTTTAATGTTTGTGCAAATATAAAGATTGAGAAAAGAGAAAAAACCAAACCTTTCTCCTCTCTTCCTGTTTTGATACGGTAAAAAATGTATTTTCGTCAAAATTTTTTTTAGCACAGCTTCTAAATTTGAAAAAATAGATCATGATTCAAACTGATATATGCATTGTGGGTGCGGGGCCTGTAGGTTTATTTGCTGTATTTGAGGCGGGTTTGTTGAAGATGAAATGCCACTTGGTTGATGTATTGCCACAGGTAGGCGGACAACTGACCGAAATCTATCCCAAAAAACCAATCTACGATATTCCAGGTTACCCCTCAGTTCTGGCGGGTGATTTGATTAAAAATCTCGAAGAGCAAATCGCCCCATTTAACCCAAGCTATACCCTTGGAGAAAAGTTGACAGAGGTCGAGAAATTGGAGGATGGGTCATTCAGGCTTACAACAGAGGACGGAACTGAAATCTCTGCCAAAGTCGTTGTAATCGCAGGAGGCCTGGGATCATTCGAACCCAGGAAACCAGGGCTTGATAGGCTGTTGGAGTTTGAAAAGAAAGGAGTGGATTACATGGTTAAGGATCCCGAAAAATATCGCGGTAAAAAGGTAGTTATTGCTGGTGGGGGAGACTCTGCATTGGATTGGGCTGTATACCTTGCCGATGTTGCTTCCGAATTGGCCTTGATCCATAGAAGAACAGAATTCCGCGGTGCCCCAGACACAGCTCAAAAGGTTATCAACTTGGCTGAAGCGGGTAAAATGGATTTATTCCTCGAATCCCAGGTATCGTCTCTGGAGGGAGATGATCACTTGAGTGCTATCAAGATAAAAAATAAAGCTGGTGAAGAAGTTCTGAGAGAAACAGACTATTTCATTCCTCTTTTTGGTTTGAGTCCTAAACTTGGCCCTATTGCAGAGTGGGGACTTGACATAGACAAAAGGGCAGTGGCAGTGGATACCAGGGATTACAGCACCAATGTTGAGGGTATATATGCCATCGGTGACATCAATACCTATCCCGGTAAATTGAAGTTAATCCTTTGTGGGTTTCATGAAGCTGCCTTGATGGCTCATTCAGCAGCAAAAATCATTTATCCAGACAAGAAAACTACCCTGAAATACACAACTGTTACAGGAGTTGAAGGCTTGGGATAAATTCAATTGTTCAACTAAAAAAATCAACATAAATGCTTAAAATAACTGTAAACGATACAGATGGAAGCTCAAAAGAGCTTGAATTGGAAGTAAGCCCATCCACAAGTTTGATGGAAGTATTGGTAGAAAATGAATTTGATGTACCAGCTATCTGTGGTGGAATGGCCAGTTGTGGAACTTGCCATGTTGAGTTTGTAAAGGGCTTTGATAAGCTTCCAGCAAAAGCGGAGAATGAAGAATTCATGTTGGACTCCCTACCAAACCTGGTAGATCACAGCAGACTTTCTTGTCAGTGCAAGGTGGATGAAAGCCTGGATGGAGCCGAAATCAAGATTTTGAATGACTCTTTCTAATTGAGCTTTTCCAAAAAAATAGCCGAAGGCACATGCCTTCGGCTTTTCTATGAAATTAACACTTATTAAAGATTTGTTCCTGTAACTGCTGCCAGGATATCAACCCTTCCCCAACCAAATTGGCTGCTTCTTGAAGGATAATATTCTGAGGCGTCTTTCAGGCGATTCATGATCTGGGTTCTTGACCAGCTTGGATACTCTCCCCAAAGCAGCGCTGCCATTCCTGCCATGGTTGCAGTGGCAACTGATGACCCTCCAACAAGGTCAGGTACATTCCCTGAGGGAGCCAAAGTTAAAGGATGCTTATTGCTATTGCTGCGGTCTTCCATGATAACTACAAAGTCAATTTTGTTTCCGGAGTGGCAAACATCACATCTCCTCAATGGAGTTCCAGTATCTACACCAGTTACGGCCACTGTTTCATTCATGGTCGCAGGGAAGGTGACACCCACCCAGTTGGTAAAGGAAGTCGAAGTCCCACCAGCCGCAAAAATCAATTTTCCACGGTTGTAAGCATATCTGATACCATCAGAAACAGTTCCACTTGAGAAAATATCTCCAATGGACATAGATATAATTCTAACATCCGAGCGGTTTCCAAGCAGGCGTAAGGCTTCTGCCACACCGTCTTTTTCGTTTGATCCATTGATCACAACATCTGAAGTTGCCCTTACTGAGATGAGGTTGGATCTCCAGGCAGTACCCATTGGGGCGCCTCCGCCGGCTCTAGGAGCTGCGATAACGCCTGCCATTTGAGTGCCGTGTCCACACTTATCATTCACCCCATCGTACTTTTTCCACCACCACCAGCCAGTCTGGTAGGTTCCAAATTTCTCTCTGTATCTTCCCGTAGACTGTCCGCTTGAGAAGCTGCCATTTAACTTGGCTTGATCTGGATCTAGTCCAGTATCAATCACGCCAACAGTGATATTGTCTCCATCGGCACCAGCATTCCAGGCTCCCTGGATGTGATGGTACTGGTTATCCAGGTGGTTCCAGGAGATTTTCGTAGTGGATGGCGTAGTCGTTGAAAAATAACTGGAAGGAGGCTGAGAAGTAGGCACGCTGGCCCCACATCCAGATGATGAACGGTTCGCTTGATACGCTACAGGACTATATCCACTAGGCTCTGCGTATCTTACAACCTCCATTTCCTGCAACTTGGCCAGGATTTCGTAGTTGTAAACCCTGATGAAGAAGAAAGGCAATTTAGAATCCCTGAAACCAAGGATGTCTTTGGCTTCCACAGTTTCAGCTGGGTTTAGGCGATTGGTTTCATCTACTACAAATTGGATCAAGTCCTGTTTGACCTGTTTCCATTTTGGATCGTCAACGTTTACGAGGTGAATGGTCTCATTGATGTTGGCATATCCGGCAGGCTGGTAGCCAACAGAAATCATAGAGTCGCTTCGCACAACCGCACTCCATGCAGTGTAGGCATCGAATTTATCCCAGGATAATTCTCCATCCTGATCCCATGACTCAACGAAGACCCGTTCCAGTTGCATAAGGGATAAAGGTTCCCTGCCATCTAGTGGAACAATCTCATTTTTTAGACTTAGGTCGGTTTTGGAAACTTTGGAAGGAATAATTTGGGCATCCTGAGTTTGACAAGCTGTCAAAAACAAGATAAACCCAAGTAATGTGAATTGGGTAGCTCTTAACATTTCGAGTAGGTTAGTTAGTATAATGGTTTCTTACATTTTCCATGTTAAGAAAATTAGGCCTTAATGCCTAAATTTTTTTCATTTTTTCAGCCTCTCAAATTGTTTATGGTCAGGAATAATTGAAAAATGACTTAAACCATGCGTTGGGCTAAAATGATTTTGGTGAGAATCAAAATGCAGCTTATAAAGCTGAGAAAGAATAAGATATCTCGTGAATCTATGACGCCTCTGCTGATGCTTTCATAATGTTGAAGGATGCTCATGTTCAGGAAAAGTGCGTTGATGCCATCAAGGGCTTGAATACCAGCGAGAAAGTCGAAACCCGTATAGAAGAAAAAGCATAGAAAGACTGCCAAGATAAAGGCTACTATTTGGTTGTCTGTAATGGCAGATGTAAGTAGGCCAAGGCTTGTGAAAATACAGCCTATGGCAAACAACCCCAGGTATGCACCCCAGGTGGCTCCTGTATCAAGGTTGGACTCACCTAGGAAGGGAGCTGCAAGGATTTCTCCAAAGGCATTGATACCCAATTGAGGAGAACTTTCAAGGATGCCAAGCCAATAAGTACTCAAGTAATATATGACAGAAGGCAAGAGCGAAAAGAAAACAAGAAAAATCCCAGCTAGGTATTTACCCAATATGATTTGCCAGTCAGTCAAGGGCTTGGTAAAGAGGAATTCAATCGTGCCTGTCTTCATCTCCTCAGAAAATGCCCTCATCGTAATGGCGGGGACCAGGAAAAGAAACATATAAGGGCCAAAGTCAAAAAGGGCGTCCATTTGTGTGATGCCACTTTCAAGGATGTTGTATTCAAACACCCAGAAAAATAGCCCCGTACCAATCAGGAAGACAGAAATTACGACGTAAGCAATCAGGGAATTGAAAAATGTCCCTACCTCTTTTCTAAATATGGTCCCTATATTATTCATTATTGATTTTTTATCAATTATAAGTCTAGTCTGGGGCAAAAAACCCTATCAAAATGAATTATTTTTGCCAATATTCAGCCATTTGCTTGGCAAAATAGGTTAGAATGATGTCTGCCCCTGCACGTTTGAATCCAAGGAGGATTTCAGGAACAACCTTCTTTTCCTCAATCCAGCCTTTTTCGGCAGCCGCTTTGACCATGGCATACTCACCACTTACATTGTAGGCCGCAATCGGCAGGTTGCTTTCTTCTCGAAGGGAGTGAATCACATCCATATAGGCCATGGCAGGTTTTACCATCAGGATATCTGCGCCTTCACTTTCATCCATTTCTGCTTCTAAAATAGCCTCTCGTTTATTTGCGGGATTCATCTGATAGGTCTTTTTATCTCCAAATTTCGGCGCGGACTCCAGGGCATCCCTGAATGGTCCGTAGAATGCAGAAGCATATTTGGCTGTGTAAGACATGATGGAAACCGATTCGAAGCCCTGATCATCAAGCTCTTCTCGAATGTAGGAAACCCTGCCATCCATCATGTCTGATGGCCCGATGATGTCCACACCAGTCTCTGCCTGCGCCAGAGTCATCCTTGCGAGGATTGGCAGGCTTTTGTCATTCAATATTTCTCCATTTTCAACTACCCCATCATGGCCATCACTGCTATAAGGGTCCATGGCAACATCCGTCGCGATGACTACCTCAGGAAAGTTTTCCTTTGCCTTCCGCAAAGCTTTTAAGTAAAAATTGCCCTTGTCGTAGCTGTAACTAGCCACCTTATCCTTGAGTGAATCCTCGACTGCAGGAAAAAGAATGAAAGCCTTCAGTCCCAAGTTCATACAGCTTTCCATCTCTTTTAGCATAAGATCGATGCTAAAGCGATGGATACCAGGCATAGATGGAATCTCTTCCTTTTTTCCTGATCCATCCATCACAAAAAGGGGATACATTAGATCCTGGCTGCCCAGATGGTTTTCCTGAACAAGGCCACGCATAGCTGCTGATTTTCTGTTTCTCCTGGGACGAGACAACATTCCTTCAATCATAATTATTTGGCATTTTTATGAAAAACCAAATAAAGAGGGCAAGGGCTAAAATTCCAACTTCGGGGAGGGATAATATATCAAATTCGTATTTCTTCCCGTGATAAAAAAGAAAAAACCTCTCTGCCACGCACAGCAAAGAGGTACACACAACTCTAACGCTTAAATTTTTGTAGGTTTGATTGAAATACACATCAATAAACAATAAAATTGCAAGGCCTGCATTTTTTTTCGCCAAGTGCAGGGTTTTCCCATACAAACTACCTGATTTCTCAAATCTATGTCCAAAATGGTTCTCAGCCGTAGATCTGAATGAAATAAGGGGGAATCCTGCTACTTTTGATCATTTTAGAATTCATAAACAACGGTTTAACATCTGTGAATGTCGTTCTAATTGTATTGGTGAATGCTGATACTTTCCTCCAATTTATGTCCCTGAATTCAGGTAATTCATAGGGACTTAGGGGGATTTGGGCAAAAATCTTTTTCAAATTGACAATTTTTTCAAAAAAGGCTGTATGTTAAGGGAAATGGAGAATAACAGGTTTCAACATCCTTTTTTTGAGACGGCCTTTTTTCAAAACCGTATTTTTGCTCACCTGGCCTTCTGGGTGGCCTATGTGGGTTTTCAGGCTTTCTTTACTTATACCGATAACGGGGTCTTATTTACCCCCTTCGAAGCGTTACTTGTTGAGCTGTTACTCATCACCCCAAAGCTGCTGTCGGTTTACTTTACCCTTTATTTCCTTATACCAAGGTATTTCCTCAAAGGGGTGTACTGGCTCTTTGCCATTGGGGTATTTTTTATCCTAATGGCCTCAGGAATATTGAATAGGGTTTTGGTAATGTTTGTGTTTTATCCTATTAAGTTTCCTGATTTACCTTTGGAGAGTTTCTGGAAATTTTCACGTGTGATAGAATATGGACTTGATATTCTAGGAGTATTGTTGCTGGCATCAATCATTAAAATTTTCAAATATTGGTACGAAGAACAGCAGAATGCCCGTTCGATGATTCAGGAAAAACTTGAAGCAGAACTCAAATTTCTCAAAGGACAGATACATCCACATTTCCTTTTTAATACCCTAAACAACTTGTATGCCCTCACCCTTAAAAAGTCTGATGATGCCCCTGAGGTAGTACTGAGACTTTCAGGAATGATGGATTACATGCTTTATGACGCATCCGCTCCCTATGTGGTGCTTGAGCAGGAGATTGAAAGCCTTCATAATTATATTTCCCTTGAGAGGATCAGGTATGGGAAAGAGTTGGATATCAGGTTTGAGGTGGAAGGAGATATCAGTCAGGTAAAAATTGCCCCTCTCTTGCTCCAGCCATTTGTAGAAAATAGTTTCAAGCATGGGGTAAGTGAGTCCATAGAAGAGAAATGGATTCACATAGATGTCAAAGTAATCGAAGGAGTTTTGTACTTTAAAGTGGAGAACAGCAAAATCCCCGAAGAAAAGAAGGATGATGCTAAAAGGGTCAGTGGAGGAATTGGCCTGAAAAACGTTCGAAGAAGACTTCAACTCTTGTATCAAGGGCAATATACCTTGGATACCGAGGAAAAAAGTCGATCATTTGAAGTAAATTTGCGCCTGCCGCTTTTGGGTATCATGGAGGAAAAGGCAGGCATTCAGTAAAAAGATTGGTACATGGGAATCAGGTGTTTAATTGTAGATGACGAGCCATTGGCCCTGGACGTACTAGAGGCATACATCGAAAGGCTCGATGATTTGGAGTTGGTGGCAAGGCTGGACAATGCCGTAGAAGCCTTCAATTTCCTCCAAAAAGAAGAAGTGGACTTGCTTTTCCTGGATATTCAAATGCCTAAGTTGACAGGTATTGACCTTCTCAAAAATATATCAGACCCACCTCAGGTAATCTTTACCACAGCTTACAGGGATTATGCGTTGCAAGGCTACGAACTCAATGTTGTAGATTATTTGCTCAAGCCTATCTCATTTGACCGTTTTTTAAAGGCAGTTAACAAGGTTATCCAGAATCAAGGTAAATCAGATGATACAGAGCCTGAGCCCTCGGGCCCTAAACAAGAGCCGTTAAACTATCAGGATGCTTATATTTACTTGAAATCTGACAAGAAAATGGTCAAGGTGCCTCTTGCGGAAATCTTGTATATCGAAAGCCTTAAAGACTACATCCGGGTGTTTACAGCCGAAAAAAATGTAACTGCCTACCAGCGGATAAGCTACATGGAAGAAAAGTTGCCTAGCGATAAGTTTGCCCGGATTCACCGTTCGTTTATCATAAACCTTGATCAAATAGACGCCTACAACACCTCAATTGTAGAAGTAGCAGGTAAAGAAATTCCCATTGGGAGGAATTATCGACAAGAAGTTCTGAAAATCCTCAATGACCAGAATCTACTCAACGAATAGTTCTGTTTTTACATCATTAGGAAGGGTGGACTGAGCAAATTGTACGAGGTTTTCTCTCAGTGCTTCAATTTCCTTTTCTTCACAAGCAAAGAAACTGAGGCTTTTGTCGGCACAAATCAAGTTGTCTGAAAGGGTCCAGGTGCCCACTTTGGTCCAGGACTCTGGAATCCAATCTTCCAGCCAGATTTCATGGATCACCGCAATCCTCATTTTCCTTTTTCTGGCTAGGCTTTCAATGACTACTGCATTATAATTACCTGATTTTCTAAATTTAAATACTGCGTTATCTCCAATCCCTACGAGGTCGGTAAGTTGAACTTTTGCAAAATAACTACTTGCTCCAATGTCATTCATTCCCACAGATTCCCCCTTGTAATATCGGTCCAGAAATTTAGCTACCTGTATGGGTTGCTGATAAATGTTTTGACAAAAAAGTGGATAATTAGCAGTGAAATATACTGACCTTAGGAGCAGAGGGAAGAGTAAAATAGAAGCAATTAAAACCAGAACTTGCTTTTGAAAAACGGATAAGAGAGGAATATCCAACTTGGAGATGTTGAGTTGTAGGAAACTCAATAATCCAGTGGCAATGAGGTATGCCTCATACCGATAGCCTCCAATTTCAGAAAAAAGTAAATGCTGTAGCATGGCTATAAGCCAAATTAGAATCCAAATTCTTACTTCCCTTTTTAATTTGAATAATAGAAGTGAAAGCTGAGCCAAGATCAAACTGATGATAAAAGGGTTTTCGTAAAAGTTATTGGCTCCTTTAGCAAGCCAGGATACTAATTTTCCGGCAAATAATTCTGAACCCTGCGATTTACCCAGAATTGAAATCGGCAAAAAACTTCCCCCCTGAGACAACATATAAATTCCCAGGACTGCCAAAGGGAGTATGCAAAACAGGCTGGAAAAAATGACCATCTTAAACTTTTTCTCTGAAAACCCTACCAACCCATATCCAGCAATCATGAATAGGCCTTCATATCTAAAGAAACACATGAATATACCCGCCAATATCAAAAGTCCATTGGGGTGGGTTTTCGGTTGAGCCATTTTCCTACTTGCTTCTCTTAGGAAGAGTGTGCTAAAAAATAAATGGCCCAAATGTTCCATACCCAGTAGCCCCAGCAAGTGTATGGGAATCAAGATCATCACTGCCATTACCAGTAGAAATCTGGTAAATGGGCCTACCTTAGGTGTAGCTGAAATTTTAACCACTACCCATGAGAAGAGAATTAAAAAAATAGCATTGATCAATAAGGGGAGTAGGGGACTGCTTGGGAAAATGCTGCTGACAAAACTTAGCAAGAGGCTATAGCCAGGAGAGGAGGAGCTATATTGGAATTGAAAAGGCGAAGGGCCCCAATTCCCACTTTCAAGGATTTGATCTGCAATGGCTAAGTGGATATAGGTATCATCAAGTGGGAAGACAAAGCTATTTTCAGTTCTTTCCAGGGCAAGGTAGGAGAGGCCTGCCATCACACCGAAGGTGAGCAAGAGAACTGAGACCCAAAGGATGATGTCTTGTTTATTTCTCAGGATATGGTTTATAATTTTATTTATGCTAAGCAAAAACCCGGCAATTCGATAGCATTGGCTAATCAAAAAACCGGGATTATTTAAAATAATTTATAACTCCTTGAAATGGTGTTTGAATCAATTGGATGCGTGGTCGACATCTTTCAAGATGGTATGTCCCATTTTCAATTTTTTGGTTAACATATATGCCTCATTATGAGGGTTTGGGGGAATCTCAATGGGGATTAATTCAACAATTTCAAGTCCATATCCAATTAATCCTGCTCGTTTTGTTGGATTATTGGTCATCAGCTTCATTTTGCGAACCCCCATGTCTCTAAGGATTTGCGCTCCAACCCCATAATCTCGTTGATCCATCTTGAACCCCAATTCAAGATTGGCTTCTACTGTATCGAGTCCTTCTTCCTGGAGTTTGTAGGCTTTGAGCTTGTTGAGAAGTCCGATACCACGCCCTTCTTGCTGCATATACAGAACCATTCCTTTACCTGCGGACTCCACCATTTGAAGGGCTTTCACCAATTGAGGTCCACAGTCACACCTACAAGAACCAAAGATATCTCCTGTTGCACAGGATGAATGTACCCTTACCAGGATCGGTTCTTTTTCTTCCCACTCCCCCTTATGAATAGCCAGGTGAAGTTCTCCTGTATTGGTCTGTTCGTAGGCGGTCATCAAAAACTCTCCATACTCCGTTGGCATCTTGACCGTAACCTTTTTTTCGATTAGGGAGTCATGCTTGAGTCTATATTTGATTAAATCTTCAATAGTAATGAGTTTCAAGTCAAAACGATCAGCAACTTCTCTTAATTGAGGAAGTCTTGCCATAGACCCATCATCGTTCATGATTTCAACAATCACTGCTGCAGGAGGAAGCCCAGCAAGTTTTGCCATGTCTACTCCAGCTTCCGTATGGCCGGCTCTTCGGAGGACACCACCTTTTTTTGCCTTCAGTGGAAAAATATGACCAGGGCGGGTGAAATCTTTGGCCTCGGCATCTGGATCTACCAAGGCGAGCACTGTCCTGGCTCGATCCGCTGCCGAAATTCCTGTAGTTCCTCCGTCTTTCAGGTAATCTACAGAAACGGTAAATGCAGTTTGAAAATGATCGGTATTTTTTCCTACCATGAGATCAAGCTCCAATTCTTCACATCTCTCCTCCGTGAGTGGAGCACAAATAAGCCCCCTTCCATGGGTCGCCATAAAATTAATGGCCTTTGGAGTAACATGACTGGCAGCCATTACAAAATCCCCTTCATTCTCCCTGTCCTGATCATCCACAACGATGATCATCTTTCCTTGCTTCAAGTCCTCAAGGGCAGATTCGATGGTATCTATTTTAATTTTATCCATGTTTTTTCTTCTGAGCGAAATATAACACAAAGTTCAGGCATATATGAGACCTTGCTTAGATAAAAATGTTTTTATTCATAAAACCTAAACGATATTTATATGTTGTTTTAAATATATTGTGTATTTTACATACCTGAAAAGTCAATGACATATAAACAAAAATTGTGTTTTGTTTAAAAAAAATGATTATTATTGAAACAAATAGTCAAGAAATGTTGTTAGAATGATGTTTTGTTTAAGATTTTCCGATTAAAGATTTTTACTAAATTATGCAAACTACAGAAACGAAGTTAGACAAAGTTACATTGGAGCGTACAGCGGCAAGCCTAAAGGCGATAGCTCATCCAGTACGATTGGCAATGATTGACTTATTGAAGGATGGTAAGAGAATGAATGTTACCCAGATTTACATGGCCCTAGGTCTTGAGCAAGCGGTTGCATCCCAGCATCTTAGTATTCTAAAGGACAAGGCAATATTGGATTCAAAAAGACAGGGGAAACACTCTTACTACTTTTTGAAGCATTCTTGTGTGGTTGAGGTAATTGATCTGATACTAACTACCTTCGAAGATCACATGTAATCTCCATTGAAAAATGGATTTAACTTGGAAACTTTGAATCTAGTAGAAAAGCCTTGCTCTCTGGACCAAGGTTAAATAGCAAATCCAGGATTGACAATCCTGCTTGAAACTCCCCAAAAACTTGTGGATAGGGGCGAGGGTTAAACCATGATGGTAAATTTTTTGCTCCCGAATCGAAATCCCCTCTTAAGTCCTGGAATGGACTATCTCTTTCTACATATTTTTCAGTAAATGAAATCCTTGTTGTGATACCCATCAAGGAATTCATCAAGGAAATATGAGACATTAAATAGTTTAATAGATTTTCCTCCCTATTAAATATTTCAGCCTTTATTTCTTCATCATAATACTCGAAAAAGGGTGAGTTCTTATAGGCACTTTCCAGGCTCCTCCAATGTTGAAGTGCCCAGTTCTCCTCCAAACTTATTTTTTTATCCTTAATTGGAATTTTGGCCCCTCTTCGTTTGACAGGAATGGTGAGGGGCAGAACGCGATTTGCAACAAGAATATGCGTCCGGGAAGTCAATTGTTGTTTCCTGTAATGCTGACAAACCTCTAACAGAATCTCTTCCTCGCTGCAGATCGCTGCAAACCAATGTACGGGAGGAAAGTAACAAACAGGTAAAATCTTCACATCTTCGAATTAGACAAACATAAAACTGTGCAAATTTAGTTATTGTCTTTAAATTGTCGCACTTGTAAAAGGTATTCCCCATATCTTTCTCGACAATCAACAGAAAGTCCTCAGACAGATTAGGACAATTGCTTCTCATCTGTAACTTTGGACTTCTAATTGACATGCTCTTATACCCGATATGCACTGGCTGGATTGGATAGTACTGATTGGATTTTTTATTTACACCCTTTGGGATGGACTCAGGCATGCATCCAGCCAAAATAGCCTTGAATCCATGGTGCTGGCAGGACGTTCGATCCCCTGGTGGGCAGCTGGACTCTCTGTCATGGCTACGCAAGCATCCGCCGTTACCTTTATCAGTACAACAGGGCTTTCTTTCATGGAGGATATGAAATTTCTCCAGGTTTATCTGGGTATGCCCATAGCCATGGTTATTCTTTCCGTTACCCTGGTTCCCCTTTACTATAAAATGAAGGTCTATACCATTTATGAAGCACTTGAGAACCGTTTTGGGCTAAGGATGCGCCTGATTACCAGTTTGATTTTCCTTATTTCTCGTGGTGCCACAGTTGGCTTTTCTATTGCAGCACCTGCTTATGTCTTATCACTTCTTTTTGGTATTCAGCTCAGCTACACCATTATTATTATGGGATTGACTGCTACTGTCTATACCATGTTCGGAGGGATAGGAGGAGTCATTCGAACCGATATGAAACAAATGGTGCTGATGTTGGCTGGCTTGGCATTCTGCTTTTTTTGGATCGTTAACGCTTATCCTGAGGAGGTCTCTTTGACTGACGGGCTCAAATTAGCTGGGAAGCTAGGGAAACTCAATACCATTGATTTGAACTTTGATGTCAGTGAGCGATACAACATTTGGAGCGGACTGATTGCAGCCACTTTTCTTATGCTTTCCTATTTTGGAGCAGATCAACCACAGGTTCAGCGGGTGTTGACTGCTAAGTCTTTAACAGATGCAAGGAGCTCGCTTTTGATGTCCGCCATTTTTAAAATTCCCATGCAGTTTTTCATTTTGCTTTTGGGAGTCTTGTTATATGTCTTTTACATATATGCTGAAAGGCCATTGTTATTTTTGCCTGAAAATCAAAAAGATCAACAAGTTGAATTGATGTATAAGGAAGAGTTTGCTCAGCTAAGCAAAGAAAGAATAACCTGGGCAAATCTTTGCAAAGATGGGATTCCGGATGCTTGCGAGCTCTTCCAGGAGAAAGACATGGCCATTCAAAAACTAAGAAAAAAGGCCATCAAAAAAATGGAGCTTGTCAGTAAGGAGGATCGCGATGATACCAATTATGTTTTCCCCTTTTTCATTTTGTCGGAACTTCCGCCAGGATTGGTGGGACTGATTTTGGCTGCGATTTTAGCTGCTGCGCTTTCAAGCATTGACTCTGTCTTGAACTCTCTAGCCACTACAAGTGTGGTTGATTGGTTAAAGCGGCTGCATGTTGAAGCGCGATCAGATGAGTATTACCTAAATGCTACAAGGTGGGCCACCGCCATGTGGGGGATTTTGGCGACTTTAGCCGCTTTGATGTTTGGGGAAACTGAAGCCATCATTGAAGTTGTCAATAAATTAGGAAGTTTTGTGTATGGGCCCATTCTGGGGGTGTTTCTTTTGCTTTGGCAGAAAAGAGCAGATTCTAATTCCAGTTTCTGGGCATTTATTGTGGGACTAGTTGTTGTGATTTTTTCAGGTGGACTGGTCATGACTGAGGCAGGAACCCATTGGGCATGGCAATTCCCCTTTAATGATTTAGAGGAGGGTTATAAATATGTTGTAGAATACCTTTGGTTAAATCCTCTGGGGGTTGGAATTGTGATGGGCATTGGTTTATTATTTGGAAGAGGGAACTCTCGACAAACTATGTAAACAAGTCGCCAAGCCATTTACTGTGAAGGAATATTTGTCATAAATTAGGGTCATATGAAGTTTCTCCTCAATCTGAATCAATCCATTGATGCTATTAAGGCCAACCTCTTCAGGGCAGGTATTACTATTTTTATCATTGCCCTGGGAATCACAGCCCTAGTGTTTGTTAGAACCTCCATTGATGGGATTAAAAGTGGGTTGGGAGCCAGTTTTTCTTCTCTGGGTAGCAATACCTTCCGGATCATGAACAGAACTTCAGTCATTCAATTCGGTAGGAGAGGAAGGAATGCCAGACAAAAATTTCCCAAAATTACGCTAAGGGAAGCTCAGGAATTCAAGGATGAGTTTGGGGACAAATATCCTGTAAGTTTGACTGGTTCAGGAGGGAGTACCAATAAGGTCAGGTTTTCCAAAAATGAAACCAATCCCAATGTAGCTATGATTGGCACGGATGAAAACTACCTTTCCGTGTCCAAATATGCCGTTTCTGATGGGAGGATGCTTTCACCTGATGATTTGGCTTTGGCCAGAAATGTGGTAGTGCTTGGGCATGAAGTTCGAGAGAAATTATTTCTTACAGAGAATCCCATTGGTAAGACTGTCTCAATTTCAGGTAAATTATACAAGGTGATAGGGACCCTGGAAGAAGTAGGAGCCACAGGTTCCTCAAGTGTAGACCGCCAGGTGTTTATTCCTATAACCACCCTTAGAAATATCAAGCCTGACCTGGGATCTTTAGTTATAAACGTTTATGTGGAAGATGCACGGCTACTTAGTGGGGTAATGGCAGAAGCTGAGGCTGTTTTCAGGGTGATGAGAAAACTTTTGCCTAGAGATAATAATAATTTTGCAGCCTCGAAAAGTGATGCCTTCATTGGGCAGTTGCTTCAACAAATCCAGATCATTACCATAGCTGCACAGATTATTGCTGTCATTACATTGTTGGGAGCTGCTGTGGCATTGCTGAATGTAATGCTGGTATCCGTTACTGAGAGGACTCGAGAAATCGGCTTGCGAAAATCTCTTGGGGCATCTCGTAATAACATTCTATCCCAGTTCTTATGGGAGGCAATTGTAATTTGCCAAATAGGTGGAATACTAGGGATACTCCTAGGAATTGTTGGAGGAAATCTGGTCAGTACTTTTCTATTTAAAGGAGGCTTCGTTGTTCCCTGGGACTGGATTTTCAGGGGCTTTATGGTTTGCCTGACGGTCGGAGTAATTTCGGGACTTTATCCTGCGAGGAAGGCCGCAAAAGTAGATCCTATCGTGGCCCTGAGACATGTTTAACCTTATTGGGCGTGTAGGCTGTTCACCATTTCATTGAGGTCTGCTTCATAAGTATCCCAAAGCTTTTCAGGCATCCAGTATAAAATTTGGAAGCAATAGAGGCTGTCTTTTAACAAAATCAACTTATGATGGAGCAGGTTCCCATCATACCCACCCACAATATTTCCTGATACACCGTCCATAAATGCAGTTTTTAATGAGTCTGGACCTGTAACAGAAGGACTTTCAAGCTTTTCAAGAAGGTTGTCCTGATGAAGAATAAAATAATCAGACAGTTGGGCTTCAGGGAATTTTGATTCAAGAGAATCCAATGGCGTTTTTCTTAAAACAAAAAATAGGTCCTTGTCCAGATTTCCCAATTGCAGTGCTGCTCCTTCACTTAGTTTTGAGTTTTTATGTAAATATGAAGGTGCCTCAATGATAAAGGTCCCATCTGGATTCCAGGCCTTTTTTTCAGCTCGGAAATAGCTGCAGGCAGAGAGAAACAGCCCGAAAAGTAGTAATGTCCCGAAGATTCGAAGCCATTTTTTCATGGCTTCAAAAATAACAGCTTTGTCTCTATGCTCAAAAAAAGAATCTCCCAAATGGGGAGATTCCAAAATGAATAACCAACCTAACTGAAAATTCTATCTTACCAGGCTTATGGTCCCTGTGCGGCTGAAACTCGTTCCACTTTTGCCAAGACCTACTACCTGAAAGACATATACTCCTTCGGGTGCCTTTGATCCTCCTTTCGAATAACCATTCCAGCCTTGAGAAAGGTCAAAACTTTCAAATTGAATTTTGCCCCATCGATCAAAAATGGTCAAGTGATAATTTTCAAGGAAATATCCCTGTGGCAGGAACACATCATTGATTCCATCGTCGTTTGGTGTAAAAGCGTTAGGATAGCTCATGACAGGCTCAAGCCACTGACACTGCTCATTGGAAAGACTGAAGGTTTCATCGCTGTGAGCCGCCTCTGCAATGATATGGTAGCAATTTTCATTGCCAGATTCGTCAGCGTCTTTATGGGTATAGCTGGTGTCAGTACCAGAAACCCTTGCAACTACCCTGTAGGAATTGCTGTTATTGTCATACATTTCAATCCTATATGCATCTACTCCCTGAGGCCAACCATTATAGGCGTTCCATTTGAGAAAAACTTGGCCACCACTTTGGGAGGTTCTCAGGTGAATGGAGTTTCCGGTGTATCCCTGGGGAGTTAAGTCTCCACAGCTGTCTACCGTAAAGATTCGGTAGGCATAGGATTGATCATGAACCTCTACCGTTTGGTCCTGAAATTTCTTATTAGAGTTAGCATAAGACTCATTGAAGACGGGGGTAAAACCATTTCCGTCATTTTTCTCTAGAATTACAGCCTCAGCATCTTCTATGTTTGGTAATTCCCAGTCGATCTGAAGAAAATCATCATTTTCGACGGTTACCCTGAGAATATGACTAGGGTCGCTTGGCATTAATTTTCCTGGTTCAGCAAAACTGGTATCTGAAAATGACCTTATTCCTGGTCTAGGACCGGTTGCCATTAGCCTGTAACTGTAAGTATCATAGCAATACATATCCAAATCGAGGTATTCATGGGTATTTTGATCAAAATCTCCCAATAATGTCATGTCATTCGGATCATAATTGTTTACCCTGAATAGCTGGTATGATCTGATCCTGTCCCATCCAATGTAAGGAGTCCAATTTACCAGAACTTGTTCGATACCAGCTTCTGCCTCGACATTGATGCTGCAATGCTCTTCTACAGCTGAAAGGTCATTGCCTGTCCCACATCTGTTGAGAACCATTACCTTATAACATTGACTTTCATTTAGAAGCCTTGTATCTGGAAGCTTGTCCGTAAAGGTAGTTTCATTGATGTTCTCTATCATTCCGATACTTTGATAGTTGCCAGCAGCATCTTTTCGCATAATTTGGTAGCTGCCAAAATCTCCGCGTTGGTTGCTAAAGGCTTCAAAATGAATATCAATGGTGGCATCACTGATCACCGAAACAAACTCTATGTCAACTGGTTCAGGAACTATGTCCTCGAAGACCTCTACCAAATCTTCAAGTAAAAGGGTATCTTTGCATTGAAAGGTATCTCGCGCAACCAAGCTCACATCATAAGAGCCTGAAGATGCATAGATATGCGTAGGGTTGGTTTCAGAGCTTACATTGCCATCCCCAAAGTTCCAGCTAAACCCTGCCAGTAGGGTGTCGCTACTACTTAAGTTTGTGAAAATCAGGGGTTCATTGGGGCATAAGCTTGACGGATCTACTGTAAACCTGGCTTCAGGATGTGAGAGATTGATGTATTCCAACTTCTCTGCACTATCTGCACAGCCAAATTCATTCTCCACCCTAAGGCTTACTGAGTATATTCCATCTTGAAAATAAGTATAGAGTGGCTGCTCAAGCGTACTGTTGCCTCCATCTCCAAAATTCCATTGCCATGTGTTTGCATTTCCTTGACTTTCATCCCTGAATACCGTGAGAAAAGGACTGCATCCAAAAGAGTCTGTAGCAGAAAAACTTGCTATCGGAGTTGGATTGGCAATGAAGTCAATTGAAGTTGAATCTACACAGCCATTTTCATCAATGGCGATTAGCTGAATTTCATAGATACCTTCCATTTGAACGCCCAGGTTAAATGAAGCGTTTTGTCCTATTCCAAATGGGCTTTCCCAAGAGTAGGTTTGTAAGTTATATGGATGTCCATTTGGACTGATTGTTGCCAGGATGGAAAATGGGACACAGCCGGAAGAATCAGAAAGCATGATATCAAGCTCAGGGGAAGGAAAAACGTTCACAAGGCCATCTTTCCTAAGCGTATCTCTACAGCCATTTTGATCTTCAACCTGCAATTCGATATTGTAGCTCCCAACTTGATCAAAGCTAAAACTCGGATTTGAAAGAGAGGAAGAACTCCCATGATTGCTTGTCCATAGGTAAGTTGAAACCGGACTTTGAGATTGGATAACAGGAGTGAGTCTTACCACACCACTATCACAAAAACTTGAATCGCTAATAAGAAAATCAGCTAGTGGGGGAGTATGGATGACAATGTCTTGTGGGCTTACATGAAATACCTCACATCCTGCAGAATCTTCAATAACCAATACCGGTTTATAAGTCCCAGGAGAAGAGTAGGTATGATAGGCCTGTTGGCCAGAGGCAGTGTTTCCATCACCCAGAATCCAGTCATAACTTACATTGAAAGCTGAATTTGCTTCGAATAGTATGCTATCGCCAGGACAGCCTTCTACGGGGTTAATATTCATTGTAGCCGTGGGGCCCAGTATCTGGATAAACTGATCTATGATCATGGTATCAGAGCAGCCCGAAGCTGTTTCTACAATTAGCTGAACTGTATATTCACCTGGAAGTGTGTAGATATGCGAAGGCATGGCCTCTCTTGAACTTGCTCCATCTCCGAAATCCCAGATGTAGGAAATGTTTTCATGGGGAAAGGCCGTATCAGCCTCAAAGTTTACCGTCAAAGGTGGACAAGGGGCAAAAGTAGTGTCAGCTACGAAATCTGCATTAATCTCCGATATCAAGACTGAATTGGATCTCACGATACTTGTATCGCATCCATTGACATCCGTAACTGTCAGACTCACGGTATATAACCCATTATTGCCATAAGGATGAGCTGGGTTGGCTAGTGTAGAGCTATTCCCATCCCCAAAATCCCAGTTGTAAGTCAGACCAGCACCTGAACTAAGGCTGACGAATACAACTTCATTGTCAGAGCAGTTGACCGGAGGATTTATCAGGAAATCAGGGATGGGCTGGGTAGCATATATTTTATTGCTTTTAGTTACAGAATCCACACAGCCATCTTCGTCCGTAACGGTGAGTTGGATGTCAAAAAAGCTTTGATAATTAAAGGTATGGCCAGGATTTGGGCTGGAATAAAAGGTCGTATCCCCCATGTTCCAATCCCAGTTAATGATGTTACCAGTACTTGTTGACAAGTCCTGAAACTGGACATCCAGGGGCACACAACCCACCGAATCCGATATGATGCTGAACTGAGCATCAATGCCTAATGCATGTATAGCATTGTATGTAAAGGTATCCTTGCAATTGATGCTGTTGGTTACTACTACATAAGGATTAAAAACCCCGGTTTCAGGGTAAGTAAATGTCGGGTTTTGTACCTGAGCAGAATCAGAACCATATCCAAAATGCCAATTCCACTTTACCGCATTAATAGAACTGTCAATGAAGTTTACAGTAAACGGCACGCAGGATCTATTGGTATCTGGCACAAAGTCAGCCTTGACCTGTTTAATGGTAATGCCATTATTCGAGGTGATGACACAACCAGTTGTAAAGTTCTCCACCGTCATTGCAACGGGATAGAATCCATCCTGGGTAAAACTTTGAGACCAGTTTCTTTGATTCGTAACGAAGGCATTGTTTAGGAACCATGTGGTCCTATCTGCACCAATTGAAATATCGGTGAAGTTTACTTGTTTGGGCACTTCACAAATGCTTCGATCGCTGATTCCCATGATTGGCAGTGGTGCCAGGATTTCTATGAGGTTATTTTTGGTCATGGTATCCCGACAACCCCTGTCATTTCCTATAAGGGTTACATCCATCATACCCAGTGCTCCAAAGCCATGCAAGGCATTAAAACTCATGGCTGTATCTCCATCACTGAAGTACCATATAAAATCACTGGCGCCAGTAGAGAGGTTCGTAAAGGACGCTGGTGCATAGGCACATGCCTTGTTGGTATCAATGACAAAGTCTACGTTTGGCTTAAGTCCGGCCTGGATGTAGCCATTTCTCTGAACAGTATCCTTGCACCCCTGACTATTTTCCACTATCAATGACACATCAAATGTACCTGCCTGGCTGTAGTTTGCAGATGAGTTTTGATTAGAAGAAACAGACCCATTACCAAAATCCCAGTCCCAGGATGTAATTGGAAAAGGGGAGAGGGTCGTATCCGTGAAAAGGACATTCATAGGGGCGCAGCCGTCTCTTTTATCAGTTTGAAAACCAGCTTCCAGCCTTTTTACAAGCACATAGTTTGGGAATGACCTACTTGAAAGGCAGCCACCTGGTCCCCTTACTGCGAGGCTTACTGTAAAAGTATCCTCAGTTATGTAGTTATGGCTAGGATTGGTCTGGGTTGAGACCGGACTGCCGTCTCCGAAGTTCCATGTATAGCTCAATCCTCCAGTGGATTGATTGGTGAAGTCTACCTGAAATGGTAAGGCACAGCCTACGGCAGTATCTACTGTGCCGATATTCACCTGTGGCTTTCCAAATACCTGAATGGGAATTTGGAGATTTATATTACAACCCCCACTATCTGAAATGAAGGCAGTTGCGGTATAGCTACCTGGACTGGTATACACATAAAATGGATTGGCAAGGGTAGAACTGTCACCATTTCCAAAGTCCCAGATAATCTGGCTATTACTTGGAGCATTCGACTGGAAGAAGGCCGTATCAAATACACAAATAGAAGAATCCAGTGCCCTGATACTTAGGGTATTTACACCAAGATTTATTAGTCCGTTTCTTGTAAGGGTATCTCTACACCCCTGATTGTCCACAACCACATGCATAACATCAAATGTTCCAAACTGGGTGTAACTATGCATGGGATTAAGCAAGATGCTGCTGTTGCCATCTCCAAAAGTCCAGAAATGACTTCCAGAATTTGTGCTTGGAGTAAAATTTACATCCAATGGAGGCCCACAGGCTATGGTTTGATCCACATTGAAGGATGGATCGGGGGCCCGCACGGTGATATAATTCGGTAGGATAACTTCATCCTGGCATCCGAACTGGTTCTCAACAATCAGTGAGATCGGATAGGTTCCCGCCTGGGTATAGGTGTGGGTGGGATTCGCCTGGCTTGAAATGTTTCCATCTCCAAAGTCCCATTGCCAACTTGTGATCACTCCACTTCCTGGATTAGATAAATCCGAAAATGTAATGCTTTCAAACGCACAAATGTTGGTCTGATTGGCTTGTAATTGGGCTGTTGGAAAGTCATTGATTTGAATGTAATTACTTTTAGTCAGGGTATCCTTTAGCCCATTGGCATCTGTCACAATGAGTGTGACGGAATAAGAGCCTGAATTCAGGTAAAGAATACTTGGGTTTTGTTGATTTGATGACCCTACACCTGTACGCCATTCCCATTGAACAGCACCTTGTGATTGATCAGTAAATCGAACAATTACCGGTGAGCAACCATCGGTAATGTCAGCTGTGAAATTTGCAGTAGGTTGGCTGAGAGTAAAGTATGGTAAAATTAGTACAAGAAGAGCGACTAAGCCTCTCATGGATTATTCATTTGTCCAAAAATCAGATAAATAAATAATTCGTACAATACATGTGTTATAAACTATAGGTATATGAAAAGATATTTTCTTTGAAAGTTTAAATCTGCGTAATTGACGGGAATGTGATGTATTGATTCTGTCAAATGGGGAAAAAATTGATTGTTATAATTATTGGAAGTCTGGAAGAAATAGGCAGTTTTTGTTACGGGTTATCAAATTATCTACAATATCGATACATGTATTTGGCCAGGAATTCCAAATCATTAATCAGAATAAACAGCATAAAAAAAGGCTTGTGAGATCCTCACAAGCCTTTCGAATGAAAAATTCTTATCGATTATTTATCACATTCCCCCATTACAGGATCAAGGGAGCCAATAATCACAACTGTATCTGCTACCATGGAGCCTTCAAGCAGTTTTTCTAATGCTTGCAGGTTTGCAAAGGAAGGACCATGAATTTTGCAGCGCCATGGAGAACCAGTTCCATCAGATTTAAGGTGGAATCCCAATTCGCCTTTGGGCACTTCAATGGCATGATAGGCTTCTACACCTTCAGGTGGCATCACACCGACATCAGTCATCATGAAGTCGTGAATCATTCCTTCCATGGAGTAATATACTTCATCCTTAGAAGGATAGGCATGCTTCGCGTTATCAGCTCTGATAGGTCCTCCAGGGATTTTGTCAATGAGTTGATCCAGGATGCGAATGCTTTGCTCCATTTCATCCATTCTCACCAAATACCTAGCCAGGGAGTCTCCTTCTTCACGGATGGCTACATCAAACTCTACTTGATCGTAAACAAGGTAAGGTTCGAATGTACGGATGTCATAAGGGACGCCTGATCCACGAAGTACAGGGCCAGTAACACCCAGGTCAATGGCATCTTCCTTGGAAAGGTAACCGACACCTATATTCCTATTGAGCCATATTCCATTGTTGCCCAAGAGCTTTTTCCAATCTTTGAGTTCCTTTCTGAAGTTTTTCTTCCAGAACTTAATGGCTTCTATGGTCTCGTCATTGACGTCGAATTGAAGCCCCCCAATACGAGAGTGGCTAACTGTGAACCTTACACCTGCCAGTTTGTCGAAAATATCGTATAGGTATTCTCTTTCTCTAAATGTCCATAAGAACATAGAAACAGCACCGGCATCCATGACCATGGTACCCAACCAAAGAAGGTGGGACGAAATCCTTGCCAACTCGCAGGCAATGGTACGGATGTACTGCGCCCTCTCAGGTACCTCAATGCCTACCAATTTCTCAACCGCCATGCAGTAGGCTACATTGTTTGAATATGGAGACAGGTAATCCATGCGGTCTGTATAAGGCATGAACTCCTGAAAGGTCTTATTTTCTGCGATTTTTTCAATTCCCCTATGGAGGTAACCGACATCCACCACAGCCTTGACAATCCTTTCACCATCCACCTCCAACACACAACGCAATACCCCGTGAGTTGCTGGATGTGAGGGCCCAAGGTTAAGCACCATCCTGGTTCCTAAAGGATCTTCCTCTATTTCAACCATGGTATGCTTGTCCTCAAGTCGTTTGTAAACCGCATCTTGATGGACAGGGAAAAAGGCAGGCTTAACTTTATCTCTGATACTTTCCTTGCTGGGGAAAACCTCGTTGCTCATATTCAATTCTATATTTGAGGTGATAGACTATTAAATAATAATCCATCAAATTGTTGTAAAATTACATACATTTCGAGCTAAAACCCAAATAAAGAAATTCCCTATTTGGCGTAATTAAGCAAAGATTTGTTAAGGAAAATCAACCAGTGTCTGTCTAATGAGTAATGCAACAAAAGGCGAAGCAGGAAGCAAGCAATTTGATCTCTTGGAAAGGATGAACCTGTCAGAGCATGAGATGGTCGTATTTTGTAGGGACCGGGAAACCGGCCTTAATGGAATAATAGGTGTACATAATACGGTACTAGGACCAGCTATGGGGGGCTTAAGAATGTATCCGTACAATAACGAAAGTCAAGCCCTTGACGACGTTTTGAGGTTGTCCAGGGCCATGACCTACAAATCTTCGCTTGCAGGAATTAATGTAGGGGGAGGAAAGGCCGTCATCATTGGTGATCCTAAAAAAGATAAAAGTGAAGCCTTGCTTCGCAGGTTTGGGCAATTCGTAGATAGTTTGGGAGGAAAATTTTATGCCGCAGCTGATGTGGGCATTAAACCTGCAGACCTGGATACCATCAAATTGGAAACACCATACGTTAGTGGGGTTTCTCCTCTCAGGGGGGGAAGCGGCGACTCTGCACCTTTGACAGCTTATGGAGTTTATCTTGGAATGAAGGCTGCTATTCTACACATGGAAGGACAAGACAAACTTCAAGGGAAGAGGGTTATGGTTCAAGGTGTTGGAAAGGTGGGCAGTAAGCTCGTGAAGCATTTGATTGATGAGGAGGCAGAGGTATATATTTACGATACAGACCTGGAAACTGCTAAGTCGCTTGAACGTGAATTTCAGGTAAAAAGGGTTGAAAATGAACAAGTCCTTACATTGGACGTAGATATACTAGCTCCTTGTGCATTAGGAGGAATACTAAATGAGCATAGCATTCCGAATCTAAAGTGTAGGGCAGTAGTTGGTGGTGCCAACAACCAATTGTTGGTAGAAGATAGAGATTCCTTAGCACTTCAGGACAGGGGAATTTTGTTTGTGCCAGACTTTATGGTGAATGCTGGAGGCATCGTCAATGTGAGTTTGGAATTACAAACTTACCATCCGGAAGTTGCCAAAAGAATCACCGAGAACATTTATGATACAACCCTAAAGGTCCTTGAATTGTCGGAGAAAGAAAAAATGTCCCCCTTGGATGCAGCTAAAAATCTGGCTGAAAAACGACTTAGGGAAATAGGAAAAATTAGATTGTATCGGTAACTTGCAATGTGTTTTTTACTTAGCTAGTGAATTTCAGATGATTACGAGAAGGCAGATAAGGGCAAAAGTTATGCAGGCAGTTTATGCTTGTATCAGCTCTGGACAACCAGACAATTACGTGTTCGATCTTTTACTCAAGGAAACCCACGAGGAAGTGGCTCAGGTTGAGAAGAATAAGCGTTTGGCAGGAGATACCAAACTTCTGAGTGCGCTTTACTATGAGTCCATGAAGAATGCCACCAAGTATGATGAGTTCATAAAAAGCAAAGCAGAGAACTGGGAACTGGATAGAATAGCTAGGATCGACCGCATTCTGATGCACATGGCCATCTGTGAAATGCTCAACTTTGAGGAGATTCCGGTTAAAGTAACCATCAACGAATACCTTGAGCTAGCCAAAACCTATTCTACGCCTAAATCAAGTAAGTTCATCAACGGTATCCTCGATAGCCTTTTCAATGATTTTAAAGAAAATGGCTTGATAGTGAAGAAGGGCAGAGGTTTGATCAACCACTCTCAAGGGAAAAAAGAACCTCAAATCAATAAGAACCAACAGGAAATGTCTTCATGATTTTCCGAAACATTAAGATATATTTTATTACGGACTGGCATATGTCAGTCCTTTTTTTATGGTTCTTTTCCCAGAAATTTTAATTTTGACCAAATCATTGCGAAGTGCTGTCTTTTTTGAGGATAATGAGTTGTTAGAATTGTAAAGAGCCATTGTTTCGCTGACCATATTTTTCCAGTCGAACTGACCGAATACACCTAAAAATTGATATGACAACAATCACTCTTATCCCCGGGGATGGCATAGGTCCGGAAATTACCGATGCCGTTCTTGAGATCCTGAAAGCCTCTGGCGCTGAACTTGATTATGACGAACAAGCTGCCGGCCTGACAGCCTTTAGAGAGGTGGGAGACCTGATCCCTAAAGAACTGGTAGATTCCATCGCTGAACACAAAATTGCACTTAAAGGACCGTTAACTACCCCGGTTGGAGAGGGCTTCAAAAGTATCAATGTAACCCTCCGTCAGATGTTTGATCTGTATCAAAACATCCGACCTTGCAGGTCTGTACCTGGTTTGAAAACCAGATTTGATAATGTAGACCTGGTTCTTTTTCGTGAAAATACAGAAGGACTTTATTCAGGTTTTGAGATCTGGGATGAGAGAAGACAGATTGCCGATGCCATGGCAAGGATATCCAGAGAAGGTTCTGAAAAAATCATCAGAGCTGCCTGCGATTATGCCAAAGCAAATGGCAGAAAAAGAGTTACGGTGGTTCACAAAGCCAATATCCTCAAAAAGTCTAGCGGTCTATTTTTGCAAGTAGGCCGAGAGGTAGCTGAAGAATATCCTGACCTAGAAATAGATGACAGGATCATCGATAACATGTGCATGCAGATGGTAATGTATCCTGAGAGGTACGACGTCGTCGTAACAACCAACCTGTTTGGAGACATTCTTTCTGACCTCTGTGCTGGTTTGATTGGTGGCCTTGGAGTTATCCCTGGCGCAAATATTGGAGATGATATAGCTATTTTTGAAGCTGTCCATGGATCTGCTCCTGACATAGCAGGATTGGGGATTGCGAATCCATCTGCCCTGTTGCAGTCTGCCATTATGATGCTGAGACATCTGAAAATGATAGAGGCCGCTGATCGTGTTGAGAATGCTTTGTTCAAGACCCTTTCAAATCCCGAACAGGTAACAAAAGACCTCGGAGGCAACAATGATACAATGGCTTTTGCTGCAAATGTAATCAGTAATATGGAGTAACTGGCTTACTGTCAGTATACTAGTCCACGAAGCCTAATAAAATTGCAAATTGTCTTTGTCAGAACAACAAAATTTATCGGAGGCGGTTTGCAACTACTGAAGCTTTGTTTATCTTTGCACTAAGAGTTTAGTTGAAACAATTTATTGTCAAACAACAAATTATTATGAAAAAAATTGCTTTAATCCTGGTAGCTGTTGCTTTGGTATTTGCTGCTTGCCAGACTGCCAACAAGGCCAAGCCGACTGCCAACAATGAAGGCACTAACAATACTACTGCTACTACCACCACTCCAAACGCACTTCCACCAACTCAGAATACTCTTCCTGAGTGGCAAGCCAAGGCTGCTAGCCTTCCTGCTACTGCTGTTTCCTGGGCTGAGGAGATTTACAAGTTTCCTGAAGTAACCAGCGGGGAGACCGTAACTCACCAGTTCCGTTTCAAGAACACTGGTTCTGAAGATTTGGTACTTACTCGCGTTAAGGCGTCTTGTGGATGTACTACTCCTTCTTATTCCAAAGATCCTATTAAGCCAGGTGAGGAAGGATACATTGATGTAGCATTCAACACAAATGGTAAGAAAGGTCGTCAGGTGAAAACTGTAACCGTTACTGCCAACATGGAAGGAAATACCACTAAGGTACTTCGTATCGAAGGAAACGTTGCCGATGCAGCTCCTTCTTCCAAATAATTTTTTGAAAAAAAATCAAGGCCATCCCACTTGGGGTGGCCTTTTTTTATGCCTCATTTACTTATAGCCATGAAATTTGTTTAAATTGCCATCTATAACTCATTCGATAACAAACTAACGATGGACCAATTTATTTTCTTATTGCAAGAAGGCGCGACAGGAGCAGGGCAGGAAGTGCAAACCGGACCTTTCGGGATTCCATATTTTGCCTACATGATGGTGGGCCTGCTGGCAGTATTTTATTTCTTCATGATTAGGCCACAGCAGCAACAACAAAAGAAAGAGAAGCAATTTCGTGAAGCCCTTTCAAAAGGAGACAAAATCATGACTATCGGTGGAATTCATGGTGTAGTGGACAAAATCGCCGATAATACCATTACTGTAAAGGTTGATGACAATACCAAAATTGTAATGGAAAAGAGTTCTATCAGGGCAATGCCTAGCGAGGAGCCTGCAAAAAAATAAGAACAACTACCCATACGCTGACCAGGAAAAAACTAAATCCTGGCCAGCGTTTTTTTTAGTCCTTTGATCCACCTGGAGTGAATAAATTCTTTGGCAGGATATTGCAAATCCTAAATGACAGTGAAGCAAAGCGTGAGAGGCAAATTTTCATGCTCGTTCTTGCTTTGGTGCTCTCTGTGCTATTATGGGTTTTAGCTACATTGAATCAGGACTACCAGATGCAGCTATCCTATGATATCGCGATCAAGGATATTCCTGAGGACCTTTTCTTAACCAAACAAAACTCCTTTAGCCTTGAAGTTAATGCCAGAGGTCCTGGCGTAGACCTGATTGTTGAGTCTATCCGCGCAAATAGAG
>JALEFZ010000065.1 GCA_022760475.1 Bacteroidia bacterium | reverse complement strand
TCTTATTCGGTTTACCTGGATGGTAGCCTGGATGGAACCACCTCAGGTACCTCTTATTCCTTCTCTGGGCTGAATGCGTCTACAAATTACGCTGTAACTGTAGCTGCAAGCGATGCTGCTGGTAACCCTTCCGCTCAAAGCTCCGCACTTTCAGTAACAACCGCTGCTGCGCCGGATACAGATCCACCGTCCGTACCTACAGGCCTTGCTTCATCAAATATAACTACCAGTTCGTTTGACGTCTCATGGAATGCCTCAACAGATAATGTAGGGGTTACTTCTTACTCGGTTTATTTGGATGGAAGCCTGGACGGCACCACCTCAGGAACTTCTTATTCCTTCTCTGGCCTCAGTGCCTCTACCAATTATTCTGTTACGGTTTCGGCCAGTGATGCCGCAGGAAATCCTTCCGCTCAAAGCTCTGCGCTTGCGGTAACTACTCAGTCTGCAGGCGGTGGTTCTACGGTTATTTCTGCGAGCTACTTTGAGACAGGCTGGGACGACTGGAATGATGGAGGATCAGACAATAACAGGGCCTCGAATAGCACTCATGCATGGGAGGGGACACGCACCAATCGCATTAGAAATGGTTCATCATCTTCCTTGACAACCTCAGATCCATTTGATTTGAGCAGCTATAACTCAGTTGAAGTAGATTTCTATTTCCGCCCGGTTGGAATGGAAAATGGAGAATACTTCGAGCTGCAGTACAATGATGGTTCTGGCTATGTAACAGTTGCCAGTTGGACAAAAGATGGTTCCAGCATCAACAACAATACCTTCTACAATGGAACTGTGGTATTAGGCAGTGCAAATTATAACCTGGTGAGCAATGGAACCTTCCGCTTCAGAAACTTTGGAAACGCTAAAAACGACAGGATATTCCTGGATGCCATCATCATCACAGGTATTTCCAATGGAGGGAACTCGTTCTCCAGAGTCGAGGAGGTTTCTAATGGAGGGCAGGAGTTACTTGAGGATGGAAAAACCAAACTAGCTGGCTTACATCTGTATCCCAATCCTGTTGAAAGCATCTTGTACTTCGAGACGCCTGAGGCTGCTCAGGAGGTATTGGTGCTTAACCTGACCGGGCAAGTTGTGATGCGTCAAGACAAGCCCAGCCAACAGTTGGATATCTCTAACTTGACCAAGGGTGTTTATGTACTTGCCGTACGTACAGAGGATGGCAGGATGCTGCGAAAAAGCTTCATTAAGCAATAAGCTAAGGCATAGATGCCAGAAATAAAATTAGTCTGAAAAGAGCTACCCTTAGCTGGGTAGCTCTTTTAGATTACTGAAATCTGGCTTAGACGATCAAATTTTCAGGCAGTTTGATAAGGCCTGTGCCTACCTTGAAGGGATATTTTTACAAAAAGACTATTTTGTAAGCCCCCTGCCTGGCAATATTCAGAAATTACACACTAAACAACTGTTTTTATGACTGGATAAGTATCGATGATACCTTCACTTTCGTGGTAAGTTTCGATGAAAATGTTTGCATCTTCGGTTACTGTTATATCTGTCCCGATCAGGCGGAAAGTATAGCGAACCTTCACATCGTACTTTTGGGGAGTCAGGATAATGGTTCCCGTACCTACAGATTTAGGTGGAATGACTACCTCAAGAGACTGTCCGAAGCTGACCGTTTCGCTGACTGTATCTTCCTCACCAATGGTGAATGTATTCTCCAGTGTCGATGTAATGGTTGTAGAGACTTCAGCGGATAGGGGGCCGCTTATCCCAACCTTTGCCGTGCTACTTACAGATATTCCTATCATGGTGGAATTACTGAAGGAACGGGTGCTGGACTCGGATAATTCCTTGGTCAGAACCATTACTGCTTTTTGTGTAACATCACTTTCGTTGACGATCGCACTAGAAAGGGCCACAGGATTGCCATTTGGAACGGTAATTTCCTCCAGGTATTCAATATGAACCAACTCAAGACCCGGGTTGATGATTTGAATACTGGAAACCCTGTCATTCCATCCAAAAGTTGACAGACTAGGATAATTACCCGCTGCGAATTCACGCTTAGTACCCTTGAAATCTACATCAGTATACAGAACTACCTTCGTTCCTTGGGGTACTTTCATCGAAGAAATAGAGTCATTATCGAAGAAAGGCTGGTTGTAGTTTGACTGAGGACCTGTAGCGGCCAATGTCTGGTGCTGTCCACCATAATTGCTATGGACAAAAAACTGAACGATGGGAAAAATCCTGCTATCGTGCTTGAAAACCTTTATCGAAGAAATACGGTCATTCCAGTTTGGGATGTCATTGTAATTGCCCTGGAATAAAGGAATGTTACGTCCCCTAAAACCAGAGTCAGCATAAATTCGGATATAATAACCTTCAGGAACCCTGAGTGAACTGATTTTGTCATTTCCGATAATAGAAGACATAGATGCGTACTCGCCTTCCTTGAGCTCCTTTGATTTTCCACGGAAGCCTTCATGCTCATAAACTTTTACTAGAGTTGACATAGTTGTTAAATTTTAATTGACTGAAAAACTTGTTTGTTGTTATGGGGATGGCCTGACTTTCATCATTTCCTGCCTAACGGGGCTTGATTTATCTTCCCCGATTCCACAGAATTATGCCAGGTCGCACTAATAATTTTCTTGAAGCCCTGTGTTTTTCATTATAGGCATCAGGAAAAGTATTGAATCAATAATCCATTTAAGCATGAGGAACCTGTTCCCTAATAAAAGGGTGCTATGATGGCCTACTTGCTTTTTGTCTTTTAGAACTGGATTATGAAAGGAATAAAGAACGAATTTTGATTATGGTTGAATTTACGGGCTTGTTTGGGTTTGGATTTTAATTGAGTGGGGTAAAAGCCATAATCCCCTCTTGGGGGGATGAAACTAAGGGCTGAATATTGAACAAGGTTATATGAGTTTTTAGAGAGGGTTTAAGGGAGGTTTTTGGGCATTAACATGCTTGATTTTATTCATCTGCTTTAAGTGGTTGTTGTTAATAGATTGATTGTCAGAATATAAGGGCTTCGTTTTGTTAGGGTTTGGCTGATGGAGTTATATTAACTTAAGGATTTCGCTTCTCTAACTTTTTGAGCCTTTTGAGCTGAGAGGCCTCTGTACTTCTTCCGCCAGTTGTAAAAAGTCTTTTGGCTTATGTACTGTTCATGGCAAATCTCCTGGGTGCTACAGCCCCCTTAGTGTTACCTCAAAAGGTATATAATCTTGCTTTTGCTCAATCTGGATTTTTTCATAATCGTTTAGAATAAAAATGGACAAATTTTCTACTTTCCCAGTACAATATTATTCGGGTATTGATTATCAGAAGTTTATTTGCTAGAGCTACAAGTTGGTTACAAATATTTACTGAAAATTGGTTCTACTTTTCTACTTGGTATGGACATGAGACTTTTCGGTTGATTGATAGTTGAAAGAATAACTTTATCTTTTGAGGAGCTATTTTCGTATATTTTTATATTCTTGTTAAAAAGAAGCTATCTAGATGAAACAAATCACTTTAAATATCAAAGAAAGCAAATACAAATTCTTTCTGGAATTAATTAAAAGCCTGGACTTTGTACAAATTCAGGAGGAAGAAGGAGACTCAAAGGAGAAAATAATGGAAAACCTTAAGCAGGGTTTCAAGGAACTTGAAGAATACAAACAAGGCAAACTTTCTACAACCTCTGCTCAAGACTTTTTGAATGGCCTTTGACATTGAACTTACCCCAAACTTCCAAAAAGAAGCGAAGAAGCTCTCCAGGAAATATCCATCATTAAAAAATGACCTATCAAACCTTTTTGAGGAACTAGCCGAAGAGCCAACCCTAGGAACTTCTCTGGGAAGAAATATTTTCAAAGTACTGCTGGCTATCAAAATCCAAAGGTAAAGGAAAAAGTGGTGGTGGTAGAGTCATCATCTATGTTCAAATTGATGAAGAAACCATCTTGCTACTTTCTATTTACAACAAAGGAGAAAAGGATACCATCTCAGATCAGGAAATTCAAGAATTGTTGGAGAGGTATGTTTAAGTTTAGGACTAACTCTGGATTTATTGTTAGACTTTGGTTTCGAATCATCGGGAATTCCTACTTTCCAATACAAAACTTCCCAAAAATATTCCCTAAGACCTCATCGGTGCTGATCTCTCCGGTGATCTCCCCCACATAGTGGAGCACTGTCCGAATGTCTATCGACAGCAAATCGCCACTCAGGCCGCTGGCCATGCCCCGCTCTACATCCTCCAGCGCAGCATGCGCCTTCTTCAAGGCATTCAAATGCCTGACATTCGATATCAGTGCCTGATCGCCCTGTCCCTCCGAAAAGGAGTTAACCTCCGCTACCATGCGGCTTTTTAAGTTGTCCAACTGGCTGCCTTCTTTCGCAGAAATGAGAATAATGCCCTTCCCAGGAGTACTGGCCTGCGGGACAGCTCCCCGATGCATGCCGCGCATGCGCATCAGGTCCAGCTTGTTCCCAACATAGAGAATCCTGCTGCTGGACGGCAGTTGTAGGGAGTTGACATAAGCTTGAGCCTCCTCTGGACTCTCCTGGTGCAGGTCGAAAATGTACATGATCAGCGAGGATCGCTGCGCGATGTTCAACGTACGGTGAACACCCTCCTTTTCTATGGTATCAGTGGTTTCGCGAACCCCTGCGGTGTCCATCAATCGGAATTCTATCCCTTCGATCACCATTCTGTCTTCGATTACATCACGCGTGGTCCCAGGAATATCGCTCACGATGGCCCTGTTTTCCTGCAACAAGGCATTCAACAGGGTGGATTTGCCTGCATTGGGCTTGCCTATGATGGCCGTCGGAACACCCTGCTTCAAGGCATTTCCCAATTGGAAAGAGGAAATCAGCCTGCCCGTTTGAGACAACATTTCCTTGATCAAAGCCTCCAATTGCGTCCTATCAGCAAATTCTACGTCCTCTTCCCCGAAGTCCAGTTCCAATTCAATCAGCGAAACGAAGTTCAACAGCCTTTCCCTCAACTGTGAGAGTTCCTTGGAGATACCTCCCCTCAACTGGTTCATCGCCAGGCGATGAGAAGCCGCCGAAGATGAAGCAATCAGGTCTGCCACAGCTTCCGCCTGCGACAAGTCCATGGCCCCATTCAGGAAAGCCCTTTGGGTGAATTCTCCCGCCTCAGCAGGACGAATGCCTTGTTCCACCAACAGTTCCATGACCTCCCTCAGAATAAATGGGCTGCCATGACATGATATTTCAACTACATCTTCCCTCGTAAATGAATTGGGAGCACGAAAAATTCCCACAACTACCTCATCCAGTACCTTCCCAGCCTTGATAATCCGGCCGTATTTCATGCGGTATCCATCCACCTTCATCAGGTCTCCAGAAAAAACATTATTTACCAAACTTATGGCATCTTTCCCTGATACCCTTATTACTCCAATAGCCCCCAAACCATTAGGCGTTGAGATCGCTGCAATGGTGTCGAAATGTTTCATCGGGGAAATTTACAACAAAATTTTTCCCTGAGGAATTGAATCCCCAAGGAAAATCCAGTCCTAGTATAATATGCCTGAATATCAGGGATATATCTTGATTCTTACCACACGCTCACTGTTTCTGACACGCTGCCGAATCGGGTCTTCATCTGCATAGTATTCTCCATTGATTTTGGTAAGGATCTTTTTGGAGGGAATGCCCTTTGCCACCAACCATTTTTTTACATATTCCAACCTTCTGCCCGCTAGTGCCTGGTTGTAAACTTCACTACCTACACTGCCCGTAAATCCTTCCAATACCAAATGTGAGAAAGGCCGGTACAGTTTTCCTTTTTGATCTTTCTTCGGCCAAAGGTGATTGGCAAGTAACTTTTCCAAAATCAATTGCTCACCCCGGATAAGGGTATCTCTGTCATAGTCAAACCAAACCACCTCTTCCTTTTTAATGGGCTTGGCAAAAATAATTTCAGTATTCGATGAGGAGTCATTCCCAATCAGGAAGGAGATTTTCTTTGTTCCTCCGGGATAAATCCTCAACGCAGGCCATTCGATAAACAATGCCCGATCATTCCTGATTTTCAGGTCGCTCGCAACCCCCGTAAGGTTTTTGCGCTGAGATTGCCACAGGGTATTGTAAATTACCTCGGGTTGTGGGCTGCCGTCCGTACCAAAACGGAGGTTTAATCCCATGACAGCGGTATCAGCTTTTTGAGGGAGAATCGTAAGCATGCTAGGCTTCTCAATGGTAAAACTTTTCTCTCCAGGATAAATAGAGTCCTTGACCTGGATATAACCCATTTCATCTGTCCCCAGACGAGGATCTAGCATATAAGACAGCTTAAACTCTCGCTCCTTTTCCTGATTGCAAGTGGCATTTCTGATTTCAAATTCCACCTTATAATAGAAAATCCGATCTCCCTTTTTACTTTCCCTAAATGCATAATCGCATGGAGTAATCTTCTGACTCAGGTACACACTGTCTACTCCATTTTTAAGGGCGTACAAGTGTTGATAGAACTTACCATTGCTATATGTTCTGTTGCTTTGCCTGCCAAGCACATATTCAAGTTGCCTGGCCGGAAACTGAGGTTTAAGTTTGAAATTGGCTCCCAAAGGAATACCCTTGATGATTTCTTTTTCATTGGAGGCATAGAAATAGTCCCTGTCTTGAGCCTGGATCTCCTCTCTTTCTCCTCGCATGTTGCGGTATCGTACGTTGCGGCTGCGAAGCACAAAATGGGAAGTCGTAGAAGGGTAGGGGTAACCAAACAATAATGGGGTATTTTCTGCTCCCAGGGTGAATAAGCCCGAATTAATGGAATTATTGGCTGTATCTCCCTCATAAGGTAATCTTGGTGTCAGTGTATCAGACCACATGGCATTGACCTTGCTTTTTTCCAGCCTGAGTACCATGTAGTAAATGCTGTCTGTACAATTGACAAGTACCTTGTCGGAACCATTGTAATACTTAAGACCTGGGACATTGCCATCCAACTGATCCAGTTTGTCCGCACATTCCTCTCTATGAAAGATGTTCCAAACGACATGGGCTGTGTCTCCAATCGTAGCCTCGTCTTCTTCTACCGCAAGGAAGGTTCCATTGAGGTAGTCAACGGGTTTTTGAAATGCCAGTTTCAGGTCTACTTCAGGCTTTTGATAAGGAGAAAAG
Source organism: Bacteroidia bacterium (assembly GCA_022760475.1). Lineage (GTDB taxonomy): Bacteria > Bacteroidota > Bacteroidia > J057 > J057 > JALEFZ01. Next base: position 39,372 of record JALEFZ010000065.1, on the reverse strand, counting down.
ATTCGCCTTCCCATACCCGGCTGGTATAGACCCTGGTAATAACTGATTTCCAGAGAATCCCCTGGTGGCACCTTCAAGCCATATTCCATTACCAAGCCTGCATCTCCATATTGTCCCTTTTTGCTGGGGACCTTCCAGAGTTCATTGCTCTGCTCACGCCAACTACCCAAATAAATTTTTTGGGGCTGAATGTCTTTTTTTCGCCTGCCTGTATAGATCATGGCGATTTTCTCCGGTCTGTTTCGGACTACTTCTGGATGGTACAAAATGGCGTTTTTGCGTTTCCTCCATTTTTGGGGAGTGCTGATTCGCTGATTTTTTTTGAGTATGGTGTCCTGATGTCTTTCGAAAATGTTAACAATTTTTCCTAAGCCTTTTCTGAATTTAAATGCCTCCATTGCAGGTCCATCATTTTGGCCCAACTCAGGATCGAGCCTCAGTTGAAAGTCTGCTGCTTTGGTGGTAGGAGTAGGGTTCTGGAAACGATAACTTACCTTGTAGAATGCAGTTTTATGCCTGGACTTACTTACAGGCTTGAAGTTTTTTCTTACCGGAATGATATTTTTTTTCAATTCCAATCCATAAACCGGACCATAGTCAATGGCCGCTTTATATATGCAGTCTTTCTTTTGTAGAACCAATTCTCCCCTTAGATACTTGGACCTTCTGTCGCTCGAAAGGATGCTGGTTGTTGGATAATTGGCAGAGTAAACAATCTTAGGACCTTCTCCTGAAGGATTTTTCGGCAACCGTTGTCTGATTACAAAATGCCCAGTTACATAGGTCCCTTGGTTTTTAAAATAGGCATAGGTCAAATTTTGATCACCATTTGCCATGCTATGCCTGCCATCGTAGAAAGGCTCTAAATCATTCACACAGACCTCTTTATCAGGTCCCCCGTCCTGGAAAAAGATTTTTGGGGAACAAGCTGACATCCAAAATGTCAAAAGTAGAATGGAAAAAAGATATAGCTTTTGTTTTAGGGATAGAATTTTCATGGAATGTATATACTAAATGCTTAATTAATATTACGAATGTCCTTACTTTACTTTTTTTCAAAATTACAAAATATTGATGAATCTTGAAAGTTGTCATGGGGTGAGTTACATCTTCTGATATGGGCTATTCCTCCCTTAACAGAGCATTAACTTTTCTTTGACTAACCGTTAAGATGGGGCTGGCGTAATTTGAATCAGATAATTTATTGAAAGAACATACATCATGAACTGGAAAAAAATAACTGGAGTTGTTCTTGCTGGCTTATTCGGGAGTGTATTGACCCTGGGAGCTTACAAGACAATCTTCGAATCGGATTCAAAGGAAACTGTTTACAAAATTCAGCACGAAACAGCCCTTCCAGTTTATTCGAGCAAACTGGACAAGGGCACTGTAGCGACATTAGATTTTACGGAACCGGCTGAAAGAGTCATGCCTGCGGTGGTATTCATCAAATCTACCAAGGTAAGGTCTTCAAGGGCTCCTCAGACTCAGGTTCCCGATATGTTCAGAGACTTTTTTGGTGATGATTTTGGGAATAGAATACCCAATAACCGCCCAAGCGTAGGGACGGGTTCCGGAGTTATCATATCTGAAGATGGCTATATCGTTACAAACAAGCACGTAGTAGACGGTGCTGATGACATAGAAGTGTCATTGAATGACAATAGAAATTACAAGGCGGAACTGATTGGTACAGATCCGTCTACAGACCTAGCCCTGCTCAAAATAGAAGAAAATGGACTTCCTAATATTCAAATTGCCAACTCAGATGGTGTGAAGGTAGGCCAATGGGTATTGGCCGTGGGAAATCCATTTAACCTGAATTCTACCGTAACTGCAGGTATTGTAAGTGCGAAAGGCCGCAACATTAATATCCTGAAAGACAGAAGTGCCATTGAGAGTTTCATCCAGACAGATGCAGCCATCAATCCTGGCAACAGTGGAGGTGCATTGGTGAACCTGAACGGAGACCTTATAGGCATCAATACTGCCATTGCCAGCCCTACGGGATCATATTCTGGATATGGATTTGCCATCCCTTCTAATCTGATGAGGAAGGTCATCACGGACTTAATGGAATATGGAATGGTGCAAAGAGGATATCTGGGAGTGATGATCAGAAGTGTAGATGGCAACCTTGCCAAAGAAAAAGGCCTGAAGGTAACTGAAGGGGTATGGGTTGACAGTTTGCTAGAAAACTCGGCTGCCTACACAGCTGGGATGAAGAAAGGAGATGTAATCCTGAAGGTAGACGGACAGCTTGTCAAAAGTTCACCTGCACTTCAAGCATCAATTGGCAAAAAGCGTCCTGGTGATCAGGCAAAATTGACTGTCTTGAGGGATGGAAGAGAAAAAGATTTAACTGTTATCCTGAAAAATAAGGAAGGAAATACCTCAGTAGTGAAGGCAGAAGCAAAGGGCATCATTTCGAGCCTGGGAGCTGAGCTCCAACCGCTGAGTAAAGACAAGGCGAGCAAACTGGGCCTCAAAGGTGGGGTACAGGTTACCAACCTGAGGACTGGAAAACTCACCCGCCAAACCAACATCCGTGAAGGATTCATCATCACCAAAATTGATGGAAAATCGGTTAGAGCCGCAGAGGAAGTAGAAAAAATCCTCAAAGGAAAAGAAGGAGGGGTATTGATCGAGGGGGTTTATGAAGGCTCAGGGGAGACAGTTTACTACGGATTCGGAATGTAATAGGAAAAACTGATAGAGTTAAACTCACTGAACTAAGAATTTTAATTTCCAATTTGGGAAGATTGGCTTTACTGCGTTCTTTTACCCAGGGGTACCAAAAAGGTACCCCTTTTTTGTTGGAGGTATTTATTGTTCGGTACGCTGAAAATTATTGTTGATTTAAACTATTTTGATTTCGAGTTTGTCATTAGAGTAAAAATATTAGCTTAGATGGAGTTAGAAGATAAAGTAGAGGCCTTAAAGAGATTCGGACATGAAATTACTTTAGTAGATAAGGAAATTTTGGAGATTCATTCGAAGCAAGGTCAGAAGGTACTAACAATCCTTCAAGTGATAATTCAAAATAGCTTAAGCTTCAGAAAGGTAATTGTTTCAAATTCGCTAAGGTTATCAAGGAACTCATCTAGAAATACGCTAAATTTCAGTTTGAATAATTTTTCTAATGGCTGGGATACAATCATTTTCGAGGGAGATATTGTAATTCATATTGGATTGTTGATTTCTTCATCTCAGAAAAATGAGATTGGGTATTTAGCTCTGACTGAGGATATCGATTTGAGCCGAGCCATTTTTAAAGGGCAGGTAACCTTTAGGAAAACTTCTTTTAGGACAAAAACATTTTTTGGAGGGTATGGAAAGCCAATCAAAAGAAAATTCGCGACAGAATTTCAGAAAAGAGTAAAGTTTTTAGAGTGTGAATTTAAGGACAAAGTCTACTTTAACTTTGCTGAGTTCAAGGAGAAGGTGTCATTTAATGACTGTATTTTTGAAGCAAATTGCTATTTTCAGAACACCATCTTCCAGAAAGGGTTAGAGTTACATAATACCACCTTTCACCAACTTGTAGACTTTTATAAAGCAAATTTTCATGGGAAACAGAGGTTTAACAAAACTGATTTCCTCGCAGTAACCATTTTTTCCGAGGCCCGATTCTTTGATGAGGTCCAGTTTCAATACCATAAGATTGGTTCCAATACTTCAATAAGTTTCCAGAATACGAAATTTGAACAATCACTTGACTTGGCAAGGAGTAATTTTAATACCAAAATCAGTGTTTGGGGAATAGAACTGAATCCGAAGAATATCATTCCCTCAACTATTGAGCTGTATGGAGATATTGAGGGAGTAGAGGACAAGGATGAAAAGGTAGCCCTGCAAAGAATCAGAGAATCATACAGAAGGATCAAGCAGGAACTTAAAGGGGAAGGAAACGCTATCGAGGCGATCAATTTTGGCAGTTATGAGATGAAAGTTTATGAAAGGGAACTTAGCAAGACAGGCTTTTTTGAAAAGTGGAACGATAAAATTATTCTTCTGTTCAATAGGTTGACAAATAACCATGGAAAAAGTTGGGGTAGGGGTGTGCTATTCACTATAATAACATCAATCTTGCTATTTGCTACTTTTAGTATCATGGCTATGAGAGATGGTAATTTAGAGTTCGCTCCCACCTGGGAAGGATTGCGGTACACCCTAAAACATATTTGCAGCCTGCTTGATGTTACAAATTTTAAGTTTGAACCTATTGAAGGCTATAATCCGTGGTGGCTGGGTATATTCCTTTTTATTAGTAAAATCTTAATAGGCATAGGATATTTTAAAACCATACAGGCCTTTCGAAAATTTGCGAGAAATTAAAATTTCGAATGGGTACCAAAAAGCTACCCCTTTTTTTATCTGTCCCCCAACCATTCTCCAAACTCCTCCGTGATAGTAGGTGACCACTCCTGATATCGACCAATTCTTACACCTATATCATGAAAAAATTCATCATGCTTGGTCTGGTGGCAATGCTATCAGGGCTGGGACTTCATGCACAAACGCAAAGCCCAAATTCATATTTAAGTGGGACCATTACAGATACACAGGGAAATCCCATTTCCAACCTCCCGGTGAACATCAGTTATTATGATTGGAATTTAGGCTTTTTCAGCCTTATCGATACCACCGATAACAACGGATTTTATTCGGAGGAATTCTACCTGCAAGCAGGCAACTTTTACATAGTTTATGTCAGCTTCGCGAGCTGTAATGGGATGTGGCAAAGAGATTCTTTGCATTACAGTGCATTCTCCAATCAAAGCCTGGATTTTGTCTACTGTGGTACGCCTTCATTTTCTCAATGTGATGCCAATTTTATCTACAACGACAATGGCAATGGGAGTTTTTTCTTTGATAACACCAGCTTCTCATGGACTTACTCTAACAATTTTGCGATAAACTGGGATTTTGGGGATGGGAATACAGGAACAGGAGATCAAATTTACCATACTTATGCAACCGCCGATACCTTTGAGGTCTGTATGACGTACTTTGATTCAATAAGTAGTTGTAGCGATACCCAATGCTATTTTTTGATAAACAGCATGCAGAACTCAACTTGTGAGGCCAATTTTTTCAGAAATCGTATCCTAAGTGTAGCCGGGAAATATATTTTTAGAGATAACTCTACCTTACCCTTAGACTCTGTAACTTATATCATGGACTATGGAGACGGCAGCAGAGATACCACCATCAGTGCTTTTCCTTCCAATCCCAATTTCAGCCATATCTACGATGTCCAGGGAGTTGTGAATACTTGTTTGACTGTAATCTCAAATGCAGGTTGCAGGGATACCCTTTGTGATACCCTGAATATTCCAATTAGTTGCCTTTCAGATTTTGGAATAAGGACGGATGGGGTTGGCAATTTTACCTTCATGCCTTTGCATATTGGTCCAGCACCCATATCGTATTTTTGGGATTTTGGTGATGGAGCTACCTCTACTTTGCAAAGCCCTACCCATTATTATCCAGTAGGGAGCTATACCGCCACCCTGATCACAGAAACCGCTTATGGCTGTAAGGATACCATGGTTCATCAGTTTTTTACTACAAGGAGAAATCCTGGGGATGCCAAAATTTATGGTTTTGCTTATATCTCGGATACCTCTACTCGCGTAACTTTCGGTACAGCTTATTTGATTCAATCTGATACGGTGAATGGCCAGGCTGTCCTTAACCTGGTTGATAGCCTCGATATTTGGGCTTGTACCTTCAGCTTTGACAGCGTGATGCCTGGAAATTACTTTGTGAAAGTCGCTCTTAAACCCGGCTCTCAATACTACGCCAGCAACCTGCCTACTTACTTTACGAATTCTCTCTATTGGTCGAGCGCAGATACCGTCAAGGTCGACCTGCTCGATGAAGCCGTCAGGGTAATTCTGGTTCCTGGAGTCAATCCAGGTGGTCCAGGCTTCGTAGGTGGACTTGTTAGTCAAGGTGCCAACAAACGGCAGGGTGCAGGACTGGGTGGCATACAAGTCAACCTGTTCAAACAAGATGGTACGCCAGTAACAGTTACTTATACTGATGGAAGTGGTAGGTATGAATTTGATAATCTTGCATATGGAGATTATCGAATCCATGTAGAAATGCTGGGAGTATCATCTGAGGACATTGAGTTAAGCCTTAGTCCTGGAAAACCTTCTGTGGATGACAATGATTTTGAGGTAAATGGTCAGGAGGTCAGCATTGTTACATCTCTTGAAAGCATATTCCTAGAGGGCGGAATAATTCTGGCTCCGAATCCTGTCAAGGACAAACTCAATCTTAGGATTGGCTTAAAAAAGGCGGGACAAGCCAACTTCCAAATCACAGATCTTTTAGGAAAGACCTATTATAAATCAAAAAACTACATGCTTGCCGGCAATCAGGAAATGCAATTTCGATTGGAAGATCTCCCAAGTGGGGTATATATGATTTCCATGGAAATGGATGGAGAAATCATTTATGCCAAATTCGCTGTGAACAAGTGATTATGAAAGGCTTTGGCAAAAAACTTTTTTGCCAAAGCTTCTTACCCAACCTTTATTCAAGAAAGGACGTGTAGCTATTCAACCACTCCTTTTCCATTCTAAACCAACCAAAATCATGAAAAATCTATTCATGCTTGTCATGGTGGCTTTGCTATCAGGCATGGCCTCACATGTACAAGCCCAAACTCCCAATGCATCCGTAAGCGGTACCATCCTTGACCTCCAGGGAAATCCAGTGGCCAACAAGGAAGTTTTTATTGGATATTATGACATTCCCAATTTTAGCTGGACATCCATCAGAGATACCACAGATAACAGTGGTTTTTATCAGGGGAATCTTACTTTGAATACAGGAACACAATATGTAGCCCATGTCTGGTTTCAAAATTGTCAAGGCAATACCCAGGGAGATTCAGTATTTTTAATGGCTTTGTCTCACGAGACGATAAACTTCGTGGATTGTGGCAGCACGCCCCCTTCCTGCGATGCCAACTTTGGCTTTCAACTGAATGGCAATGGAGGCTTCGACTTTTTCAATACTTCTTTTGTCTTTTCAAATAGCATCGCCATATCCTGGGATTTTGGAGATGGCAGCATGGCTACTGGTACGCAGGTGTCTCACACCTTTGCCACCAATGATACCTTTCAGGTATGCATGACCCTGGTAGACTCCAGTCAAAACTGTACGGACACACAATGCTACCTGGTGATAAATAATCAGATGCCCCCAAATCCCTGTCAGGCAAACTTTACCATCAGTCCCAGGCTTGGCCAGCGTTATGCCTACATTTTCAATAATATATCCATGGCTCCCCAGGACTCAGTAACCTACATCATGGAATATGGAGATGGAGGCCATCCCGATACCGTAATTACCCCATTGCCTACCAACCCTAATTTCACACGAGCTTACAACAGCGCAGGATATTTTCAGGTTTGTTTGACAGTGATTTCCCGTACAGGATGTATGGACACCTATTGTGATTCCCTATACAATGCTGGGCCTAGTTGTTCCTCTTCCTTTGCCAGTATTCCGGATGGAATGGGGGGCTATACCTTCAATCCAGGTTATTTTGGAGACCCGCCTGTGTCATATTTTTGGGATTTTGGAGATGGGAGCAGCTCTCAGCAAATCACTCCTTTCCATATCTTTGCCAATGGAAACTATACTGTTACCCTCATTACAGAAACTGCTGCAGGTTGTCGCGACACCGTTTCCAATCAAATACTTGTCAACATTCGCCAGCCGGGAGATGCAACCATTTTTGGTTTGTCGTATGTATCAGATACCACTACCTGGGTAAGGAATGGAACGGCGTTTTTGATCCAGGCTGACACGGTCAATGGTCAAATCAGCCTGAACCTGGTGGATTCTGTCAATATTACTGCCTGTGTATTCCAGTTTAACAATGTGATGCCTGGAAATTACTACGTGAAAGTTGCCCTGAAACCAGGATCTCCTTACTATGCGACTAATTTACCTACCTACCAGCGGATAGCTACCTACTGGTCAAATGCAGACATAACTACAGTGAATTTGCTGGATGAAGTAGCCTTGGTGATCCTTCAAGCAGGAGTGAACCCCGGTGGTCCGGGCTTTGTGGGGGGATTGGTCAGCCAGGGAGCTAATAAGCAGCAGGGCGAAGGCTTAGGCGGCATTCAGGTCAACTTATATCTCCAGGATGGCACCCCTGTGAGCTATACCTATACAGATTCCGATGGGGCGTATGCGTTTGACCAATTGGCTTATGATGATTATCGCATTCATGTTGAAATTCCTGGATTAACTGCAGAGGATATAGACATCAGCTTGACAGCCCAGAACCCCAGATGGGAGGGCAATGACTTTGAGGTCAATACCAATGAAGTCAGCATTGCTACTTCACTTTACCCGTCATTTATTCAAAAAGACCTCTCCATTTTCCCAAATCCAGCCAAGGATTACCTGGAAATAGAATTTGCTTCAAGCAAATCCGCAGAATTGCGTTTTCGCATCCTGGATGTGATTGGAAGGACTTATATACAGCGACAGGAAAACAGCATTGCAGGAGAGAACCGATTTAAGTTGGATGTGGGACAACTCGATCCAGGGATTTATTTACTGGAAATTCAATCGAGAGGAGAGACTGTAACGACTAAGTTTTGTAAAAGGAGGTGAGCAACTCCATTTTGATGGTTACTTTGAGGAAAGCAGGTCTGGGAAGACCTGTTTTCTATTTTTAGGATGTACTTTTTGCCAATTATAACTGAGTCCCAATTATCCCTTTCTTTGATATGAAGATTTGGTTATTTTTCAATCAAATCCTCAACCCATGAAAAATTGCCTCCTTGTAATCTGTTGTTTTCTATTCTCGATAAATCCAGGTCTTTGGGGGCAGAGCTTTCCTTCTGTCATCAGGGGACAAGTAGTGGATACAGCCAATTTGCCAGTAAGTGGTCTTGAAATTGAATTAGCCCAGTATGATACCCTTACTGTGATTGCCTTGGTAGACCTAAAGGATACCACTGATAGTCAGGGATTTTTTGAGTTCCATTTTGATACTTTTATCCCAGGTCCATACGATAGCTACTTTTTATTTACGGATTGTGATGGTTTATACAACAGTCAGAAAATTGTTACAATCAATGGTGATACCAGCATGGTTGATTTCGAATACTGTCATTTAGAACGACCCTATACCTGTGAGGCAGCTTTTTCAGTCAGCAGGGTCAATGACAGCACATTGATTTTCACCGATAGCAGTTTTGTAAGGAATGAGTTTTCACGCTCAGAATGGGATTTTGGTGATTATACAAAGGCATATGGCAGCAAAAGTATCAGCCATACATTCAGAAATACAGGCACTTATACAGTTACCTACACCATTTTTGATTCCCTTGACAACTGCCAAAGCGAATTCAGCCAGGATATTCAGGCAATCACCAGAAAGCCTGGGAATTGTCATGCAGAATTTTCTTACCGAGTGGATTCTGGAAGGGTAGAGTTCAAGTTTTTACCTCAGTCTCAAACGTTTAATTCTTACCGAACATTCTGGACCTTTGGGGATGGTACCTGGTCTCATGATAAAAATCCAGTAAAAAACTATTCCCAGGCAGGTACTTATGTGGTAAAGCTACGAATGGATTACAGCTTTGGCTGCCTTGATTCAATCAGCAAGCAAATTCAGGTAAATCCAAATCCTTCCTCTGTTCTTTCAGGTCAGGTATTTTTGAGAGACTCTTCAAACTCGCTCGCTTCAGGGATGGTTTTTCTCATACGAAAGGAGACTGGCCCAAGGGGAGACAGTTTGTATGTGAGCGACAGCTTGGAGATTTGTACATCAAACTTTGCTTTCCATGATCTCATTGAAGGGGATTATTTGGTAAAGGCATATTTGACACCCTATGACCCAAATTATGGCTACTACTTGCCGACCTATCATGAGGATAAACTAAGTTGGGACTCTGCTGTGCAGGTAAGCATCCAGCCAGGGCAGAATTCGGTGAATGTCCATTTAAAGAGTGGATTGAATCCGGGAGGCCCTGGATTTATAGGAGGATTGGTAAGCCAAGGAGCAAATAAGCGCCTAGGGAAGGGCATTGGAAATGCACAAGTCATTCTTCAAAAATCCAATGGGGAAGTGCTACTTAGCACTTTTACCAATCCACTGGGTGCCTACCAATTTGATGACATTCCTTATGGCGAATATCAGCTATGGGTAGAAATTCCGGGCTTGCGTTCTGAAAAGCAAGTGATTTACCTTGATTCTGTTGAGCCTGTTTCTTTGGATAATGAATTTGAGGTATCAAGTGAAGGAATTTTTATCCTTACTTCAAATATAGATTCCAGGTTAATAGAGGCTAAAGTTTATCCCAATCCGATGAAAAACTGGCTCATGCTGGACTTTGAGGCTAAAGAGAAAGAGGAAATTGAACTGGAGCTTATAGATCTTTTGGGAAAACTTTGGTATGAAGAAAAACTCATCTCCTCATCAAAAAGGCTTTCTTATGCTATAAATGTAGCATCTCTTCCCAAGGGCAGTTATACCCTGATCATAGGTCAAAGGGGAAGGAAAACAGCCTTTCGAATTATAAAGTGAGAGGCTTGTAATTGGAAGATTTGTTATTTCCTATCCCATGTAGAGTTAGGTAGGAATTTGGGATTAATTGAAATTATTGACCTGCTACGAAATCATTTTGGCAAATAATGCAAATCCCGAAAAGAACTTGGAAAAAAGCGATAATGAAAGACCGATACAGGGTGTGATATTAGAATTGTCAAAAGGATAGTTCCTACAGCACTCAACTAAACCATCGTTCTTTTCAAATAATTACTTTCTAAACTTCGGTCTCAAAGGAAACCAAAGAATACAAACAAACCCTGCCCAGTCAGGGTTTATTTGTTTGACAATAAGTAAAAGGCTCAGTCAAATTACCTGACAGAAATGTAACTAATTAACCTTTTTATACAGCAAACCTATGAAAACTAAGTTATTTTGGATTTCTCTATTCCTATTGGCGAGCTTAGGCATGAAAGCTCAGCCTAGCACCTTTTCAGGTACCGTAGTCGATTCTTCGGGATTTCAGCTCCTGGGTACTGTTGTTTATTTGGATGTCAGAGGGATTTCAAATCCTTCGTACACCTCCTTTGATAGTACCTCGACAGATTCTTCAGGGACTTACGCTTTTACATTAAACCTTCCTCAGGCCGACTACAGTTATAAGCTGTTTATCATCAATTGTGATGGAAACCCACTTTCAGAATCGGACTCCATAAGTGCTCCCGCAAATATTACCAAAGACTTCACTTTTTGTGCGCCGGGTTCGAATTCCTGTCTTGCCAATTTCTTTTTCTTTGACCAAGGCAATAGCCAATTTCGTTTTCAGCAGATCAGTTCCGGCTTGGGAAGCCAATCTACCCCCAGCTTTAGCTGGGATTTTGGCGATGGCAACTCTGCAACGGGGGCTATTGTAAATCACACTTATGCCAATTTCGGGATGTACACAGTGTGTATGGTCCTAGAGGATTCCGCATCTGGCTGTATAGACAGTATTTGCAAAATTGTAGACAATTCTCAGTTTAATCCCAACAATTGTTTTGCTCAGTTTGCCGTGCAAGACAATGGTGGAGGTAATTTTACTTTTAGGGATTCTTCCAACCTTCCCAATGACACCATAGAATACTATTTTAATTTTGGAGATGGAAGCGATACCACCATCATATCCCCCATACCCAGTCAACCTTCCGTAAGTCATTTTTATGCTTCATCGGGCACATATAATGTAAGTTTATGGGTGCAATCCAGTGGGGGCTGTTTTGATTCAACCAGTTATCCCGTCGTCTACAATGGGCCAGGGACTAACTGCAATAATGTATTTTTCAACCTTAGCCTGGATACCCTCAGTGGTGCTTTCCTTGATTTCGAATATAGGGCCATTGGGCCATTCAATGGACAGTTTGAGTATTTCTGGGACTTCGGTGATGGAAACAGCACCTTCGGCGCTTCAGGAAACCATCAATTTAGCCAGAGAGGGACTTATGAAATCTGCTTATTTGCCATGGATACCGTAAATCTGTGTGCAGATACCATTTGCAAAACCCTTGCTATCAGTCAGGATGCTTCTAATGCCTGTGATGCCATAGCCTTGATAGAGCAGGTGAATGATGCTACCTATTTCGAGGCGCTATCTCGAGATGACAGTTCTAGCAATTATTCCTACTATTGGGATTTTGGAGATGGAAATTCATCTACAAATAGTTTTGCGATCCATCGGTATGCAAGCAATGGTACTTATAATGCCTTCCATGTAGTGAATGATGGAAACTGTTCAGATACAGTGTTCTTCGATGTGGTATTTGATTTCTTTTCAACTAATCCTTCAAACAATGATATTTCAGGCCGGGTAATGAGTCCGGATTCGAGTATCATTTTAAATGATGGTTTGGTCTATTTGGTGAGGGTAGATTCTACGCCTCAAGGTCTGAGCCTTACGGCAGTTGATACCACCGATATAATAGCTGGGGCATACAATTTCATGGCGGTAGACACGGGTGTCTATCTTTTGAAAGCTGCGCTGAATCCTTCCTCCCCCAATTATACCTCGCACTTTCCAAGCTATCACTTTTCGGTGCTTACGTGGGATTCTGCCAATGTAATTCTTGCAGATGGCAGTCAAGTAACGGCTGATATCGAGATGGTTGTAGGAACTAATCCAGGTGGCCCTGGCTTTATTGGGGGGCTGGTAAGTCAAGGTGCCAATAAAAGGCAAGGAGATCCTTTGGAGAATATCCAGGTGAACCTCTTAGGAAATAATGGAGAGCCTGTAGCTTACACCTACACAGATGTGACCGGTGCCTACGAGTTTGACAGAATTGCCCTCGGATCATATGAAATTCATGTAGAAGTTACGGGCTTGGTAGCTGAGGATCTTTCGGTTGTCCTGGATAGCCTAAATCCTTCTTCGACCGAAAATGACTTTGAGGTGAGTGAGACAGGGGTGGATATCGCCACCAATGTAGAGGAATTACTCCTATTTAGTCAACTTAACGTATTTCCAAATCCAGCTTCTGATAGGTTGAATGTTCAGTTGGAATTGGAAAGGCCAGGACAATTGCATTTCCTGATTAGAGATATCATGGGTAGAAGTCTCTTGGAAAAGAAAGAAGAGGGAATCCTGGGAAAAAATAAAAACCAATTGGCCATCGATGGCCTTCAGCCAGCTGTCTATATATTAGAAATTAGGGTAGGAACTACTACCCAGATTTGGAAGTTTACCAAGTTCTAATTTCGATATTTGGACAAAAAAAAGCGCCAACTCAAATTTGAGTTGGCGCTTTTTTATATGAAAAATCTTGGGAAGCTTATTCCATTTTATACACCTTCCCTTCCTTCATCACAAAACCTATCTTTTCCATCAGACTGACATCTTCGAAGGGATTGCCTTTGGTTGCTACTATGTCCGCAGTTTTTCCCACGGATATGGAGCCAAGTGTTTCTGACACTCCAAGTAATTCTGCCGGAGTAAGCGTGGCGGAGTAAATGACTTCCATCATTGGCATGCCTCCCTGGGTCATGTAGCCAAATTCTTTTCCATTGGTTCCATGTTTGAAAACACCTGCATCGGTACCGAAACAAATCGGTACTCCAAATTTATAGGCTTTTTCGAAGGTAGATTGAATCTGTGGGCCTATGGCCAGTGCCTTTGGTACCACAATGGGGGGATAGTAGCCTGGCTTTTTTGCATTGATCTCAACAGCCTTTCCTGCGGTGAGTGTAGGGACAAGAAAGGCATTTTTTTCAACCATGAGTTTCATAACTTCCTCACTCATGTAGGTTCCGTGTTCGATGGTCTTGATGCCTGCGGCTACCGCCCTACGCATGCCTTCTGCTCCGTGGGCATGTGCGGCCGTCAGGAAACCGTAATCATTGGATGTTGCGACGATGGCCTTTAGCTCCTCCATGTTGAATTGCGGTCCGGAGCCATCCTTGGCAACCGATAACACACCGCCTGTGGCAGTGATTTTAATGACATCCGCACCATTCTTATAGCGTTGTCTGACGGCCTTGGAGGCCTCCGCAGGGCCATTGATGACTCCGTCCTGCGGACCTGGATTGCCCATAAGTTCTTGGCTTCGACCGTTGGTAGGGTCTGCATGTCCCCCTGTGGTAGCAATAGATTTTCCGCAGGAAAAGATCCTTGGGCCTTCGGCCAGGCCTAGCGAAATGGCATTGCGAAGTGCGGTATTTACACCCGACCCCCCTAGGTCCCTGACGCTGGTAAAACCTGCCAGCAAGGTCCTCTTGGCATAGACTGCAGCCCTAAAAGCGATGTCAGCCTCGTTTAACTTGAACCTGTCCATGTATGTATTTGGGCTTGACTCAAATTCCAGGTGAACGTGCATGTCAAATAAGCCTGGCATCACGGTATAAGCCTTCAGGTTAATCAAATCGTCTGATTTGCCAGCTTTTTGATATCCCTCTGAAATATTGGTGATTTCTTTGCCTTCAATGGTGATGGTATACTTTTCAAGTACCTTACCTTCAACCACATCTACCAAACGACCACAATGGATAAGCGTCTTTTGACCATATAGCTTGCCCCAAAAGGCAGATATGCCCAAAAAAATAAATAGTAGTTTTTTCATGCGAATTGATGTAGATTTTGGATGGAGGCCTAAATAAGGCATTTATTCAGCTTGAGGGTTACCCCTCGAATGGCTGATTCTATGAAAATTAGAAAAAATCCTATAATCGACCCAACCATTGAAGCTATTTCCTTCGTGTATGAGGTTGAAATTCCATCACGAATGAAGAACACGGGAATTTTTTCGATACTGTTGTTAATTGTGGGCTTCAATAGCCCCCTGCTGGCTCAAAGCAATCTTGAGGTCAGAGGAAGCCTGCTGGATGCGGTTGGGAGCCCTGTTGATAACTGGGAAATCTATGTTGATGCATTTTCCTTTCCTATTGGATTTGCATCGGATACTGTTTTTACGGATTCTCAAGGGCTTTTTTCAATGAATTTTCAACTTCCTGGAGATTCAGGAATAGTGTATGTGAACTTAAGAGACTGTCCTGGAAATTTGGCCAATATCATAGACAGCCTAAGTTTTAGGGCTGGAGATACTCTGCTTGATTTTTCACTTACGTGGTGTGAAAATCCTTGCCGTGCCTTTTTTGTTCCTCTTATACGTAACCTCAGGGTAGATTTTCAGGAGTTTTCCAGCTCATTTTATGGAATAGAAAGCTGGTTTTGGGATTTTGGGGATGGGGATACTTCCTCCCAAAGACAGCCTTCTCACATTTATGGAGTACCCGGGACTTACTATGCCTGTCTCCAAATAACTGATAGCAGTGGCTGCAACCAGACTTTTTGTGATTCCATTACGGTGGATAATTGCCAGGCTGATTTTACATGGTTTAATTCCAATGCATTTGAGTTATCTGCTTTTGCGGTTCGAGGCAACAGCCTCTCTCCACAATTCGAATGGGATTTTGGTGATGGAAGCCAAGGTACAGGTCAGCAGGTCAACCATGTATATGCCAATGCAGGCTCTTATTTGGTTGGCTTAATAGTGTTTGATACCCTCTCTCATTGTAGAGATACTTTATTTGAATTGATAGATATACTTGGAGATCAGGAATGTCAGGCAGCCTTTAGTCCTGTTTTCCTAAGTAATGACTCTGTAAGTTTCCAGAATAATTCCAGGCATAGCCTTCCAAGAGGTGGAATTGTCAATTATCAATGGACTTTTGGCGATGGAACTTCTTCTATTGCCAGTGTTCCAGTCCACAAATACCAGAATCCAGGAGACTACCTGGTTTGCCTGCTAATGGAAGATGACTTTGGTTGTCGAGACTCTATTTGTCAAACCATTTCTATTCTTCCAGGCCCGGTTTGCCATCCTGACTTTGTATTCAGTCCCATAAATAACCTTACTGTTGCCTTTTCGGCCTTGTTTATCGAAGCAGGGAATTCTTATTCCTGGACCCTTCAAGATGGAAGTTCCTACAGCACACCTTCTTTCTTTCATACCTTCTCAAGACCCGGGATGTATGAAGTTTGTCTGACCGTCTCGGACAGTACGGGTTCTTGCATAGATTCTCTTTGTCAGGACCTAACGCTATTGGCTACAGAGTTGTGTGTTTCGGATTTTACCTGGAATAAGTTGGATTCGAATCGCTTTGCTTTTTTCAGCCTGGCGGCTGTTTCAGATCCTGCCTCAGCTACTTACAGTTGGGATTTTGGAGATGGCACCGGATCTACAGCTTTGAATCCAGTGCATACCTACTCCAATCAAGGGCCGTGGGAAGTTTGCCTTCAAGTGGAGGACAGGAGTACGAATTGTATTCAGGAAGAATGCTACACGGTAGTGGCAGATACCGGGGCGAGCGCAGGACTTGAGATCAGTGGTTGGGTAAACCTCAATGGATTGCCTTCATTTGATGCCAATGTGAGCCTTTACAGGGATATCGTTGGGCAAAACGAAATGGAAAAATGGGGGGAAGACCCTGCCAGCTTTGAAGCATATCGCTTTACGGAACTAGGACAGGGGTCGTACCTTGTCCGTGCAGAAGAAATGGAGCAGGTTGGATTTATTCCAACCTACCTTGGAAATGTACTCTATTGGCAGGATGCTACAGCGACAGTAGTGAACAACAGAAATGTTGTGAATCCTCGAATTGAATTGATTCCTGCATTGGCCATCCAAGGGTCAGCCTCTATAAAGGGTAAAATTTTTGATGGACTGAACCAGAATGATGGACCTGGCATTAAGGATGTCGTTGTGTTGTTATTGGCTTCGGACCTAGCCAGAACTCCAATTACGTACGAAAAAACGGATTCAAATGGAAATTATACCTTTTCCAGTTTGCCAACCGGGGCTTATTGGCTCCAACCTGAAATACCAGGGGTATATGTGGCACCTAAAAAGGTTTCAATTTTTAACCAAGGGCAACAGTTGAAGGAAATTAGTTTCGGCATTGGTGAGGGTTTTGGATTTCCGGTAAGTGTAGATCCGATTTCTGAGAGCGAGGTATTTCCTAACCCCGCAGATGATTATGTAGAAATTCAAGTGATGGCATTGGGAGAGTTACAGATCAAGGCTTTTGATGTAATGGGTAAACTGGTATGGGAGGATTACTTTCGGGAGTCCTCTAAGAAGTTGATTCAAACTTCTGAATGGCCTGATGGGATTTACCGTTTGGAAGTTTCAAATGGCAAGAATACGAATAGACTTAGCCTTCTTGTAAGGCATTAATATAAAACGCGATTTCAATAAGTGCTGCTCCTTCTACCTTTGGAGGGGCAGCCATTTTGGGAAGGCGACAAATAGAAGCATGCAAATTGAGCCTCGACTAATAAAAGACTGTATCAAGGGAGACCGAAGGGCACAGTCAGAACTGTACAGACGCTGTTATGGTGTACTGATGGGGGTTTGTATGCGATATCACAGGCAAGAAGAGGATGCGGTTTCAGCCATGAACATGGCCTTTTTGAAGATCCTCAATAACCTGAAAAAGAGAAAAGACAATGTGCCCTTCGAAGCATGGATTCGAAGGATTACAATAAATGTGATCATTGACGAGTTCCGCAAAAACAAGAAGCACAAGGAAGCCATTGAGTATAGGGATTTTGATGACAGAGACAATAGCTCAGTGATGATAGACCTCAATAAAGCAGATCAGCAATTTGATGCTGAGGACATTGAGAGAATCATACAAGAGCTTCCCCAGATGAGCAGAGAGGTTTTTAACATGTACGCCATAGATGGATACAGCCATAAAGAAATCAGCAGCATGCTGTCAATTTCAGTTGGGACCTCAAAGTGGCATGTGAGTTTTGCAAGGACTCGGATCAAGGAAAGAATAGAATTGACTAAAAAAATACATCACAGATCGAATTAAAATGGGCGAAAAAACTCATATAGATGATTTTGTACGTGCTAGCCTGGCTGAGCGAAGCCATGCCTTTAACCCAGCCCACTGGGAGCAGGCAGAAGCGCTCATCCTTAGCCAGCAACGGCAAAAGAAGCGACGCTTTCTGTTGTGGTTTTGGTTTGGCATGGGTGCTTTACCTGTACTTTTGATGGGTATGGGGGTATTGATATACCCTTACTGGAACTTAAATCAAGGTCATCGAACCCACCTAGCGACCTCTATTTCTCCAGTCCATAAGGACTCTATTGAAAGGGACTATAAATTGACTACGCTTGAAAAGCTGCCGAAAGCTGAAAACCCCTCACCAAAAAACAAGCAGAAAGTTAAAGTGCAAGTTCCAGCTCATAACCTGAATAGGCTTAAGCCTGTCAAGTCTAATCAAAAAGGCCGGAATAGCACATTGCCAAAAATTCTTGCCAAGAGAGGAAATTCAGACAAGAAGACAAAAGAAAGTCAAGGAAACCCACCATTGAATGGGGAAGAGGACAGTGAAAACCCTAAAGATTTACCTCCCAATTACAGGAAAGGAGTCTTGGCAGCTGTAATGGGAATGGACACTGAAGGAGCTGAAATACCTACCTTCCTGGCTTACGAAGGAGTGGGTATCAATTATCATCAATCCTTGATCAGGCATAGAATCAGGTTGAATTACGGAGGGCAATTTAGCCCTGATTTCGGAAGTAATTACTCCAAGTTCAACCTCAATCCAATTCTTGGAGCGACCTATGTTTATCAGATAAAGCCAGGGATTGGACTCAATCTTGGTGTCCAATATGCTGGTCGGGCTGGTTTGAATTCAGATTCAATCTTTACCAGGAGAGATTTTGGTTTTGGTGCTGAAGAGGAAAGAGTGCTTCGTTCTCCCTCTCAAGCCCATTTGATTGAAGTTCCCTTTGGCTTGGATATCAGGCTAAAAAACCGGCATTACCTGACGATAAGCGGATTTACTTCTTTCTTGTTGGATGTTGCAGGGAAGGAGTCCTCTACTCTTGTGGCCGGATCCGAAGAAGTTCCTACTGGTGAGGAAAGGTATTTTGGGATGCGTCAGGGATTCAGAAGGCTAGACCTGGGAGCACAGGTCGGCTACAAGGCTTATTTGGGGAAAGGAACTTTCGTAGGAGCAAGCCTTGTCATGGGAAGTAGAGATTGGACAGACGAAACATTTTTTCAACAACAAAGAACTGACAGACATCTGGGACTCAGGTTAAGCGTAAGTCATGACCTATGGCGACGCTAGGGTAGGGTGCTAAACCCTCATAGGGTTATCCTCAAAAATATCTGATGGACCGATACAGATTTAAAGAAATATTTCACCTCATGAGCAGGACCCTTTTAGGTATTGTTTTGGCAGTTTTCTTTTTGAAAGCCTGCGAAATTCGTCCCCTTCCCAATGCGGAAGACGGAGAGATTCGCTTTGAGCTTTCAGCAAGAGCCAACAATGAGAAATTGGAGAAAAAAGCAGGGCTGAATGGCCAGTTTCTGCATACTGGCTTTGCAAAAGCCGAAGATCTGGGCATCTTCTGGGGAGAATTTGGCCAGGAGGCTTGTATAGATTGCCCCGATGCCTTTGAAATACGATTCAGAGACCTTGAACTGGACGTCATGGCTGATGCAGTTCATATGGATAGCCTCCTAAAGATTGGCGAAAGGAAGTTTTTTGTAGCTGCTGGGGTTGAAGGCAGGAGAAAAAAGAAGGTTTCCTTTACCAATGAGAATCGCGGAAGTGTAAACCCTACTTATAGCTGGGATTTTGGGGATGGAACAATCTCTAACCTGGCCAATCCAGTGCATGTCTACAATGATCCCGATTTGAATCAGGTACGTGTTTGCCTGGAGAGCATCGATGAAAATGGCTGCAAAACATTGATATGTAACGATATCATGCTTGAAGATTCGACCTGTTCCCTCAATTTTACACATTCCTTAAATCCCAACTCAACCTATGTCGAATTTGAAGCTTTTCCTGTTGGTATTCCTCCTTTCGAGTACCGTTGGGACTTTGGAGATGGCGGGGTGGCTACTCTTGGGAATCCAGGCTATTTTTATCCAGAAGTAGGTGAGTACGAAGCCTGCCTTACTGTAACAGATGCCTTGGGGTGTAGTACTAGGCTTTGTAAGAACATAGCCGTAGATCCAAACCTTTGTGAGAATAATTTCGCCTATCAGATTGGCAGTAGCCCTTCGAAGGACTTACTACAGTTAGGCCGAATCGAACTGACTTATATATCTCCTGATGGAAGCATTTTCAGCTCTTCCAGAGAAGAACAGCCTGGAAACGCCCATTTTGAGATTTTGGATAGGGAGCCTTACCAAAAAAATGCCTCCGGTTTGAATACCTACGCATTTGCATGTCGCTTCAGTTGTACCCTCTGGGATGAAGATGGAAATTCAATTGAAATTACCGATGGGGAATCTACTTCAGCGGTTGCTTATCCCTGATCCTGGGCTTAATTTTGTCCCATGGGAATAATGGATTTTTTACTGGGAAAGGACAAAGGCCCCAAAATGGAAGGTGTTCGTTTTGATACCTTCAATTGGAAAGTCGTCCAGGAGCACAGCAACATCCGCGTTTGGCAGAGTGAGGAATTTCCTGCACAATTGTCTTTGAACTACTTCAATGTAGCCCCAGATTTACCCAAGGACATAAACAAGGTGGACAAACTCAGGAACTTCTATCGAAAGAAGCTGAGGAAGCAGAAAGGCTGTATCCTGGATGTAGAACCCCTCACCATTGATCAATATGAGGTAATCAGGACACTATTCCGTGTTCCCCAAAAAAATCCTGAAGCAGGATTCATTTATGTGGGTTCTTATACCTTCCCCTTCGCAGATCGAAGCTATGTAATAAAGATTCAGGAACAGGAATTCATGAATGTTGGAGTAAGGGAGCAGATGATTAAAGAAAAACTCTTGTCAGAAAGACCTGAGGAAGTCGATGGCAATGGCGATCCGTTGGGTTGGGAGTATGACCCCTATGATTCCGATTACCTTGGAGACATTAAAATGAATAAAAGTGAAGAAAAGCGTTTTGACCTTTTCTTTCCTGATCACCCCCTTTCTCATGTGAGGCAATATATGTACAGGATCAACAACAGCTTTGCATTCCACGACGACCTGAAATCATTCGAGCCCTTGAGGTGAGGCACCTTGCCCTATTTGGGTAAATACAAAGCGAATTTGATCTCCTGGCTTCAATTGGCCGATGGCATCCATCTGCTTGCTAGCTACGATTCCCAATCTTGGATATCCTCCTGTGGTTTGTGCATCTGCCAGTAGCAAAACAGCTTGGCCAGAACCACTTACCTGTATGGTTCCCGGTAGTATTCCCGATGAAACGATCTCATGAATTCCAGGGTCAGGACATGAGCCAGCCATAAGGCGAAAACCCATCCTGTTGGATTGGGGGCTGATCTTCCATTCCTTCCCAAAGAAATAAGCCAAATATGCCCTCGAGAATTGCTCAAATTCAGGCCCAGGAAAAAGAATAAGCTCCAATTTATCCTTGAAAGGCTCAGTTTCAAGGCGAAGATCAAGGGCTTCCCTATGTGAAGGGGTAAGCTGAATTAGATCTCCTTTCCTCAAGGGAGGATTGGGAATTCCATTTGTTCGGGGGCTTTGAAGCCAGTCACCTCCAATGGCAAGATATGCCCGGCAGCCATTGTTGAGTTTTCCAAAACTCAGGCGATCTCCTGCATGGATATTGAGGGCTTGATTCAGTGGAATGGATTGGCCATTAAGCATCGGAGATATATCAGCTCCACAAATGGCAATTTGACAAGCTCCATCAAATTCCAAGATGGGACCATAGAGGGTGATTTCAAGCAAAGGGCAATCGGCAGCGTTGCCTACCAATAAATTAGCTTGGATGGCTGAATATTTGTCCAATGCTCCTCCGATTGGGACTGCCCGATCCATCAGCGAAGGATCGCCAAGGTCCTGGATGCTGCTAAGCAAACCTGCCTTGATAAGCTGGACATTTACCAATTCACTCATACAAATCCTCCTTTCTAAAAGAACCACTATTAACCATAGAAATCCATCTTTCAAATTCGCTTTCAGATATTTGATAAAAGGAAATGGTATTGTCAGGACTTATCAGGAATGGTGATTTAGCATTTTTAAGCAAGAGGGGAATGGGGGTCCGCCCAATGATTTGCCATCCTCCCGAACTGCTGCTGGGATATATGCCGGTTTGATGCCCGGCAATTGCAACACTTCCTGCTTCTACCTGGGTTCTTGGATTTGCTTTTCTTGGAGTGGGTGAGGGAGTAGGAAAATGTCCCAGATAGGCAAATCCTGGCAAGAAGCCCATAGAGTATACCTGAAATACCTGTTGGGTATGCAGAGCAATAAAATCTTCCGTACTGAGCTTATGAAAAGCGGCTACTTCAATTAAGTCTGGGCCGAAGGCACCTCCGTATAGCATGGGAACGTTAAGGCATCTATTCAGAGAGCTAGTTTCTGGTGCTATGCTCTTTTCCTTTTTCAGGTAAATGATCAACTGATTATGGTCTACCAGATTAGGGTCAAAATAAATTAGGAGATCTCTATGTGAAGGAATAATTGCCTTAATCCCTTCCCAATCAGTGGACTTTAGCCGTTGATACAAAGATTTGACTAGCTGATTGGCCTCAAGCTCACCCGCCTTATCAAATCTGACCAATAGTCCTTGATCTCCATAGGGAATGACTTCCATGATCTGTCTTAATTTGAGTTGAGTTTAATGGAATTCTCTTTCAAATAATTATAAACCTCCGTAGCGATGGCGACAGAATTTGGGTGATCGCCATGTATACAAAGGCTGTCTGCTTCCATGGCAATCCATCGGCCATCGCTGGTTTCAATCTTGCCATTCAGGATATTCTTTAATTGAATGATGACCTCTTCAGGTGAATGCAGAACAGCGCCTTCCTCCTTTCGAGATTGTAAGCCTCCATTGGGGTGGTACCTGCGATCCAGGAAAGCCTCTCGGATGAAAGAGATGTTTTCATTTTGGCAAAGCAAATTCAGGTAGCTTGCCGGTAAACCCATGATTTGGGGTTCAGCCATGGTCATCTTAGCCACCCTGATCATACAACTAGCATATTTTTCCTGGTGATTTACCAACTGATAGAGGTATCCATGAGGCTTGATGTAAGAAATATCCTTGCCCAGGCTCTTTGCCATGCCTGATAAGGCAGAAATCTGGTAGATCAGATCGGCTTCTAATGTTTCAACTGAGATTTCCATGACATCCCTCCCAAACCCCCTGAGATTCAGCAATGAGGGGTGGGCTCCAATACGGAGCTCGTGATGAATGGCTCTCTTCAGGCTTTTCAATATGGTCAAGGGATCTCCTCCATGAAAACCACATGCAAGGTTGCAGGAACTAATGAATGGCATGATAGCATCATCATTTCCGACCTTGAAATGACCATAACTCTCACCCATGTCGCAGTTTATGTCCACAAATTTTTTCATATCGCAGATATAACAGTATAGATACTCTTGCCTCCAAGGATGATGGCAATTAATAAAATTCCCCAGCCGAGTATGTTGGTAATGGGACGGTTTTTATTCGCTCCCAGGATATTCTCATCATTCATTACCCACAGTAAAAATCCCGCTACAATGGGAAGCAGCAACCCATTGGCAAACTGGGCAAACAGGATTACAGGAATGGGCTTAGAGCCTATGAGGGCAAAAAACATCCCTGTAAATAGAACCAACATCCATACAGCTCGAAACTTTGGGTCTTTGGTGTCGGAGTTCCAGCCCAGGATGCCACTGGTGGCATATGCAGCCGCTAAAGGAGCTGTAAGGGTGGAGGAAAGTCCCGCCGCAAAGAAACCAATCCCAAGTACGGTCGGTGCTGCAGATCCCAGCAAGGGTTCCAGCTGCAAGGCAAGATCTGCCAATCCCTGAGAATCCTGGCCTTTGAGTACCATTCCTGCACTGATTACTATGCAAATTGTAATCAAACCTCCCAAGGCTACTGAAAAATAAGTATCTCTCCTGGCTTCCTTAATTCCTTCCTTACTGGTCCACTTTTCTTTGGAGGTAGAGGCATGCAAGAATAGGTTGTAGGGTACGATGGTAGTGCCTATAAGGGTCAGGATCAGGAAAGAGCTATCTTTTGGGAACTGGGGAATAAACATTCCCTTAAGAATTTCACCGATTGGAGGTTGAAGCAAAAAAGCAGTAGTCAAGAACACAACGGACATTAAGCCGACCAAGACAATCAAAAAGCCTTCTATCCATTTATATCCACCCCAATAAAGAAGGGCGAAAGCAATGGCTCCCATGATGATAACCCATAAGTTGAGGCTTTTTTCACCTAGGGGCAATGATAGTGGAGGAACCCCCAAAAGGGCACCTGTGATGTTTCCTGTTTCATAAGCAGCATTTCCAATCAGAATGGCGGAAATGACCAAGCCTGCAGCAAAGATAAAAGAGATGGGTTGGGTGATTTTATGTCTAATGGCTTCTCCTAGTCCCATTCTTCCAATTACTCCTAGCCTGGCAGCCATTTCCTGGAGTATAATGGTGGAAAGTGTCGCAAATAATACTGCCCATAGCAGGGAAAAACCATAACCGGCTCCGGCTAAACTGGCAGTAGTGACGGTTCCGGGTCCAATAAAGGCTGCTGCAACCATAGCTGCGGGTCCTATGAAGAGTCTTCTTTTACTCATAAATGCTAATCTACAAATATGAAAAGCCAGTTCTAAAAGTCCTGAAGATGATTTTTAGTGAACTTTCTTCCATTGTTTAAGTATTACAGGGCTTGAATTATGGATTTCAATGTAAATTTATTGTTAATTATAATATTAATGAGTTTGGTATTCAGGTACTTAAGGCGAATGCCAAATTGAGGATACCAAATGCCAAATTTTGTATCAAGGGATTTCTTACATTTGATCCAAAGCGATTGGCATCCCACCTTGCCAAAGAGCCAATCGTACTACTCGCTTAATTCTTTAACCTGGACATTCCCATGGCCAGCCGAGAGGCTAGCTCACCTAAACTCGTCTCATCACTTGCTGGTGAGACCATCCCCTGTTGATATGGGGCTTAGGTTAGTTATGCAAAATACGATCAAAAATAAATTAGTTAACAACATCTCATGAGACAATCAAATTTACTCGTACAACTGTTGCTTGCCGCAACTCTGCTTTTCCTTGGGCAGGGACTGAATGCGCAGACGACCATCTATTCAGAGGACTTTGAGTCAACAAATCTTCAGGAGGGCTTGACAGGAATACTTAATGGAAACCAAAACTTTACCTCTACAAATGGAAAATGGAACCTTACTTTGAGTCCATCTGGATTAAATGGCACCACTGACTGGGTTAGAGTAGAGAATGATGCGGCTAGCTTTGGTGGTTTTCCTGGCGGAACATTTAGTGGGGGAAGCCAATTCCTGCAATTTCGCGACGTAGATGAGCCAGTAGTTTTTCAAACACAGCCCATCGACATTTCTAGCTACACAACTGCCAACATCAGCGTAGATGTATTTGAGCTAGGCCTATTTGAGACCACAGGAGACTTTTTCGAGGTATCCATCATTGTAGATGGAGCCAGGACAGTAGTGCAGACATTGAATGATGACTTTAGCGACACAAATTCCCCAGTTGGTTCTTCAAGCAGTTCTTCACAAGGTAACACCAACCCCCTCGTTTCTACTATTACGGAAATGGGTATTACGGGAAATACCTTGATTGTTGAAATTAGATGTGATAACAATTCTGGTTCAGAGTACTATAACCTGGACAAGGTAGAAGTAGTAGGAATGGGCTTTGTCGCCCCTTCTTGTACCTTTTCTTTTGGTGCAAATTCAGCTACCTGTGATGCGGTTACTCCAGGAAATGATACCTACACCGCTACCTTCAACTTCTCAGGAGCAGGAAATGGAACCTACACGGTAAATTCTAATGCAGGTACGGTAGTGCTTGACAACGATCCCTCATCTGCAGCATCAGGGGCTTTCCGCGTAACGGGAATTCCTGAAGGAACAGACGTAACTGCTACTGTGAATGGCGTGAGCTGTGTGAACCTTGTTTCTACAGTTACCTCTCCAAATTGTAATCCTACACCAAGCATTGTGATCAATGAAATCATGTACAACCCACCAGAGGCTGGTACTGACACCTCTGAGTATGTTGAATTATTGAACAACTCAGGCTTTGCAGTGGATTTGAGTGGATGGTCATTTGCTGATGGGATAAGCTTTACCTTCCCTGCCAATACGGTACTTGCCGATGGCGAATATTTTGTGATTGCTGTGGATGCCGACGCATTCCAAAACAAATATGGATTTGCAGCTGATGGTGATTTTTCAGGAGGTCTGTCCAATGGCGGTGAAGACATTGTATTGGTAGATAACAATGGGGTAACGCAGGATTCTGTAGACTATGAAGACGATACCCGTGGTTTTGATAGCAATGCCGATGGTACTGGTCGTTCGCTTGAGCTACTTGACCCTGCCTCTGACAACAACCTGGGCGCAAGCTGGGCTGCTTCTATTGATGCAAATGGAACTCCTGGTTCCTTGAATCAGACGGGTTGTGCGCTTGCTATAACAGTAAATTCTCCTACTTGTGATTCCGAAACAATTGGAGCTACTTCTGATACCTATACGGTAACAATTGACTTCTCAGGAGCTGGCAACGATACCTATACCATTACTCCAAACGCCGGTAATTTGGCGGCGGCTTCTGACAACCCCACTAATGTGGCTACAGGTACACTGATCATTGAAAATGTTCAGGAAGGAACTGATCTGAGCTTCAGCATCACCAGTGTTAATGGATGTAATGTCCCAGTTGCAGTTACTTCTCCTTCTTGTGAGCCTGCTGCTCCACTTCCGTCAATCGTAATCACAGAGATCATGTACAACGGATTGGAGCCAGGAGCTGATACCACGGAGTATGTCGAATTATTCAATAATGGCTCTGCGGCAGTTGACCTAAGTGGTTTTACATTTACGCAAGGGTTCGTCTTTACCTTCCCTGCAAACTCTATCATTGGGGTAAATGAGTATATCGTCGTAGCTGGTAATGCATCTGGCTTCGAAAATTTCTATGGATGTACAGCTGACTACGAATGGACAACTGGAGGTTTAAGCAATGGTGGTGAGGATATCATCCTTGAAGACTTGAATGGAAATGTCCTTGATGTGGTAGATTATGACGATGGCAGTGGATGGCCTACTTCTCCTGATGGTACTGGTCCTTCTTTGGAGTTGGTAGATGTAAACTCTGACAACAACCTGGCAGCTTCCTGGGAAGCATCTGAAGGACGCGGTACTCCTGGTGCTGCAAATACGGGTTCTATTGGTGATTGTCCTCCTGTAGCTCCTGTGCTGAGCCTGGATGCTTCTATCTTGTACTTCCCTACGCTAAACTGGGATGCTCAAAACTTCGCTACATACGAGATTCGTCGTCAAATCAACGGAGGTGGATACACCACAATTGCTACACTGGGTTCTGATGAAACTTCATTCACTGACACCTTATTGGTATTCGGTCTTCCTGTAGATTATCGTGTAATGGCAGTAAATGTAAATGGTAATGTTGCTTCAAATACCGTTTCTCTTACTCAATTGGCTGTTGTAGAGCGTCTTGAACTTCAATTCAGCTGCTATGATCCTTCAACAGATGAGTTGACCTGGACAGTAATCAACCCTAACAACGTAACTGTACCTTACATCTTTGCTCAGTGGTGGTCTGCACAGCGCGACACCCTGCTAGCCCCAACGGGCAACTCTGAGTTCACTACCTTGAACAATCCTCAAGACCCATCTACCGTAGGTGATGACAACATCACCGGAATCTGGTGGATCGATGAGACCCTTCAGGCCGGTGAGCCCAATGATCTGGTATTCAGCATTGATCTTGCCAACACTTGTGCAGTAGGACGTGTAGCTAACCCTTCTCCTCAGGCTCCTGCTGGATTGATGAAGGCCAAAGCCATCACAGCCCTGTTTGCAACTACCAACATCACCGAGCAGTCAATTGCTGCTCAGATCAAAATTGGTCCAAACCCATTCAACAATACTCTTTTCGTAGAAACTGAGGAGTTGAAAGGAACTTCAACTGTTAGCCTATTTGACATGATGGGTAAAAAGGTATTCGAAACTGAAGTTTACCTGGGATCTAGAACTGAAATCACTGTACCAAACCTAAACAAAGGTGTGTACATGATGCAGATCGGCAGCGCTCAGGGATCATTCAATACAAAAGTAGTCAAGAAGTAATTCTGACTTGAGGTAAGAAAGGGGCTTGTGGCTTTATGGCTGCAAGCCCTTTTATTTTTTCTGGGGGAGAGATCCTTGGTCATTCGGGCGTTGCCTTCATTCCTGAGGATGACACCTTGGGTTTAGGAGAGATGTGATTTAGTAAATTTTGACCACGTAGGGGCTATCAGTTCTTCCTGTTCGCAGAAATTTTATGCTTTACTCCCATGTCATCCTTTTACTCTTTTAAAATCTATTCACTCCTCAGGCTATTCTAATTCTTTTACCTTTTATTCCACTTTTACACTCCTTTTCATGTCGTCCAGGGTAAAAGTGAAGGACCTTAACATCTTTTTAAAATCTTATCTTTTAATTTATTAGAAAAAATACTCCAGGAGCCAACATTATTCATTCCTTTAGAAATTATAGGTATTTATCCCCAAAACCATAGGTATTTATACCTGTTTTTGATATTTTTTTGAGAAAAATACTTTGGAATATGTAGATTTTGGTATAAAAATCTTACATTTAATCTTTCAAACCTTCTGCTCTGAGCTGTAGCTCAATATTCTTGCCTTACACTTGTTACTTCATTGGTTAATTCAATCAATGACTCTTTTCTGTCCTTATATACACACCGTATAATGACCGAATTCTTAGTGTAAATCATCTATTAACAATAATTCATGAAACTCCCAACATTACTTTTTAAACTATTGCTTGGAGCGACTATATTCTTCCTTGGAAATAGTCTTAAGGCACAAACCACACTCTACTCTGAAGACTTTGAAACATCCCCAGTTGCTGAAGGTTTTACTGGTCCAGTTGCTGCAAACTCTGTTTTTACATCATCAAATGGTAAATGGACCCTTACTGCTGCCACAACACAAGGTATCTTTGATGCCAACGACCATGCCCGTGTAGAAGATAATGTGGTTGGATTTGGAAGTACTTCTTTCCCAAGTACCAGTGGAAGCAGAGTTTTCCAGTTCCGCGATGTAGATGAGCCAATTACATGGCGTTCACAAGTTGTTGACATTTCCAACTACAACACAGTGAATTTTGAGGTTGACATATTTGAGGTAGGATCATTAGAGTCCTCCGATTCTACGGTTGTAGCTTACATTCTTGATGGGGTAAGGACGGTTGTTGTCCGTCGATTTGATGATTATTCAGATGCGGATGGTACAGGCTCATCTTCATCCTCAGATCCTGGTAATACCAATCCAGTGGTTTTAAATCCTACTGTGAATGGCCTGAGCGGATCTACCCTTCAGATCGAGCTTATCGTAGATGTAAACTCTTCCTCAGAGTTGCCTCACCTTGACAACGTTTTGATATCTGGGTTTGGGTTTACTCCTCCGGTATGTTCCTTCCAGTTTGGTAACAACAGCGGAGTCTGTGATGCCTTTACCTCTGGGGTAGATACCTACACAGCAACGTTCAACTACTCTGGCGCCGGAAATGGAAACTACACAGTTACTTCCAATGCAGGTACGGTGGTATTGGACAACAACCCTGACAACATTTCTTCGGGTTCTTTCCGTGTCATTGGCATCCCTGAAGGAACAGATGTGACCGCTACAGTAAATGGAGTAAATTGTACCAATGTAACTTCTACTGTTACTTCTCCTACTTGTGGCCAACCTGCTCCTGGTTCGTTCACCTTGACAAGCCTCAGCGTTGCTACTGCTATTTTCCCACGCATCACATGGACTGGATCTCTCAATGCAGATAATTATACCGTAGAATTGAGCATAAATGGTGGTGCATTCCAACCAAGAACGGTGGTAGGCAATACCACATTTACCTTCACTGATACCGTAGCGGTATTTGGCCAAAGCCTGACTTATCGCGTCAAGGCGAGCAACAACAGCGGATCTACCCTTTCAAACACACTATCAGTTACCCCTCCTGCCATCATCGAAAGATTGGAACTGAGGTACAACTGTTATGATGCCGGAAACAACGAATTGGTTTGGGATGTTATCAACCCCAACATTCAAAATATTCCATTCATTTATGCACAGTGGTGGTCTCCGCAGCGTGATACCTTGATTGCTTCCAACAGGTCAACCAGCAACTTCAGGACTTTAGTAAATCCTCAAGACCCAAGCACCATTGGTGATGACAACATCACAGGAATCTGGTGGGTTGACCAGACCCTTCAAGCCGGAGAGCCCAATGACCTGGTATTTACCATTGACCTGGCCAATAGTTGTGCCTCAGGGCGTGTAAGCAATCCTGCACCTCAAGCCCCATCCTGGATGATCAGCAACAGTGTGGTTCAAAGTTTCTTCTCTACCACAGATATTACTGAGCAAAGCATCGCAGCCCAAATCAGTGTAGGGCCAAATCCATTTGCTGATGTGATTTATATCCATTCAGAGGAGATCAATGGATCCGCAACTGTTACGCTATATGACCTGACTGGAAAAGAAGTCTTCAAAGATCAGATAAACCTGAACTTCCAAAACGAAATCAAGGTGCAAAGCCTTCAGGCAGGTATCTACCTGCTAAAAATTGGAACCGGGGAAGCTGCTTACACCACCAAGCTGACCAAGAAGTAATTTTTGAGCGTTTTTAACGGAATTATGCCATAATAATTCCCTGATTTGAATTGTCATTCTGCGATATATAGTGGAATGACAATTCTTTTTTTCATCAAAAAAATTATAATGGATTAGGGAATAATCCCAAAACAAAAACAATAAACCCATGAAAAAAAATCAACACATCCTGCTATGCATATTTATTTTGTGTAGCAACATGTTCTCTTTTGACCTATTTGCCCAGCAAAGCCTGTATACTGAAGATTTTTCCGGCCAGTTAAATCAGGGTCTGACTGGTCCGGTTCCTGGGAGCTTTTCCTTTTCTTCCCTAAATGGCAAATGGAATGTATCTGTAGGAGCAACCTCAGGGATGACTGATGCAAACGACCATGCCCGTGTGGAGGATTCCGTGATTGGCTTTACACAAACAGGGCTGCCTTCAGGCTTTGCCTTTCAGTATAGAGATGTGGATGAACCCACCACTTGGAGAACTCAAGTTATTGATATTTCCAATTGGGATTCAGCTCAGTTTTCGCTGGATCTTTTTGAGGTTGGAAGCCTTGAATCATCGGATTTTACCGAGGTAGCTTTTATCCTGGATGGAGTAAGGACGGTTGTATACCAGGCCTTTGATGATTATTCTGATCCTGATGGTACAGGTTCTTCTGATCCCACTGATCCTGGGAATATCAACCCTGTCGTTCAGACCATCTCCCAAAGTGGCCTAACGGGCTCAAACCTTGAAATTGAAGTGTTGGTTGATGTAAATTCTTCCTCTGAACTTGTTCATATTGATAATGTTCAGGTAAATGGTTTTGGTTTCAATCCACCAGTCTGTACTATTAGCATTGATTCTGCCTTTGCCGAATGTGATGCCAAAACCTCCGGTTTGGATACCTATACTGCTACATTCTTTTATTCCGGAGCTGGAAATGGCGATTATACTGTCAGTAGTACCATTGGAATTACCATCGTTGATGATGATCCGGATGTCAATGCTACAGGGCAAGTACGTGTTACTGGAGTTCCTGAGGGCACTTCAGTAGTGGTGGTCTTTAAT
This sequence comes from Bacteroidia bacterium, assembly GCA_022760475.1. Classification (GTDB taxonomy): domain Bacteria; phylum Bacteroidota; class Bacteroidia; order J057; family J057; genus JALEFZ01. Next base: position 7,630 of record JALEFZ010000065.1, on the reverse strand, counting down.
GGAGTGAACTGTAGCAACCAGGGAGATACATTGCTCCTACAAGCTTGTACCCAAGACCCCCCGGGAGCCTTTACCCTGGATACGATCAGTACCGATATTCCCTATTTCCCAATGTTGGCATGGAGCCAGTCTGCTGGAGCGGATTCCTACCGGGTGGAGCTGAGTGTAAATGGAGCTGCCTTTGAATATCGAGATAGTGTAGATTTTAGCAATTTGGAATTTGTAGATACCCTCCTTGTAGTTGGTGATCCCATTACCTATAGGGTGAGGGCATTCAATGAGGCAGGATCCACCCTTTCAAATGAATTGACTACAAACATGCCTTCCTTTATAGATAGCCTTGAATTTGCCTTTGATTGTTATAGGACGAATGATGATTTGTTGGTTTGGACAGTTACCAATCCCAACGCGTTCTCACTACCTTTCTTACTGGTACAGCCCAATAGTGGTAGGCGTGAAACCTTGATCATTGAAGGCAATGCGACCTATGATGTCTACCTTCCAAACAATCCCCAGGACCCCAATACACCTGGCGATGACAACGCAACCGGGATTTATTGGATTGACCATACTTTGCAGGTGGCCATGCCCAATATCATCATCAATGAGGCTGATTTGACCCAGGTATGTGATTCAACCAGGCCATCAAATCCCCAGGCACCCAATGGGCCAGCCTATTTATACACTGCCGAACTAATTGCTCCATTTTACCAGATTCCTACCAACCTGATATCAGTGATTCCCGAAGGATTGATTTCAGTGGGACCTAATCCATTTGAGGATCAACTATTGATCAAGTCTGAAGGCGCTCAAGGGCAAGCAAGACTTAGCATGTCAGACCTGAATGGAAGGCTGGTGTTGGAAAGGAATATTGACCTGGAATATCCATCCAGCATTAATCTGTCTGAAGTTCCCGGGGGGATGTATCTTTTAAGAATTGAAAGTGGAAGAGGGCTTTACACCCAAAAACTGATGAAGAGATAGATAGACTAGAATTTTGAATGACTAAATTGAAGGATCTTTTTGCATACTAATTTAGAAGGTATGCAGAGAGATCCTTTTATGATGTACCAGATGTAAGCTGGCCGCTTGGGCTTTTAACTTTTTGACCCTAACTTATTTTGATCAATATTAACCTAACTACATCTATGATGCGGAAACTTTCCTTTTTGCTGATATTGTTGCTGCCTCTAAGCTATTATGCCCAGCAGAGCGATTCAGCCTATATTGCACAGAATTACTTCAAGAAGGTGGTGGATATCCCCATGAGGGATGGGGTAAAATTACACACCATCATCTACCAACCCATGGAGGCCATGGATACTTATCCCATTTTGATGAAGAGAACTTGCTATGGGATTCCTCCCTATGAGCCTGAGGTGATGCCTACCCGATTAGGGCCTTCTCGCTACCTGATGCGTGAGGGCTATATCTTTGTCTATCAGGATGTAAGAGGAAGGTGGAAGTCTGAGGGGGAATGGGATAATATGCGCCCCAACATTCCTGGAAACAATCCCAGAAAGAAGAAGGACATAGACGAAAGTTCTGATACCTATGATACCATTGAATGGTTGATCACCAATTTGGAGAATTCCAATGACCGCGTAGGCCAATGGGGGATCTCCTATCCAGGCTATTTCACCGCAGCGAGTTTGCCAGATGCACATCCCAATCTGGTAGCCTCTTCCCCCCAAGCACCCATTTCAGACTTTTTCTTTGATGATTTTCACCACATGGGTGCTTACCTGGAGTCCTATTCTATGACTTTTCCTGTATTTGGTGAGCAAACAAAAGAGCCTACCACCAAAAGCTGGTATGGCGATGTATGGGATGAGTTGTACAATGTCGGTAACAGAAATGATGGTTACGAATATTATAAGAAATTGGGAAGCCTGAAGAACCTGACTGAAAAATATTACAAGGACAATTTCTTTTGGCAGCAAATTGTAGAGCATCCCAACTATGATGAGTTTTGGCAAAAAAGGAGTATCCTACCTCACCTGAATAACGTCAATCATGCAGTCATGACTGTGGGAGGATGGTTTGATGCTGAAGACCTATATGGACCATTAAACATCTACAAGACCATTGAAAAAAAATCTCCAAGCAAGAACAACACCATCGTCATGGGCCCATGGAGTCATGGGGATTGGTCAAGGGAACGTGGATACCAATCCGTTAACCACATTTACTTTGGAGACAGCCTTTCTACATTCTATCAAAAGAACATTGAAAAGCCATTCTTTGATTATCACCTGAAAGGCAAAGGCGATTTGGATCTCCCGGAAGCCTATATGTTTGATACAGGTTTGAAGGCATGGAAGAAGTTCAGTGCATGGCCACCCTTGGACATCCCTGCGGTTCAACTTGGTTTTGCCCCTGGGGGCAAGTTGCTGATCGACCAAAAAGGCAGCGACGAGCACGTCTTCGATTACATCAGTGATCCGGACAAGCCTGTTCCATATAGGTCAGAGCGTGAGGCCGTCCGATTTACGCCAAGGCCATACATGACTGATGACCAGCGCCATGCTTCTCGTCGCCCGGATGTGCTGACATTTGAGACTGAGGTGCTTGGAGACAACAAAACCCTGGCAGGAGAAATTTTGGTTGCTTTGAAGGTGGCACTGTCTACGACAGATGCAGACTTTGTGGTCAAACTCATCGATGTCTATCCAGAGGATGAGCCTGCCACCAAAGCTACACCTGAGCACATCGAAATGGGTGGTTACCAGCAATTGGTACGTGCTGAAGTATTCAGGGGCCGTTTCCGCAACAGCTTTGAAAAGCCGGAGCCATTTACCCCTGGTCAGCCTGAGGAAGTGAAGTTTCCCCTTCAAGACATCCTTCATACCTTTAAAAAAGGCCATAAAATCATGATCCAGATCCATTCTACCTGGTTTCCATACATTGACCGCAACCCTCAAAAGTATGTAGACAACATCTACATGGCAGATGAAGGGGATTTTGTAAAGAGTGAGATCAAGGTATATGGAAGCAGTACCGTTACGATTGGAGAAGAGGTGAAATTGGAAATAGTTCCCGCCAACAAGGATTGATATGATATGACATAACACAAAGGATCAAGCATTTCTAAGGAAAGCAATGCCTCTCCAAGGGAATTTCTTTGATCCTTTGTGTTTATATTTATGAGCCTGCCATGCCTAAAAATCAAGCCCTTCCAGTTCAAGTCTTCTGTCCTTTATTTCCGTAGAATAAAAAAGTCATTTTCTTTTTTGCCTATATGCTTTGGTCAGCATGGATATGTCGGCTATGGACAAGAATAGTTTGTAAAATTTGTGTTCTCCCCCGGCTTTCAAAGCAATGACCGGGAATTCCCTTAATTGCATCCAAGCAGTCTAGGTATAATTACCTAAGCAGAAAAATTGGTGAGAATACGCTGGTTTCTAGAGAAGAACTTGCTTTGCTTTGAAGTATAATATGGAAAGCCGAAATTATTGCCTTCTCTTTAGCGAATTTCAGGTGCTTCAAACTAGCCATTTTGATTTTGGATAAAAATGTAAGGAACTGTTAATTCTAAATTAATGGTATTCCTTTTCTGGTATTCTTTTGAAAGCAAAAATTGTTGCCAAAGGAAAGCCGATTATTCTATCGCAAATTTTACCCCCTATTTGAGTTAGAAGATGTACTACTACCTTCACAGAATTTCCCCATTGGGGAGAAAAAACGTATGCTTTGCAGGCTTTCTCATTGTCATATTTTTCTCATTCTCTGGCTCTTTAATTGCTAAGGATCAGGAGATACCGGAATTTCAGGACAGACTTGATCTTGCCATTACATTCAAAAACCAGATAGATCCAGACAGTGCCCGGATTATTTTTCAGGACTTGCTTGAAGACCTGGAAAAGGAAGGATTGGAATATTCTCCTCTATACCTGGAAGCTGAGGTTCATCTTGCGCGTTTGGAATTGAAATTTTCCAATGATCTTGCTTCCCGGAACCTTGTTTCAATTATTCAAAGAGCCACCGAACTTCAGGAATGGGAGGTAGTGGCTCATGCCCACATCAACCTTGCTCTGGCACTAGAACTAATCCAACAGGCCAAAACATCTGACGAGCATCTGGACAAAGCCAGGGATTTGATCAAAAAGCATGAGCTTAGGGGACTTTACCCCTTATATGCCATTCGAAGATCATCTCACTTCAGGGTCTTTCAAATAAATTCAGACTCAGCTCTTTTTTATGCCCGTGAAGCGTTGAGGACATCGGGAGAAGAACCCACATATACAAAAGCAGCCGCTGAGTACCTATTGGCACAGTTGTGGAAGGACGGGACTTTTGAGGAGCGAATTGAGCAACTAAAAATTGCAGCTGGCATTTATGCAAAAATTGGGGACATCGCAGCTGAGATTGCCATGTACCGAAACGTTATCCTCTGGTACACCAATGCAAAAATGTACGACAGTGCAATTGTCTATTACGACCAAGCCATCCTTGCCCTTGAGGGTTACAAGAAGCCCTACCGTTTTGATTTCTATGATACGATGTCCAGTATTTATGAAATCAGGGCAGAGTTGTTCAGAACTCTTGGTCAAAGTGATTCTGCCTACCAATACCTCAAACTTTCCCAGGAGTCTCAACTTATCTATAGAAATTATTACAATGCCCAAACGGTAGCTGAGATTGAAGCCCGTTTTAATGATGAAAATAAGGTTAGACAAATAGAACAACAGGCTTGGGAAATCAAGCTGGAACGATCAAGAAGCAACATAGCCTTTTTTGCCCTGCTGTTGGTTCTGCTAGCAACACTTCTTATCGGAAGGCTATATCTGCAGATCAGGGATGCCAATAAGAAAAATCGGGAACAAGCCCTCAGGCTTTCTCAATTGGATGAGGTCAAGTCAAGATTTTTTGCCAATATCAGCCACGAATTACGAACCCCATTGACCCTGATGCTGAGTCCTATCCAATCGGTTTTGAAAACGGATTCCCTGGATAATCAACAGGAAAAATTGTTGAAAATGGCAGATCGCGCAGGAGGACAACTCAATGGATTGATCAACCAGATCCTGACACTCCGGCAATTGGATTTAGACGAGTTGGAGATTGAAACCCGGCAAACCCCATTGGATGAGTGGCTAAGGATGAATCTTGTGCAATTCGAGTCCCTGGCCCTTGCTAAAAACATTGATTATACCTACCGAAACAGCCTGCCTGAGGATAGCTGGGTATGGCTCGATCGGGAGAAATTTCGTCAGGTCCTGTATAACCTCCTTTCCAATGCTTTCAAGTATAGTGTAGAAGGGGGTAGGGTAGCGGTCGAATCCGAATTGAAAGAGAACGTGCTGCGCATGAAACTTTCTGACAATGGGCCAGGCATTCACGAAGAAGACATCCCTCGGATTTTTGACCGATATTTTCAGACGACCCAGATGGATAAACCCATCGAGGGAGGAACAGGAATTGGCCTGGCATTATGTAAAGAGTACATCGAACTATTTGGTGGTGAAATAGAGGTTGAAAGCAAAATAGGAGAGGGGAGTAGTTTTTTCATTTCAATACCCCTGGATAGCATAAGTCTGGAAGATTTGTCTGAAGAAACACTATCAGAATCCATTCTGACCACGGAACTTTTACCAGTAAGTAAGCCAGAAGAAAGTTTGGTGGATACCGGAGAGGGAAATGCAAGTATTTTGATTGTTGAAGACAATCCCGAATTGTCAGAATATCTAAAAACCATTCTTTCATCTGAGTACAAGCTGGTGGTTATGGAAAATGGAGCCAAGGCCTGGGAGTTCCTCAATGAAGAAGGAAATAGCTGTGATTTGATCCTTTCAGACTTGATGATGCCCGTTATGGATGGGTTTCAGTTGTTGGAAAGGCTAAAGACTCATGAGTTTAGCAGGGGAATTCCGGTGCTTATGTTGACGGCTCGGGCAGAGGGGAAAGATCGGCTAAAGGCCCTTCGAATCGGAGTAGATGACTATATGGTAAAGCCCTTTGAGGAAGAAGAATTAAAAATTAGGGTATCAAACCTGCTGAAAAACCTTTCCACCCGAAAAGAATTTGAGCAAAAAGGATCTGAGGAGAAGGAAGAATCAAGAGTAATTGCGAGGGAGGACCGAAACTGGTTGGAAGGTTTTGAAGCTTATGTAGGAGAACATCTTTCAGATTCACGGATGACGGTACCAAGCCTTGCGATTCATTTTTCGATGAGCGAGTCAACCTTGTTGAGACAAAGCAAGCGATTGATCGGGTTGACACCTTCACAATACATCCAGCAAATGCGCCTTGAGCATGCCCGGAAACTGCTAGAGAATCGAGCATTTAAAGCCATTTCTCAAGTGGCTTATGAGGCAGGTTATGCCGATACCCGATCATTTTCCAGGGCATTTAAACGCAGGTACGGCAAATTGCCATCAGATTATGTAAATGTATGATTATCAATAATTTGCAAAATTAAGTGATTTGATCATTCATGCAGTATGACGAAAAATGTGAGTCTTATGACGAATAATGCGATCCATATGACGGAATTTATCACTCTTTGACCACCATATTTACGATTGAAATTTAAGACTCTACTAACATTCAAACTAAAACAATCAAACCCTTTTAAAGACCAATTTTCCCCCTTCTGCTCTTGGGGTCTTTAATGCCCTTAATCCTTTACATGCACAGCCTGATTGATCTGACAAGAATTCCGAAATGTTGTACTGTTGGATGAGATTCATGATGCTTCGTCATTATGTCAACTGGTGGCCTATGTCTTAGGTCTCATATTTATTCCGGCATAGGTAAAAATACCTACTTTTTAAATTCAGGTTTTTTGCGCTACAAGGATTTATTACGGGCATTTACCTTTACCATAGGAATTGAACACATCCCTTAGGGCTTAAGTTCAAGTCCATCCAAACACCAAGAAAACCTTTGAAATTGGATTCTATTTGAATCATTGTTCCCGTGGCTGTCCCCCGGCCTGGGCTCATTGCTGTGAGCCTTTGGTTCCCGGAAAGCATCAATTTAACACAAACTACCAGCGTAAGCTTTAATAGAGTGAAACGCACCTTTACTAATCCCCTATTTAATTATCTTTTTATGAATTTCTCAAAAACGCAATTCTTCAGCTTAGGCCTTTTGCTCATAGGGCTGCTAGCCACAATGACTGCCTTTGGGGCAAATTTTACGAGTGTACAAAATGGAAGCTGGGATGATCCAGCAACCTGGGACTTAAATGCAGTTCCTACAGTGAATGACAATGTAACCATTACATCTGCTCATGCTGTAACAACAACTGCTATTACCATTTCCTTCAACGACCTTACCCTGGAAGGTACCTTGGAACTGGGAACCTTTACCCAAACTAACGTTCAGAAGACAATTGTAAACAGTTCAGGAACCATTACAGCAACCAATAGAATATTTATTGCTGAAGACGTAGACATGGGTTCTAACATTGTACTGAACGCTGGAGGTCAGCTTGACTACAGGGACTATGACTTCACTGGTATCAATGGTACGCCTACCATCACTGTCAATTCTGGTGCTTCATTCTTTTTAACCAGCTTTGCGAACGTGCCTCACACCATGTCCAACATTGACGTGGTGAATTTTGGTTTCTTTGGAAAAACCGGAGGTTCTGTAGGGCCAAATGCAGGAGATCACATCATCG
>JALEFZ010000064.1 GCA_022760475.1 Bacteroidia bacterium | reverse complement strand
GTCCAATTGAGGTAGGACTGCGACACATCAATGGCAAGCCCATACTGATGGTAGGACTCGTCAGAGAGCATCGTCCAATTGAGGTAGGACTGCGACATCGACAAAACTGTTTTCTTGCCTGAAGTAATCTTTGTCAGAGAGCATCGTCCAATTGAGGTAGGACTGCGACGGAATTGTCCCTGCCGTTTCAAATGAAGACCCTAAAGTCAGAGAGCATCGTCCAATTGAGGTAGGACTGCGACCATCCTGCATCGAGAGCACGACAATTGCCTGTATGTGTCAGAGAGCATCGTCCAATAGAGGTAGGACTGCGATCCACAACCCTTGGCGAGCTATCCATTTTTCATTGCACAATCTGTAGTCAAATGAGGCTTGGGAAAAGTCCCTATGGCTGTTTCTAGGGGATTGATTAATCGTTATCTTTAGGTGAGATTGAGTTCCGATCCTTGACGTAAAAAGTCATTATTCATTTTTAGGAAATGTGAAAATCAGGCATGTTTTGGCTAAAAAAATGCGTATTCCATTGACTAAAATATTCGATGGCTTTTGGGGGTTAATGTGTTGGTTATTAAATGGGTGTGAACTTTCAGGAATTATTGAAATGCGTAATAAGTCAATCTTTTTGGATGTGTGAGGATTGCGACAGTTTTTCGTAATAAAAAAATCGTTGTTTCCAGCGAGTTATGGCGGTTTTGTTGATAAGTTGGATTGGAATTTAGGACGTCTGAAAGTTTGAATGGTTGTTCAATCTGTTAAGGAATTTGCACAAAACAGCGATTTGAGTCACAAAAATTAAGGTTTTAAGTATTTGGTATTTAGTTGATTATGGTAGTTTTGGGGTCAGAGTGATAGTCCATTTTAGGTAGGACTGCGACAATCATGGCGCGTTGCTTCACTCAATGGAGCAAAAGGTCAGAGTGAGAGTCCATTTTAGGTAGGACTGCGACGTAACCCGCGAAATCCACAGAATCACTCATTATTTGTCAGAGTGAGAGGCCATTTTAGGTAGGACTGCGACAGTTTTCCATAGTTACACCTCTTTTGAGATTTAGGTCAGAGTGAGAGTCCATTTTAGGTAGGACTGCGACTTCTTTTTCTGGGTGGAGGTCGCAGGCTTGTTAGCCTGTCAGAGTGAGAGTCCATTTAAGGTAGGACTGCGACTATGGGATGTTTTTCAAAAGGCTAGACATAAAAGAGTCAGAGAGCATCGTCCAATTGAGGTAGGACTGCAACGCCACACGGAAGTCGTTCTGGATGGAGTCCAATTGTCAGAGAGCACTCCATTTTTAGGTAGGACTGCGACCTTTGCTCCCTTCCCAGTGACATGACGGTGATGAAAGTCAGAGAGCACTCCAATTGAGGTAGGACTGCGACGCATTCGAAATCGCTGCTAGGGAAATCAGAATAAGGTCAGAGAGCATCGTCCAATTGAGGTAGGACTGCGACTCGGAGGAGATGGTATCAACATACGAAAGCGGTATGGTCAGAGAGCATCGTCCAATTGAGGTAGGACTGCAACCAAAGGGCTTTTCATCAAAACTTGGGATGTCGCTCTGTCAGAGAGCATCGTCCAATTGAGGTCCCCATACACCCTCGAAACCTAATTTTCTTCAAGAATCAAGAGCAATCCCAAGCACAAAACCAGATTATAAACCTGATTCAAAAAGCCTTCATGTCCTTAGTTTTGGGGACGATTGGGTAAGCTGAAAATCTATTACTTTGTTGAAAGTTTATACCATAGATTATTTTTTGTAGCAAATAAGTCTATTTCCCTGCCAGCTTATATTCTCATCTTTTTCAACCCACAGCATGGAACTATACATCCAGCAGGTCGGAACCCGCCTGCGAATAAAAAATGGCATTTTTGAACTCCAAAATAAGGAGGGGGCACACAAAATTTCACCTGAAAAAATAGACCGTATTGTTCTAAATAAAGGAATAAGTCTCTCCAGCGATGTCATCCTCAAAGCTGTAGAACACCAGATAGACTTCTTGGTAGTCGACGGGCTGGGGCAACCCCAAGCCAGGATTTGGAGCCATAAGTTTGGATCGGTTTCAACCATCCGAAAGCAGCAGCTTTTCTTTTGCAGTTCTACCAATGGGTCAGCTTGGGTCATTGATCTTTTGGAAGCACGTCTTAGCGGTCAAGTCGCCTTGCTCAATTCTGTAAAAAAAAGTCGTTCTTCCCAAATTACAATCCTGGAGGAAGCCACGAAATTCATCCATTCCTTTGCTTTAAAACTCCAATCTCACTCCCTGACTACGCCCCTGGATGATCAGGGAAAGGCTACTCTAAGGGGTTGGGAAGGTCAGGCTACCAGAAAATATTTCCAGTGTTTGGGAAAAATTCTTCCTGAAACTTATCGGTTTGAAAAGCGGAGTCGACGACCCGCAAAAGACGAATTCAATGCTGTACTGAATTATCTTTATGGAATGCTGTATGGACAGGTTGAACTGGCCTTGATTACCGCAGGCATCGACCCTTACCTGGGTCTTTTCCACCGAGATGAATACAACAGGCCATCTCTGGTTTTTGACATGATCGAAGCCTATCGGGTATGGGCAGAGGCAGCTTGCCTTCAATTATTTTTCCGAAGGGTAATGAACGCAGCTTGTTTTGAACAAAAAGAGGAGGGTTTATGGCTCAACAAACTTGGCAAGCAGATAGTCATTGCAAGCATGAATGAGTTTTTGGATACCGTCATTCAGTACAAGGGGCGCCGCAGGAGCAGAAAGGCTCAACTCAAGTTGGATGCCCAGGAATTGGCCCAAAAGATTTTAGGGGAAGTCATCGATAAATCCTTTTGAGCATGGACCCTTTACTGGAAATGTTACAATTATTTGAGCGTCTTGATGAGCTCAAAAAAGCACAGGCTGAAGAATATGAAATCACACAGCCACAAGGGATTGCTGCTTTGCTGATGGACCATGAGGATGAGGAGGAAGTGCAGGACATATACGCCTTGATAGGCCAAATGCGAGCAAACCTAAAAAAAGGCTTGGAGCGAAAGGAATCTGGTCCCAAGCATCATGGTGAACGAAAATCTGCCTTGCTCCCCATAACCAAAAGGCTGGATAAGATCCACGAACAAGTAGACCTATTCAAAAAGAAGGATCGTCAAAGCATGATTTGTTTCATCATGTACGACATCGTCGACAACAAGGCAAGGAAAAACATCTCCAAAGCCCTGGAAGAAAAGGGACTTGTCAGGGTTCAAAAATCCATATTCATGGGAGAGGTTCAGCGGAGCACCTACGACGAACTTGATGGCCTGTTGTGGGGACTCCAGGAAGAATATGATGATGAAGACAGCATCTTTATTGTGCCGGTAGCGGAAAGTGCCATACGTTCGATGAAGGTCATAGGTCAGGGCTTTGATGCCAATTTCATTTTGAATAGAGGAAATACTTTATTTTTTTGACAGGTATTAAATGGAATGGCTGATTCAGGCTTCTTTGACATGCCCGATTTTTATTAGAAATTTCTTATGTATTTCGAAGAGTGTATAAGGTATATTTATGGAATGTCAAATATCTCTGAAGTTTTTCATAGCTGTAGAAGCTGTATGTCAGAGAGTTATGTTGATTTGGCCGTCAGAGAGCATCGTCCAATTGAGGTAGGACTGCGACTTAATCTTCCTGGGAGGAAGGCCAAGTGCTTGCTTTGTCAGAGAGCATCGTCCAATTGAGGTAGGACTGCGACTGAATTGTCTCAAAGTCATAGTCTGAATCAGACTGGGTCAGAGAGCATCGTCCAATTGAGGTAGGACTGCGACTTCTTGGTCTATGCCTATATGATCCTTAGCTGTACCGTCAGAGAGCATCGTCCAATTGAGGTAGGACTGCGACGCATCAAATACTACCATTTATTCTGTTTATATACAGTCAGAGAGCATCGTCCAATTGAGGTAGGACTGCGACATTGTAACCAAGCTCAATCTTGACAGGGTCTCCGTCAGAGAGCATCGTCCAATTGAGGTAGGACTGCGACTCAGCCATAAGGTAATAATAATTTGTGCCCTTTATTTGTCAGAGAGCATCGTCCAATTGAGGTAGGACTGCGACCCTTCCGAGTGAATGGAAGAATGTGAAACAGGGAGTCAGAGAGCATCGTCCAATTGAGGTAGGACTGCGACTCAACCTGTTCTCTCTATCCTTCTTCTGCCTCTTTGGTCAGAGAGCATCGTCCAATTGAGGTAGGACTGCGACGTGTTGAGCTGTAGCTTACACAGAATCTCAAACTCGTCAGAGAGCACTCCAATTTTAGGTAGGACTGCGACCCTCCTGCGCTGCACTTAGCTCACCCAAAACCTCAAGTCAGAGAGGCATTCCATTTTAGGTAGGACTGCGACCCGCATATAGCCTTGAAGTTCCAGATAGCCGCCATTTCAGAGAGCACTCCAATTTTAGGTAGGACTGCGACTGGATGCCCAAAGCTGGCGGATTTTCATCGCTGTAGTCAGAGAGCACTCCAATTTTAGTTAGGACTGCGACACTTCCAGGCTACCATTGTAGGCGACATCGTTGGTCAGAGAGCATCGTCCAATTGAGGTAGGACTGCGACCATTCGTGCAGGTCGGAACAGTGCCCAGATCGGTCAGAGAGACATTCCATTTTAGGTAGGACTGTGACTATCCGTTGCCCTCCTTGGTAGCTGCTGCTGGGAAGTAAATAGCATCGTCCAATAGATGTAGGACTACGACGTGGTTTGGTTCGACCCGACTCCATTTCCTGACCAGGGTCAGAGAGCATCGTCCAATTGAAGTAGGATTGCGATCATAGGGTGTTTTTTGCAATCGCTGTTATTGGCATGTAATTGAGCATCGTCCAAATGAAATAGGACTGCGGCTAACAAAACTCCGTTGCTTGATGAATTTTTTTGTGATTATAGGCCAATATAATTGTACTTAAGGTCGATTGGCTTTTAGCCTGTAGATCCTTGGAAGAGTGGGGGAGTCCATTGAAAACAGGAATAAAGAACATCTACCTAAGTGTCCTTATCTCCTTCCCGTATAAGGACGTATACAGGCTTAGTTATTACCTACTTAATCCACCAGAACCAGGAAACTGTAGGTCTGATTTATCAGTATGGAGTCCAAAAGGCTTAATTTTCTTATCCATCTTTATCCTTACCCATTTTAATTGTTATTGTCCTAAATTCTGGGGACAAGAATAAAAAGATTTTTTGTTTTGTTTGGCAAAGTGAAAAAAGCGAAGCATTTTATATCACAATAGAAAGAAATACTTCGATCCAAATCTTTTAAAGTAGTTATCCTTAAATAGTAATCTATACATGAACTTTACTCCCTGTAGGTGGCTTGCCATTTCAATCCTGTTTATTGGACTTATATTTCACTCCCCTCCATATTTTGCCCAAAATACGGATTCAGTCTCATCTCCGATTGAGTGGGATAAGAGATTGGAACTGACTGAGAAACAGTTGAGTTTTGAGATCCAGCAGTTAGAAGCACGTATCCAAAAGGAGGAAGAAAAGGATAATTCAACCATTTGGGGAATTATTATAGTAGCTGGGCTATCAGCATTTGGCATTGGATTTACAATTTATCATAGAGCTTTGAATGAGGTTAAAAGGCTGATCAACCAGGATACCGATAAGCTCCTTGACAAGCGGAAAGTAGATTTCGAGGCGCTTTTAAAATCTGCCAGCTTGGAGAACAAAGTCAGAGAAGAGAAAAAGATACTGGTGATAAGTCCTAGTGAGGAAGATAAACGCAATCACCTCAAGAGTTTTGAGTTTCTAAATATCAAAAATATGAGACATGATATCCAAATGGCTTATCAAGAACCTCTTGAGTTTAACCCTGACTTGATCATATTTAACCATTGTTCTGAGCAGTTGATAGAAGAATACCTGGCTAGAGGAGGTGAGCGAACCATATATGTTGCTTATAAGGTCACACCAGGCTTGCTAGGAGTGACTGATGATCGCCTGGGCTTTGCCAAAACAGCTTTTACACTTTTTGCGGCAATTTTAAATGCATTTAGGTATGCAGAGGAGGATGCCGTCAGGCATTGAATGTGTCAACTTACCAGTAAAACTGGAGGCTAAATGATCAGAGTTGATTAAGTCAATTCAGATCTGACCGAGATAAAAAATGAATAAAACTTAGTTATACCTCTATTCACATGATAAAGAGTGTTCACGATATATTTCTACAGGCTTTGTTAGCCAATCCACATCTTGAAGATAATACCTTGAAAAATGGTATTCCTTCTCTTGGGAAAGGCTATGCCGATTTGGTTAAAAGGGCCAGTTCTGTAATTAGTAATGAGAAAAAAGGTAACCTGCCTAAGCGGATTCCACACCCTTTTTCTTTTGTTGATCAGCACTATAATGAAAGTCCTCCTGAGGCTTTAAGTCCGGGGAAACTTTCGATAGATGGTTCTTACCTCTTTCCTGGGGCTAATCGAAACTCTTCTGTATCCGATCTACTCGACAAGTTTAGTCAAAGGCTTAAAGCACTGGATGTATCCCATTGGGATGCACCGTCATACGAGGCGCAGGAGTCCCTGCTTTCGCTAAGTCAATACTATACCGGGACCATTCCACTGGGGAATACGGGCATTGCCTTGTTTGACCATGCACGATTGACTGCGGCCTTGGCCATTTGTCTCCACCACAATCAGGAAGCTGGTCTTGAGGGAGAGGCAGCCGAACTGACCTTTTTGGTCAAAGGAGACTTGTCCGGGATTCAATCCTATATCTTCGATGTGGCTTCAAGAGGTGCTGCAAGAGCCTTGAAAGGGCGTTCGCTACGCGTTCAAATTATCAATTACCTGGCTTCACGTTTTTTCCTTGAAAATCTGAATCTCAGCCCGGCAAATTTGTTGTTTATAGGTGGGGGGAATTTCTTTTTACTCATTCCAGGATCAGCCAAGAATGAGTTTGAAGGGCTTAAAAAGCAACTTTCTGAAGAAATTCTGAAAAAAAGTCAGGACAATAAACTGGACTTTAATATTCCAGAAAAACTTCACCTTTACCTGGGAATGACTGATGTCAAACTGGAAGATTTTAAGGCCTTTGGTGAAAAGTGGCAGGAAGCAGATGAAGCGGTCAATGAGGAGCGTGGCAAGAGGTATAAAGAGGCTGGACATCAACTCATCTTCGCCCCTATCAATGAGATGAATCAGGATAGCAGAAGGGAGTTCGAGAATGCCTTTTTCAAAGATCGAACAAAAAAGTTGACCGAAGCGACCGGTTGGGAGATGGGTAACACTCCGTCGGGCTGGATTGAAACCGTCAAACAAAAAATAATCAGGGAGGAGAATACCCAAAAGCGTATTGATTCCAGAACTATACCAAACCCTTATTCTCTTTCAGGAAGTAAAGTAGAATTCAGAGTTAATAAAGGGAGTAATCTATTTGTAGAAGCTCTTGAAACGCATGGAAGACTCGAATTTGAGTCAGACTCTCCAAAACTGCCTCCTTCTATCACATCCCTTGTAAAGAAAATGCCTACATGGAATTCCGGGTCGATGGAGCGCTGGAGCAACCTGATAGAAGTCCTGCGAGAAGAAGAAAATGAGGTCGAACTGGAAGATGGGGATATCCTTAGCTTTACAGCGCTTGGGCTCAAAGCGAAGGCTCGAACAGGAACCGCCAGACTTGGGATTCTCAAAATGGATATTGACCACCTTGGGAAACTTTTTCAAAAGAGGCTTAAGGAGGATTGTAGAAGCATTGCCCACACTTCGGCTATTTCGAGAGCCCTTAAGTGGTTTTTCGAAGGATATTTAAATCAACTGCTTGATAGGCCTCTAAGCTCACTTTATCAAGAGGCATACATGGAAAAGCAGCATAACAAGTTGAGCATTTATGAGGGTGAAACCCTTGGAGACAATCTCTATGTTATTTTTTCAGGTGGGGATGATTTTTTTGTGGTAGGAGCGTGGGACATGGTCATGGAGTTTGCCTTGATCATGAAGGAAGAGTTTGATGCCTTTACTGGTGGAGCTGCAGGATTGTCTGCAGGCCTGGTCATGGTCAGTCGAAAGCATCCTGTTAGCAGGTTTTCAGACATGGTTGAAGCTGCCGAAGGCAAAGCCAAAAACTACAGCAGCCTGCTAGGGGAGATCTTTGCCCAAAAAGAAAAGGATGGGAAACTTTACTATCCCAAAGGAAGGATCAGTGTATTTGGTGAAGTCCTGAGTTGGCGTGATTACAAAGAGGCCATGGACCTAAGGAACTTGCTGTTCTTCCTCATCAACAAAGATGATAAGCCTGAGAGCAGGGCTGTCATTCAGAAAATCAGAAACTACATGAATGGATTCGGAGAGATCCAGCGCAATATCCTTCTGAGCAAGGTATTGGACTATAAAGCTATGTGGAGATTGGCTTACTACCTGAGAGATGTCAAAAAGGAAAATAAGCCCTTCATCCAAAAAGATGTGCTGGATAGACACAGGATTTTATTGAATGAAACCCTGCACACTTTCGAAAATGACAAAATAAAGATCCCTGCTAACCCTGCCCTTATTGGAGTGGCAGCCAGGTGGGCAGAGATGATGATTCGCGTTGACAACAATAAAAGCAAACTCACAAAATAATGGCAAAGACAGATAAGCGGCGTCAAAGTTACGCTACGGATCACCTGCTGAATAACCTGCTTAACCTAAAGCTTAAAGAAATAAGTGGTGATCCCGAAAAAATGAAGGGAATGAATGCCCTGGTAACTGAATTGGAAAATTTGGTCCGCCACTACGCCAAGTCTATCACCACCTCTCAATTGAGAAACATATATAGTGTGATCAAAGAGATGCAAGAAGATGAGATGGCAAACCTGGTACTCTTGCGTCCGAAGTTGGCTTATATATCTGCAAGGCAGCAAAAAAAAGAAGCCCAGGAATTCACACAGTTTATAAGCGACCTCATCAGCCGCGTGAATTCAAGAGATGATTTCCGAAACTTCAAGACCGTAATGGAAGCCATCGTTGCCTATCACAAACTGTACAACAATCAAAACAACTAAATCATGACTCAACCTACAGAAAATACTACACTCAAGTTAAATGGAAAGATATTTATATCTGGATATATACATGTATTGACGGGGCTCCATATTGGTGGATCCAAGAGTGATATGGACATAGGTGGTGTCGATTTATCTGTCATCAAGACACCAGATAGACGTAGGCTTCCATTTATCCCGGGTTCATCTCTGAAGGGGAAATTGCGCACCATGTTGGCCCGTGAAAAAGGGAGTAAGGATGTGAGGCGCGACTCTCAAGAGATTAAGGACTTATTTGGTCATGCTGCAGATAATTCAGATTCTCAGACCCTCCCTACCCGTCTTATTGTGAGGGATGCATTTCTGGATAAAGATGATTTTGACCATAAATTTGATCGCGAAAATCTGGACACCCGTTATACCATGGTGAAATGGGAAAATACCATTGACAGGAAGACTGGAAAAGCCCTTCACCCCAGACAAATTGAAAGGGTACCTGCAGGTGCAAATTTTAAGTTTTCGATCATTTATAACCTGTATAGCAATGGTTCGGAAAGCGATGGTTCGGAAGATATGCACATGAAAACCATCCTTAAGGCCATGCGCCTCCTTGAAGATGACTATTTGGGTGGGCATGGTTCTCGGGGCTATGGCCAGATTCAGTTCAGAAATGTAGAGTTTCACATAAGGAAGGAAGCCGACTACAAGTCAGGCGAAGGCAAAAAACCATACACCGATTATTCATGGTAAGTTCAACTTTAAAATTTAACAAGCCATGGATTTGATACTTTTCGCCTGTAAGGGCAATCACCAATTTCATTTTGGGCAAGTAAACCTCGAAGACAGTTTTGACCATATCCAGTCAGACACCTTGTTTTCTGCACTGGTCAACTGTTTTGCCATGCTTTACCCAGAACAGCAGGAGATCGAAAACCTTCTTCAGGCATTTGCCAGTGGTAAGCTTTCCATTTCTTCCGCCTTCCCATGCATGGAATTTTTGGGAGCCGAGGATCAATTAGCAAATCCTGCAAGGCCCAACATTGAAGATTATATCTTCTTCCTCCCTAAACCGATAGTTTACAATCGGCCAAGAGGGGAGGATGTCAAGCAAATAAAGAGAATTCGATATATCTCTTCAGAGCTTTGGAAAAGAGCCCCAGAGCCCTCTAGCCTTGCCTCCTATGAAATTCTTGGGGGAAGGATGGCCATAAGCAAAGAAGAAAGCGAGAGGTTTCATTTTCCGACCAACCTATTAGGCAAAACCGAAATCCGCCCGATCAGCGATGACATTGTTCCCAAAGTAAGGGTTCATGCTGATTCTCAGGATAATGATTTTTATCACCAGGCTGTTGTCCAGCTAAACCTTGTCAACTACAAAAGAGAGGAGCACAACAAAATCTATACTTTTCAGGCTCAAACCCATTACTATTTTCTTTTGAAGGAAGAGCTTTCTGAAGACTTGAAAGGTAAATTCAAAGCTGCTTTGTTCCTGCTTGGCGATGAGGGGATTGGCGGAGAGAGATCTACGGGTAAAGGACATCCTGAGGAAATTCGCTGGTATGAAAATGTTGACCACCTCTTTGAGTTTGGAGAACCTGAATCCTATGCTAACCTTTCCTTACTGATTCCTGATGGAGAGGGAGAATTTGATCAGGTAGAAGAATATGAGCTCACGATTCGAGCTGGAGGGTCTTTGGGCAAATACCAGAAAAGTGAGTGGCATCGTCAACAGATCAGGATGATCAGGGAAGGAGCATGGCTCCGATCAAAGCTAAAGGGCAAACAGGTAGACCTCCGTCCTCAAAATGCCATCGGACAAAACCGCTATCCCCATCCGGTATACAGAAATGGGCATTGTTTTCCATTGGGCTTTAATTTCAAAGAAGAAAATGAATCGTAGTTCTTATATAAAGTTGAAAGTCATAAGCCCGGTCTGTATCGGGAATGACCAAGCGGAAACCCTATCTCCTTATACTGATTTTGTATTGAGTGATGATGGGAAAGAGATTCACTATATCAAGCACCGAGAACTTGAAAAAGCCCTGGTGGAATCCGAAAAGGTAGAGCTTTTTCAGGAGCAGATAGCAGGTAGACTGGACAACAACAGGTCTGATTTTACATTGAAAGATTTCATCGTTCAAAGGCTTGGTAAGTCGGTAGAGGACCTGACCTATGATGGCATTCCAAACAGAGGCATCAGGGAGGGGGAAAAGCACCAGGTAAAAGTAACACTGCATTCTGCGGGCAGGCCATATATTTCCGGTTCTACCTTAAAAGGAGCGATTAGGACAGCTTTGCTACATGATTGGTTAAAGAATGACAGCTTTGGAAAAAAAGAGTTAAGGCGAACTTACAATGAGGTCAACCATGCCATGTCTAAAGTAGATGAATTTGGAAGACTTTCAGGCAAAAAGAAAAGAGCCAGGCTTGATTCTGAAGAGTTTAGGAGATGGAGATTCCTGTCAAGAGAAATCTCTAAAATCTGTAGAGATTTGCTGGACGAAACAAAGTTGTTTGGGTATATGAACCACAGAGAAAGGCCAGTACTCAGTCAGTTTTTACAGGTTTCAGATGCAGACGCATTTGATCGCGATAGTTTGGCAGTATTTCAGGCTGAAAGGGTCAGGCTAAAGCCATTGGGAAGGTTTGGGCGTAGGAAGGGAGGAGAGATTCCTCAACCAAGAGAGGCCATTTTGCAGGGCAATGAAACCCAATTCAGAATAAATCTGAGGAAGGAGATTGCAAATTCTCCATCAAAAACACTGGGTAAACTCTACACCAAGCATCCTGATCCTATTCTGGAAGCCATAAGGAAATGGTCAAAATCCTGTATAGGCCTGGAACTGGACAATCTGGAAGAAGCCTACGAAATGCCTAACAGGGCTGCTCACAAGGTACTCATTGATTTTTATCAGGATTTGTACGATCGAGCTGAAAATGGCAGTGTTTTCCTTAGAGTGGGAATGGGAAAGACCTATTATGAAAACTCTTTGGCCATTGCAATGATGGATTATGCAGAGGAGGTGATTCAGCCGGAGGAAGACCATGATGAAATGTTCCCACCCCAGGCTTTCAGAGAGTTCCGTAAACTGGCTCTGGGTGTAGGTTTTTCCAATGACCTGTTTCCTGTCACAAGGACCCTTACCACAATTGGCCACTTACCCATGGGATGGGTAGAACTAAGCCTTTAAGTAATTTTAAACCTTTAGAACAAGTAAAAATAATGATACCTTCTTCATCCCTCCTGCATGTTCTCGCACAGCAAGAAACAACGCTTGCTCCAGGCCAGGTACATATTGACCTGTTGCGATTGATTTTTGATTGGGAACTCTCCTCCAGGCAACTGGCTCGTTTTAGGGGGGCAATTTGCCAGGAAGCTGGTGCTTCTGCTGATGTATTCCATAACCATGACCCCAAGACGGGGAAGAATTTATACCGCTACCCATTTATCCAGTACAGGTTACATCAAGGTAAAGCCATGCTATTAGGTTTTGCTCATGGAGCTGATGCACTTGATGAATTCTTGCAAAGGTGGGATGGTGCCTTGGAATGGGATGGTGACGTCAAGAGGCCAGAGATTCTTTTAGGGAAAAGGGAGCTTCTATTTGGTCAACCAAGTGAGAAAATGAAACCCTACATCTTGCAGGATTGGCTTGCCTTAAACCAGGAGAACTTCCGCTGGTGGAAAGAGACTTCCAGTCTTACCCGTCGGGTTAGCCGCCTGGAGGAAATCCTGACAGCCCAATTTCTCATGCTTGCTAAAGCTATGAAATGGAACATTCATTGGGACTTACAAATGCAGATCACTGACATCAAGCGTGAGAGAACGATGTCTTATAGAAATGTTCCTCGAATCGGTTTTGATATTAGTTTTGAGGCAAATGTAGATATCCCTCGCTTTTTGGCAGTCGGAAAAGCTGTGTCAGAAGGCTTTGGAAGGATTTGGCCTGAGTAGTATTCCTTTTTGGGAGGAATAGTTAGTAGGTGAATTGTTGAGAGGTACATAATTTTAATTAAATATAGTTCTCATTGAAATGGAGAAGTCTAAATTTGAGAGTAAGAAAAAAATTCTAAGAGATATTTTCGCAGATTCAGGAAGGTTTGAAGATGGGGTTTCTCAGCTTAGAGACTGGGTGGTCAACGAGGAAATAAAGAATGAATGTATTCTATACACCAATCAATTTTACAGAGTTTCGAAACAGCAGAGGCTAAATCTACTTAGTCTTCCCGAGTTTAACCGAGAGTTGGATAAGATTATATTTTCAATACTTGAATTAATTATTCAATTAAAACTTCAAGATGTAAAGTCTGATGAAGCCCAGGCGCGAGAACCATTGAAGGCCTTGATTTTGACAACTGAGGGTAAAGGATATAAAAGATTTAATCACTATTTTAAAGAGCGTTTTGTAGTTCCAGATACCATATTTGAAATAAACACCTGGTTGGAATTCAAAGTTCCAAAGGGGTTTGATTTTTTGATCTTTGATGGTAATGATCTACCTAGGTCGAGAGATACTAGTGAGCCAAATGATACCGTAGATCCTAGAATTAAATTAATGAAAGATTATTTACAACCTGACAAGTATGAAGGTTGGCATCGTATTCCTATGTTATTTTTTGGACCAAATAGGACTGAACTTTATAATTATCCAGAGCAATATGTTGCTGCAAATTCTTGGATAACCCTTCACACACGAACTCAAGAACTTGTGTCCTACCTAAAGCAACTTCGTCTTACCAATACAAAAAAAGGAATATTTGAAGAGTTATAATTACAAGAGATATCAATAAGTAAGTAAGTTAGCTTGCATTATTCCATCTTCTTCCTCCCATCTGACCATAAAATTGGAGAGGGAATTCCCCTTTTCCAATTGATGATTGATGTGCCTTATAGCCAAACCTAAAAGACTGGAAATATCGACATAGCTGGCTCTGAAGGTAGGGTAGGCACAGCCTGGAGGCTTGAATAAATCCATTCGACTTTGTTGATATTCATCCAATAACATGGCCTTGTCTCTGACCACTTTATTGCCAGTTACACCTACAAGCGCTTCAACTGAGCCACCAAGTGATAAGTTGATGACTCGTGCTTCAGGAGAAATTTTATCGAGTGAAAGGGCAACTCCCATATCAGTACTGCAATCAAAGATTATATCAAAAATTTCCAGGCTTTCTGAAAGTTTATTGAATTCGTCAGAGTTCTTAGGGTAGGCCAAACCGGGACCAGTAGTATTAATCTCTACGAATGGAGACAACGATTCAGCATGAAATTGTAGGGATTTTGTTTTAGTAAATCCTAACTGATGAAGAGTGAATTGGCCTCGACAAATATTTCCTGCTTCTACAACATCAAAATCCGATAACCAAAGGTATTTGCATCCTCCTCTTACCAGCATATCTAACAATTGGCTACCAATAGCCCCACATCCAATAAGCAGGATTTTAGCTTCGGTAAGCTCATCCGTGAGTTTCCCTCTTCCAAAGTAAAGTTCATAGGAAGCATCCTGGGTAGCGCGCCAGAGTAATGGCTTATCCAATGCTTTTTCTTGAATGATGCTTTTTCGAATATTTTTTTCAGGTGGAGCTATTCCATACCATTTGACCCATTCTGTACCTTCAAGGTAATGTCCAATTAGGATGCTGGAATCAAGGTTTTTGGTGAGGTAACTTTTTAACCCTTCCCATTGCGTTTGATCCAACAAGGTTTTGAGGTCAAGCCAGGATTGGATAGCTATCTTTCTCTGCTTTACTGGTTCTCCGTCAATAAACAACCAGAATCCTGGGAGGCTAATTGTCGCATGATGTTTCCTTGCCCAGGAACAGTCTGCCCCATCGATATCAAGAATCATTTCTCTAAGGCTGTCCTTGTGAATCCATGAGTGATATTCCCCTGTTTCTCCCGCTAAAAATTGTTTGTTGACCTGGGTATATATAAGTCCTGATTGAAGGATATATTTATCAGAAGAAATCAGAATTGGAGCATCCGGATCTTGTTCTTCATTTATGACAAAGGTTCTAACCCAATCCTTTAGCAGACTTATTTCCTCCTTGACTTTTCTCTCTGGTTGGTCATCATTTACAGGGTGCAAACATATCCATCCATTTTCCATTTGATGAGGATATCCTTGGATTTCTTTACAATAGAACTTCAGTGAGGTCGCCAAGTAGTCATTCACTGGAAAGTGGAAAGGGATTTCAACCTGAAATATCAGCTCTACCTCCTCCATCTTTAGTGTAAATTTGAAGCAAGGAAAATTACTCCCATCCTTCACCATTCGAATCACATGACTAATTTCAGGGTCTTCCTGAAGGGCCTGTTTGATTATAGAATAGTACTCTGTAATCATCATTACCCAAAAGATTGAGTCCCCATCCTCCTGGAACCGTGGCTTCCACCAAAGAAGTCATCAACCGTTTTGGAGCTAAATTGAGAATTGATGGGAAAATAATACCCTATTTTTCGTTCAGAACGTTCGATTTCCTCGAGCATATCCCCAATCTTTCTGGATATTGATAATTTATCACTTGCACTTATGTTGTCTGAAACGATGTTGCTTGAGTTACCAGGATCCTTTAGGCTAATGCCCTCAATATTGTTTCTGATATATGCAAGGGTTCCTTCCAACTGTTTCCAAAGACTGCCTCTGATTGATGAATGATTAAACGCTCGGATTACCAGCAATTCAATCATGAATGACTTTAATTTTATATTTCTTTGGGACTTCCAAATCTTAAGAAGCCGAATGATATTTCTTATGTTCTGGTCATTAGCTGCAGCGCTACGGATCGTTTTTAATTGCATCTCCAGATTTGATTTTATAGACCCAACATTTCTAACGTACAAATTAAGGCTTCCTTCCTCCCAGTATCTATTTTGGTTGAATTCTCTTCCAGGGACGACATCTATCTTTATGTGTTGTCCATTTTGATAAAAGGTCATTCCAATAGAAACTCGTTGGGATCGAATTTCTCCTCCATTTTTATTTACAAAGCTACTGAGGCTATTGCGAACCTCTTCATACATAGAGGAAAGTGTAAAGAATCTATTCTTTTTGAAGGGAATAATTATGTCAAGATCAAATGGGTCATTGATATCGGTAAACTTCTTATACGATCCAGAATTTATGACTTTGTACATGGCAGAACCGAATTCCTCTTTCAAGGCCTTCTCAATTTCACCTCTCAATTCTTTATAAGAGTCAATCTTGTCTTCAATGTGGTGACGTCTGTATGAGTCTAAAACTTCATTTAGGTAATTTGGGATTTTTGACATAATAATGGTGATTGGTATTTCTTAATTAAAATCATTTATATTGGGGAAGAGCTTTGTAAAGTATGCAGGCTGTTTCTCTATTTGTAGTATCCACTTCTCAAGTTTCTTTATAGTTTGTTCTTTCTGATAATTAGAAAGGCTATCTGAAAGGATGTTATTGGTGTTATCAGAACTTTTGATCCGTAGGTAGGGTAAATTGTCTCGGGTATAGGCCATCACATGCAGTATCAGCTTATCCAGCCTTTTTGGGATCTTAGGTGCCGTTTCATCTATGGCTTTCTTGCAAAGTTCTTTTATGTAACTCGATTTTAAGGGCAGTCCTTGAGATTTTGCAAGATATTTTAGGTAGTAAATAGCTTGTGCTTTTTGAGAAGAATATATCCCTAGATCAGCCTGTATAGAAGGATTAAATTTGACCCTGGATTCTTTCTCCCCCCAATTGATAGGCCTTCTATAGATATTGTATTCTTTCTTTTGCTTATTTCTAGTTCGTCGAGAAACAACGACATCTATGTTTCTCTCTTGGCCGTTGATATTAAAAATAAGTCCAATAGAGTGTTTTTGTCGCCTAATCTTGTTGAGGCTGTCGTCATCGGCAAGAACTTCATTCAGAAACTCTTCCACCCATTCCACCGGAGCGAGTAAGTCTGGTGAAGATTCATGCTTAAAACACATTAAAATATCTCTATCAGAGATTCCCTGCAGAGCAGTGTCATGTAGATGAGAGCCGTGGTCAGCAGGGGAGAATTCAAGCTTATCATTAAATTCCTGGAAAAGAAGAGTTTTAATATCCTCGGCTTTCTCTTTTAACAAGGCATCATCCTCTTCGAAAGGGTTTTCGACTTTTAGGTTTTGAAGATAAGCGCATACTTCATTATGATCCATATCTCCTAAATCAGACTCTGATAAATGGTCTGAAAGTAAGCCTGTTAAACCTCCAATTGTGGCACCTATTAAGATCGATTTCTCAAGTTCTTTTTGATCCAGTTTGGATTTGCTACCATCTTTTATTTGTTTTCTTTGTCTAAGATAGCTAATAACTAATCCTGTAGCTGCCAATATAATGGACAGTTTCCATGTGTGATTTAACTTCATGGTTTAAAATTTTTCTATTGAATATCACTAGGCGTCAATCATGTTGAATGACGAATATTTATTTGTACTAAATTATCAATTGATTATAATCATTATTTATGCCAATATACCAAATGGGTAAGTTTGGCATAAATGACTACCTGTAAGCATATATTCCTGACAACATGGCATGAAAAGATGTCTTGCCCATTTGTATTTGTGAATGATTTCAATCCTATTAGGGATTAGGGAATTTAAGGTATCAGCACCATTCCTTGGAAAAAGGAGATAGGGCACAGATTGCTAAGATCGGCATACAAACCCATGCCAAAAAATAGGCTGCCCACAAAAGGCAGCCTATTTTAAGTTAACAGTTTCCAATTCCTACTTCCGCCCCAAGGCTTCCAGCCTGCCCAGCCTCGCTTCCAGCTCGCCAAACCTCCGCTCCTGCGCCTCCAACTTCGCCTTCAAGGCAGCCGACTCCTCCATCAGGGCCTGATTCGCCTCGATCAGCAGCGCGCTCAATTTCGCATAGTCCACCGAACGGATACCCTCCTCATCCTGATGAACCAACTCCGGCAGTACCTGCTCGATCTCCTGGGCCAGGACACCCAACTGCCGACCGCTGTCCATGCCCTTGTCTTTCCAGTGGTAGTAATAACCGTTGATTTGGGCGAGTAGTGCCAAGGGCTCAGGGATCTCTTGCCAGTCGCGTTTCAGGCTGCTGTCCGACCAGGTCGTCCAACTGTTGGCGCGGGCAGCCGTGCCATCGCCCTGCTCTCCGACCTGGAGTTTGAAAAGAGGATTAGCCGTGCCAATGCCTACATTTTGTGAGACCTCAGTTGGAAACAGCTTAAGGCTGTCAATGGTCCAGCCCGCCGATGAGGATTGTATGTTGGCTGAGCCAGAATTAATCCCGAGGTAGAGGGGACACCTGAGTTGGACGACTTCAAGTTCTTCATGTAAGGCATCCAGGAGAAAGGCAAAGCCATTGTCAGCTATGATATTGAGATGCGACATGGATAAAGCCAATTCTCCTCTCAGGATAGGATTTAATGGATCACTGATTTCCACTACCTTGAGGCGATTGAAATGCGTGACCACAAGGGCATAACTATCCAGAATAAAAATGTCCGCTAATGCCTCCCCCAAGGGCAAAGAAACGGCATCATTGATATTTGATGGATCGCTTATATCATACACCCTGAGGTCATCAGTTCCCTGGTCAACCACATAGGCAAATTGACCTTTCACGGCCAATGCCCTGGGGGTAACGCCAGTTCCCTTCGTTCCTACCACAGTAGGATTTGTAGGATTGGAAAGGCTAAATGCTGTCAACATATTCTGGACATCATCAATAACCAGGGCTATGCTGTCAGTAATTTGAAGGTCCTTGGGAGCAGAGAATCCAGGGACAGTGCCCACCAGGTTTAATTGAGCAGGGTTACTGATGTCTACAACCCTGAAGTTTTGCGTTTCCGCATCTGCGATATAGGCATACTGTGAATGAATGGCTATATGGGAGTCCTGGTGAAAATTTCTAAAAGAAAATGAGCTTATTTGGAATAGGCTATCGGGATTTGACACGTCCACCACCATGATAGAATCGCGCCTTTCCTCCAGTATATAAGCTATCCCGCCAGATATGGCAAATTTTACAGGTCTGGCTTCAGTAGAAAACAAAATCGAATCCCTAAAAATGGGCAGACGTGGATTGCTTACATCGTAAGCGTATAGACCGTTGGTGGTCGTACTGGCAACGGTAATAAATACGGTATTCCCCTCTTGCTGGATGTCCCTCGGTAAAATCCCCAAAGGCAAACTGATGGATAGTTTGGGACATGACAAATCTGCCTCTCCATTGGCAGGTAGGAGAATACTCTCCAATGTAACGGGCTTCCAACTGGCATTTCCATTGGCGTCAGTAGTCAGGACATAATTGTTTACCTCAGTACCATTCTCCAAACGCAGATCGCCGCTAAGGTGAAGTCTTGCCTGCGGACTGCCATTGCCAATGCCGACCCGGCCAAGGCTGTCCACAAAAATGCCTTCGGCATCCTGATCTCCCGAAATGAAATTTCCCCTCGTCTGGAGGGTTTGGCTCAGGAGGTGGTTCCCAAGGTCATCGCCAAGTCTGATCCAGTTGTTGCCATCGTACTGGAAAAACCTGTTTTCATCACTGACATAGACCAAAAGGCCGGTTGCAGGACTGGCAATGGCATCGCGCTGCTGGAGGCTCATCCTGGGGATCAACATGCCTCGGGTGCTGTCTTGTATATCGACGATGGAACTGGGATGGGGATCGCTGCCATCAGGATTGAAGGCCACCTGGGCATGAGCATTTGCCATCAGGCAGATGAATAGGGAAAGGCTGATGATATATTTAATATGTTGCATTTCTTTATTGATTTGGATAATTATAAATGGGTGGGATTAATGGCTGAGGATCATTCGTTTCGTAGCTATTTCTTTTCCATCGACCACAAGGCTGTAGAGGTACATGCCCGCTTCCAGGCTGGAAGCCTTGACCTCAAGGCGGCCACTGGCAGGCAAGTCCGAAAAACTCATGGCCTGGCGTCCCTGCATGTCAAAGATGAAGATCTTCGCACTGCCATGATTGGCTGGCAATTCGTAGCGTATCCAGGTGGATTCATTGAAGGGGTTGGGATCATTTTGGAACAACAAAGCCTCAGTAGGGAAGCCTTTCCCGCTGCCAATCGGATTGCCTGGATTCCCCGCACTCAATTCCTTGACCCGCGCCTCCAATTGGCTGATGCGGGCATCCTGATCTTTGATCATTTGCTGCTGCTCCTGAATGGCCCCGGTCAGAATGGGAATCAACTGCATGTACTTCACGCCTTTGTATGTGGCCAGTTTGAACTCGCCTTCCTTGTCTCCATCTTCCATGGGGTGATCCAGCCTGGAAACCAGTTCGGGAAGGACCTCCTCCAGTTCCTGGGCAATGAAGCCATAGCTCAGCCCTTCGTCCAGGTTCATGCCTCTGTGGGCCTTGTCCTTGAACTCATAACTGCTTGGACGAAGCTGGAGAACTTTCCCCAGGGAGGATTCCAGGCTGCGAACATTCTTTTTCAACTGCCTGTCAGAAACGAAGGTCAGGCTGCCTGTATAGCCTACATCGCCATTGAAATAGCCTGCATAGGAAGATCCTCCCGTAGCGGCAATGCCATAAACGGCATACTGGATGGGGGAGTCGTAGACCTCACCTGAGATTCCAACAGCGATGGTCGAACAATTTCTGGCGGATCCTCGAAGTCCATAGCCTACATTGCTGGCATTCTCTGCGGTGGCGCGGACCCCTATGCAGAGGGGAGCATCCTGAGACTTGGCAAAAATGGCCCGGGCGTCTGTGCCTCCAAAGATGTCGGTATAGATGCCAAAGGTAGCGGCAGCATTTTCGCTGTTTTCGCGCCTACGGACAAAGAGGGAGATGCCCTGGGTCTGGCTACCTGCGACATGGGTTACACCATCTGACCAAATATTGACACGGGCACGGTCAAGGTAGGTCGAACCGATGAGTACCTTGCCTGTATTTCGGCTGCTGTCTCCGACGAGGCTCATGATGTCCGTGAAGCGGTTGATGCCTTCATGGCTGACATAGCGAAAATTCAGCCTGCTGCCCTCCGTAGGGCCGAAGGCAAAGACCAGTTCATTGGCAGATTGGAAATCAATCTCTCCGAAGGAGATGCCTTCCTTGATCCGAATGGCGGTAGAGAACTGCTTCCCGGTCTGTAGGCTCGGCGCCTGAAAGAGACGGGACAAAGCAGATGAGTCCGCAGCAACTTTACTGATGGTCATATTCATGTGAAGGCTTTCCATATGACCACTGTTTGGAGAAATGGGCTTGAAAAAGCTGCTTTTAGCCTCCAGGAGGGGGATATGCAGGAGGCTGATGAAGATTAGTACTAACGAAATTAATTTTTTCATAATCAATTGTTTTAAGTATGAATAGTATATATGCTTGATAGAATTTAAGACATGATATTTGCTTTTTGGCGCAGGGAGGAATATTTATTATAGGCTTTAAGATATTTTAATTTCGGAAAATTAAATATTCGTTGCATTGGATGGCTTGGCATGGGTGAATGGGGAATGCTACTTTTCTAAAAAGTAAATTATGGGTATCTTGAAGAGTCCTTATCAGCGATCCTTGACATGAAAAATAATTTGATTTGCTACTTAACCCAAGTTGCCAGTTTATGACCCCTGTTCAGTAAGGTCTTTCTTTGGGGGGATAAGTTTTGCAGTCTTCTATTTCTAATTCTGGCTTTCGGCTGAGTTCTAAAGATCTTTCGTCGCTCATCTTTCAGATTCGCTCCTCAAGAAGACAACTGCGGTTTGGGAAGCTGTCTGCTACCAGCATATAAAACAGGAGCACCACTTGTCATGCAGAGCGGCAGCGAAGCATCTTAAAATCTGTTGTTTAGCATTTTGCTTGCTCTTTTGGGCAGCCTAAACTATGTAGGAACTTGAATTAAATGAGAAATAGAAAAATTGCAAAAAAGGGCTGAGATACCACTATAAAAATGCGTATTCCATTGACTAAAATATTCGATACTTTTTGGGGCTTAAGGGTTTGGTATTTAAATGATTACAAACTTTCAGGAATAATTGAAATGCGCAATAAGTCAAGTATTTTGTATATGCGAAGATTGCGACAGTTTTTCGTAATAAAAAAATCGGCCTTTCCAGCGAGTTAAGGCGGTTTTGTGGATAAGTTTGCTTAGATTTTAGGACGTCTGAAAGATTGAATGACTGTTCAATTCTAACAGTGTTATGCAAAAAAAGACGAATTTTAAGGAATTTTTGAGGGCTATTTTATTGATTTACAGGTGGTTGAAAATTTACGGGTAGGAGAGGCATTCCATTTAAGGTAGGACTGCGACCAACTCAATGTCTGTAAAGTGTTCTGGAGAGAATCCAGGTAGGAGAGGCATTCCATTTAAG
>JALEFZ010000063.1 GCA_022760475.1 Bacteroidia bacterium | reverse complement strand
TTGAAGGAAATGAAAGGAAGCACCCTTACTTTTTGAGGAGAAAGTTCAAACGATTTTGTATGAGTGAAGAGGAATGGACAGGCATCATTGACAGCTTTAATGTCAAAAAGGAAAACATCATTGAGTTGTATAAAAATTCTCCTTATCTGAGCGAATCGAGCAAAAAAGAATCTGTCAAACTTTACAAAAACTTCTTTAGACACATAAATCGCAATAATACCATACCTAAAGTACTGCAAAAGAGGTGTAATTAGGGAAACGGCATGCAACCGATTTTCAGAGATCTCAGTCTATGCTGATAAACAATCTTCCTACTAGTCGTAGGGCTGATACTCTCTTATGATAAATTAAAGCTTTGATTCCCATGAGTAGACTCCTTTTTACCCTTGTATTGATTCTCAGTTTTGGCCTTAGCTACGGTCAAACCTGCGTAACAATCAAAAAAACCTACCGCGATGTAGTTTCACCGGTACAGCCGGTAAAGAAATGTGAGCCCAAGAAAATTGAGCCAATTAGAACTGTGGAGCCTGTAAGAACGGTTATCGTTGAAAGAGCTCCCGAAGTAAAAAAGAAAAGACGTAAAGATCGCCTTCACCTACAGGTAGGTGTTGCAGGTAACTACCTTTACGATACTAACAACGAAACAGGATTCAACCCTGTAGAAGAAAGAACCAACTATAATGCTGAAGCCCTTTTGGGAATCAGATTTGACCAGGGTCGCAAAAGAGCGAACGTACTTGGTGTATGGGGAACGGCTGGGTTCAGCTCCCCTCAGACTGTTGGGCTACTTCTCAGCGAGCAGGGATTGGCTCAAAACTTCGAAGTGGATCTAGGAAATCCTTCTTACCGCTTCCAGGAAGTTGAGGCTGGCTTCTTGTTCAAAGAGTGGTTCAGACTTAGTGGAGGTCTTGGAAACCAAGAGTTCACCACTACAAGCGGTGAGAATGTAAACATCGAATACATGAAGTTTACAACTGGTCTTAGTCTGAAAATCACCAAATCCATCAAGTGGAACACCAACGCAACATTCCTGATGGTTGATGGATCTGACAAGTTTTCTTTCAGACCTTCTACGGGGCTTTCATTCCGTTTTAACTTCCTGAGAATTTAAGTTACACGACTTTTAGACAAGAAGCTCCGATCCTGGTGTGGATCGGAGTTTTTTATTTGTATACCTCTACAGCCGTGCGAAACGTATTGCTATGCGCCTCCACCGTATCAATCAACCTTTCGGAATATCCACCTCCAATGCATACAGCCAGGGGAACCTGCTTCTCTGCAGCCATTCCTATGACCATTCGATCACGCTTTTTACAGCCTTCACGACTCAGGGATAGCTTTCCAAGCCTATCTGTTTCCAACACATCTACTCCGGATTGATAGAATATGATATCCGGCTTTACAGAGTTGATAAGGCGCAGCAGTTGGTCATCCAGAATTTTCAGGTACAAATCATCGCCAGTAAAATTATCCAAAGGAATGTCTATATCTGACTTTTCCTTCTTCAATGGATAGTTGTGGGCGCCATGCATGGAAAAAGTAAAAACCCGAGGCTCATCCTCAAAAATCTTTGCGGTTCCATTTCCCTGGTGGACATCCAGATCTACAATGAGTACTTTTTTGACCAGTTTTTCCTCTAATAAGAAAGAAGAACTGATAGCCAGATCGTTCAATACACAAAATCCTTCCCCATGCCCCGCAAAAGCGTGGTGGGTACCTCCCGCAATGTTCATTCCAATGCCGTGATCAAGGGCGTGAAGTGCAGCACTCAATGTGCCTTGACAAGATCTCCTGGATCTGTCAACCAAGGTTGGTGATTGAGGAAAACCTATCTTACGCATGGATCTGCCGTCCAATTTAAGGTCTCGAACCGCTTCCCAATACTGCCGCTCATGAATCCTGAGAATGGCTTCCTCCGCCACAGGATGAGATTCCTCAAATTGGTCTATCTCCAGCGTACCTTCATAAAGTAGCTGCTCCCTGATCAATTGGTACTTCCCGATTGGAAACCTATGCCCATCTGGAAGTTCGGGTACATACTTGTCTGAGTGAAATACCTTTAACATACATTAGCAAAAACATATATGTTTAAAAAAGGTTTTTAGTTCTTTAAAAAATCTTGGGTTTAACTTTGGAGAATAAAAAGGGGAGTTATATAATTAACTACAAATGAGAATACTAGCTAATATAACCCGTTCGATTGGACAGTTACTTGCTCGCATCTTATGTGCTGCGGCAGCATTATTGTTCATGCAAATCCCCATTTATATAGAACAATACACTGATATTCTGGTGGAAGCAAGAGATGAGGCTAGGCCTGTCTTTGAAGCTACGCAGAGACTGGCCTTTCAGAATAATTTTTCGCCCGAAGCCTATCTGGACGCCATGGATGGTGAGGTAGCCAACCAGGATAGCTTACAACTCGTCAAAAATACCCTGATGAGATTTAGGGAATACGACGAAAACATCGAAATTATTTCACAAGCTCCCCTATGGAAAAAGCCAATTGTCTTTATGCAGCATTCTGAAAAAAGTATCAGAGAAGCCATGGAGTTTGTGCCTAGCATCAATACAGATGTTGAATCCTTACTGTATGGCTTAATGGGCATATTGCTGTGTTCCTTTGTCTTATATTTATTAGCTTGGCCGATCAGAAGGGCTAGAAAAAATCGCAGCCCAAAATAACGACTCGAAGGAGAAGATATTGAGCAAGAAGGCATCAAGCAATCCCCCCCGTGAACCCTTTCTCTATAGGTGGCTTCCATTATTGGTATGGATGATCCTCATTTTTATTCTTTCTCACCAAGACAAAAGTGACACATCCAAAACTAGCGGGCTTGTCATGTGGATACTCTCTTTTTTACCCATTAATCCCGACTTTTTAGAGCTGGATACCGTAAAGATATTTATCAGGAAAGCTGCTCACTTTACAGAGTACTTTTTCCTTTCCATACTGTTCTTTAGAGTATTTTGGTGGTATATGGAAAGAAGGTCTGCCTACTTTTGGGCTTGGGCAGCTTCGGTACTGTATGCCATGACAGACGAATTCCATCAAAGATTCATCCCCGGAAGAGGCGCAAGCATACTTGATGTAGGGATTGACGGGATGGGGGCTCTACTTGGGATTCTGCTTGTTTGGGCCTTTCACAAAGCCAAACAATCCCTAAAAAACAGGAATTTACAAATGATTGGCGAGGAATGATGATTCCTCAATATTTCTGTTAATTTTGCTTATATCCATTAGGAAATTCTATTTTTTGTATAAAGGAACACAAAAATTTCAGGTCTCATGATCATTGAAGTGAAAGTCCCAAGTCCCGGTGAATCCATCACGGAGGTGGAGATAGAAAGCTGGTTGGTAGATAACGGCGCTACCGTAGACATGGACGATGAATTAGCTGAAATCAACTCAGATAAGGCAACACTTACCATCAATGCTGAAAACGCAGGTGTGGTTGAAATCCTGGTAGAAGAAGGAGAAACCGTAGAAGTGGGGCAGGTAATCGCAAAAATTGATACCTCCGCCGCCGGTGCAGCACCTGTAGCAAAGAAGGAGGAAGTCAAGACTGATGCTAAGCCTGAAAGCAAGGAAGTAGTTTCTGCTGATAGCCATGCAAAAGGACATCCATCAGTTTCAGCTCAGAAAATGATGAATGAAAAGGGCCTTAGCAAGGAGGAGGTTCAAGGTTCAGGAAGAGGTGGAAGAGTCACCAAAACCGATGTCATTGATGCATCTAAAAACAAAGCTGCAAAGCCTGCTGAACCTAAGAAGGAAGAGAAGTCTGAAAAGCGCCCTCTCCCAGGACTACCTACACCAGGCAATGGAGAAGACCGCGTTCAGTCGCGCGAAAAAATGTCTTCCATGCGTAGAGCAATCGCCAATCGCTTGGTAAGCGTGAAAAACGAAACGGCCATGCTTACGACCTTTAACGAGGTAGACCTGACGGAAGTCAAAAAGCTGAGAGCCAAATACAAGGAGAAATTCAAAGAGACTCATGGTGTAGGACTCGGATTCATGTCCTTTTTCACCAAAGCCGTGACCATGGCCTTGATGGAATTCCCTGGTGTAAACGCACAAATTGATGGTAAAGAAATTCTTTACCATAATTATGCTGACATTGGGATCGCAGTATCAACCCCCAGGGGGCTTGTGGTTCCTGTAATCCGTGATGCACACCTGATGAGCCTCAACGAAATTGAGCAGTCAGTTCTTCACTATGCCCTTAAGGCAAGAGAAAATAAAATCACCATTGAGGACATGACTGGAGGAACCTTCTCCATTACCAATGGGGGAGTCTTTGGATCTATGCTATCTACGCCTATCCTTAACCCTCCACAGTCCGCAATCCTTGGGATGCACAACATTGTAGACCGCCCAATGGCTTTGAATGGTGAGGTAAAAATTCGTCCGATCATGTACGTAGCCCTTTCTTATGACCACAGAGTGATTGACGGAAAAGAGGCTGTGAGCTTTCTTTTCAGGGTAAAAGAAAGATTGGAAGATCCTTCCAGAATGTTGCTGGGAGTTTAATATCCAAGATCAATAGCTATAAAATAAGCCCATCTGCCAATGTTCAGATGGGCTTTTTCTTATTAATTTCTCCAATTTGCTGAATATCAAGAGAAGAATAAAGATCTTTGCTGTTAAACATTGAGCCTGAGACAAGGGTATTTGGATTAAAATATATCCTGAAATCAATCGTCAAAAGCGGTACCTACTTCACTTACATAATTCAACATTCAGATGCGAATCAAAAAGCGCTTCATGATTCCAGCCCTAATTTTAGTGGTTTTTTTCATAGTGAGTCGAATGGAATTCCTGAAAATGAGGACTCCCAAAAACGAACTCATGTCTAACATGGCGGAAAAAGGAATCAACGACCTGCGAATTCTGAGCTATGAAATCGAAGGCAGGAAAATGAATTATTTGCATCGAGGTGAAGCGGGCAAAGCCCTGCTTATCCTGGTTCACGGGACCCCTGGATCAGCCACAGCCTACAATGGCTACCTTGAAGACTCAACTTTGAATGAGCATTTCCAGATGGTTTCAGTTGACAGGCCAGGTCTTGGGTACTCCAACTTTGGAAAAACAGAAAGATCCCTCAAGATGCAGGCAGCCTGTATCAAACCTGTAATTGAAAATCATCCAGCAGACAAAGTCATTATCCTTGGGCATTCATATGGAGGGCCGGTCGTCGCCAGGATGGCCATGGATTATCCTGATTTGATAGATGGCATGGTAATCGTAGCGGGCTCGGTATCACCCGCCTTGGAACCACGGGAGTGGTGGCGCGCGCCCATCGACATTCCACTAGTAAGGGATTTGCTCCCCCCTTCATTGAGAGTTTCGAACCAGGAGATCAAAGCCCTCTATGACGAATTATTAGAGATGGAACCCCTTTGGACAAAGATCACCTGCCCAACCGTCATCTACCAGGGTACCCTGGATAAGCTCGTTCCTATGGGAAATGCATATTATGCTGACAGCATGCTGGTGAATTGTCCCCAAAAGGAAGTAGTGATGATCGAAGGTGGCAACCATTTCATCTTGTGGAGCCTCATGGATCAGATTGTAGGGTCGACCGTGGATTTGCTTGGCAGCATGGAAGCCAAGACAGACTCAAGTGCACTGAATCCCTAGATTCGTTTCAAATCCTTGACGGTTTTTTCGTGTTCTACCTCCCCGGTATGTTTGGTGGCCTTGGGCTCAAATAACAATACCCAGACTTCCTCACCATTAGTTCTAGGTAAGTGCTCTACACCTTTGGGGACTACAATCACCTCCCCTTCCTTAGCCTCTATGATCCTATCCCTGAATTCCATGATCAAAGTCCCCTTAAAGATCATGAACAATTCATCCTCATCCTCATGGCTGTGCCAGACAAAGTCGTCTTTCAACTTGGCCAATTTCACATATTGACCATTTAGCTCTGCGACTATGTGCGGAGTCCATTGATCAGAGAAAAGGCTGAATTTTTCCTTGATATTGAAGTGCTCAATCATATTAATCTGAGTAGTTGCTTACAATTTCATTTATATCAACCGACTTATCCCAGCTTTTTGGCCTTTCGTAATCCTGTCCTGATTTTAGGATTTCGGCCGTGGGGTAGTTCTTCTTAATATGTCCCCAATGGGTATCTTCCCAGAAAGTTTTGTCCATTTCAAGCAATTTTACGCCATTCAATTGGCCAGAAACGGCTTTGCCAACCAGTGGCCACCACAAACTTTCTGTCTCTCGATCCCACAGGACAAAGCCATCTAGTCCATTCCACACTTCATCATCGAAATAGGTATAACCACTAAGTGCAAAGGTCAATTCATTATCTCCATACTTTCTTTGATAAATAGCTCCAAGGTCAGCGAGGATACAATAAGCTGCCATGATGGGCTCCCCATTTAATTCATCATTGACTACTTCATGTCTGGTGAGATCTTTGACAGAATACGCCTTTACATCTTCTCCTTTATAAGCTAATAAAAACCTGCTTGTATCCGCCCATAGTTCGTCAGCTTCTTTGACAGAAATAAATTCAGGCTCCAATAAGGCTGGAAATCTTTCTCGACCTATTCCATAATGAAATTGTGAATCTTTTAGGATGCAATTGCTGATATCAAAGTGTTGGCTTGAATCCTTTCCTCCGAAAAGCATTTTTTTACCATCCATTTCGTAGATTTTCCCCAGTTTTGCTGCTACCGGACGCTGTTTTTTGGGTAAAGGTTTGTTGATAGTCCGGCTACTCTCCTCATGAGAAAGCGGATTGCACCCGATCATTAAGAACAAAAGAAAAAGACAGGTAATGATTCTCATACAGTTTTGATTTTGAAGGCGAGTATTATCATTCAAAAAAATAAGCCGAACTGACCACATATCCTATCGCCAGCCTGCCAAAATCATTATCAACCTATAGAGAAATAGAAAAATGCTTTAGGTAAAATTCTGCCATGCCATCCAGTACCCTCTCTGGAGTCTCCACATGGGGATAATGCCCCACATCATCCAATATAAACACATCGGGATCAGGGATCAATTCCTTATACCTTTCTGCCATGTGCTTTCCCGAAACAGGATCAAGTGCACCATTGATAAATCTCCTTGGAATCTCGGCATGGGTAAGTGCCCCGACCCATCTTTCCCGATGCCGCTTTCGCTCAGGCATATATTTGATAAGCCTTGGAATCATCTTTTTGCCATTGTTCTCAACAAGGACTTCCCAAGATTCTTTTAAAAACTTCTCTGATGGAGGATACTTGGGAGCGAATATATTATTCATATTTCGGCTATAGGTAGCCGAAGAAATGAAGTTGGCCACCAAGGGTCCAAGAGGCGTAAGGAGCAATTTCTGGATAAATCTCGGCTGATGAACCTCAGGGAACAAACCTCCATTCAACAGGATGCTAGAGAGCCACTTTACCTTTGATTTACCATCCTTTTGTCTTGCTAGGAGTTCAAGTGCAACTGTATCTCCCAGGTCATGAGCTAATATATGGGCTTCCTGGATTCCATAATGCACTAACAGGGCCTCAGCCATATCTGCCTGCATACCCACAGTTATGTCGCTGAAAGGTTTGGCAGATTTCCCCATCCCAATAAAGTCGTAGGCAAAAGCGTGGAAGCTCCCTGTCAGCTGTGGCCAGATATATTCAAAATCCAGGGCAGCCGTGGGGAAGCCATGGAGGCATATAAGTGCGGGTCCCTGCCCTGATTCCTTATAGTTTATTGTAAGTTCACCTACTTTCAGTTCTTTGTTGTCCTTATACCAAGTCATGATGTGGAGTTGTTGGGCATTCCTGCGCAAGAATAATTCACTACCCAGGGATACATGATTTTACTACTCCTTCAATTCTTTCAGGAATTCCAAAGATTCCCTGAAGTGTTTCCGAGTAGCCATAGAAAGAAAGAAAACCAAAATTACAGCTACAATCAAATTACCAATGGCAAAGTGAAGGTGATTGATTGGAAGTAGGTAAAAATCCATGTGAAGCAAGGCCTTGGCAGCAACAATTAAGAAGGGCTGGACAAATAGTGGAATAAAAATAACCAGTGATCTGATGTCCATTAACTCAAGAAACCTTAACCTTTCCAATTTAAGTTGGGTAAGCTGGACGGAGTCCTCTGCTTTTAAGCTATAATAAAGGAATAGTTTCAGACCCTCTACTGCCATTCCAAAACCTGAAATAAATAGCAAGATTAATGCAGGAAGCCAGTATTTGGCCTCTTGAATATGGTCTATAAGAAAGCCTATCAGGAAAATATTCCAGAACACACTTACGATCAATTCAAAAATTGCAGTCCCTCTGATCTCTCCCAAGCGCGATTTAATTCGAGAGACTCCTATTTCTTTCACTAGCCTATGATTGATTTGGACTTCAGTTTCCAATTCTTTGTTAGGCTCATTCCATATATCGATCAATTCCTGAAATTCCATTTTATATTTTGTTGGTTAGTTGTTTTTGAAGTTTTCTCTTGATGCGTTGCAGTTTCGTAGAAATATTAGAAACTGAGATTCCTAAAATTTCTGCTATCTCCTTGTGTGCCAAGCCTTCCAAATGCAAGATGATTTGGGCCTTTTCCATCGGTTTCAAGTTTTCTATGGCTTGGTAGAGCTTGTTTAGTCTTTGGTCCAGGATAGAGTTGTCCCAGAGGAGAAATTCCATTTCATCCTTAAGGTTTTGTTTTTTCTGAAAACTTCGTTTGCGCTTACGTAGCCAGGAAATGGATACATTTAGGGCGATCCTGTAAGTCCAGGTGGACCTTGCGTATTCAGGGCGATAACTGGGAAAGGCTTTCCAAAGTTGTACGAGGATATCCTGTATCAGGTCTTTTCGTTCTTCCTCCTCATAACAATAGGCATGGGCAAGCTTTATAATGAGGGCTTTTTGACTCTCAAGGTATTCACCAAATTCCTGTTCTATTTGAGTTTGTTTTTCCAAAATCGGCTTTCATTTTATTTACAACCTATTATTCGCCGGTATGGAAAGAATATCACATTTATCTTAAAAAAAAATATCCAGGCTAATTGCCTGGCATAAAAAAGAAAAGCCACACTCATGGTGCAGCCCCTCCAATTCAATTAACATCACTTTTCAAGTTATTCACTCCAATCAGCTTCGATGGCTTTGCGGATTAGGATTGAATTCATTGACTCATTGCGAGACTTTGAGCGGTTATGAGCCTGGCGGAGCTTGGTGTTTTTCAGGCGCTTGCGTGAAGGGGATTTAAATGTCCTTTTTGTCATAATAATTTTGTTTTAAGGGCGCCACTAGGTATGGCGGTTTTTCATACTTAATTCTACAGAAAAAGCAGGTGGATCAGAAGAAGTATGAATAGGTAGTCATTATGATAAACGAGAAAAAATCCCAAGGGTTACTTTTCTCAATCATCAATATGAAATTATGAAAAAAATCACAAAAATCATAGGAAGGATTTCAACATCTGTAAAATCTAAAGAGGATTTTTACATTTATCAGAAATAGTATTCATGCATACCATTTCTCCTATTAGACCTATTGCAATATTTTCAATGATTAACTTTGCCAAAGCCAAAATCATCTTTATTTAACAAAAATAAGATATATCGACCTAAATCGCTTCCAAAAACCTATCCTGCTGCCCATATAGGCACTTAAAATTTAGTTAAGATGCAGCAAATATTTACTTAATAAGGCATGATCTTTCAGAAACTACTGAAAATTTTGACCATTCGAAGTGAAATTCTAAAATAAATATTTCTCTAATTATCAAATTTGTAATTATCCCGACCTAAAAAATGGAAATGATTAATGGGATTTTTTTTGTAAAATTTATAATAAAACTTCTCTATTATGATTTTTCTTACATAAAAAAACCGCCCCACAAAGAGGCGGTTTCTGATTTCAATCTAAGGGCATCAGTTTACAAGAGATTCGTAAACGCCTGCAACACCCTGGCCACCACCTACACAGGCAGTAACAATTCCATATTTCTTACTCTGGCGCTCCATTTCATTGATCAACTGAGTACTCAGTTTGGCTCCTGTACATCCCAATGGGTGTCCAAGAGCAATGGCGCCCCCATTTACATTTACAATGTCAGGGTTGATATCAAGATCGCGGATCACACCTAATGACTGTGAAGCAAAGGCTTCATTCAGCTCGAACATATCGATGTCGTTCAGAGAAAGTCCAGTCTGCTTCAGCACCTTGGGTACTGCTTTGATAGGTCCCATTCCCATGATTCTTGGGTCGATTCCTTCGGTAGCATACCCAACCATTCTTGCACGTGGCTCGATGCCAAGTTCCTTCACCATTCTCTCAGACATCACCATCATAAAGGCAGCACCATCAGAAGTTTGAGAAGAGTTTCCTGCTGTTACCGTCCCGTTGTTACGGAAGACAGGACGCAGTTTGCCAAGAACTTCCTTGCTTGTATCTCTACGAGGTCCCTCGTCGGTATCGACAACAAATTTTCTTGTTTGGCGGCGTCCAGCTTCGTCTACAAATACATCTTCAACCTCAATGGGTACAATCTGATCCTTGAAATAACCTTTTTCAATTGCATTGATGGCTTTCATGTGTGAATTGTAAGAAAACTCATCCATGTCTTCGCGGGAGATGTTGTAGTCTTTGGCAACTTCCTCAGCGGTAAGTCCCATAGATAAGTACCAATCAGGATGCTCAGTAGCTACCTTATAGTTTAGTGCTACTTTGTGTCCCATCATGGGCAGCATGGACATCGACTCGATGCCTCCGGCAATGATGCAGTCAGCCATTCCGGCTTTCACCTTGGCTACTGCCATGGCAACCGTCTCAACTCCTGATCCGCAGTAACGGTTTACGGTTACACCGGATACATTCATAGGAAGGGACATCAGAGCGATCATGCGTCCGATTTGCATGCCTTGCTCTGCCTCAGGTACGGCACAACCTACGATCAGGTCGTCTACTCTGGTCGGGTCCAATTGAGGAACCTTTTCTATCAAGGCCTTGACTACAGATGCGCCCAAATCGTCGGAACGGACACTTTTGAATCCACCCTTGTTTGCTTTACCAACTGCTGTACGCAGTCCTGTTACGATATAAGCTTCCATTTATATATTGATTAGGAACCCTGACAGGGTTATAACCCTGTCAGGGTCAAAGTTTTTAGTTACGTAAAGGTTTACCTGTTTGTAGCATGTGCTGCATGCGTTCCATGGTCTTCTTCTCTCCTGCAAGTTGCAAGAAAGCCTCTCTCTCGAGATCCAGAAGGTATTGCTCCGATACTTTGTTGTTGAGACCAGTCAGATCCCCACCACATAGTACATAGGCGATTTTTCTAGCAATCAGGGCATCATGCTGACTTGCATAATGTCCGTACTGCATACCTGCAATACCTGCATACAAGGTAGCCAATCCATTGGTACCCAATACATGGATTTCTTTTCTAGGAGATTTTGGCTGATAACCTTCTTCAGCAATCGCAAGGATATGCTCTTTGGCTTCCTTGATCCTTCTATCTCTGTTTACGACAAGCTTGTCAGAAGGTCTGAGGATTCCCAGATCTTTAGCTTCCTGTGCCGAAGTAGCCACTTTGGCAGTAGCAATGTTCATCAGTGCTTTTTGAATCACATTGATCCCCAATACCGCATCATCCTTATAGATGTCTGCAGCTCGAAGAGCCATTTCCTTGGTTCCAGCACCACCAGGGATGATACCAATACCTACCTCAACTAAACCGATGTATGTTTCGGCAGAAGCAACTGCCAAATCAGAGTGCATCGTAAACTCACATCCCCCACCAAGGGTCATCGCATGTGGTGCAACAATCACAGGCACATTTGAGTAACGGATTCGCATGGAAGTATCCTGGAAGGTCTTAACCGCAAGGTTCAACTCGTCCCACTCACCCTGTGTAGCCATCATCAGCATCAGCATAATGTTGGCACCTACTGAAAAATTCTCAGCTTCATTGGCGATCACAACTCCGTTATAGTTATGCTTCTCAGCATAATTGATTGCCTC
The DNA here is from genome assembly GCA_022760475.1 of Bacteroidia bacterium. Taxonomy (GTDB): domain Bacteria; phylum Bacteroidota; class Bacteroidia; order J057; family J057; genus JALEFZ01. The sequence continues at coordinate 43,776 of JALEFZ010000063.1, read as the reverse complement.
ATGAATCGCTTTCAGGTTGCCCTCTCCGATAGAGTTCATCTTGGAGTGGAACTGCACATTCAAGACGCCATCTCCTAGGTCAAGCACAGAAGCCTCTGCATGGCTCCATACCTTTTTCTCCTTAGGAATATTTTCAAGGATAATGAGAGATTCAGTGCCAGGAACTGCCTTGTAAGACTTGGAGGCAATGTTGTAGTACATTGGCTTGCCATTCTCTACTTTGTAGAATGTCTCGTGTCCAGCCTCAACCATCTCATGAACCCATGAAGCAAGTTGTAAACCTTCAGCCTCAAACATTTCCAAAGTGTTCTTCAGACCAATCATATCCCAGGTCTGGAAGGCTCCTTTGTCCCAACCAAAACCTGCGCACATCGCATCATCAATCTGGTATAGATCATCAGCAATCTCAGGAATTCTGTTGGAAACATATGCCCAAAGTGCAAGGCTGGATTTACGGGTGAATTCACCACCTTTATCTTCAGCTTTGAAAAGGACATTGAGTTTTTTGGAAAGATTGGTGGTATTCTTCACCAGCTTAAGGCTAGGAATATTCACCTTCATCTTCTCTCTATATTCCAGGGTTTTCAGGTCAAGAGATAGAATAACTCTTTTTCCATCAGCACCTTTGGTCTTTTTGTAGAATCCCTGCTTGGTTTTATCACCCAACCAACGATTCTCTACCATTTTCTTTACATAATCAGGAGCCTCAAAAATAGCCCTCTGCTCATCCTTGGGACAATTTTCACGAATCCCATTCAATACATGAAAAGTCGTATCCAATCCTACAAGGTCGCTCAAACGGAATGTTCCAGTTTTTGGCTTACCCGAAGCTGGCCCCGTCAGTTTATCAACCTCCTCAATCGTAAGGTCAAGTTCTTCAATCAGGCCGAAAATTTTTGCCATGGCGAAAATTCCCACCCTGTTAGCGATGAAAGCAGGAGTATCCTTAGCCAATACTGTTTTCTTTCCCAAAAACAGGTCTCCGTAGTGCATCATGAAGTCAATTAATCCTTGATCTGTATCTGGACCAGGGATAATCTCAAGAAGACGGAGGTATCTTGGAGGATTGAAGAAGTGGGTACCACAGAAATGCTTCCTGAAGTCTTCTGACCTTCCTTCAGCCATCATGTGGATAGGAATACCTGAGGTATTCGAAGTAATGATGCTGCCTTCTTTACGAAGGGCATCTACTTTTTCAAAAATTTGCTTTTTGATGTCGAGTCTCTCAACGACAGCCTCAAGGATCCAATCGCTGTCCTTGATCTTGTCAAAATCGTCATCAAAGTTTCCAGTGGTGATTCGGCTTGCAAAATCCTTGTGGTACAAGGGAGCCGGCCTGCCTTTTACAGCAGCTTTTAGAGAATCATTTACCAGACGGTTACGAACCGCAGGATGCTCCAGGGTAAGACCCTTGGCTTCTTCCTTGGCTGTAAGTTCGCGTGGCACAATGTCGAGCAGCAGTACCTCCACGCCAATGTTGGCGAAGTGACAGGCAATGCGGGATCCCATAACCCCTGAACCCAGTACAGTGACTTTTTTAATGGCCCTGGACCAGGTTAGTTTGCTTTGGGCAGTTGTTTGTTCAGCAACCTGCATGTGATCTTTTGATATTTCTAATGATGGAGTAATAGTACCAAAATGAGGACCTGAATCCCCTTAAATTATATTATGCAAGCATAACAATTTGTCTGAAAAAAGACCTTTCCCCAGGCCTAAGCCAGCAGGGGATAAACTCATAAAATGTTATGCATGCATACAATTCTATGGAAAAGGCTTGAGAATTCCAAATAGGAAATTGGTAATTGATTTCAGCTCATTAGCCAGGTTAAATGACATACTTTTAGGCAGTATTGGGCAGAAGTTTAAAGGCCGTACACAATGGAATGAAACCTAATTTCATGTTTGCTGATCTGACGGAATTATATTAAAATATCTCTATAATCTAATGTCGAATGACCCATAAAATTAAAAATCGCACAGCCTTATTGGTTATAGATCTACAAAGATGGTTCCTGGAGGTTGGAAGTAAGGAAAAGTTGGATTCTGTAAATTCATTGATACAAAATACCAACCAACTCATTGAATTATTTGAGGCTCATGAGCTTCCCATCTTCAAAGTACAGACAGTTCATAAAGCAGATAAGAGTACCTGGAATCAATGGGCATTGGAAAATAATGTAGCAAGATTAATTGAAGGCAGCAGGGAGGCGAAATATTCCCCTATGGTAAAAAAAGTCAAAAACGAAGTCATCCTTACCAAGACCCGATTGAGTGCATTTCTAAGAACTGAGCTCGAAACTCAATTGAAGTCCCTAAGTTGCAACAGGCTAGTGATATGTGGCTACTCTACTGATAACTGCGTAGGTCAAACTTCAATTGATGCCTACGAACTTGATTTCAAAGTTCTTCTTGCCAAGGAAGCCATACTGGGAACTACACCAGCACAAGGCCAGCTAATGCTTGATTCTTTAAAGAAACGTTTCGGAATCCTGCCTCTAAGTCATCAAGACATAAATCAGCTCATACAGGCTGAAATTGTGTTTTAGAAAATTTTTGAATATTCTGTAAAATCTGGTTTGAACCTGAACTTAAATAGTTGAGCATATTGAATTCGGTATTTTTGGAAAAAATGGCCCAAAGGATGCCGAAATGAGATTGCTCGACTACTTAATCAATTGGTGGCAATCGAATATCAAGTTAAGCCCTCTGAACTCCCCACAGCAGATACAAGTTAAAAGTCTATGCCTACTCCAAGAAGCCTGTCCCATCCGGTCAGAAATGAAGATTATACCTTCCACCCAAGCCAATTATCTGAAAAAGAAAGAGCTGCCTATGTCATCGAAGCCCTTCTCAGTTATAATGAGGGCATCATTTCCAATAATCCTGATGGGGCAGAAAGAAAATTTGACAAACTCACCCAGTCCCCCTTTGTATTCCTTCGTGGGACAGCAGACCTGATGTACAGGGATTTTTATGGGACGGATGCAGATAAAAGTATTGTGCTATGCATAGGAGATGTCCATTTGGACAACTACGGAGTAATGGAAACGGATGAAGGCTCGCTCATCTGGGGCTTGAACGATTTCGACGAGTCAAATTTTGCTCCATTTACATGGGATGTGAAGCGAGGAGCCATTAGTTGTTACCTCTCGGCTCTTGAGGCTGGAATGAAGAAAAAAGATGCGAAGGAGATCACTGAAAATTTTGTAGAAGCCTACCTCAAAACTATTCGTAAATCAAATGAAAAGGAAAATTTTGAGCTTACTTTTGACAAAAAAAATAGCCCAGGTGTAATTAAAAAGGTATTAGCAAAGTCCGCCGATATCAAGGCAAAAAAATTCATTCAACAGAAATTTCTGGATGCAAATAGCCCGATTCCAAGGTTCAAAAATACAGATGAAGTAGAAAGGATCGGAGAAAATAACCCCAAGCTATTTGCCGACGTTCAGGCATCCTTGAATAATTACTTAAAAAGTTTGCCCACTCCGCCCGATAGCCTTGTTGTACTTGACCTTGCCACTAAAACAGGCTCAGGTACTGGCAGCATTGGTTTATGGAGGTATTATGCCCTGGTAGAAATTCTAAGGGGCGGCAAATCTGAAATGTTAGTTCTTGAATTGAAACAGGAACGTGCGTCTGTTCTTTCCCCCTACATTGGAGGAGGTCTGCTCAATTTTGCTACGGAGGGATCCAGGGTGGCCTATGCAGAGAATGTCCATTTACCCAATGCCAATCCATGGTATGGCTACACCAATATCAGGGAATTAAGCTATCTGGTCAGAAAAAGAAGTCCCCATAAGATGCGGGTAGACTTGGCAACCCTAAAAAAAGAAGATGATTTTAGCAGCTATGCAAAAGCCTGTGGCAAAGCCCTGGCAGTGGCTCATTTGCAGGTAGATACGGCTCTCATAGAGGTATATTCAGATATTGCCAGGTCAATTTTACATTCCATCAATCCTGAAAGCTTTTCCGAAGACATATCCAATTTTGCCTACAAAATGGCAGAGCAGCTAAGGCAAGACTGGAAATCATTTAAAAAAGCCCACAAACAAGGAAAATTTAACTTTACAGCGAGTCAATAACTCATTTCAGCTTTCTAGCATAAGCCCGCTTTTCCAATAATTTCTATGTTAAGGAAAATTCATACACATTTTGATTTAATTTTATACGAAAAATCATAAATTAGGCGCATCAGATTTATTGAATTTCTCGAATAAAAATCTTTTGATTTTCGTTCTTTTGACTCCATCTGTCCCCCAGCCTGGAAGTCTTTGTCATATGAAGAAAGATTAAAGTGAAGAAATAGACTTAATACTAGCGGGAGATAGTTAAAGAAGATTTACCTAAACACCTATAATAGCCTAGCTCATGAATTATTTACCTAGATTTTACAAACTGATCCTTTTTGCAGCACTAATTTTTATAGTTCCAAAAGCAAAAGCCCAATTATTTGTTGATACCACTGCCACCAAAGAGCAATTGGTGGACATGCTCGTAGACAATGGGGTTTATTTTGAGAATGTTTCTCTAAGTTGCCCTGCCGGTGCATCGGGAATTTTTTCCCACCCGGTAGACCAAAGCCACCTTTCGTTGAAAGACGGGATCCTCCTGACCACGGGAAAAGCCATCAATGCAATGGGTCCTAACAATAAGACATCTTTGTCAAAATCAAACAAAGTTTTCATCAAAGACAAAGACCTTTCGAAGTTATCCGACACTACCCGTTCTATCGTAGACAGGTGTATCCTGGAATTTGACATCACGCCAGTCGGGAATGAAATCAGCTTCAACTACATTTTTGGATCTGAGGAATACCCTGAATATGTGGGGTCGAGGTACAATGATGTTTTTGGCTTTTTTGTAAGTGGCCCAGGTATTGATGGTCCATTTGAAAGAAAAGCGATTAACATTGCAACTGTAGGAGAGAATCCCGAATGGCCAGTGGCAGTGAATACAATCCACTCGGGGAAAAAGAAAGTTTACACAGGAGATCCAAATAAAAAGTTGCCGGACTTTTCTCAGTACTATGTTTCTAATGAAATCAGGAACTTCAGGGACTCTCTCAAAATCCAGTATGATGGATTTACTACTACCCTCCAGGCCAAGGTAAAAGTAATCCCCTGTAAAACTTATCACTTCAAACTGGCGATTGCAGACTTGAGTGATGGGAGTCTGGACTCGGGGGTATTCATTGAAAAGAATAGCTTCAAGTCAAATACCTCCTATGCAGATAAAAGCCTAAACCTTTCTTGTGGAGACAATTGCGACGCATCTGTCAAACTGAATATCCTTGAAGGAAAGGCAGAGGACTATAACATTGCCTGGAACTTCATCAATGACAGCACCACCAAAGAAGGAGGACTTAGCCAAAGTGGACTTTGTCCTGGAACCAATATTGTAGCGACGATCCAGCCTAAAACCGAAGCTTGTAAGCAAGCCATCAATATCCAGATTCCTTCTCCATTATCTGTAGATGGTTTTGCCAGTGGAAATACTACTGCTGAAAGCTGTAAAGGTAAAATCAACCTGAAAGTTTCGGGGGGCGTTCCTCCTTATTCTTACGAATGGAGCAATGGAAAAAATGAAAGAGACCTTTCAAACCTATGTCCAGGAGAATATACCGTTACCGTTTCAGACGCTGCCAATTGCCAGATGGCCAGCACCTTTAAGTTAGAAGGAAAGAAAATCACCAAAACTGACTCCACGGTTAAACAAATTGAAACAAGAGGCCTACCAACTCCTTCTGCAAAAACTCCTATCAAGAATGGGGAGCTAATTGAGTTTCTGGATAAAAATGGGACTTTAATTTTCGGACAAAATGAAACTGCGGTTAAAAACGAATACTTCCCATACCTTGGACAATTGGCTGATCTGCTAAAGACTAACAGCAAACTGACCATAAAAATCGTAGGACACGCATCCAGCGAAGGCTCTAGCAGCTACAACATGAAATTATCTACCCAAAGGGCGAATGATGTAAAAAGCAGGCTGATTGCTGCAGGAGCCTCTGCCGATCAGATTGTCGTAGAAGCCAAGGGAGAAAATGACCTTTCCACCGTTGAGAAATCAGAAAAGGACAGGAAGAAAAATAGACGTGTTGTGATTAGTCTCAAAGAATGATTCTAAGCTCAACAACATACAAAAAAGGTCTCTGAAATTAATTCAGAGACCTTTTTTGTAATGTCCCGTTAGATTACACCTTTCTTCACTGGGAGAAGCTATTTTTTATCCGTTGATTGTTTCAAACTTGAATTGCTCCAACTACCTAAATTGAAAAAACATGACAGAAGCTAGCATCGGATACTGGAACGAATTGGCCAATCAGCTTATCTTTTTATCTGCCCTACTGGGTGGATTTTCTTTGGCTGTCATTGTATCTCTACTCGCTGAAAAAAGCGATACACGCGTACACACCAACCTTTTCCGGGCAGCAGCTTTTTCAGCAGCCTCCTTTCTAATTTCCATATTTGCCATGACCAAAATCCTGTTGATGACGACAAAAGGGTTTCCCTTCGCTGGCAACATCACAGGAAATGACCTCATTATACCTCGCTTAGTGGGCATGATAACCTTCATAACAGGGATCTTTTCAATGATAGCTATCATTTCACTTTCTGGATGGGTCAAATCAAAAAGAATGGGACGTTTTACCAGCATACTGGGAAGTATTGCCTTGCTATTGATCCTGATGATGATGGTAGAAATAAAACTGTGATCTGTCTGGCCACAAGAAAAAATTAAACTTTATATGAAAAAAAATAAATAAGTGTCCAATTTGTAAATCGTCATTCGTAGTAGGGGTGAAACATTTAAAAAATTACATGTATGAACGAATTTATGATGATTTTCAGACACAGCCCTGATCCTTCCATGGAACTTTCTCCCGAACAACTTCAGGAAAGCATAAAGCAGTGGCAAGACTGGATAGGAGGGATTGCTGGGCAAGGTAAATTTTCCAGTACCAACCAATTAGGCTATGAGGGCAAAACCCTTAAGCCGGATGGCATCGTTACCGATGGTCCCTATGCTGAGGTAAAAGAAATCATAGGTGGGTACCTTATCGCAAAGGCCGCATCGCTCGATGAGGCCATGAAGTTGGCAGAGGGATGCCCCATTCTTCATGTAGGTGGGCATGTCGAAGTAAGGAACATCATACCTATCAACTAAGCAGGACTAAGGTAGGATGAAAGAAAATGAATTGATTCCCCACCTATTCAAAACAGAGTACAGAAAGATCATTTCTGTACTCTGTAAGTTGTTTGGGATTGCCAACATTGCTGTGGCTGAGGACATTGTCAATGATACCTTTTTATTAGCAGCAGAAAGTTGGGGCAGCAAGGGAATCCCGACCAATCCAACAGCATGGCTTTATACGGTTGCAAAAAACAAAACCAAAGATTCCCTTCGAAGGGATAAAGTTTTTTCGGACAAGGTCTCAGTTAAAATAAAGGAAGACCGAAAAAATATCGAGGAATTCGAAGTTGACCTGACGGATCAAAATATCCAGGATAGTCAATTGAAGATGATTTTTGCGATTTGTTCCCCCCTAATATCTGTAGAAGCACAGATTGGGCTTGCCTTGAGGATTCTTTGTGGATTTGGAATTGAAGAAATCGCCCAAGCCTTCCTCAGCAACAAGGATACCATTAATAAGCGGTTGTATAGGGCAAAAGAAAAACTTAGAAAGGCCAATATCCCTGTCGATTTGCCCCCCCATGCAGAAATATCTGATCGCCTTCAGCCAGTCTTGCGGACAATTTACTTGCTCTATAATGAAGGCTATTACTCCTCAACTCAAAATAACATTCTTAGGAAGGATTTATGCTATGAGGCTATGCGCTTGACCTACCTACTCATCGGTTGCGAGGAAACAAACATACCTGCGACCCGTGCACTCATGGCATTGATGTGTTTTCATTCCTCAAGATTTGAATCAAGGGTTAGCCCTGAGGGGAAATACCTCCTTTATGAAGAGCAAAATGAAGCCGATTGGGACATGGACTTGATCCGAAAAGGGGATTATTTCCTGAATCAGGCCGCGCAAGGCCACAAAGCGAGCAAGTACCATTACGAAGCTGCCATCGCATATTGGCATTGTAGGAAGGAAGATTCGAAAGAGAAATGGGAGAATATCCTTCAATTATACAATCGCCTATTACAAATAGAATACTCACCCGTGGCAGCATTGAATCGGACATTGGCCTTATCCAAGGCAAGGAGTAAAGAGATAGCCCTAACTGAAGCGCTAAAAATTAACCTGGACAAAAGTCACCTTTACCATGCCCTACTGGCAGATCTGTATAAGGGAATCAGCCTCGAAAAGCATAAAGAGCATTTGAATACTGCCTTAAAATTGGCAAAATCGGAGGCAGATAAGGAGTTTCTTCAAGCTAAGATTGAGCAACTCAACTAAATCAGTAGCTATCCCACCTTGCTCTGTAGCCTCTTACATCCAAATGAACAGACTGTGATTTGGGGTAAAGGCCCAATCCCCCAAAACTCTTGATGATTTTTTTATCTAATAATTCGAGGACAATTTTTTTATCAGCCTTGTTTGTCCGTCCATCTTTATTTATGTCCTTAATGGAAATATCAATCGCCTGGCCGAGTATATGTCTACTTTTGGAAGCTCCACCCACCTTTTTATTGTAAGCTGGATGGCGATAGCCATTGACTACATGGAATGCATTGCCATCGTAGCCTTTTTCTTCAAGCATATTTTGAAGCAATAGCAATTTCTTGAGTACCCGTTTATCTACCAGCCACACTATTTTCCCATCAATTCTATCCTTGGAGGACTTATAGGAAGCATCTTTGGGCATGAAGTTTCTGATCCTGTAAGGTCCTACTATTCTTTTGTACACATCTTCAGCAGGAATGAGATAGTAGACAGAGTTTCGGAGCATTTTGGCAAATGGTTCCTGATCAGAAAGGGTATTTTTTTTGTAGTCAGCAGGCAACTCCTTGTAGCTGAGCTTTTCATATTTGGAGAGTACCTCATCGATTTGTTCAGCTCCTTTTACGATTTCATTCCTATGGAAGAAATCATATCGCAATATCAACAAACGATCTCGAACTCGATAGGAGGATAAATAGGCTGAGATAAACAGAATAGCCAACACGGCTATAGAAATGAAAAATTGTCTTTTCCGGTACATGCCAGGCTGTTGAATGGAGGATACTACATTAAATGGGTCAATGAATTTACGGGCTTGTCCACCCATAAGTTCATTGACCCGAATAAAAATAGTTCGCTGTACCTCGTTTTTAAGGCTTATTGAATACCGATGTTAAATTCGTTTTTTAGGCCACAGTGATCAAAGGATCTGTGGGTTCAGTCATATAGCCAAATGCTTCCAACTGATAGCCCATCCCTTGTGCAAACTGCATGAATTCCCTTTCATACTCAGGCACAACGGCCATCATAAGTCCCCCGCTTGTTTGGGGATCGCAGAGAACATGTCGTTGATATTCAGGGATATCATTGACCAAATGTTCATAGCTTGACCAATTTCGCGAAGTTCCTCCAGGGATTGTGCCTTCTCCCAGGTAATAATCCAGTTCAGGAATTTTCGGGACCTTATTGAACTCAATCACAGCCGAAGTACGGCTCCCTTCGCACATTTCAGACAGATGACCCAAGAGTCCAAATCCAGTTACATCTGTCATGGCCTTCACATAGGGTAGTTTCGCCATGGCTTCACCTACGGTATTCAGCATGACCATTTGATCGCGGGCGATATGGGTGTGCTCAGGAAGAAGTTTTCCTTTCTTCTGAGCAGTTGTCAAGGCTCCCACTCCCAGCGGTTTTGTCAGGAAAAGTTTATTTCCGGGCAATGCACCTGAATTCCTCCTGATATTTGCCACATTTATCCTCCCAGTTACTGCCAAACCAAAAATGGGTTCTGGGCTGTCAATGCTATGGCCTCCTGCCAGGGTAATCCTTGCCTCTTTGCAAGCGAGCCTTGCTCCATCGAGTACTTGCTGTGCAACTTCAGCGGGCAGTTTATCGATCGGCCAACCCAATATAGCAATAGCCATGAAGGGAGTTCCCCCCATCGCATAGACATCACTGATGGCGTTAACTGAAGCAATTCTGCCAAAATCAATGGGATCGTCTACGATAGGCATAAAAAAATCTGTCGTGCTGATGATGGCTGTTCCATCTCCAAGGTCATAAACGGCCGCGTCATCCCTGGTATCATTTCCGACGATCAGGTTTGAATCAGGAATAAAACTGTGCTTGGATTTCAGTATTGTGCTTAGAACCTTAGGGGAAATCTTACATCCACACCCAGCGCCGTGGCTATACTGGGTTAACTTCACCTCTTCTGCATTAATCATTGGGGTTGTCTTTGGTAGGCTAGATCTATCAATTTCCGAGCCGAATTCTTTGGATCGTGCTTGATAAGACCAAGTTTACTTACTAATTGTTTTGATTTTTGGGTTAATCCGTATGCGTATGTTTTATCATAGTATTTAAGGCAAATTTTTGCTGCCGTGCGGTAGTCCTGCTGACGAATAGCCTCTTCGGCGGCTTTGGCATGTTGGCCTCCCAATCTCTTGCCAATTCGGTTAATGGCATCAATCAGGAGTTCATCCTCAAAGCCTGCATAAACATCCACAAGATGCTTCAGTCTTTCTTCTTCCTCAAGGTCAATGACAAATAAACTGGCTGACTGCATTTGATCAAAAAAAACTTTCGGAATCAAAACCTTACCAATATGGATACTCTCATCTTCCAGCCAGATAGGCTTTTGGGCATCCATCTGGATCAATTCTGACCAAAGGAGGTTTTCGAAATGCTCAGTACTGGGTTGGGTATTCTCACCGATGCCGCCAAAGGCAGATCCTTTATGCCTCGCAAGGCCTTCCAGGTCAATGACCTGCTCTCCTGCTTCTTTCATTTCCTTAAGAATCTCTGTCTTGCCACTTCCAGTAGGGCCACCTAATACCATCAATTGGAATTTTCTGGACATGGAAGCCAAAACTTCCTTTCGAAAAGCCTTGTAACCTCCCTCAAGGGTAAAAACATTAAAGCCAGCCGTTTCCCATAGCCATGCCATGGAGCTAGACCGCATGCCCCCTCTCCAGCAGTATGTCATCAAAGTACCTTGCCTGGAAATATCCCTGACTTGCTCCACAAAAGACCTCATCTTCGGTCCTACGAATTCAAGTCCCCTCAAAAATGCCTCTTCCTTGCCTTCCTGTTTGTATAATGTCCCTACAACAGCCCTTTCATCGTTTTCGAAAAGTGGGATGTTTATTGCGGTTGGAAAATGCCCTTTCTGAAATTCTGAGGGAGACCGAACATCTACCACACTCAACTTTCCCTCCCGTTGTTTTTCAATAAAAGTTTGAATTTCCAGTCTTTGAGTCATATACATCAATTCATCACAAGGCCTTCTTAAAAAAGGAGGGATTGCAAGAGCAATCCCTATATCATAACATACGAATTTTTATTCGGTTTTCCGATATTCTGTTTACACAAGCCCGAACAGAGCAAGTTGAATTACCAATCCAGCAAATCTCGCCAGCTTAGCTTTTTGCTGATGTAGGATCTTACCTCTGAAATAGGCATTCTTACCTGCTCCAGGGTATCGCGATCTCTTACTGTTACCGCATTATCCTCTTTGGTATCGTGGTCAACAGTGATACAGAATGGAGTACCAATGGCATCATGTCTTCTGTAACGACGACCGACGGAGTCTTTCTCGTCATACATGACATTGTGCTCGAACTTGAGTTCTTTGAAGATCTCCATGGCAATTTCTGGAAGCCCATCTTTCTTTACCAATGGGAATACTGCTGCTTTATACGGTGCAAGAAGTGGGTGGAATTTCATAACCACACGGGTATCCGTTCCGCCTTTGGCATTTGGTACTTCCTCTTCCTGATAGGCATGGCTCATGTGAGCCAGGAATGTCCTGTCCAGCCCAACGGAAGTTTCTACCACATATGGAACATAGGATTCCTGGGTTTCAGGATCAAAGTAGCGGAGTTTTTTACCTGAGAATTCTTCATGGCTGCTCAAGTCGAAATCAGTTCTTGAGTGGATTCCCTCCAATTCCTTAAATCCAAATGGAAACTTAAACTGGATGTCTTCCGCACCATCAGCATAGTGAGCTAACTTTTCGTGCTCATGCCATTGAAGAAACTCTTCTTTAATTCCTAGTGCCTTGTGCCAGTTCATTCTATACTCCTTCCAGTACTCGAACCATTGTTTCTGAGTTCCGGGCTTGATGAAGAACTGCATCTCCATTTGCTCAAATTCCCTCATTCGGAAGATAAATTGACGGGCAACAATTTCATTTCTGAATGCCTTCCCTATCTGAGCAATACCAAATGGCAGTTTCTGCCTTGAGGTCTTCTGCACATTGAGGTAATTCACAAAGATTCCCTGAGCTGTCTCAGGACGCAAATATAGATCCATGCTTGAGTCTGCAGTTGCTCCAAGCTGTGTCTTGAACATCAGGTTGAACTGACGGACCTCAGACCAGTTTTTCGAACCGCTTACTTCACAAGCAATGCCTTGTTCGACGATGATATTGCGAAGCTGATCCAGGTCGTCGCTATTCAATGCTACTTCAAATTGCTGGTGGAGTTCCTGGGCCTTCTTGGCGTTTCTATTGCCTTGGAGGTATTTGTTATATTCTTCCGAACCAGCTTCCCAGCCTTCTTTCTTGGCTCTTTTATTGGTGTCTTTGAGGCTCTTGGACTCGTACTTGGCGATTTGATCCTCGATCAATACATCCGCGCGGTAGCGCTTCTTCGAATCCTTGTTGTCAATGAGGGGATCGCTGAAAGCATCTACGTGTCCGGAAGCCTTCCAGGTGGTAGGATGCATCAAGATCGCGGCGTCCAGACCTACGATATTTTCGTGCATTTGTACCATGGCCTTCCACCATGCAGTCTTTATATTATTCTTCAACTCCACCCCTAATTGGGCATAATCATAGACAGCACCCAGTCCGTCATAGATCTCGCTTGAAGGAAAAACAAAACCGTATTCTTTAGCGTGTGAGGTGATTTTTGGGAATAATTCGTCGTAATTCATCGGATGATTTGATTTCGAGTCCAAAGATACACTTTTAGTGTAGAGGGGAAAATTCCTTGGATACAATCATTGATAAAGTCCCAAATCAGGGGAGAAAAAGGACAAATTATTTGGTGGAGATTCGAAGTAATTTCCCGGCTTCTTTAAGCTGGCCATCCTTGAGCAATTCCAAAAGTTCTGTATTGAGGTTTTTGCGATGGCAAATATGCTTACAACAGTCTGGGCAATTCTTGGGAATGGAGTAGACCACAATCTGCAACTCTTCATACCAATTACTTAGACTGCTTCTCATTTCATTACAACTTTGGCATTCATATCTCGATAGGTCATATACTTTGCCAAGGACTATTTAGGTTTCCTTCTGCGAGCAGTTTGGTAAAAAAAGATCCCCCGATTTGCATCGAGGGATCTAGATCAACATTATACACCTTACATTTTCACTTAATAAGCAACTTTTGAACGGATCTGAATGAACCCGACTTCAACAGGACGAGATAAGCTCCTGGATTTAGGGAATTATTTACTCTAAGGCTTTCCTTGGCCTTCTCAATCTCAGATAAAGAAAATTTACGGTCTAAAAGCTTCACTCCCTTCAGGTCATAAATTTCAACTTGAAGGTCACCATACATATCCAAGGCAGTTAATTGGATGTTAAAGGATTCCCCAGATTCCAAAGGATTGGGGTAGACTGAGAATTGGCTTCCAGTTTCAACCCCTTTGAGAACTTGTCTGGTGTCAGAATATGAAAATGCCCCATCAATATCGACCTGCTTTAAGCGATAATAGTTCATGCCTAAAAATGGATTATTATCTACAAATTCATAATCATTTGAAGTTGAGGTGGTTCCTTTACCACTTACCTTCGCAATGTCCTCCCATAACTCATTATCCTGGCTTTTCTGAATCTGGAAATAGTCATTGTTTGACTCTGAAGCAGTCGTCCAGCTAAGAGCGACTCCTTCAAGTGATTCTTTTGCAACGAAAGATTCAAATTCCACGGGGAAAGATCCAAGGGCACAGATATAGTTCGTGCCAGAGACCATACAATCTGACTCACTACCAGTGCAGCCAAAAATTCCGTTCCCCGTATTGGTATAATCATTTCCATTCCAAAGGATACAACCTGTCCCTACAATCTCTGCTGAACCAATAATTTCAATTTTATTGCTTATTGTAAAGGAGCTGGCATTGATGGTAAATTCTGAATCATCTGATACTTTCAAATGCTCTGTTTCAACGAATGCACCATCTTCAACCAGCCCATCAGAAATGGTCATATAAAACTCGCTGGCATCAATCAGTTGGCCCGTACTTCCGATCAGTAAATAGCCGCCACTGGTTTTCATCTCAAGTTTTCTTTGCTCCATATCAAGTGTCCCAAAGAGCTGAAAGTCAAACCCCTTATCAAAAATGATGTCGTTTCCTGTATTATTGACCACATTGAATCCTGCACCAATGTAAATGTTGTCGTCGTAGGGAAGGGGAACTGAATTATCAGACCAGTTTAAGGCAGTATTCCAGTTGTTGTCTCCGGATTCATTATCAAAATAAACATAACCCGCAGGGATAACAGAAGAACATGAACTTACTGCATCAAGGACCAATGAATAAGCGCAAGCGCCCTCATCAGAAAATGATACATTTATGGTTTTCGCCGAGCCATCGGCTGGCACTACGACTGAAGAATAGGTATAAGAATTACCTGGAAGGGCACTTACATTTACCGAACTAGCCCCTGTGATGTCGCCACTAAGGTCAAGGGTACCAGTAGCAGGAACGTTGAAGTATACAGCAGTAATGTCAACCGTATAGTAATCGTCCGCTGAATTTGCGTTGGTCGAGTTGTCATTACAAGAAGATATATTGGAAGCCACTAGTTCTATGAAACATGAAGCCCCGATACACTCTGAGACGTAGAATGTCCCTTCAAAATCCTGATTATTACTATTGCTGCCACCAGACCAATTGCTGTTATCATTAATAGCGGCCAGGAGGCTTGCCTTATCTCCAATCAATATAGAACCGTCATACTTTACATTATCGATCTCAGGATTGATGGCGATGGCATCGGTTCCATTGGTCAAACCGCTTGGCAGGTCGCCATCCTTAGAGCCTCCCCATGAGCCTCCATCGTTGCTGATGGCTGCAAGGTAGGTGCTTGCAGTAACATTATCTGTTCCTTGAAAAGCAATGATGGCATCGCCGCCGCCGCCAAGGTCAAAATTGTTCCTTTCGTTGGTAATAGTGCCAAAATCTGTGTTACGGTCTTTATCAATGGTAACAATTGTCCCACAAGGAAGTCCAGAAACTGGCGCCTCCCAGGTCAGGGTTCCTTCACCTGAAGACAGATTTGAGACTTCATTATCTGTAAAATAAATTATGGTAGAGCCAGGTATTTCTACCAAGGCCACAAAAGCAAATTGATCCGTGTTGTCTGCATTGTATTCCACGAAGGCTATATCTCCGCTTGATAACTGGGCAAAAATGGATGACACTGACAATAAGAAGCTAAGAAGAACGATGAATGTAATTTTGAAATTCATGGATTTGAAATTGGTATTGGGTACCATTCGATAGATGGAGACAAGTCCCATAAACGAATACCCAAAAATACCAATAAATTAAAATATCTTACATTCAAACAATACTAAATATATACCATTCATCGAAAAAATATTACAAACTACTAGACAACCCATTCCCAATGAGCTAAATTAGAGGTTTCCAAAATGTAAATTTAGGATGCTTACAGCTAGAAATAGAGGAAGTAGGAATGTTACATTTTGACAAATCTCACAACTCTTCTTACATTAAGCGGGATTAGAAAATACTATTTTACCTCCTTTTTCTAAGCCAGATGATCCTTTCCAAGCCACCTTCCCCAATCTTCCTCTCAAAAACCTGATAATCCTGTTCAAGACGCGTATCCTTCATCCAGTCCTGTCCTTCCAGCCAAAGTCCGTGCGAACTGATCATGACAGGTTGAATTACTTCAAAAAGATAGTCTGTAAAAGCAACAGGGTCCTTCTGGTAAGTTTTGGCAATCACAGGATCTACCAAGCCAGGAAAATCATATACCAGATAATTGGAATGCAATAAGGTTCCCCCCAAGTCAGGTACAACAATGGCCCCTTTATCAAAAGCATTCTCATGGCCGATTTGGTTTAATTCTTCACCATACCTGAACGCAACTCTCTGATATGGAACGGGAAGATCGCTCAGTCTCTTTTGGGCAATCAGGCTTGCCATTCCTATATGCGCCACTAAAAATATCCCTGAAAGAACAAATAACAGGAGTTTCTGAGTGGATAGCTTATTTCCATATTCAAGTAAAAGCCTGCAAACTATCCCTCCAATCAGAAGATAACTCAACCAAATAAAGCCAGAGGCATATCTATACCAGCCTAAATGGTCATAAGGTAAAATCAGGAAGCTGGCGACAGACATCAACCAAAGCAGAAAAAGAAGGACCAATTCCTGCTTCCACTTTCTTTTTCTAATTATCCATATGCTCCCGACCATCATCCCAATTGCCCCTAAAAACCCAAAGGGTCCAAAAAGACTTCTAAAAAGATGGTGAATCTTCAGGAAATAATTTGTCCCTGAGGCTCCTAAACCCATCTTGACATAAAAGGGATTCGGAACCCAATCACCGAAATAAAACTTTCTGAAGATCATGTAAATCCCAAAAGTCAAGAAGAAACCTGCTCCCGTTCGAAGGGTATTGTTCAGCAGTTCAGCCCTACCTTGAAAGGCAAGCCATGCCAAGGTAGGCAAGCCAAACAACAAAGCCTCTGGCCTTACCAAAGCCAAGGAGCCCAAGAGCAAACCAATTCCCAAGCCATTTTTAGGGTCCCCATTAAGCAAAAAGTAAATGAATACAGTAAGCAAAAAAACAAACAAGCCATTCTCTAGACCTGCACTCAGCCAACATACAAAGGGAGCATTGCTCACCGAAAGACAAAGAATAAGGATGCTTGCTATATGAGGAAGGCAGAATACCTTTGTAAAAATCCTGTGACTCAGGGTAATGGCTAATACAACACCAATTGTAGCCAAAATTTTAGGTGTAGCATATATATGCCAAAGTCCTACCTTCCTGCATAAGCCCAGGATAAAAACCCAAAGTGGGTTGGAGAATGCCTCCACAGGAATTCTCCCAGGCTGACTCACCAGACCGTGGCCATCGCCTAAATTTTGGGCGTAGGCCAGGGAGATGGCAGCGTCATCCACTAACCAATTTCTATAGAGAAAAGTATGGAACAGAAATACGCCTATGGGAATCAGAAGGCTGATATGTAGGTGATTCTTTTTCATAAAAAAAGGGGCTACCTCTAAGCAGCCCCTATATCGTGTATTTTCCAAATGATTATCTCATGATCACCATCTTGCCCCAGCCATTGTTGAAGAATCTCTTGGTCTTTTCATCCCTTACCTCAATCTCTTCACCAGGAACTTTCAAGACCGTTCTGTAAAGATAAACCCCATTCGCCAGGGGATCTCCATACTGATCGGTACCATCCCAGGCATAATTGGTAATGTTGTTGCCAAAGTAAACCTCTCCCAACTCCAGCAAATCAATCATTTTGACCATCCTTCCTGAAATGGTGTAAATGTGGATTTGGAATACTTCCGGCAATTGTGCCCCTGTCAGGGTGTACACAAATCTGGTAGATGTAGAGAATGGATTCGGATAGTTTAGCACTTGGGTAATGGAGGAAGCATTTTCTACACGAAAACGGATTTCGTAAAAGTTTGCCCCCCCACCTCCGGCGGCATTTCCATTTTTGTCCTTGCCTTGAACCCTAAGGGTATATTCTCCATCTGCAAGCATTCCAGTCATTCCAGGATAGAAATACAGCCTTGCCCTGTTGTCAGGAAGGCTTGCGGGCTTCCATTCGATTCTTGGGTCACCTTCGATAAAGACCCTTTCGAAGGATGTCCCTGCCGTAACTCCCCTTTTGAAGTAAAGTTCGAAAGCATTCGTATCGTCGATCGCTACATATTGATTCTCGTCGTTCACTTCGATGATGATCTCAGGATTGGGAGCGATGATGTCTCCGTCCATGATGTGTTTGCCATCGAAGGTTACATCCAGCAATGGATTCTGGTTGTCATTGACTACATGGAAATTCTTGACAAAGATGTTGTTGAAGAAGTTGGTCTCCGGCTGTTTGAGCCCGGGGTTCACCTCCACGATATACAGCACATCACCCGAAAGTTCCTTTCCGAGGGTATTGAATCGATATTCAAATTCGATGGCTGATCCATTTACAAGAAGGGGCGCAATTTTCAGTGTATCGAGGATCAGTCTGGAACGGTTTTCTCTTTCTACAGATAGAGCGACTTCTACACTGTCCATGTCCCTTGGTCCAATGTTTCGGGCAGCCATGTGAATAAATACATCCTGCCCTTCAAAGACCGTATCACTTTCAAACACATAATTGGTTGCCAAATCCACGACTGCGTCTGTAGCAGGCTCATAGAAAATATGCCAATTATCTACCTGTGGGGCGGTATGATAAATCGTATCTGTTAGGTTTGCCCTTAGCTCAATGTAGGGATACTCTGTAGCATCAATACCACTCAGGTCAAATGTACCCTTACCTACATTCGGCTGAAGCAGTTCAAGCATTCCACTATTGCGGATTCCCCAAACATCTACTGTTACTACCTCCTGATTCACAGGATCCAGGCTATTCCAATCCCAGATCATATTGTCCCAGGCCAAAGCCGGTCCCACCCTGGTCGAAGTTACTTTTCCCTTGTCATTTTGGGCATAAAGATCAGTTTCTATAATGAAGGAGTTGCCTTTATTGGCAGAATACAACTCAATTGCTGAACCCTGGGAATTGCCCTTCCTACCTAGAATTAAGAAGTTATCTCCATTTTTCAAGACTTTGAAGTTGTCAGAAACCCCGATTTCCTTTAAGGCATCAAAAATAGTTGGGTCCCAAGAGCCTACCTGCGGATTGAATCTGTTTCCAATGGCAATGTAATCCCCATCCTTCATGTTATAGATGGCATCTCGTAGCTTGTAGGCCTGGAATGGAGTCTGTGCAGTCTCAAGGTTACCTGTTTGGTTACTGCCAGTTATGGGTTCCAGGGTAAATTGATCAATAATTATCCATACCACACCATCTACACTGAATCCATTCAAACTTGCGTTATCTCCAAGGATGCCGTTTTTGTTATAGACAAAGTTGGTACCGTTTGAGCCTCCAACAAATTCGAATTCAGCCCCAAAGAAGTTGAAATCAAATTTTTGTTGAAACTCATTCAGGCTGACATTATTGGTTGAGTTTCGCAAGAATTGAGGGAACCTTGCCTGTGCCCAACCTGATTTGGTGGGTATATATTTGAATGAAGATTCACTCCAACTTATGGGATTTACATTAGCCAACCTTACCCTCCAGTAGTAAACCTGATTCTCTTCCAACTGGAAAGGAAGTTGCCACTCAACGAAGGTGGCTTTGCCAGTAATGACTTCGGACACCTTTTTGAAGGGAGAATTAAACTGATATGAAGTATCTATTTCAAAGATAAAAGGAATATCATCTTCTGGAGTCATGAAGAAAGCGGAAGCCTTAAGGCTAATCTGTTCTTCACCTACGATGGCGTATTCCTGCGGATATAAGATGGCTGCGATGTTTCCAGAAACTAATCTTGAATACCTGGTAGAATTGTTATCCTCGCTGTATTCATCAATGTTGTCCTCTGGATCTATAATTATTTCGAAGACATTTTGACCTGTCATTCCATTCCCAACTGGATTTTTCAGGATATAAGAGAACGTGTCTCTAAAAGCCACCATTGGGTACCTTTTCCGCGGATGCCCATTATAAATGGATCCGTTAGGAAGTTGATGACGGATTTGAATGGTAAATGAGTCTTCAGTTACCAATCCAAAATTGCTTACCACAACATTTATTTTAAAAGAATCATCCTGCGCGGTAAAATCATCAGGTGTAATGAATACAGAAGTTTCATTGACCTCCAGGTCAGGAAACCTTGGATAAAAAAGCGTCAAGGCAGGGTCTCCTTGTAAGTTAAGCTGACGCCCATGATTCCTGTATTGTATTCCTTGTAGAGAGTCTGTATAAAGGTCAAGGGTTCTCTGTATGACCTTACCGATAGGTTGTCCAGCCATAGGCCCATACATGACATTATAAAGAACACTTCCGTAGTTTTTCAAAGGTGGCAAGTAACCCGCACTCGAATTGGCGAGGTATCCGATTGCTCCCCTACGCGGTTCTGAAATCCACCTTTCCCCAAAAGAAGTAGAAACAGTAGCCCCCGAAAAGTCCCCTCCATAACAACCAAAGGCTATCATAAAGACAGGTCGACCAAAGTTGTTGTATTGATCGGGCTCTCTCAAAGAGATGTCCAGGATGTTGGAAGTCGAGTGTCCAAAGAAATGAATCAAGGAAACACCTGAGGTGATCTGGTCATGATAAGAGGCCGTTGCAGGATCAATCACGACTGAGTTGCTTCTTTTTTGGAAATAGAAATCCCTACCCCCAAAAGGAATATTTGAAAATATCCCAATATTGGCATTAAAGGCATCCTCTATGGCTCTTTGCTCAGCACTATTGTTTCCTCCACCAAGGAAAACTCCATTCTTCATCCAGGCTGCCCAGCCCTCATGCTCATAACTATTGATTTTATCCAGGTATTGGAAGCCTTGTTCATTGTTGAATACATTCACCCTACCGATGGCCGCTTCAGGATTAATCTCGATAGAGTTTGGGTTGAAGTGGGAGATAAACTCATAATCAGTAGAAGGATATCCATAAGTAGGAACAATGGCAGCATCTTCGAAAAGCCTTGTTTCATAACGGCCTTTACCCCAGATAAAGAAATACTCAGGCTTTACAGACCAATTATCCAAAGCGTACTTACAGAATCTTTTTATAGCCCAGGGAGTCATGGAACCATAGCTAAATTCGTCATAGATTTCATCTGTGTAGATGATTGTCGTAGACAGATCTATGGTCTTCGCTGTATCTCTATACTGGGCGTATTTTTCAGCAGACTCTTTCAAGTCTCTATGTGTGATGATCACATAGTCTGCACCCTGTCTTTGGAAAAGGCTATTCAGATTGGCGGATTCAATTCTAGGTTTTTTGATTCCTCTATCAGTAGCCAGGTAAAGGTCTCTGCTATTGGCAAATGGGAAGACAATAACCCTGGCCCTTCCATTGTTCATTAGACCTACCTGACGAATTCCATTGCTCATGTCATACACATATACCGAATCATCGCCCACAGCATTCTCAAACTCAAAATATGCCTTGGATCCATTTGAGAAGTCGCTGATCTTGATGGTTGAATCTCCGATCATATCAGTCTGACGATCATACTTGATAGAAGCCCACACCAGATGGTTATTATCCACACCTGGACTTAGCGCGGTAAAAGCAAGATTGGATGTAGCAGGCATTGAGCCCTGCAAGAATATCTTATTTGAGAATGAGCTAATGTAAACCTGGTTGGTACTCAAAGTGGAGTCGATTACAACCCCTTCATCATTTAGGCTTACGTTCAAAATGTGTTGACTATTGGATCGGCCAAATACCCTGGCTTTTACAACCACTGGCTTGTTCACGTTGGTTGCAGCAGGTGTTTCGATGCTCACATTTAGCGGAGCAGCCGGGACATTGTAAGAAAATCCAGGACCTACATACCCCTCACCTGTTACATAATCCGAATTCAGGGTAAAGAAAGTATCAAAAGCTCCTGAACCACCGGGCAAATAAATGCTCTCTGTGTTCGAAGGATGATAGTCCTTCCGTGTTTCGTAGGTAAATGAAGCCTCAGCCGTATATGAGCCATAGGTAGGGTCGAAGACATTAAAGAGCCTTCTACCAATGGGATTGCTGTCATAAGTCAGAAAGTAAGCAGACTTGTCTGTAAACAGGCTAAACTCCTTGGAAGGCTGCAAATCGTCTTTTACAACTCCTGTTACAGGGTCTCTGTACATGATAGAATCCAGGCGTCCATCATTGGCAAAGCCAAAAAATTCTACGTAGGAGATCTGTCCTGCATTCGTCCCGACGAAGATGGGGACTTCCCTTCCTCTGTAAAATAATTGCAGATTGGAAGGACCTACATTGCTGATATCAAAACCTGCAGATGTAAGATCTGTTCTACTCACTCGGTAGATTCCATCTTCTTCCACGATGAGTTTTACAAATGGTTTCCCTGCATTGGGGATGTACCAGTCATTTCCATAATCAAACTGAGCAAAGGCAGAAACTATACCCAGGAGGAGTATTGATAGAATAGTGTATTTTTTCATCACTGAATGTGAAATTTCAATGAGACAACATGTGAATGGAGATTTTCAGAAAGATTGCCAATGTTGGCGAGGGCGTAGTCAAGGGTGAAGTTTTTGATAACAAGACCCACCCCTGCGGTTGGGAACAAGGTGGTTACGGCTTGTCCTTCATTGTCGAAGGCGTTTTGAATGTTGTAAACACCACCTCTAAGGAATGCAACTTCCCTACCCAGTTCATTTTTATAGGCGATTTCAATGCCGGCCCTTGGATCGAAGCTCACATCACCACCACTTAGGATTGCATCAAATCTAGCTCCGTCGAAAAACAGATTGTTGTCAACTGAAAGCAGGCCAGTGAACTTGTCTCCAAGATTGAGTTTGTAAGCCAATCCTAGCCTCAAGGCAGGTCGGGTATATTCAATCTTGTTTTCGACTATAGAATTACCTGTCAGGATGAAAGCATCTCTGAAGGTAGCGGTATTGAAAGTCCATGCGTTGATGGTGTTGGTGGCATCTGTGAGAGAAAGCCCTGCGGCAAAGCCCCCCAGCTCATAACGCATCCCAAGGTCAAGCCCTAGGCCCCATGAGTTGGCAAAGCGGCCAAAGGCATGGTATACGATTTTTACATTTGTCCCTGCACTTAGCCCCTTAACTTTCTTGATTTTCCATGCATAAGAAAACAAGGCTGCGAGGTCAGTGGCTGAGAATGATTCAACCTTGTCATAGTTGATGGTTCCGTCGGGGTCTACCAGTCTAAGGGTATTGGGAATATCATCAATGCCGAGGTGAATAAAGGATACACCAAATCTCCTGTCTCCCTGAGAGTCAACAGGCATGGTAAATCCCACATAATTATAATTTCCAATATTGGCGAAATAGGAAGCATGCATAGCAGCTACCTCGGGATATTGAAGAGATTTGCTGTTGGCGAGACCTGCGGGATTCCAATATCCTGCGGTTACATCATCTGCTGCTGCAGTCAAGGCATTTCCCATGCCGAAGGCTCGGGCACCTACACCGATTTTGAGGAATTCGTTGCTATATTTTACCGGACCGCTGATTAATTCATTTCCCACTTCCTCCTGCGCAAAACCCCTTCCAAAGAACACAAGCAAGGTAAATAAGAACAATAAGTTTTTTCTAGCCATGTTTTGTACAAGCCTTTTAAAAGCTTCATTATCACAACAATAAAGTTAAGCCCTTTTACAATCAAAAACTGTCTGGGTGAAGATCATCCAGCTGATTTTGTAAGGCAATCTGAGCAAATAACTTACTTAATGGTGACTTGGTTTTGACATAAGATATACTAATGCCTGAAATATAATGGGTTTGGAAAGAACTGACAATGCAAAAGGAGAGAACTACTAACTCCTCTTACAGTGGTTTTTTTGTGGTAATTATGCGCTATATTATACTACAACGTAGTGGGGGGTAAAATCGTCAGCCATCCATACATGGATTATCGCGATTGGTACAAGATAATTAACTTAGTGGTGAATGGCTTAGTTTATCACGCATTTCTTTTATGTAAGCCGGAACCCTTGGAATCAATAGTGATTCGTAGGCGGACAACAAATCTCTAAATCGACTCCCTGCAATGTATCCAAGCCCATCAATGCCGACCCTTTCCATAATTCTTCTGAACACATAGATCAATTCATCCCATTCTCTGAAACCATATAGGTACTTTCTACTGGCAAACCGATTCAAGTATCCCTGATAACCTTCGAATCCGTTGGCTGATTCCCCAAATAGCCGAGCTGTCATTTGGGTTACCTCTTCCAGATCCTCATTTTCCCAATGCTTATAGTAGGCATCCAGGACCAAAGGATCATTAAGCACTAAAACCCGGTCCAGCACAAGCTCAAAAAGAATATGCGCTACAAAAAATGCCCTTTTAACCTCTCCATCCGGATAATACTCACCTATTAGCTCTATAAGCTGTTTATTTTCGAAATGAAAGAAGGGAGCGGAATGGAAGATTTCATCTGCCTCAAAATGCCTTAGAACACCTTTGGCAAAGAAGGAAAATTTTTCAGAATGGGGGGAAGTGAGCGCATTTTTGACAAGCCTGCTTCTGAGGCGATATTTAGGATGGAATACAGGGACAAGATCAGGGGTAGATACTCCCACGACAAAAAGGCCATTATCCAAATGGCTATCTATATAATAGTGCGCTACAAAATTCATGCTCCCTGCATATTCGGCTACAATGTTACGAAACTAATAGGGCAATTCCCATTCAGGTAATTTCAGTCAATCAAAATGTCCACCCCTGCAATTGGCTAAAATGTTCTGAATTTGCAGAAAAGCATGATGTCTTTGAGATCTCTTACAAGAGCTTCGCCTGATACAGGCTTCACGATTGATAAGAAAACACCATTTTATTCGCAGAAAATTCACACGATCAGCAATTAAGCAGAACATATTTTCCATTTTAGATACAAAAGATTTAATTTCATGAATTAGTAGTACACGAAACAAACTTCACCAACATGGATACTAATGCATTTGCCCGTGATCAACGGCAGCTTTTTGGCCATCCAATAGGCCTTTACATCCTGTTTATGACAGAACTTTGGGAGCGATTCTCCTATTACGGGATGAGGGCCATCCTCGTACTTTATATGGCAGAATCTGCCATGGCAGATGATCCAGGACTTGGCTACACCAACGCAGATGCCCTGGCATTGTATGGCTGGTACACCATGTTGGTCTATGTTTTCTCTATTCCGGGTGGTATTCTTGCAGATAAATTTATTGGTCAGAAAAGGAGTGTAATGGTCGGTGCCCTCTTACTGGTAGCCGGGCATGGTACCCTTGCCATTCCTGTAGAATGGGCATTCTTCCTGGGTTGTGCCCTAATCATACTGGGGGTAGGTGCCCTAAAGCCCAATATTTCTACCATGGTAGGTGGCCTTTATAAACAGGGAGATGCACGACGAGACCAGGGATTCTACATTTTCTATATCGGGATTAACGTAGGTGCTTTCCTATCTTCATTGGTAGTGGCTGTAGTAGCGAAAGAATATGGCTGGCACTACGGATTTGGATTGGCTGGGATCGGGATGCTCATCGGTCTTGTGGTTTATATTTTGGGACAAAGGTACCTTGAAGGAATTGGAGAGCCTCCTGTAAAAGGTGCAGAGGTTTCAAAGGAGGAAGGAACTACCTCTCTTGGTGATCTATTCAAGAGCCTGCTAAAAAGTCCTGCTCAATTGGCGTTGACCATAGTCTTTGCAGTGGGTGCCGTAGTGGGGAGCTACTTCTTCCTCGGACATGGTGATGAAGCAGGTTTTTCTGCTGAACAAATAGCGTATAGCATCCTTGGGGTGTTTGTCTCCATTGTTATCGGTATGCTAATGATGGTTTATAAAGATATTGAAGGAATAGAAAGAGACAGGTTCCTGGTTCTCTTGTTATCCTTCCTTATCGTAATTGTTTTCTGGGGAGCCTTCGAACAGGCAGGTGGTCTGATGAACCTCTACACAGAGGCCAAAATTGATCGCAATGTTTCATTGTTGGTCATTGATGTATTGTTTATTACAGGTGCTGTAGTCCTTCTCTTCATGGGATTCAGGGACATGAGAGCAAAGAAAGACACGGCAAACCTCTTTATTATTCTTGGTGTAATAGTAGGTGGCATCTATGCTTACTTACGATTCAACACCTTGACTGAATCTCCTTATGAAGTTCCAACAGGGGTATTTCAATCAGTGAATGCCTTCTTTATTATGATATTTGCCACAGTGATTGGAGCCTTCTGGATCTGGTGGCAAAAAAGAGGCTTTGAATCTTCATCGCTATTTAAAATGGCCGTGGGTACGATTATCATGGGTGCGGGATTTCTCTTTATGGCACAGGCTTCAAGGCAGGTTGAGCAATATGGAGATAAGGCAGCTTTGAGCCTATTGGTTCTGGCCTATTTGCTTCACACCATTGGTGAGCTTTGTGCTTCTCCTGTAGCACTTTCATTCATTACTAAATTAGCTCCTGTAAAATATGTCTCCCTGATGATGGGGGTGTATTTCGCCATGACAGGCTTTGGAAATAAAATCGCAGGTTCGATTGGCGAAAATTCTCAAGCTGAGCCTATCAAAATGGAGCTTACCGCTTCAGCAGCTCAAATTACTCCTTTTATCGAGGATGCTGAGGCTGATTCTCTCTTAATGAAAGGCAAGAACTTTGAAATTGTCGGAGATCTTTATGACAATGGTGGTGAATTTGTACTTGAGAAGGGTGGCACCAGCCTGAAAGCCTTTGTTACCCTTGATGCCAAAAGTAAGGAAACGCTCATGGGCTATCTGGAAGAATATCCTTATTCTGCCTCTGACCCATTGACTGCCATCCTTAGATTTGAAAGAGAAGAGAAAAAGGAAGACTTAAAATTGAGTGCAGAAGGCTATAAGGGAGAATTAGAGATTTTTGAGGTGCAAGACGACAAAGAATTCTGGACATTCCTCGGGATCTTTATCTTCACTGTGGCCTTCTCCGTATTGTTGCTTCTCTTCCTCAGACCTCTAAAAAGGCTGACCCACGATGCAGAGAGAATCAAATCAGAAGAAGAGCTCGAACAAGAAGAATATTAAGTATAAAATATACAAGGCAAGGAATCCGGCATGATTCCTTGCCTTTTTTCTACTACATCTCACCTTAATCAAACCTAAAATACGCTACTATGGATTTTGATTTTACCTTTTGGCTGATGATCATAGGGTGGATCTTCGTGATCCTTTGGATACCCTTTGTCATCGCATCGAATAGAAAAACCCACCCAAGGGCCTTATTTGTGCTCTTTTTTGCAGAGATGTGGGAGCGTTTTTCCTACTACGGAATGCGCGCACTTCTTACCCTCTATATGACCAAGGTCCTCTTTGAACAATTGGGAACCGCAGCTGCGGAAAAAGAAGCTCTTGGAATTTATGGTGGCTACACAGCCATGGTTTACCTATTTCCAGTTGTTGGGGGACTTATTGCAGATAGAATATTTGGATTCCGTAAGGCCATCATCTGGGGTGGCGCACTGATGGCATTGGGACACTTTACCCTGGCTTTGGAGGGGATGCTTTTTGAAGGATCGAAAATCCTGTTTTTTGCCTCACTTGGATTGATCATTGTTGGCAATGGTTACTTCAAACCCAATATATCTTCTTTCCTAGGAGAATTTTATGAGAAAAACGACCCCAGAAAGGATGGTGCCTTTACCATCTTTTATATGGGTGTAAATATTGGGGCTTTCCTTTCTACCCTGACTTGTGGATATGTAGGGGAAAAGATCAGTTGGCACTATGGATTTGGATTGGCTGGAATCGGAATGGTAATCGGATTGCTGGTATTTTGGATAGCTGCAAAAAGATTTGGAGAAAAGGGTTTGCCTCCAGCTCCCGCAGAAGGAAAACCCAGCGGCATTGGCAGAGACCTCCCCATATACCTGGGATCCATTGTTGCAGTGCCCATTGTCGCTTTCTTCCTTGATATCAATACCGTTCTATCTTACATCCTCGGTGCAGCTGGTGTAGCGATGATTCTTTACTTTGTCTTTTATGGGCTTAGGTCTGAAAATAAGGCTGAGGGACAAAGATTATGGGTAGTAGCCGTGCTCTTTGTTTTCCATGCACTCTTCTGGGCATTGTTTGAACAGGCGGGTGGTTCATTGACCTTATTCACAGAAAAAAATGTCGACAGGGTGATCCTGGGAAGTGAAATTCCCTCCTCGGTTTTCCAGTCTTTGAATGCATTCTTTATCATCATATTGGCTCCTGTTTTCTCATTCATTTGGATCAGGCTCAACAAAGCCAACCGAGAACCTTCAACACCGATGAAGTTTGTACTTGGCCTTGCCCAATTGGGTCTGGGTTACGGAATCATTGTGCTGGGGGCTTCAGTATTCAGCGAAATGGGAACTGTTCCGGTGATCTTCCTGGTACTGATGTACCTCTTCCATACTACTGGTGAACTGAGCTTGTCTCCAGTTGGACTTTCTATGATCACGAAGTTATCTCCCGTCAAAATTGTGGGCTTCGTGATGGGAGCATGGTTCTTATCCATATCCCTCGCCAATAATATGGCAGGCCTGATCGGCCAGTTGACCACAGGTGAGAGTCATGGCAGTGCACAAACAGCGGAGAAAGAAGAAGCAGAGGAAGAAAAAGTTCCGACCTATCAAGAATTGCTCGCAGCAATCCCGGAAAGGATTCAGGCCCAAATCCCGATTATCAGAAATTCTTCTTCTGCAATCAATGAGGGCTTAGGCAAATTTGAAGAAGGAAAAGCTCCCGAAGGTTTACTCGCCAAGGCTGAGGAAGGACTCTCCAAGCTGGAAGCTGCCTGCGGCAAGCTGGATCAGATCCAGAGCCTTACCCTTCAAACCAATAATTTGCTTCAGACCAAATTGGATACTTCTTCAACTTTCATGAAGAATTACATCAAAAATCTGGAAAAGGGAACCATTGCACTGGAGAAAAGTGCTGATGGCTTTAGCCAGGGACTTGATGGATTATTGAGTGCGGCTGATGAGTGGCGAAAGAGCCTTGAAAGCATTTCCAGTGCCGCCAAATCTCTTGATTCCTTGCCTACGGCAAATGACTCTGTTTTGATGTTGGTGAAGACCTCTTCTGGTACAGTGCTCAAGGAATCTGCAGATCTGGGGGAATACCCTATGATTGAAGCACTTGAAACAGCAGGCAAGATTTACTCTATGAACAAGTACAACAAGGTGTACATTACCTGGGGTATTTATGTAGTGCTGGGTGCAGCCTTAATTCTATTGGTCCTTGTACCTACACTGCGCAAGTGGATGCATGGGATTCATTGATGAATGAGGAATATTTAGACCCAACCCTGTCAGGGTTATAACCCTGACAGGGTCTACCTTTTTTAAGCATTTCCTAAATTAATTTAGCTTTTGCTTCCAGGATATAATCCAGCAATGCCTCAGTGGAACGATCCAGCATCTCATAGACATCTTCGAATCCTTTTTGTCCTCCATAATATGGATCAGGCACATCCGCACCCTTGGCATGTTCGTCAAAATCCCTCATTTTAATGAGCTCTGCCTTATTTTCCGAAGATCTTCCTTCCCTCGCCAGATCCTCAATGTCTCTCATATTGCTGGCGTCCATCCCAAGGATATAATCAAATTCCCTGAAATCCTCAGCCAATAATTTCCTTGAGCTCGAAGGTAAGTTTACCCCATGCCCCCTGGCGACTCCCCTCATCCTGCTGTCGGCAGGTTCCCCCTGATGCCAACCGGAAGTTCCAGCAGAATCGATTTCAAATCTGTCCTGAAGTCCCCTTTCATTGACCTTATGGATAAAAAGACCCTCGGCCATGGGAGAACGACATATGTTACCCAAGCATACAAATAATACTTTAATCTTAGCCATGACTTCTCTTATAAGAATGAAGGGTATTCGATAAAAGCATCGCTACAGTCATAGGTCCCACACCACCCGGAACAGGGGTTATGTAGCTTGCCTTTTCAGCGACTGCATCAAAATCTACATCACCTACCAGTCTGTAACCCGATTTCTTTTCAGGAGCTTCAATGCGATTGATGCCCACATCAATGACCACTGCATCTTCCTTGATCATGTCCGCCGTAATCAGTCCAGGCTTTCCTACCGCTACGATTACAATGTCAGCCTGAAGGCACATTTGTTTCAATAACTCAGGTGGAGTATACCTATGGCAAATCGTTACCGTAGCTTCTCCCGGCTGGCCTCCCCTTGACATCAGGATGGATATAGGACGCCCTACTATTCGACTTCTACCAGCAATCACCACATGTTTCCCCTTAGTGGGGATCTCGTAGCGATCAATCAATTCCATAATACCCGCTGGTGTAGCTGATAGAATCCCAGGGAAATTAAGAGTCATAAGCCCTACATTCAACGGGTGAAAACCATCTGCATCCTTATGCGGGACTATGGTTTTGGTAATATTTTGAGGTACAATGTGCTCTGGTAAGGGCATTTGGACAAGGATACCATCAACCAATGGATCTTCATTGTAGGTTTTCACCCAACCCAATAATTCTTGCTCAGTCGTGCTCGCAGGTAAGTGCTTGTTGGTAGAATCAAATCCCACTTCGGCACAAGCCCTCATTTTTCCACGCACATAGGTGTGAGAGGCAGGATTATCCCCGACCAAAATCGCCACCAAATGAGGAGGCCTAAGTCCTCGAGACCTGAGTTGGTCTACCTCTGCTTTGATCTCATTTCTTATGTCTTGTGCAGTCTTTTTACCGTCTAAAATTTTTGCCTTCATCTACTGTGGTTATTCTGATTGCAAAGATAATAGAAAAAGGCCAGCTCTTAATGAGCCAGCCTTTCATTCATAATAAAGCAATAGTCAGCGTGTATATAAAAATAATATTTTTTTAAGCATTTGCGAACAATTCGTTAACCTTATCCCAATTAATCACATTGAAAAATGCTGTGATATAGTCAGGTCTGCGATTTTGATAGTTCAAATAGTAAGCATGTTCCCATACGTCAAGTCCAACCAGTGGGGTTCCCTTTTCGTCATCAGCAACTATATCCATCAAAGGATTGTCCTGATTTGGAGTTGAAGTAACAGCCAAAGAACCATCAGCTTTTTTGATCAACCATGCCCATCCTGAACCAAATCTTGTTGCAGCGGCCTTGGAGAAAGCTTCTTTGAATCCATCATAAGATCCAAAGGCTCCACTAATAGCATCGGCAATTGCTCCTGTTGGGTTGCCTCCACCATTTGGGCTCATGACCTGCCAGAAAAGGTCGTGGTTGTAAAAACCTCCTCCGTTGTTGCGGACAGCACCAGAATGCTGGCTAACGTTAGCCAAAATATCTTCAATAGACTTATTTTCCAGCTCAGTTCCCTCAATAGCAGCATTGAGTTTTTTGGTGTAACCAGCATGGTGCTTGCCGTAGTGCACCTCCATGGTATCAGCTCCGATATGGGGAGCAAGAGCATCTTTTGCGTAAGGAAGTTCGGGTAGCGTAAAAGCCATGATTATATATGTTTATTAGTTAATGTTGAAACAATTATTTCGAGCAACAAATTAACACAATTTCAATATCAACAAAACCCGGCTTTTGTCAGTATGTTTGCGGTATAAAAAACTTTCACATAATTTCCTGATCTATAACGACTTTTCTTTTCTTCTGCTAAATAAATGAAGGTAAATTTTTTAAGAAGTCTCGTACACATTTCAATGGTGGGCTTTGCCCTTTTCATCGGGAGAATTCCTGCATGGGCAATTTCTCTGGCTGCTGTTTCTGCCTTCATTTTTAACCTGTTCCTCCTTCCAAAGATCGCAGGACAAAAACTGGCTAGAGACAATGAGTCCGGGAGGCTAGGGTTGCTGCTATACCCCTCCGTTCTTACCCTCATCAGCCTGGTTTTCTATCATCAACAAATATTCATGGCCGTAGCCTGGGGAAGTATGGCATTCGGAGATGCATTTGCAGCCATCTCAGGTAATATCCTAAAAGGGCCAGTATGGCCTTGGAACAATGAAAAACGGCTCAGTGGCAGCCTGGGATTTTTTATTTTTGGAAGTACATTCACCCTTATCCTCATTTCTTTACTTCCCAGACACCTTTACTTTGAACTATGCTTTCAAGAATGGATTCCCATAATTCTGATTAGTGTATTCGTAGCTGCCTGGATCGAAAGCCTTCCAGGCTTAGTCAATGACAACCTCTCAGTCCCACTTTTCACCGCCGCAACTGCATTTTTTCTAAAAGAAGCCTATATCTATGGTAGCTTTTATTTTCCAGTAAATCTGCCCATTGGACTCTTCCTGACCATTTGCTTCATGGCACTCAGCTGGGCAATTGGGAAAATTGACCTGATAGGAACCATAACAGGTGGCATTCTGGCCTTTCTCATTTTTCTCGGTGGGGGATTTCCTGCAATGGGCTTATTGCTCCTGTTTTTCGTTGGAGGAACAGCAGTATCCATGTGGAAACGGAAAGAGAAAAAAGCTGAAGGCCTGGCACAAGAGAATGAAGGCAAACGATCCATCAATAATGCCTTGGCAAATGCTGGAATAGCTGGATTCTGTGGAGCTTGTGCCTGGATTTTCCATCCTCAACAAGAATTATTCCTACTGATGCTCATGGCAAGTATCGCTTCTGCCTTGGGAGATACCATGGCCTCAGAACTGGGAAATCTTTATGGCAAAAGATATATCAATATTTTATCCTTCAAGGCTGACCAGCGTGGAAATGACGGTGCCATCAGCCTTGAAGGAAGTTTTGCAGGTCTTATCGGATGTGTAATTATTGTCCTGGGCTTTACCCTCACCCAGGGTTCTCTTCTCAAAGGAACAGAACTTGCAATTTTAGGAGGATTTCTGGGAGTAATGGTCGATTCCGCCTTGGGAGCCAGTCTCCAAAGAAAAGGCTACCTCAACAACGACACCGTTAATTTCTCCATGACCCTTTTTTCAGCCTTGTTTGCAGGCGGCCTTTACTTACTCATTTATTGATTAAGAATTTTACTCAAACTTTCCAAAAACAAGGAAGTGAGGATTCAGAAGATCTGCTTTATTGTATGACAATGCCTCACCGGATTCATGCTTGACCAGTACCCCACCTGCCTCTTCTACTACTATTTGAGCTGCAGCAGTATCCCATTCCATCGTAGGCCCAAGGCGAGGGTAGATATCGGCTTTACCTTCAGCAATCAAAACGATTTTTAAGGAACTACCCATGGCCACCGTTTCAGGAGAATCAAACTGCTCTATATACTTTTTAACGGAATCGCTCATGTGAGAACGAGAACAAACGACTCGTAATCCCTTGTCCTTCATGCTGAACTTCGAAACAGAGATACTATTCGGTTCTTCTCCTGAATATTGTACAAATGCTCCCTGTCCTTTGGCTGCATAATAGGTAATCCCTTGTACCGGCACGTGTACTACACCCATGATGACCTTCCCGTCTTCTACCAAAGCAATGTTCACAGTAAACTCCCCATTTCTTTTGATAAACTCTTTGGTACCATCCAAAGGGTCTACCAACCAAAATTTTTTCCAATCCCTTCGACTTTCATAATCATGATTTCCACCTTCTTCAGAAAGTACAGGAATATCAGGTGTGAGGCGAGTAAGCTGCTCCATGATAACATCATGTGCTGCTTTATCTGCTAATGTCAGCGGAGAGTCATCAGCTTTGTGGTCTACTTGCTGAAACAGGCTTTCGTCATTATAAATTTCAAGGATTTTGCGACCTGCTTCAATGGCAGTTTGATTGAGATCTGCAGTGAGCTTTGATAAATCCATTTAGTTTCGTTTTCTAATCTTCAACTTCTTTGTTCGAAGGATAATAATGAAGCTGTTGGGGCTAATATGGCAAAAAAATAGGGCAAACTGCGAAAAAACAGTTTGCCCTATTGGTAGATCAACTTAATAGTTTATACTAATGCACAATAACTCCTTCAGCTTCTTTTTCTGCAATCCATCTTTCTGCATCCAAAGCAGCCATACAGCCTGTTCCGGCAGCGGTTACTGCCTGACGGTACACGTTGTCAGCGGCATCACCACTGGCAAATACCCCTGCAACATTTGTCTTGGTCGTACCAGGTAGGACCTCTAGGTACCCAGCCTCATCCATTTCCAATTGGTCTTTGAAAATGTCTGTGCTTGGCTTGTGTCCGATAGCCACAAAGAAGGCCTCTACAGGAATCTGGGACTCAGCGCCAGTTTTATTATTTCTAATGTGGACAGCCTTTACTTTCTCTTCACCTGAAAGATCGAAAGCCTCTGTATTCCAATAAACCTGAATTTTGGGCTCATTGAAGACCCTTTCTTGCATGATTTTGGAAGCACGTAGTTCGTCTCTACGAACCAACATGTGAACTTTGGTTGCAAGTTTAGCCAAATACAAGGCCTCCTCCGCGGCTGTATCACCACCACCTACGATGGCAACTTCAGTCCCTTTGAAGAAGAATCCATCACAGACAGCACAAGCACTC
Source organism: Bacteroidia bacterium (assembly GCA_022760475.1). Taxonomy (GTDB): domain Bacteria; phylum Bacteroidota; class Bacteroidia; order J057; family J057; genus JALEFZ01. The sequence continues at coordinate 9,475 of JALEFZ010000063.1, read as the reverse complement.
ACTCCGCGGTTTGCGTAATTGGTTTCTGCTTCTATACCAAGCCACTTGGCTTTGGCACCTGTTGAAATGATGACTGCATCAGCGTGGAACTCTTCGCCACCACCTGTCCAGAGCCTTTTGGGCTGAGAGTTCAGGTCAACTTTGGCAATGTTCTCATATTTGACACGGGTCCCAAATCGCTCAGCCTGCTTTCTGAAATCCTCCATCATTACAGGCCCCATAATGCCATCAGGATAGCCAGGGTAATTTTCAACGTCGGTGGTGATCATTAACTGCCCACCTGGTTGTTCTCCAGAAAACATCAAGGGATTCAAACCAGCCCTGGCAGTATAGATTGCCGCTGTATATCCAGCAGGTCCTGAACCGATAATTATGACTTTTTCATGAGGAATTTTTCCGTTGGCTTCACTCATAGCTTTAATGATTTAAAATATTATAATTTCTTAAAACAAAGATGCATCATGCCATTACAAATTGTTGTCTGATGCACAACAAAACGCCATTTTTTGATGGTCATTTTTTTTACGTAATGCATGGCTAAGGGATATGTCTACTCCTTGACAAAAGTAAAAAGAGGCACCTCTCTAAAAGGTACCTCAATATCTCAAAATTGTTTTTGTCTTTACTTAACAATTTCCAACAACTCTACCTCAAAAATCAGGGTAGCGTATGGAGGGATGCTTTGTCCAGCTCCTCTTTGTCCATATGCAAGGTTATAAGGAATGAAGAAACGGTACTTAGCACCTTCATTCATCAATTGAAGACCTTCAGTCCATCCAGAGATAACTCTGTTCAAAGCAAAGCTGGTAGGCTCGCCCCGCTGGTAAGAAGAATCGAAGATGGTATCGTCCAGTAGCTTTCCTTCATAGTGAACCTTCACCGTAGTACTGGGAGAAGCTGGTTTAGGTCCTTTACCTTCTTTTAGTACCAAATATTGGAGACCCGATGGCGTAACAACCACCCCGTCTTTCTTCTTATTTTCTTCAAGGAAAAGTTCTCCTTCAGCTTTTACTTGCTCGAACTGAGCGGCTTGAGCTTTCTGTTGAGCTGCCTGGGCTTTCTGCTGGAATGTCGCCAACCACTTTCTTACATCATTGTCCGTAAGCAAAGTCTCCTCACCTTTCAACACATCGCTCATGCCCTTGTAGACCATGTCGCTGTTCAAGTCCAATTCCAGTTTTCCAAGATTTTTCCCCAAGTCAAAACCCAGGGCATAGGACATAGAGTCCAACTTGTTTTTCATATTCTGGGCAAAAGTAGTTCCTATACCCAGCAGAGTAATAACAGATAGTATTACAAAAAATTTGGTACGCATATCTAAAGCGGAATTTTTATTGTTCAATTTCGAGTTGGCAAAATGCTGCGATTAATTGGATTTAGCAAATCATGGCCCCCAAATGATCTTTTCAAATACGAAAAAGGGCAAGCCCCTAATTGTACAGGAATTGCCCTTTATTATTTGTCTAGCCTAAGACAGCTTTATCAACTTGTGCTGGTCTCTTGTACCAATGTTGCTCCCTGATCGGCTTGTTGTTCCTCTTTAGGGAAGATTTGATATTTGATTGTCTGAATGATCTCTTCCTCCCCATCTTTAACCAGTTTCAGATGAAAATCGAAGTGTCCTGGAAGGGGATATTTATAGGTGTATCTGGGAGAACTGGGTTTTCTAATGATTCCATTTCCAAAATCCAGCAACAACTCAAAAGAAGGATCAAAATTTTCAATGGTGTATATCAATTTTGCGCCTACCTTTTTCTCACCTTCTACCTTGACCAAAAATTCAGGATCTTCTTCAGGTAAAGTTACCTCCTCCTTAAGTTCGGTACTTGCCGGTTCAACCTCGGTGTCCATTTCCAACATGGTAAGGCGATTCAGGAACTGATAGTAATCATCCATAGATTCTATGGTATCGACACCTGTTACAGGATGAATTACTACGATAGAATTGGGGTCTTTAACAAATAGTTTTTGGACCAACTCGGGGTTAAGTTCTTCGGCAGCATACCTGCGAAGACGAATTTCATTTTCTTCTGCGATCTCTGGTTCAGAGAAGTAGGAGGTGTAGGCGAAAAACCCGCCTGAAGCAACAACTGCAAATACAATTGCAAGAATTAAAAATAATCTTTGTCTTTTAACTTTTTCCTGGGCTTCCAATTTCTCCAGATAAGAATCCAGACGGTCGTAAGGAGACAGTGAATTTTCCATTGCCATAATCGAACGCTACTTTACACAATAATACCTTTTCCTCTTGAAGATTTTCCCAATAGCCGGATCACTAAGCAATTTTGAAACCCAAACGGCCAAAAACAGACTAAAATAGTTTGAAAGTGATTGGAATACTCTGATAGACGGGTACTCTGAGGCCGTTGCTTTCGCCAGGGACCCAGTTTGGCATTTGGTTAACGATACGTAGCGCTTCTTCATCGCATCCGCTACCGATACCTTTGAGGATTTTGGGGGCTGAAATACTTCCGTCTGTCTCAATCACAAACTGAACAATGACCTGCCCTTGGGTTTTGGCCTTGATTGCTTCAGAAGGATAACGGATATGTTTCTTTAGATATGAGTTTAAAGATTTTAAGCCACCGGGGAAGGAAGGCATTTTTTCAGCATAGACCAACGGCCGATCAACCACTGCTTCCGGCTTATTGGTAGCTGCTTCGCTCTCCTTGTTTTTCAACTTGCCCAAGTCTATAACGCTGATCTCATCGTCAGCAGACTTATTCGGAGGATTATAACCTCCATCTACCTTTTTCTCTTCCTTAACTTGCTTTTCAGTGGGTTTTGAAGATGATCTCGGAACGGTGAAAGCCGTCACTTTGTTGATTTGGTTCAAGTCCAATCCATCATTTGGAGAGGAAATTCTTTTACTTTCTTTTAGGCCCTTACTTGAGGCAATTGCCTGATCAAGAGGAGGAAGGATAGATATTCTTTTTGCGTATACACTGGAACCTTTGGTCTTGCTACTCGCAATCAAGCGGATGATATGCGTGCCTTTGAGTGGATAAGAATAAACTGTACTTCTACCAATTCTTCTTGTAACTCCGTTTCCAAAGTCAATGGTATATTTCACATTGGGATCGTAGTTAACAACAGTGAATTTGATTTTCTCTCCTGCATAGCTATTGCCATTCATCCTTATGGCAAATGGCTTGAGGGTAGCATCTTCAGTCATTTTCAAACTACCACGATCTATTTTTGCAGATTCTTTTATTTGAGTAAAATCCTGTGGAGTTGCATTCGCTGCAAAAATCTCGTTTTCAGGTACTTTCTCTTCCTCTGTGACTTCAATCAGTTTTACCAATTCGCGAAATCTTTGGTAATCCGCTATGCTTTTGATGGTATCCAGCCCAAGCAGGTGGTGGGTAACAACAAAGCCAGCGTCCTCATCCATCAGGATTTCAGACACCCTTTCCTTGTTCAGTTGATCATGGGAAATGGTAAACCACTTGCCTTTGGTTGCACCTTGAGAATATTGCTGAAACAATATGAATCCTGTGGCCAAAATAGCCATTATGATACCTATTTTTAGCAGGCGTCTACGATTGCTGACTTTTTCCCGGCTTTTTATTTCCTGGAGATACTCGTCAAACCTATTTTCGGTATATCTTGTACTGGCCATGGGGGCTGATTTTATCTTAGCACTAAATTATCCATTCAGTAAAAGAATTTTTGCGACGGATTCCTGAAATGACAATAAGTCCTAGTTATTGGTCTAAATTTTCGTCCGAGGGGTTCTTTCGCGCATAACTAAGCAAAAAACCTGCCGAACTCGACAAATTCATGCCAGTTGACAGGTTTCCTTACAGAAAAAGAACGTCAAGCCCAGGATTGGGCTTGTCTCGGGGTTATAATTTCCCAGCCAACGTCCTGATTTAACCCCATTTAACCTAAATTATCCAGTGCCAAAACATGGGGATACACTGGATAAAAACTACATCATTTCATCACTATCAATTCTTGTGCACAAAGATTATCCCTTCATGTAAGGATATCTTTCACTTAGGCATAACATTCTTTTAGAATGTTATTTTTCCGAGATCAGGAATTGACCGAAAGTGAAAAATTTGGATTTTTGTGAAAAAAAGGGGTGAAATCGGCCGTTTCAGGTCGATTTTTGAAGGCGAGAAAAAATCGGATGGAAGCAAGAATTAGCCTAATAAAAACCTCAAAATAGTGGTGAGGATGACCACTGCGGCAGCCCATGCTCTCCAATTTGTCTTTTTCTTTTTCTTACCAAATCCCCCCGTAATTTGCCCTATTGGCCCCGCAATGGGATTTTGGGCAAGAATTTGATTTAGCAAATCTTGCAGGCGATCTTTTGTTTCGGCAGAGGTGTTCAATTTCAAGGCCTGTCTAAGTAAAAACACGCTCAAGTGTATACGTTGGTGGTCATTGTAGACAGAAATGGCTACAGATTCCAGGGCAAGTGCGTACTTATCTCTACTACTTCGGAAATATTCGGGCAGGTGATTGAGGGTATCAATCATCAATTCGTCTCCCATTTCCTGAATTTTTCCATCAGGAATTTTCCCTGCTGCCAGGTCTTCAGCATAATTTTCCAGTTCCGTAACGTCTGCATGTAGCTGACGATAGGAGTCCTGATAGCACAAAGCCTTATGAACTGCAGACAGAGGAAGGGGATATTTACACATCAACTCAACCTCTTCCCAGTCTTTTTGACGATAGGCGTGATGCAATCGGGCATTAAAAGAGGTAGAAAAGTGTGAGCCGATAAATGTCAAAAAATCGTCGGAATGTGCAGGAAGTTTCGAAATTCCTCCATTGTAAAAATATTCCAGAGAAGCATCTTCCAAAAACTCCATCAATCCGGATTCCATAAAAACCCTCAAATGGTACTGTCGGATGCTGTCGTCTTCAAGCTCCTGAAACAAGGCTAAAACCCTGTCTTTATCCATTTCCTTTCCTCCAACTTCGATAACAGTGGCCTCTTCCAACTCAAATTCCGCCATCAATCGCTTCTTTTCCATCCTAAGAAAAGAATTGGTGATCATGGAAGGGGAAAAAGGATTTGGAAGTTCCAGGAGTATAAATGGATTGGTGTAGCTCATGCTATTTTTTACGAATTTTCTATTTGGAGGTTAGCAACTGCTCGTTTGCCCAAGCCTCCAATTCCTCGACGGATTTGGACCAATTATATTTTTCACGGACAAAATTTCTTCCTCTAGTCCCCAATTGAGCGCATTTCGCAGGATTTTGCAACAACTCAAGGATCTTTTCGGCAAAAGTTTCTTCATCTTCAGCTTCTTCGATTTCCAGGCCTGGCTTCGCTTTTATGGCATTGTTTACCAAAGGTGTAGTCAAGCATGGCCTCTCCATGGCCATGGCTTCAAGGATTTTATTCTGTTGGCCACTACCTGCAAAAATTGGAGCTACGAATACTTTCCCGCTGGAATAGGATTCTCGGATATCCTCTACCCACCCACTGATATGGACCCGTTTGTCAGATCCAAGCGCCAAAACATCTGCATGAGGTCTGGCCCCCGCGATCAAGATGGAAGTTTCAGGTCTTTTTTGCCAGACGAGGGGCATGACCCTATGGACGAGGTATTTGACTGCATTGATGTTTGGGAAATAGCCCATGTTACCAACAAAAACCAGGTCAAATTTCTCCTTCACATCGATGGGAGCGAAGTATGTACTATCTATGCCATTCGGCATGACTTTAATATCCAGAACTCCATCGGGATCAAGAAGTTTCCTATCCTGATCCGAAATGATGCTATGAAAATCAAAAGAATTATAAATTTCCCGTTGATAGTTTCGCAGAATTCTGGCTTCCCTTGCGAAGATGGGTTTTTGCCATTTTTTCCCTTCCCTTGCCTGCCTTGACATTCCCTCAGAAAAGCAATCCATATAATCCAGAGCCCTATTCATCTCAAGGTCTTTGGCATACTCGGACATCCTGATCAACTGGCAAAATACAAAATCCGCCTTATGGTCATTGGCGATCTCCTTAATTTTTTCATGAATAGAATTCCTGTAGAAATAGGCGACCTGTATGGATTTGCCTGTAAGAAAGGCCTTTACCAGACTAAGGGCTATCCCCATCTTGTCAAGGGGGAAGGTGTAAATCTCAGAACAAAATTTTCGAAGATGATCAAGGGATTCTTTCTCCGGTTTTTCCTCTATCAATGAACATAAGACCAGTTCATGCTTTTTTGCCAACTCACGTATCTGATGATAGACACGGAGTTTATCTCCTTTCTCGATGGGATAGGGCAACCTCGATGTGAGTACCAGGACTTTCATTCTCGGGCAAAGATAACAATTCCCGTCATAGAAAATCCCTGGAAGTCGCTTTGGTAAATATGGAGGCTTCAGTGGTATTAAAGGTGGAAAATATAGGGTGTATGAGGCATTTTAAGAATCAGGTTCACCAAAATACTTCCTGTAAATAGGCTTTCTGTAAGCAAACTGAGCATATAGCAGTGGGTAAAGGCTGGCAGAAAATACAGGATTGTGCCAACGAAATTCGATGTCATCAATGATCAGGCATTTATCTGGCCCCAGATTTTTCACTATATGGCGATGCTCCCAGTAGCTTAAGAAGAAAGGCAATTGCGTACCTCTATCTACGAAAAAGGTCTCCTGTTCACTTTCTTTTTCGTCTACGATCTCACTGATCCAATCTTGTTTGATAAAACCCAGCAGTTTGAGACGGATGTGGACAATGTCGCCTTTATGGGAGCCATCGAAGCGCACCAGTTCGACATCCGCTCCTGGAGGGGAGAGCTTTTCGAATAATTCTCTGTCGAATTTGGCGAGTACCTCTTTGTAATTCCCTTTTACAGGGGTTTGAATGTTGATTTTCATTTTTTGCTCAATAAACCCTGACAGGGTTAAAACCCTGTCAGGGTGGGCCCATTATAAATTTTCCAAATTCTCAAGATGAGCTTCCGCCTGCGCCATCAGTTCTGCTTTCTTCTCAGGACTCATCCTTGCAAGATTCCTGTATGCCATCCCAATCCTGGGATTTTTTTTGAGTTTATCTTCATGCCTTTCATAAAAATGCCAGTACAGACTGTTGAATGGACATGCTTTTTCTCCCACCTTTTCTTTTTTCTTGTAATGGCAGCCCTTGCAGTAGTCTGACATTTTATCCATGTAATTGGCAGAGGAAACGTAGGGCTTGGTACCCACCAATCCTCCATCAGCAAATTGGCTCATGCCACGGGTGTTGGTTATTTCCACCCATTGGATTGCATCTATGTAAATGCCTAGGTACCACTCATCAAGTTGATCCGGATCGATGCCTGCCAACAAGGCAAAATTTCCTGTCACCATCAATCTTTGGATATGGTGGGCGTAGGCATTGTCAAGGGAATTTGTGATGGAGTGCTTGAGGCAATTCATTTTAGTTTCCCCTGTCCAGAACCATCCGGGCAGTTTTCTGGTGTGATTAAAATAGTTTAATGCCTCGTAATCAGGCATATGCGCCCAATAAACGCCCCGCATATACTCCCTCCAGCCAATGATCTGCCTGATGAAACCTTCAATTTGTGCAATGTTGATCAGATCGCTATGCTCTTCCCAGTAGGCCACAGCCTTTTTGACCACCTCCAAAGGATGGAGGATCTTTGCATTGATGGGAAAGGAAATACGCGAGTGAAACAATGACCAGTTTTCCTTGCTCATGGCATCCTGGTAGGTTCCGAAATAGGGAAGGCATTTCTCCAGAAAAAAGTCCAGGGCATCCAGGGATTGTTTTCGGCTGGTAGGCCAGAAGAAATTATGGGGATCAATCTTGCCAAAATGATTCGCTCCTGACTTTTCAATCATGTCAAGAATTTCGCTCAATCCTGCACCATAATTTTCAGGCTCAGGAATAGGGATGGCGCCATCGTACCTATTTCGGTTGTCGTGGTCGTAGTTCCACTTTCCGGAGAGGGGCTTGCCTCCATCTTCCATCATGATGTCATACTTTTTTCGCATGAACCGGTAGAAACTCTCCATCAGGTAGGTCTTTTTGCCACGAAACATTTCGGCCAATTCTGTCCGATGGGTCAGAAAATGCTCGGTATCAATCGTGCTGCTTGCGATATCCAGGCCGTTGGCGAAGTCGGTCAACTGGACATCCAGGCGGTACTCATCCGGAGCCTGGTATTCAAATCGCTCGATGCCATGCTTAGCCACGAGCATCTTAAGATTCCCTTCAAAATCCTGTGTATTCTCCTTATCGTCAAGTTTGAGGTAGGCAAAACGATGGCCTTTGGCCTTCATGTCCCGGGCGAATGCCCTCATCGCAGCGAAAAAGGCCACCAATTTTTGTATGTGATGCTTCACATAGTCGGTCTCTTGCCTCACCTCCATCATCAGATAGAGGACATCATCATTGGTTTCGCTGAACCATGAGTGTTGTTGGTTGAGTTGATCGCCAAGGATGAGTCGGAGGGTTTTCGCCATTCAGTTTTTTTGAAGGGAACCATGCGGGGGCGAAAAGGTTTTGGCACATACACCCTGACAGGGTTAAAACCCTGTCAGGGTTTTTAGTGAAATTGACTACAAGGGCCGACCATTCATGTCTGTCGTCAGGACATCGCTCATGTAATCGAAGAATGGACGGACACTTTCATAGCTATGATTGAGTTCGTCGATGAAATTATCGGCCAACACCTCCTCATCGGAGAACTCCCGGATCAGCAGGAACTGCTTATAGCGCAGCAGGTCGATGGCTGGATCATCTTTGGAAAAGCCTTTTGGAGCGGTTTTGACCTTGTCTCCCCGCATATCTCCGAAGAGATCACGCAGTTTTTGGTTGGCGAGCAGCCTGCGCAGGGGTAGCGGATCTACGGCTATTTTGTCCCGGATGAGTTTCAGGTCTTCCTTATTGGGTCCCCAAAAGCCGGCGGCCATGAAACTTTTATCCCCTGGCTCTACCTGAAAATAATAGCCTCCTCTACGCTGTGCACCTACGCGATTCAGGCTCGCTCCAAAATTGGTTTTGTAGGGCGTTTTGTTTTTGGAAAAACGAACATCGCGGTAGATGCGGTAGACCTTGAGTTTTTCCACTTCGTCATGGTCGAGCATGCGCATCTCCCATTCGGCGGCAAAGTCCTTGAAGTCATCGTGAACTTCCTGATAGCGGGGCTTGTGCTCTGCAAACCATTCGCGATTGTTATTTTCGGCAACGTCAAGTAAGAAGGTAAGGGTTGCGGGGGTGATGGTCATATATTTTAGAGGTCGAATTCTTCTAATCTTTCTTGAACCAAATTTAGAAATTTTCTGAATTGAGCATAGGAAGGGAAATCTTTGGTAAGCTCTTCCCAAAGTACCTTTGCTTGTACATAGTTTTTTCTGGCTTTGTCTTTATCCGATTTCTTGTAATACTCTCCAAGATTGGCATAGGACAACGCCAAGCCGTTTTTAAAACTCACATTCTGAGGATAGGAATCATAAAGCTCTTGAGTTATACCCAAATCAAGCTCAAAATATTTCAACGCCTCTTCCAAAT
>JALEFZ010000062.1 GCA_022760475.1 Bacteroidia bacterium | reverse complement strand
CTCAAAATCCTGCAGTAGTTCGATTCAGGTTTGATCCGATATTTCTGCCGGATAGCACCACCGACCTGGAAGGCTCCAATGGCTTTGTGAAATTCGGCATACAGATGATGCCTGGGCTTCCCCTGGGGAGTACGATTGAAAACAAGGCTGCGATCTACTTCGACTTCAATGCACCCATCATCACCAATACTGTGGTGCATACCCTTGTAGAACCCACGGTCTGCAAGAACGACATGACCACAGATTCTATTACCGCATGCGAACCTATCCTTTGGATCGATGGACAGCTCTACGATAGCAGCACTTCGGTTCCAATGTTTACCTTACAGGATGCCTCTGGCTGTGATTCTGTGGTCAACCTTAATTTTACCCTGGCAGAAATTGATCCTTCAGTTGATCTGGTAGATGTTACCTTAATGGCATTGGAGGAAAATGCAGCCTATCAATGGGTAGACTGCGATGATAATTTTAAGCACATAGCAGGTGCTACATCTAGGAGTTATACCCCCCCGATCCCGGATGGCTATTTTGGGGTGATTATTTCTAAAAATGCCTGTCAAGATACTTCTGAATGTACCCGTTTGGTCTTCATTTTAGCAGAACTGTTACTGGAAAATGACCTTAAGATCTTCCCTAATCCTACGGATGGAAAGTTTTCGATCGAACTGGAAGCTGCCCAATCGATAAAAAGAATTCAGCTGTATGACCTGTATGGTAAGAAGGTCTTGGATCAACTTGTAAATGAAAAAAAGCAAGTATCTCTGGTACTGGATATAGGTAGAGGAATCTATTTGCTGGAAGTAGAAACCTCCAATGGGCAAAGGATCAATACCAAAATGGTAAAAAAGTGAATTGTGGTACTGATAGATAGAGACTGATTGGGGAATGATTCTGCTCAGTGTCTATCTTTTTATGGGTCCAAAACCACAATTTTAACTATTGATTTGTGTATAGCCAAAGTATTTAATTATCTTCACATATACCATATACCCTCCTTAGACTTTCCTTATCTATAAACTGGCACCACCATGAGGAAATTCTATGTATTAATCTGTATTGTCCTTTCCCCTATACTTCTTCTTTCTCAAAACCAACTAGGAGCTAACTTTCTGGGAGACACCTTTGAAGACCTTCTGGGGACTTCAGTGGCGATTTCTAATGACGGTTCCAGGATTGCTATGGGCGGCCGTGGCAACTCGACCCAGTTTGGGCGATCCGGAATTGTTAAAGTCATGGACTGGAATGGCAGTGCCTGGGTCCAGGCAGGCAGCAGCATATACGGAGACTCCATTGGACATGAAATTGGTCATCAGGTCGCCCTTTCAGGAGATGGTAATGTCCTGATATTGTCTTCAATTCGTGCAAGGGGTTCGTTTCGTTTTGGTGATGGCTTCATCCAGGCCTACCAATGGAATGGAACATCATGGAACAGCATGGGAAGCCGAATTTATGGCAGTAACCTGGAAGGCTTTGGCTTCTCAATTTCACTTTCTGACGATGGTACCCGATTGGCGGTTAGTTCCGTTTCGAATAGCCAGATTTTTGGGAAGGTGAAGGTCTACGAATGGAATGGGACAGCCTGGAACCAAATAGGAACTACCATCACAGGACTCAATAGCGGGGATTGGATGGGTTATGATGTATCTCTATCAGGAGATGGACAACGATTGGCCGTGGGTACACCCAATATCCTTGTAGGTTCAGGGCAGGGGGCTGTGGATGTATATGAATGGAACTTGGGAGTCTGGAATCAATTGGGCAGCAGCCTTAACCTCAACGGTGGAGGTTTCGAGATTGCAACCTCCCTTTCTTATGACGGTTCAACCCTGGCTGTTGGAAATGCCATCAATCCAGGAAATGGAAATTCAGGAGGCATAGCTAAAACCTACCAGTGGAACGGTAGTTCATGGGTCCAAAGAGGTAATTCATTATTTGGGGACAGATCTCAGGACAGTTATGGCTATCAAGTATCCATAAGCGGAAATGGAGAGAGGTTGGTAGTATCAGCCTTGAACCATGACCTCGATCCATTAAACTTTATCTTTGAAACTGGGCAAGTCAAAATTTATGATTGGAATGGCTTTGGTTGGCAAAACATTGGAAATGATATTCAGGGGCAGGTAAGACATGATTCTTTGGGTTTTGCATTAGCTGTTTCAGGCTCTGGTAATAGGCTGATTGCAGGAGCTCCAAGCCATGACCATTTTAATATGCAACAGGCCCGAGGCATGGTCAAGGTTTTCAACCTGGGAGCTTATGTTCAGCGGGGAATAGTCCGGCTGGATGCCAACAACAATTGTCAGGCAGACTCAAATGAGAATGTCTTATCGAATGTTTGGATAGAGATAGAGAAAAGCAATGAGAGAAGAAGGGTCTCGACCAATAGTTTGGGTGAGTATGCAGCCTTTGTAGATACCGGGAGCTATGTTATCAAGGTGGATAGCAGAAACTACCCTTATGCTTATGCCTGTCCTGACTCACATCTCGTACAGATCGATAGCCAGACCACTTCCCTACCTAATTTAGATTTTGTCCTTGAGGATTCAATATCCTGCCCATACTTGACGGTTGATTTGACGACTCCTTTTATAAGGCGCTGTTTTTCCTCCTATTATCTCATTGAATATTGCAACCATGGAAGTGAAGACCTTCCCTCTGCGGTCATTGAGATGGAACTGGATCCCAATTTTATTTTCCTGGGAACGAATGCTAACCTATTGAATCAAAATGGGCAAATGCTTGAGTTTGGAGTAGATTCCATAAAGGCAGGTGAGTGCAAAAGCATCCGAGTCGATTTTAGAGAAAATTGCTTGAGCCTTTTTGGCCAAGTTCATTGCAGCTCAGCGCATATTTATCCGGACTCCCTTTGTGTGGGTTCAATTCCAAATGTTCAGCTTGAAAACTTCTGCCTGCAGGACAGCCTGGTAATTAAACTTAAAAACCTTGCCGATTCTTTTCCAAATCCACTGAAGTATCTCATTGCAGAATCTGGTTTGATCATTGACTCAGGTAATGTCTCATTGGGAACCAATGATTCCATATTTATCTACATAAGCAATCCAGACTCATCGCTAGCGTATCAGTTTATCCTTGCACCCGATGACATGAGATATTATCACGCTTCTGCCCTTTTATCCTGTGGTCCCAGACCTTCCTCTTTGCAGATAGCTTATCCTTCGAGGAGCATGCAGGCTTTTTCTGATATAGATTGCCAAAATAACCTGGGGAGCTATGATCCCAATGACAAAGCTGCCATTCCTCCTGCCGGAGATATCCCGCCAGATGTCCCCTTGGCCTACACCATTCGCTTCCAAAATACAGGGACAGATACGGCATTCTTCATCAATATACTGGATACCCTTTCTCAAAATCTGGATGTCAATACGCTGGAGGTTCAGTCTGCCAGCCATCCTTATGAGTACGAAGTCCTCGCTCAAAATCCTGCAGTAGTTCGATTCAGGTTTGATCCGATATTTCTGCCGGATAGCACCACCGACCTGGAAGGCTCCAATGGCTTTGTGAAATTCGG
>JALEFZ010000061.1 GCA_022760475.1 Bacteroidia bacterium | reverse complement strand
TTGTTTGCATAACTCGTAGTTTTGGTCGACCACAAGTTATCTGACTGATTCCTATTTTTTCAATGAACTAAATTTTCCGTCCCAAACATGGTCTAAGGCTACTTTTAAGATTTGAAAGTTTAAAGTGGGTGTTGCTATTCGTATACCTTCCAATGGACTGCTGTGATAGTATTTGTGTATTTTTTGGGTAAAAGGTAAATATATCTATCAAATCAATATTAAAAAATCCAATGTACTAGAAGTTTATCTCGTTTAGATTTTTTAAGAGGATTCCCTCATAATTTTTCTAAAAATTGTCATATTAAGTCTTGACTACTTCAACTTAATTTTCACATTGAATACATATACCTTTTATGGTCAAGTTAAACTCTAAACCTATATATCCCTCTGGTATATGCAGTTTAGGGATATTGACTGATTCTATACATTCTATATGATCACATTTGATACATAGAAAATGAGGATGAAAATCAAGATGTTGACCTGGTCCACAATGCTCTTTACAGAGGGCATATTTTACCTCTGAGGTTCCATTTGGGATACTATGAATGATTCCCTTCTCTTCAAAAGTTTTCAGGGTTCGGAATAAGGTGATCCGATCCGATTTTGGTAAAGCTTCTTCCAGTTTGTTCAACCCGAAAACAGCTTCTTCTTGCAAAATATGTCTTAACACAAGCTGTCTCATAGGAGTAATACGGATAGATTTTTGTTGTAAGATGGTATTAACCCTATTCATTATTTTTGTCTTTTCGGGTTAGAAGAAAGTTAAGATTTAGAGAGTTTCAAAATGCGAATTGCGCCCCTGGTTACCACCAAAAAGACAATGCTCCCGATGATCAGATCGGGATAACGTGAGCTAGTGGCATATACTAGCGCTCCTGCTACAATAACCCCCAGATTCACAATAATATCGTTGGAAGTAAAAATCCAACTGGCTTTCATGTGAGCTTCCTCACTTTTTGTCTTGTATATCAGGTACAAGGAAACGCCATTACCAATCAAGGCCAGCACAGAGACGATAATCATAGTTTGAAAACCGGGGATCTCTCCATAGCCCACAAAACGCCGTATTACTTCAATGAACCCTAAAACGGCCAAAGTCATTTGAAAATATCCACTGATACCTGCAATTCTTTTTTTCCTTGAAACTGCGGCTCCCACTGCCCACAAACTAAGGCCATACACAATCGCGTCTGCCAGCATATCGAGAGAGTCTGCGATTAGCCCCATTGAATTGGCTAACCAACCATACGTCATTTCAAGAAGGAAAAAACCGAAGTTGATGCCAAGGACCCACCCTAAAATAGTTTGTTGAGTGGCTTCCTGTTTGGGTAGTACTTCTTCCGTTTCTATTGTTTCCAGTAAATGATCATTGAGATTCAATTGATGAATGGCTCTTTGAATGGGATGAATCTCTCCTAAATGGTAAACGACCAATTTTCGATTGGGTAAATCAAAATCAAGCTGTTTGATGTCTGAAAATGGCTCCAACTTCATCCGAATCATTTGCTCTTCGGAAGCGCAGTCCATTTGGGTGATTTGGAAAATAGATTTGTTCATTTTGTTTTTTGTCTGCTATTGACAATCAATCTGTTCGCAATCTTCCTCCTCAGATTCTACCTCAATGGTTACATGCTCAATGTGCTGCTCCGCCAGTATTTGGCGAATAGTGGCTTTCACCGCAGCTTGTTTTTGGAAATCGACCACCTGATCAAGCTTGACATGAACGGTAAAAATATCTTTCTCTCCATCCAGGGTCCATAGGTGAATGTCGTGGACATTGGCTATTTCAGGGATTTGTTGAATTTGTCTCTTTAACTCGGTAATGTCCTTATCTCCTGGAACGGCTTGAAGTAAAATCTTAAAACTCTTCCGCAGGTTACGATAAACATTCCATAGTACCCAAGCCGTTATCAAGATGGAAAGCAATGGATCGAGGATAGGAGCATCTACAAACTGCATAACAATGGCTGCAATCAATACGGCTACCCATCCCAAAACATCCTCTAAAAGGTGCAGAGAAACGACCTCTTCGTTGATAGATGAACCTTTCCTAAGTCTCAGGACAGCGGCTCCGTTGACCGCTATCCCAAGGATTGCCAAATAGATCATTCCTTCTGCATTAGGTTGAGAGGGTTCCCACAAACGCGGGATGGCTTCTTGCAGAACGAATATCCCCCCAACGATCAAAACTATAGAGTTAATGACTGCACCTAGTAGGGAAAAGCGTTGATAGCCAAAGGAAAATTGTGCATCTCCTTTTTTGCTAGATAGCGACTGGAAGTACCATGATAAGCCCAAAGAAAGAGAATCTCCCAAATCGTGAATCGCATCGGAGATAATGGCTACACTATTGGTTAAGATTCCTCCTACAATTTCGATGAGAGTAAATCCCAGGTTGAGAAAGAACGCGACTTTTATATTGCCTGTTCCATGATGCTGATGATGAGAATGATCGTGATTATGATGATGTCCCATTGTTGTTTTATTTTTTGTAAAGCTAAGCTGAGAAACTATGCAATGGTATTGCAATACTCAGCCTAGCTGTATTAATTATGTCCAATCCCTTAATGGGAATGTTCTGCCTCTCCTTTGTTCATTTCTGCCATCAGGTAATAAGCCCCTGAAAGAACAATTTCTGCATCCGAACGGAGGGATTCGACTGGATATACTTCCGTAAATCCGTTTTCTGTTACACCTGTCCGTACCAGCACTTTGCGGTACTGTTTTTCATCATGGTCATCCTGTTCCTCATCGTGTTCATGTTGTTCGATGAAAATGTAGGATTTTCCTTCATCGCTAATAATAGCCGATTCCGGCAAAGCGGGTACTGTCCTGGCATCCAGCCAGATTTGCGCTTCTGCATACAGGCCACGAACAAATTCGGGGTGCTCGCCTTCTAAGTGACTATGAATATTAACTGTGCGGTTTTCCTGGTCAAATTCTCTTCCAATCAAATGGACCTCTCCCTCATAGCTTTTGTTCCCCTGAGTCGGTAGTCGAAAAGTGATCCGTTGTCCTTTTTTGACCTGAAACAAATCTTTTTCAAATACTTTAAGTTCCAGGTGCATGTGTCGGTTATCGACCATTTCATACATCGTAATCTCCGGTCCCACCAAGGTTCCGAGGCGAATATTCACTTTTGTGATATATCCTGAAAAAGGTGCGCGAATGGCAATCCTTCGTTGCATGGAACCTGTACTTAGCTTTTGGGTAACAATCCCGATGTAGCCCAGCCTTTCTTTCAAACCTAATTGCCTTACAGTCATTGCATTAAACTCTGACTCTATTTCCTGCAATCTTTTCTGGGCACTGACATTAGCAGCGGCTAAGGTTCTTTGTCTTTCGAGTTCTTGAGTTAAAAAAGTTAAACGGCTATTAACCTCAAGATATTCTTGTTGCAGCAAGAGATAATCAGGATGAGATAATTCTGCCAGAACAGTTCCTTTTTTGACATAATCACCTTCTAGGAATCGTGTTTTTTCGACAAAACCCTGATGAGGAGGGTTGATTGTTGCCTGATTAGATGGGGGTAAGTCCAGCATGCCATTGGCTTTGATATATCCAGCTAGCTTCATCTGCTGAAAGCTTCCTGTTTCAAGTCCTGTAGCTTCGACTTGCTGACTTGTAAAGATCGCTAATTCTTTTGGACCAGCTTCTCCTTCATGTCCATGTTCATCTTTTATTGAAGCACTTTCTAAAGATGTGGTTTTTGAATCACAGCTGCTGAAAAGCACAAGGACGATGAAAGCAATTAAGAGGAATATATGATATGAAATTCGTTGCATAATTTTTTATTAAATGGGTTAAATGCCTGAGAGATATGAAAGTCCGATAACAGCTTGATTGGTATTCAAAATGCTCTTCAAGTAAGACTTTCGGAGTTCAAAAGCCTGATCCAGATTTTGGATATAGGCTACATAATCAATCTCACCAGCCCGATAGGCCAGAGTTCCATTCTGCATAAGACTTTCAGCTAGTTGGAGGCCTTCTGTCTCATAAAAGCTCAGTTGTTGCTGAGCGGTTTGATACTGTTGAAGCAGTTGATCCCAGGCAGAACCAAGTCTTAATCGTGTATCTTCTGCCTGACTGGATATTGCTTTTTGCTCAATGGCTTGCGATTGAGATTCTGCTTGTTTTGCTCTAAACCACAGAGGGAATGATACGCCTATTTGCCATCCCTGAAAGCCACTGGCACCATCAATTTGCTGACGAAAATATCCTACCGAAAGTTGGGGCAGTAGTTTTGACTGGGCGACTCGTTGCGACTTTTCGGCTACCACGACTTGCTGTTGGGCGAAGGCCAGATTGGGATTTTGTGTAAGGATAGTAGCTGAATCTTGTGGTAAAGAAAGTGACGCGAAAATCACATTAGGTGGTATAGTCAGCGAATCAGAATTGTTGAGCCATTGCTGTAATACACGATGACTCATGGCTACCTGACCCAGCACTTGCTGGTAGTCCAACTGAATTTGTTGGAATTTTGCCTTTGCTAACTGGCTTTCTATCTGATTGGTCTCTCCAGTCTGAAAGCGAAGATCAGCTGCCACTAAGAAGTTCTGATAGTACACAAACAGGGAATCATATAGACGGCGTTGTTCAAGCCAAAAATGCCAGGTATGATAAGCCAAACGGACTTCCTTTCTCAGTTCATTTTCACTTATTTCTTTGCCTCTCTCACTCAGACCTGTCTTTGCTTTTAACAGCTCTCCATTACGCTGATATACCTGCGGAAGAGAGAAGCTTTGATTGATCTGCCATTGATTATCCTGCGCCCCTGTATTGAACTGTCCGCGCCCAAAAGAAAAAGAAGTTGAAGGAAGGTCAATAGCACTTTTTTGCAGTACTGATTGCTTCTCTACTTCAAGAGATGCTACCTGAATAGAAGGATGATTTTCAAGGGCCATTTGCACTGCTTCCTCGGCATGTATGGGTCTTTGAGCCATACTTACCAATGGAATACTCAAGCATAGGATAAAAAGACCTTTCAATAGATTTCCTGAAGCTGTTGGCCGGAATTTGGAATGGTTTTCATCAAAGAAAATTCGGTATAAAACGGGCAAGACAATTAGGGTAAGCAATGTTGCGGTGATCAGTCCACCGATGATGACTGTTGCCAGGGGTTTTTGAACTTCCGCACCTTCAGAAGTAGAAAGTGCCATCGGTAAAAAGCCCAATGAGGCAACAGCAGCAGTCATGATTACAGGGCGCAGGCGTACACGGGTTCCATCCAAAATACGTTGCCGGATATCATCCATCCCTTCTTTTTTGAGGTCATTGAAATAGCCAATGAGGACAATTCCATTTAGTACGGCCACACCGAAGAGGGCAATGAAGCCGATCCCAGCTGAGATGCTGAAGGGCATCCCCCGTAAGGTCAACGCCCAGATTCCGCCAATGGCCGATAACGGAATGGCTGTAAAAATGAGCAGGGCTTGTCCCAACGAATGAAAAGTCAGATAGAGAAGGGTAAAAATGAGCAGCAGGGCCGCAGGTACTGCAATGCTTAACCTGTCTTTGGCTTCCTGGAGGTTTTCAAACTGACCGCCATAGGTAATATAATAGCCTGGGGAGAGATCAACCTGCGCTTGAAGCGTTTTTTTTATATCTTCAACCAGACTTTCTACATCTCTCCCCCTGGCATTTACCCCCAAAACAATCCTTCGTTTGGTATCATCCCGGCTGATCTGCATGGGTGCATTTTTGTATTCAATCTTGGCGATTTCATTAAGGGGGACGCTACTTCCATTAGGAAGACTCAGATACAGCTCTCGCAAGTTTTGAATATCCTTTCGATAAGCTTTTTCCAGTCTTAACACCAGATCAAAGCGTTTTTCCCCTTCAAACACCACCCCAGCTGCTTCTCCGGCAAATGCAGTCCGTACCAGTGTATTCAAATCTTCAATATTGAGTCCATATTGTGCGATTTTGTCCCGGTCATATTGAATCTGCATTTGGGGAAGACCGACAATTTGTTCGAGTTTGGTATCACCCACCCCGTCTATACCTTGAATAGCCTGATTTGCTTCCTGCCCTTTTTGATACAGGATCTCCAAATCTTCTCCATAGATTTTGATGGCAATATCGGAGCGTACTCCTGTCATGAGTTCATTGAACCTAAGTTCAATCGGTTGAGAAAACTCAAAATTGACTCCTGGAATTACTGCCATAGCTGCCTTCATCTGCTCAACCAACTCTTCCTGCCTATCAGTAGTAGTCCATGCTTCCTTATCCTTGAGAACGATGATCATATCACCTGTCTCAATAGGCATTGGGTCTGTAGGGATTTCGGCTGCGCCGATCCGTGTAACGATTTCTTCTACTTCTGGGAATTTCATCAAAATGCCTTCAAGTCGACTCATTGTTTCAATAGTCTGGCTTAAAGAACTTCCCGTTTTAATGGTTGCGTTGATGGCCAGGTCGCCTTCCTCCAGTCGAGGAATAAATTCTCCTCCCATATTAGAAAACCGCCAAAGACTGAGTCCGAATAACAGGAAAGTAATGCCAATTACCAGCCATTTTGACCGTAGAGAAAATCGAATGACAGGGTCGTATATTCGCTGTAAAATAGTTATTATCCTATCTGCAATCGTCTGTTTGACATTTACCTTTTTGGACAAGACCAAAGCAGACATCATAGGCACATAAGTAAGAGAAAGAATAAAGGCTCCCAAAATGGCAAAACTGACAGTTTGGGCCATAGGTCGAAACATCTTCCCTTCAATGCCGACTAGTGCAAGGATTGGCAGGTAAACAATTAGAATGATGATTTCCCCGAAGGCAGCCGAGTTTCTGATTTTGATGGAAGAGGTTTTAACAGATTCATCCATTTCTGTTTGGGTCAAAACTTCGCTTTTATGATGCTTATGAAGCCGATGGACGATACTCTCTACGATAATCACCGCTCCGTCCACGATAAGGCCAAAGTCAATGGCTCCCAGACTCATCAGGTTGGCTGAAACGCCAAATATATTCATCATGGCGATAGCAAAGAGCATGGCCAAAGGTATGACAGAGGCAACCACGAGGCCTGCACGCAGATTACCCAATAGAAGAACAAGGATGAATACAACGATCAAGCCACCTTCAATCAGGTTGGTACTAACAGTGCTGATGGTCTTGTTGACCAGTTTACTACGGTCGATGAAAGGATCAATGGTGATGCCTTCAGGTAGGCTTTGCTGAATTTGCTCGACTCGCACCTGGACCCGCTCAATTACCTCGGCAGAATTAGCCCCCTTGAGCATCATGACGATTCCTCCGACAGTCTCTCCTTGGCCATTGCTGGTCATGGCTCCATAACGAGGGCTATGGCCAAACTGAACTTTGGCGACATCAGAAATACGAACCGGAATGTTTTCAACGGTTTTGACAGGAATTTTTTCAATGTCTTTGAGGGATTTGACTAAGCCCTCCCCACGAACAAAGTAGGCATTAGGGCCTTTTTCAATATAACTTCCTCCCGTGTTTTGGTTGTTTTTCTCTACGGCTTGATACACTTCCGCCATCGTTACATTCATGGCCCGAAGCCGCTCAGGATTTACTGCTACCTCGTATTGCTTGAGAAATCCCCCAAAACTGTTCACTTCGACTACTCCTTCAACCCCAGAGAGTTGCCGCCTGACAATCCAGTCCTGAATGCTACGCAGTTCCATAGGGGTGTATAAGCTGTCATAGCCAGGTTTGACATGCAGTGCGTATTGATAAATTTCTCCTAAGCCTGTGGAAATGGGGGCCATTTCTGGGCTACCGAGTCCGGGGGGGATTTCTGCTTCAGCAATCTTTAATTGTTCTGAAACCAATTGCCGGGGCAGGTAAGTTCCCATGTCTTCTTTGAAGACCACCGTTATAACGGAAAGCCCAAAGCGGGAGATGGAGCGGATTTCGACCACCCCTGGCAGATTTTGCATGGCCAGTTCTACAGGATAGGTAATGAACTGTTCCACCTCCTGTGCGGCCAATGTTGGAGCCTGTGTAATAAGTTGTACCTGGTTATTGGTAATGTCGGGGACAGCATCAATGGGCAACTGCCGCAAGGAATACAACCCCCACGCAACTAAGCCTAGCACCAGCAGGCCTATAATGAACTTATTCCGAATGGAATAAGCAATGATGTTATCTATCATAAATTTGCTTAGCAATAATTTGAAAAATGAATGAACCGACTATGCATATTAATTGCATAATCTCAGAGGTAAATACCCCAAATACAAATCGCTAAGCTAAAATAGGAGGGCGAAAAACAGATTGGATTGATTCCTGATTTCCCTCTTTAAAGTAATGTGGGTAAGGAGCTAATCCAGTGAATTCCATAACCAATTTTTCCATGCCAGAAACCACGACATGAGTATGGCAGCAATGACACATACAGAAGGGTGAACAATGATCCTTATCGTGTTCATGATCCTCAGTAGACGAATGATCTATTGAGGCTGATTCTGAAAGGCCAATCTCCTGAGCATCCTGATCTACAGCAGTTTCAATATCTAAGCATGGATACCAGGCCATAAACAGCATGTAGAAAGTGAATATGTAGATTGAGGCTTTCATATTTCTTAGGCGAAGGTACGATTTTATGTATAAATAGTTTAATTAAAGAATTAGTCAGCCTACATCTTATTGTGGTTATTAAGACGATCTTGGAGGGAGTAATTATGAGTGCTATGATATATTTACTTAACTCACAAGCTGATTTGGCGTTGGGTTTATTGGTTTCATAAATTCTACTTCAAACCCGACTGATGATACAACTTTAATTACCTCTTCGGGTGTGATGTCTGAGGAAATAACTGTCAAGGTCCGATCATCATCAGTAAGATTTACTTTCCAATCAGAGATTTTTGTTTCTGCGTCTAGTGCAGGAGTAACCTTGGCTAAGCAGCCTCCGCAGTTGATATTAGTTTTGAATGTTAATTCTGCCATTGTTGTGGAGTTAAATATTGATTTTTCTGATTCTTAAACTGTTTGTTACAACCGAAACGGAGCTTAAGGCCATAGCTCCTCCGGCAATCATAGGATCTAAGAGAAATCCATTTAGCGGAAAAAGAAGGCCTGCCGCAATTGGGATACCAATTAAATTGTATATAAATGCCCAAAACAGATTTTGACGTATCCCTTTGACTGTTTGTGTTGAAATGGCTAATGCCTTCGGAACAGCCTGTAGATCTGAGGTAATTAGGGTCATCTTTGCCACATCCATTGCGATATCTGAACCATGTCCCATCGCAATACTCACATCTGCTTGAGCCAGGGCCTGAGAGTCGTTGATGCCGTCTCCAACCATTGCAACTACTTTTCCTTCTGACTGTAGTTTTTTCACAAATTCGGCCTTCTCAAAGGGTAAAACTTCTCCTCTAACATGCCTGAGACCAACTTTTCTTGCGACAGCATGGGCAGTATGAGGATTGTCTCCTGTCAGCATGTAGACTTCAATTCCTTTATTCTGGAGGGTTTTGATGGCTCCTTCTGAAGTATCTTTGATCTTGTCTGTTATAGCGATTAAAGCCGTAACATGGGTTTCTTCTGAGAAAAATATTACTGTTTTAGCTTCTGATTGCAAGGAAGCAGCAAGGCTTAATAGTTCTTCCGGGACAGTGATTTGATTATCCTGTAGCAAGGCAAGGTTCCCGACCAGATATTTTTGCCCTTTCACCCCTTCTGCCGAGACCCCTTTACCCGTAATACTCTGAAAATTTCTCAGTTGCCCATTCGTGTAGCCTTTCTCTAATAGGTTCCTGACGACAGCCCCTGCTAGTGGATGCTCAGATTGGCTTTCAATTTCTAAGAGTATAGAGGCCAACTGTTCTCGATTGTTTTTAGATGTCCAATGGATATCCGTTACCGTCGGTTTGCCTTCCGTAATTGTCCCAGTTTTGTCCAATACCACAGAATCGACTTGATGTCCTAACTCCAGACTTTCTGCATCTTTGATCAGGATATTGTGTTCTGCCCCTTTTCCGATCCCCACCATTATAGCCGTAGGAGTAGCCAGACCTAATGCACAAGGGCAGGCTATAACCAGCACTGCAACTGAGGTAAGTAGCGCATGGGTAAAAGCATCCTCTCCTCCTAAAAGCATCCAGGAAGCAAAGGTGATCAGTGAAATCACTAAGACTATCGGTACAAAAATCCCTGCAATTTTATCTACCAGCTTTTGAACAGGAGCCTTACTTCCCTGAGCTTCCTGTACCATTTTGATAATTTGAGCAAGGAGAGTCTCTCCCCCGACTTTTTCGGCTGTAAACTGTAAGCTACCTTTCTGATTTACAGTGCCTGCAAAGACCTCATCTCCCTTGGATTTAAGAACAGCAATAGGCTCTCCCGAAATCATACTTTCATCTACAAATGATTTTCCTGATACAACAAGGCCGTCAACCGCTATTTTCTCACCTGGCTTTACTAGTATGGTGTAGCCCTTCTGAACTTGAGAAATAGGAATTTCCCTCTCCGCTCCCTCGATAATTGCATGCAGGGTTTTGGGTTGTAGACCCATCAGCTTTTTGATAGCTGAAGAAGTATTCGACTTTGCTTTTTCTTCCCAAAGTTTACCAAGAAGGATGAAAGTAATGATGACTGTTGCGGCTTCATAGTACACATGAGGGGGAAGCCCTTGATTTAGCCAAAACTCAGGATAGAAGGTGTTGAAAGCGCTAAAGAGAAAGGCAATCGTAGTACTTAAGGCAACCAGGGTATCCATATTGGCTTTGCCGTGGGTAGCCTGTTTCCAAGCATTTTGGTAAAAGCTTCTGCCAAAATAAAATAGAATAGGAATTGCCAAGAAGAAAGATACCCATCTGCCCGGAACCCAGTCCATGAAGAACATTCCCAATACAAAAACAGGTAAAGTGAGGAGGGCAGAGCAGATAGTTCTTCTTTTCAAATCAAGATAATGATGCTGAGTAAGCTCTTCCTGAACTTCCTCAGGGTTATTAGCATCGATAATGAGGTCATACCCAACTCCTCTGAGAACGTTTTGTAGATTCTCTTCAGAAAGGGATTCCTCATATTCTATCCATACAGAGTTGGTTGCAAAGTTCACATTGGCCGTAGAAACGCCTTCTGTATTTGAAAGGATGGACTCGACACTTGATGCACAGGCTACACAACTCATACCCATCACAGGAAAAGACTTCTTTTCTAATTGGGGAAACTCTCTTATTGATGTCTCCATAAGCATGGACTTTTTAAAATCTTAATTTTTGCAAAAGTCAGCCTTTTGACACCCTTTTTCATTACGAGATTTTGGAGAAATGTTCTATTAATTAGTGTCAGGTGATATTGTCAAGTGGCCTGCGTGTATGCGGTTTGAGTTGTTTAAACTTAGTTGGGGTAAGCCCGGTTTCTTTTTTAAACTGACCAGATAAGTGAGCAGTACTGCTATATTCTAGTTCAAAAGCAATTTCGCTCAGAGTTTGACTACCATACATCAATAACTCTTTTACACGTTCTATTTTTTGTTTGATGATATATTTTTCCAAAGTGATTCCCTCTTTCGCTGAAAAAAGTTTGCTTATGTAGAAATAACTTGTATTTGTTTTTTGAGAAAGGTAATCTGAAAAATTGAGAGATTCCGGCTTTTGCCGACTATGATGAATATGATCGATAACCAATGTTTTAACCGTCTCAATTAGTCTTACTTCTGAATCTTCAATTAATTCAAACCCATTCTTCCAAAGCATCTCTTTTATATTCTTCATTTCTGAAGAAGTAATAGAGCTTTCGATACTAACCTCTCCCAATATAATTGAAGTTGGTTTGAAGCCTAACTTTTCCAGTTCTTCTTGAACAACCTTGATACATCTGGCGCAAACCATATTTTTGATTGCTAATTTATTGTTTGAGTTCATAGCCTTTGGATGGATGATATTGCCGATTTTTCGTTAGTTAAATGTTAGCTTTTTCTTGAGTAATTGCGCATTAATTGCAACAATAACAGTACTCAGACTCATAAAGGCCGCTCCTACAGCAGGAGAGATCATAATACCCCATTTATACAATATGCCTGCTGCTAGCGGAATGGCTACGACATTGTAAGCCGTCGCCCAAATGAGATTTTGGATCATTTTCTTGTAGGTTGCTTTTCCGAAAAGAATTAAGTTGCTAATATCTTTCGGATTGCTATTCACCAGTATAATATCCGCTGTCTCAGCAGCTACATCTGTTCCACTACCCACAGCAACGCCAACATCCGCCTGCGCCAGAGCAGGTGCGTCATTGACCCCATCCCCTGTCATGGCGACGTATGCTCCCAATTCCTGTAGTTCTTTCACTTTCTCCAGTTTTTGGTCTGGAAGTACTTCTGCAAAAAAGTCATCCATACCTAAGTCTTCACTTACCTTTTGGGCTACAGCGGTGTTATCCCCTGTAAGCATGATGGTTTTGATTTGATTTTTCTGCAAAGTTTGGATAGCCGATTTGCTCTCTGATCTGATTTGATCAGCAAGAGAAATAAACCCTAGCAAAGTATCATTCTGGAGTACAAACACAATGGTTTCACTGCCATCATTCTGAGCCTGATCAGGAATGTCAATCCTCTGTTCCTTGAGGTAGCCTGGACTTACTACTTTTACGGATTTCCCTTCTACAGTGGCTTCTACCCCCTTTCCGGTAATGGATTGAAAATCTTGAGCGTTAGGCACCTCAACCTTTTCTTCTTTCACTTTTTCCATGATCCCTTCTGCAATGGGATGTTCTGAATTGGCCTCTAGTGCGCTGGCAATACGCAAAATTTCATTTGGATCTTTTTCATCAGCCAGATTCACAACCCTGTTTACTCCAAACTCACCAGTAGTAAGGGTGCCTGTTTTATCAAAGACCAGGGTATCAATTTTTCGGGCGTTTTCAAAAGCAGTTCGGTTACGGATGAGCAGACCATTTTGTGCTGAAAGGGCGGTAGATATGGCTGTTACCAAGGGGATGGCCAGACCAAGCGCATGTGGGCAGGCGATTACCATGACGGTTACCATTCTTTCCAAGGCAAAAGAAAATTCTTTGCCAAGGCTAAGCCATACGATCAAGGTAGCAAATCCGACACTTAGGGAGACAATGGTCAGCCAGAATGCTGCTCGATCAGCCAGCTTTTGAGTCTTTGACTTTTTCCCCTGTGCCTCCCGAACCATGTTGATCACCTTGGAGAGATAGCCTTCCTCTCCAGTTCCTGAGACCCTTATTTTCAGGGAACCTTTGCCATTTACGCTACCGCCAATGACCTGATCTCCTTCTCCTTTACTAACGGGCTTACTTTCCCCTGTCAGCATGCTTTCGTTTAGCGTGCTATCCCCTTCTATGATGGTCCCATCAGCAGGGATCTTTTCTCCAGGCTTAATGAGGATAACGTCCTCTTTTTTCAAATTTGAGACCGGGACATCCATTACGTGATCATCATGCACCAAATGAGCTTCGTCCGGCATGAGTTCAGCCAGTTTTTCAAGCGCACGGGAGGCCCCCATTACGGAGCGCATTTCAATCCAATGCCCCACTAGCATCACATCAATCAGAGTAGCCAGTTCCCAGAAAAAGGTTTTCCCTTCCAGTCCAAAGACTACCGCTGTACTGTAACCGTAGGCAACGACAATCGCGATGGCAATGAGGGTCATCATGCCAGGAGATCTGTCCTTCAACTCATTTACTAATCCTTTCAGAAAGGGCCATCCTCCGTAAAAGAAGATCATGGACGAAATCCCAAATAAAACATATTTATCGCCTGTAAAAGACCAGCTAAGCCCTAACCAGTTTTGGATCATGGGAGAGAGCAAAAGGACAGGGATAGTAAGGACTAAAGAAACCCAAAAGCGTTTCTTAAAGTCTTCGATCATATGGGCGTGATGGTCATGATGCCCTTGATGATCATGCCCAGATTGGTCTTTATGTTTATGCTTGTTATGCCCTTCTTTATGTGAGGGTTGATGATGAGAATGTTGCATATTTGCTCAATTAATTCTTTATAAACTAAAACCGCGAACTCAGGCCTCCTCCTAAACCAAATCGGTTATCATAGAAGGCGGTTAGGGAGAAGTTTTTTGAAAGCAGATACTCTGCACCTGCGTTCCATACGATTTCGCTTTCAAGTTTCTTGTTATTCGATAGTTCCGTCATTACCCCAAAATCCGCCTGGTACTCATAGTAGCCAAACATTGAGAACCTAGGAAGAAGCATTACTGATCGCCCAATTCCTACTCTGGTTCGAAGCAAATGATCAACCCTGAGGTCAAGGTCAAACATATATGGAGTAAACCATCGCAAACCAAGTACAGCAACGGTTTGAAGCGTATCCAGGCTTCCCCTGGTGGTGTTCTCTACATTCATTCCTCCAAACACCCTGAAATAGTCATACAAATACCTTTCGTATGTCAATTCGGCTTCCAGATTTTGATTGTATCCGAACTCTGCGGATAGATTAAATTGATTTCGGATGTTAGAAGTTGTCAGATTAATTGAGGACATCTGAGAGGCTATGTCAAGGGTTCCCCAAGCATAATACCGATCAGTCTCATGAACTAATTTGGAAAATGGATAGTCCGACATACGTTTATCTCTGGGATTACCATAACTGAATACCCGTGCCATTCCTCCCATCATGTGATACAGTATGTGACAGTGGAAAAACCAGTCTCCTTCCTCATTTCCCAGGAATTCAATGGTAAGCTTCTGCATGGGAGGCACATTAACCGTATGTTTCAGCGGAGAATATTGCCCATTTTCATTGATCACTCTGAAAAAATGTCCATGAAGGTGCATAGGGTGGTGCATCATGGTAAGATTATTGAAAGTGATACGAGTGATTTCTCCTTCTTTTATCTCAATTTTGTCCGTCTCAGAAAGGGGAATGCCATTCATACTCCAAATGTAGCGTTGCATGTTTCCTGTCAGATTAAGCAGAACTTCCCTGACCGGAGCCTCAGAAGAATATGCAGTCTGATGAGGAGATTTGAGATAGTCGTAGGTATAGTCTGAAAACATATTCATCCCATCCATTTCCATATCTTCCATTTTATGGTTCATTGGGTTTTCCGCATGGTTCATATGTCCCATTTGATCCATATTGTTCATGCTGTCCAGAGGCATAATGTTAGTAGGCATTTCAGCATCTTCATTCTGTTGTTGAGGAAGATGTTTCATTCCTGACATAGTATCTGACTGCATGGATTCATTCATTTGCATTCCCCACTTTTGCATTAACTTGTGAGGCTCATCTTTTTGTGGGCGATATTTCAGGGCGGGAGCACCCATTTTCATATCCATACTCGCCATCTGTATCATCATGCCAATTTTGTCAGGCCGAGGAACCACAGGCGCAGATAGCGTATCTCCTTCTCCCAAATATGCATGTGTAGTTCCAGATCCGTCTTGTGCCATTGCACGAAATTCAATCATTCCCTTTTCTGGCATTGTCAGGATAAAATCATAGGTCTCGGCAATGGCAATGAAGGTCTTATTTTTTGATATGGGAACCACATCCAGCCCATCTGCTGCGATTAGCAATGGGTTTTCTCCTCCAAAAGTCATCCAAAAATTGGTAGACGCAGCCCCATTAATAATTCTGAGTCGTACCTTTTCTCCTGCTTTAAATTCTGGATAATGGCGAGAGATTCCACCGTTTGTCAAGAAAGCTGGATAATATATATCTGCAATATCCGCTGACTCCATTCTCTGACGCCAAAAGTTTAATTGTGCGCCTAAGGCTCCTCTTGCGATCACTCGATTCAAAGGAGTGGCCGTGCTTTTCTTGATATTGTACCACTCTGTACCTCTTTTCAAGAAACGCAGAACGGTTTCTGGATTTTCATTTGTCCAGTCTGATAAAAGAATCACCAGCTCTTTATCATATTCAAGTGAGTTTTTACGTGATTCAATGACGATTGAGCCATATACTCCACGTTGCTCTTGTAACATCGTATGCGAGTGATACCAATAGGTTCCCGATTGTTTGATCGGAAATTCAAACTTGAATGTTTCTCCAGGGCTTATTGGGGGGGTATTGAGATAAGGTACTCCATCCTGGAAATTTGGCAAAAGCAAACCATGCCAATGGATAGAGGTTTCTACGGCCATTTCATTTTTTACATAAATTACAGCGTAGTCCCCTTCGGTAAATCTAAGGGTAGGGCCTGGGACTTGACCGTTTATTGCCATTCCCTTAACTGCTTTTCCTGTGAAGTTAAGGGATTGCTCAGTGATAGATAGTTGATAGGTCACTGTATCAAGCTGTCCTATCACTGGAAATGTATAAAAGGCTAACAGGATCGCCGAAAGAATGAATTTTTTCATGATAATTTGACTGTTTATCTACTTTTCCTAAGCCAGCGCTTTAACCGTAAAGAAGAGACTCCATACAGGACAAAGCCTGAGGCAATGGTAATCAGGCCGAATAACGAAAATGCTCGAAGTAGCCAGTTATTGAAGTCATCCCTTCCTTGATAATCCATGGTATGCAGCATCCAGAACCAGTCAAATAGACGCCAACGGGCATGGCGAACACGTTGGAAACTTCCATCTCGCGCAGACACATAGGCACTGAGCCGTTCGGGATGTTCAAAATGAATCGCCCAGAGGGGAAGCGGTCTCCCGCGTACTTCATGATGAGGGCCCACCGCATTCAACAATTCGATCTTCTCGATTTGTAACGGACCTTTAAGATGTGCTTGGGCAATTTGTTCTGCTTCAGTCCGGGAGATGGTCTTACGAACTGTTCCTGATTTGGCATTTACCAACAGGCTATCGTTAACCCAGTAGTAGGCCTCCCCCAGAAGAAACCGCAGTTCCAGGCTGCGGATCTCTCCCAGAGAATTAGGAACTTTTATTAGTTCCTGGCCTTTTATTCCTAAAGGTGTTGGATTGGCAAGAAAGTGATCTCCATGAATTTCATCCAGATTGCTCCAGCTAAAGTAAAGCCCCCCAAGTGTCCAGGCTAGAAACTGGATACCTAGTACCAACCCCAGAAACCGATGGGTTTTGCGGATATAATATTTGGAACTTCTTGCCATGGGTTCTCACCTGATAAGTAGGACATGCTAAAGCTCTTCCTCTACCTTTCCACAGTGGAGCATCATATCTCCGAAATATGGGTTATTGACCTCCGATTCAGCAGCCAGCCAATAAGCCCCGGTATTGTTGAAGGCCATGGGGCAATACTGTTTGTATAGCTTGGTTTCAAGTGCAGAAGCTTCTTTGGCTAATGCGTAGACCTGTTGTGATAGCGTATTAAAAAATTCTCTTTGGGCTGCGACATCCTCACTTGCAGCAATTTGCTGAGTGAGAGATTGAATCTCAGCTACTTCGGTAATTCCAGCCAAGTTTTTTGCCATTTCTTTGGCTGCTGTGGCAGTCGCAGTAGCATCCGTAGCCACGAGGGCATCTTTTACTAGTAGATAGGCTGTCAAAGTCTGCTGAGTCTGACTTTGAGATAGACCTGTCTGAGAAGCAGTCGGTCCTGTTGTTTCTTCTGAGTGCGCGGAGGCATTGCTATGATCATGATTTTCCTCTGAACAGGCTGAAAAGCCAAACGCAAGCATTAGCAAAATGCTAAGGGTTAAGATGAATGAGAGTCGTTTCATATGGAATAAAGATTAATGTTGGTGATTTTGAATAGAATTTGGATGAGTTCGAGTAGCAGGTAATTCCTGTACTACCGAACCACAGGTGAGCATCATATTTCCGAAATATGGATTGCGGATTTCTTCCTGAAGGCTTAGCCAATCTGCCCCTTCATTCTCCAGAGCCATCGGGCAGTTCTGTACAAACAATTGAATTCCCTGGACGCCCATTACTTGGACGACTTCTATGAGTGTAGTAGATAGGAAGCTGAACTGTTCACGTTGAATGGATAGATCTTCTGCCTGGGTTAGAACGACTGCATGGTCGTTTAGGGCACGAGCCTTTGGCATCCAATACTCATGAACTTCTCCTTGAATCAGCTTCATATCAATTTTTTGGAGGGAGGCCTGCAATTGATGGGCAACGGCTTTTGCCTGAGTTTGATCTGAGGCCACCAATGCATCCTTTAGAGAAAGATAATCTTCCACCACAGATGCCAGTTGCTTCTGAAATTCAACAGGCGTGAGGGTTGCATAATTCGGAAGATCGGTTTCTGTCTCCTCGCTGTGGTTTAGAAGACGGTTCATCATGCTTTGCTGGTTGTTGAGCTGCGCAGCTGCATCAATGGTAAAGCTTCCATAGGTAACCACCTCATCTCCTGCCTGAAGCCCGTTCCTTACCGCATAAGCTGATCCTATTCTTTCTCCTAATTCTACTTCCTGGTAACGGAATGAAGGAACATTTTGCCCCTGTACTTTCAGGTAAACGACAGATCGTTGTCCGGTCCAAAGTACAGCGGACTTTGGCACCAATAATTGGCCCGACTGCTCTAGAGGAGATGCCAGGATGCCTCTGACAAACATTTCAGGTTTGAGCCTAAGGCCTGGATTTGCAATCTCTCCTCTAATAGAGGCAACCCTGGTTTGAGGATCAATGAGGGGATCAATAAAAGTGATGCGCGTATTGAAAGTTTCACCTGGAACAGAAGGAGTCGTAAAACGAATCTGGTCCCCAACGGCAATTTGAGCTAAATCTTCTTCGTAGGCATCAAATAAAACCCAAACCTTATTAAGATTGATTAATTCAAAAAGAATGCCTCCCTGTCGTACATAATCTCCTACAGTTACACGACGTTCCGTTACGGCACCAGAAGCATCTGCATATATGTCAAATGTTTCCTCGATTGAACCGGACTTTTCTATTCTGTTGATTTGTTCTTCTGTCAATTTCCAATACAATAGCTTCTGTCTTGCAGAAGTATATAGTCCAGGATTTCGCTCTTTTAGTTTAATTGCCTGAATCAACTCTTGCTGAGCCGTTATTAATTCCGGAGAATATAAACGGGCTATGCGCTGACCTCTTCTCACATACTCCCCTTTGAAGGAAATGAATAATTTCTCAATTCGTCCTGGAATATGTGCTACCTGAGAGGATGCTAGACGTTCATCTTCCTGTATCTTGCCTGAAAGCATTAAGATTCGTTGGCTGGTATCTGTTGCTCCCAGGATACTCGTTTCAATCTGGGCGAGTTTAACCGCCTCTGGAGTCATCTCTAGCACCAAAGGATCAGAAGAAGTGTTCTCTTCGAGAGGAATCAAATCCATTCCGCAGATTGGGCAATCTCCGGGTTCATTCTGCCGAATCTGAGGGTGCATTGAGCAGGTCCAAATCGTTTCGTCGGCACTGACCTCATGAATATGGTCAGTGTGTGTTTCTTTTGTCGCATGATTTGTGGGCTTGAAGAATACATATCCCAATCCCATCCCCAATAAGACAGCCAGACTAAGGCCAGCTATCAGCATGAGGTTTTTATGTTTATCAATAAATGATTTCATGACCTTCTTTATTGGATTAGTAAGGTAAGTATCGTGTTATAGCGGCTTTAGCCGTGTGGCTTTTTACAATAGCCTGAAGCTGTTTCAGTTGGTAATCAAGAAGGGCCACTTCCAGCTGCAATAACTCATCAAAGCTTTTGGCCTGAGAAGCATATCCTGCTTCCAGAATTTCGATAGCTGACCGAATTGTCTGGATTTGTTGCCCATACAAGGCCAGATCCAGTCGTGCTTCTTCATAATCTGTAAAAGCCATTTCTATCATGGCTCCAAATCGGCTCAGCGTTTCGAGCTTCCGAGCTTCTAATGCTTCAATCCGAAGACTTTCTTCTCTTTCTCTCGCCTCATATTTTCCACGATACAGCGGAATAGAAATCGTGGCTCGTATCTGGAATGCATCTCTGCCATTTTGTTCGGGGAATGCGTCTGTTCTTTGCCCGGTGTTAAGGTAATCTGCCCCAATTCCAAAGGTCGGCCTGCCCTGTAGCGTGTTTGCCTGAATCGCAGCCTCTGCTGCCTGTTGTTGGAGCTCGTACATGCGAAGCATGGGATGTGTGCTACGAACTTCAGCCATTAGACTATCTCTGTCTAAGACCAATAGGGCCTGGGTGATAGTGTCTGGGACCACAACAGTAGTCGCTAAATCTCTGAATAAGATTTGATTTATCTCAGCTTGTGGCTTTCGCTTGTTGTTTTCGAGAAGCTGGATACGTTGTGAAAGTTCATCTAGTCTCAAATCTAATCTTAGTACATCTGCCAAGGTAGCTCTCCCAGATGCTACCTTTGTTTCAGCCAGATCCTTCAAGGTCTGAAGAAGTATGACATTTTCCTGAAGGATGCGTTGGGAAGCTGAAAGCTCATATAAGACGAGATATGCATTATCAATGCGATACTTTAACTCCAACTCATAGGCAGCAATCCGCTCGAAGGTAGCCCTGGCTTCAGCAATCGCCCAATCTTCCTGAGCTTGAAGGGTGCCGAACCAGGGAAACATCTGGGTGAGGCTAAGTCTGGCCCGCTGTGGTCCCAACCTGGTTTCAACAGGTAGAATGAAAGCTCCAAATCCAACTTCAGGATTAGGGAGTTGACTGACCTGGGGAGCCTTTTCTAAAGCCGCTTGATATGATAGCCTGAGTGCCTGTAGTTCCTGATTATTTGCAACCGCAATCTGTAATAAAGAATCAGCTGTCTGCGCCCATACTCCCTCTCCAGTGGATATTCCCACCAAGCTTATTATTAACAATATATATTTACCTAGCTGCTTCATGAAGTTGATCGTTGTGTAAGGGTAAATCGCCATTCCTGCCATAGAGAATAGAGGACTGGAACGGTGAACATGGTCAGGGTTTGCAAAACCATTCCACCGAAAGAGGGGATGGCCATTGGCAACATAATATCAGCTCCTCTACCCGTAGAAGTAAGAATGGGTAACAAGGCTAGAATAGTTGTTGCAGTTGTCATCATGGCAGGGCGTACCCTACGTAAGCCACCTGCAATAACTGCATCTCGAATCTCCTGTATGTTTTGAGGTTTAGATTCGCGAAAGCTGTCCTTCAAGAACGTAGCTACCAAGACACCATCATCTGTCGCTATACCAAATAAGGCCAGAAAACCAACCCAT
>JALEFZ010000005.1 GCA_022760475.1 Bacteroidia bacterium | reverse complement strand
GCATAGTTTTTTCATTGGATATAAAAGTCAGGTTGATTGGATGTTAGTTTTCCCGCTTTTCACGGATGACCTGAAAGTCTTCATGGCCTTTGCGGACTCCTTCGGCACGCCAACTAAAAGAGTAGGTACCAGTACCCTCCAGAAGCTCTTTTACCTTGAATCCTCGCTCAGTTTGTTCAATGATGGCCAACCCCTTGGACTTGGCTGAGTAAGGTGTTAGGCTAATTGTCAGCGTAGACGCATTGACGACTAATCCAAAATGATCAGAAAACGATACTTCGGCTTCCCCATTCACCAATTCGGCTCTACCTCGCTCGTAGGCAGCTACCTCTGGACCTTCAATACAGGCATAGACGATTTCCTTTCCGGGACGGGATGGGTGTGGCATGACAAAGTGTTTTACCCCACCATTTGGACCAAAAGCCTCTATAGTTCCTATTCCTCCATTATTAGGGTCGGCAAAAGCCTGTACGGCAACGCCACCAAGAACTGATCCCGTATTGGTTTGGTCATATATCACAAGTTGCCCATACTCAGGGAAAGCACTACTAACGTTTCCCAAGCGTGCATTTCGGCCCACTCCAGGAGCATTCAGCAGTAGGAAAGTTTCCCGGAACTGGGCGGTGACTTCATTATTTTCATCGAACAATATCACCGCTCCTCTATTTGGATCACCAAACGACCCAATTCCCACGTTTCGAAACCCGTTGGCCCCATAGTAATCCGTTTGACCATTCTGTCCTGGACCACCAGCCCGGAATTGAATCTTAGGATTGTTGAGAGAGTCTAGAAGAGTTAAGGATTCATTATTGGTATTCGGGCTTCTGCTCTTTCCATTTTCTGCGGCCACTGAACTATCAGCCATAACGGCTTGCTCAGCTTGAAATGCAAAGGGTACACTCATCAGTTCCACCGTAGCTACGGTAGCTCCATTGATGTCAAGTTTTACCCACTTAGGAGTAGACCAGTCAATTGCTGCAAAATTTCCAAAGGAAGGGTGTCCCCGACCGATGGTAAGGGTGTAAACCCCTTGCGTATCTGTCTGAACTACATCATGGTCTTCGGTATAGACACCCGTTTGAGCAGTTGAGCTTTCAAGAATGCTGATGTCAATGTTGATTGCCGTATTGGCCATGCAGTCTCCATTGACGTCGCGGGCGATGCCCTGAAAGGAGATGCCTTGAGGAATTTGGGCATAGATTACCCCTATTAGTCCCACAAGGACTAGCACAAAATTTCGAATCATGTGATAATTGTTTTAGGTAGAATTAATTATTTGAATCCATTTTACTTTATCTTCTTAAAAAAGAACTTGCCATTTCGACTACCGACTATCACAAATCCCTCATCTCGGGTTTGAACAATTGAGAAAAAATGGTCTGTCGTTGTTTTACCCCCCGTATTAACTCCCGTTAGGTTGTTATTTTGATCTTTGATTTCGTACAGCCCAGTAGCATTGTCAAGCTCCTGTTCGTCATAGAGTAGGGCAACACCAGCATAACCATTGTCTCGGGTAGAAATAATGTCCATGGACAAGACTTTGTCATAACCTTGGCTCCTTGTTTCAACCAAATTGGGAACTCCCGACAACCTCCCATCAAGGCCAATATTCACTTTTCTTAATTCAATCTCCTTAAAACCAATCAATGCAATCAGGTCTCCACCTGTCCCAAAATCTATGGGGAGAATCTTGCCGATAAAGCTGCTATTTGCGGGATCAATAACCAGTACCATGGAATCCTTCCCGTAGGATTCTTCCCACTCAAATAACAAAGGACGTCCTTCAGGATTTAGCCCACTGATGTATAGTTTTCCTTGTGGATCTATCGCAATTTGACCTCCTGTGAACCTGCCTGCTCCGGGAGAAAAATATGTGGTAAGGAGTTCGGGATCTTGTAGATTTTCACCTTTCATAAGGAATATACCACCCGTATCAGCACTTGTAGAATAGTAAGTTCCAGTGAGGTAAAATCTTCCGTCCTTCCCATTCATTAAATCTGTGATATCGGCGTTTTCCAGTCTAGGATCAAGATCTGAAAGCAATTTCCTGTCATTTAATGACCCATTTTGGTTTATCAAAACAATCCCGCCGGAAGATTTCTGAAGGAAGGTTTCCGGGACGTTTTCAGCAGCGACAAATAGACCGCTTTCCAATTCAATAACATGATAGAAATTGGCTTGGGGGTTTTGAGAAGTATTTCCACTGGCATCAGGCCAATCATCAAAAGCTGTATTCACTACTCCTTTTTTATCCACTTGAAATGCTTGCCCTCCATATCCGACAATCAGGAATCCACCTTCAGGATTTGATAGTTCCACGATATCTGTAGCAATCCCATTATATGTGTTATATGTTTGCTCAAAAGCCAAGGAAGGAATTACTACCTCCATTGTATCCTTGATGACATGATTTGAATAAAGGTCTCCTAGTGTTGCGGTCAAGGTGATATCATATTTTCCTGGCTGTGTGAAAATATGTTGAGGATTTTTTTCACTGCTAAAGTTATCCATGCTAGCAGGATCCCCAAAGTCCCAGGCATATTGGGCTACACCCACAGAGCTATCAACAATCTGCACCATGCAAGGTGCCCCACAATTTGTTTCATTAATGATCTCCCAAGATAATGATACCTTGAATATTTCATCGGGATTTGTTGGCAAGACGGCTTCCTTTTTAGGAAAACATCCTAACAGAATAACTACTAAGCTTAAAAATATTAAGATAGATTTAATAGAATACATTTATTTTTATAAATTTTAACGAAAGAATATCGAAACGCCATATTGATAACGAGGAAGTCCTGGGACAAGGCCAAAACTTTCTGTTTGACTACTTAAAGGTCTTACTGAAATTTTATCAGACTTAATTGGCCATTTATCGGTAAAAGAAAGGTATAGTACCCCACCACCTACCACCAAAGGAATCAAACTGAGATAGCCCCATTTCTGTGCCTCTGTCCTAACAGCTTCCCTGGTTTCTATCGCTGTCGCACCTGGGTCCGCATAGTTACCTAAATAACCTTCAAACCCTGGGTCCAGATAAATCGGATCAAAAGGATTGATATTATCCTTGTATGATTGATATAAGTTTACGGATCTACCTATCATAATTCCGCTGCCTATTATGGCTACTCCCCCACTTGAATAACCTACAGCTTTCCATGGAAAGGGGGATGGCTCTTTGCGGATAGTTTCTTCTTTTTCTTTAATATCTTCTATTATTTTCCGCGAATTTAAAGTATTAATGTTTGTGGTTTTGTCCTCTATTTTAATGACATTGGTATCCTTGACAGTATTAGAATTAGCTTTCTCATAGCAGGAAGCGTAAACACCCTTGTAGTCTTTTAGCCATAATCTGAAATTCTCATTCGAAAAAGCTTGGTCAAATGCAGGGCCTATGAATGAATCAATATTAGCGTAATTTGAGACCATGAGTTCTGAAACCCCTTCCCATGAATTTTCTCCAACACCTACCTGATCGCCTACTTCAATATTGATTACAATCAGTTTGAGCTTTGCTCTGAAACCGTCAATATCTATCGTCAACTTAATCTTGTAATTATAGATAGGTTCTGCTGCTTTGCGGTTAAGAGTTCGAGCTCTTTGGTTTGCCATCTCCAGTAAATACTCTTCTTCATAATACTCGACATGGCCAGGGCATTTTTTATCTCTTAATTTATCCTCTATCTTCTCCTTTATTGGTTTCGCCAGATATTTGGGCCTCTCGATTCCAGTGATAGTTATATCATCCAGCTTTAAGACAAAACGAATCTCTACTCTGCCATTCTGGGAGTATAAGTTGTTGTTTGAACAGAAAAAGACCGTTAAGGAGAAAATGCCAAAGAGTATGATACTGTTGCAGGTCATATTATATTTGCCTTTTTCGTTGATTTATGCTGATTCTACCTGAATGGACTGAGGACTCAAGATTCTTTTCTGCTTCTATTGTAAATGTATAAAGTTTTAGTAAACATTTCCTTAAAATAGAATTTTCGCTACAATAGAGTATATGAAATTTAATAATAAGTACCTGAACCAACATAGATATAACCATTAGATTGATAATTTATATTGGTGGTCAAGCACTTAAACAATTTTTTAATTATTTATAATTTAGCCTTAGCACTTAACCTTGTAGAATAACCACGAAAAAATTATTTGCAAGGGTAATCTTATCTTGCTTCCTAGAAGATTCAATACTGGAGAAGAAACTTTTTTATTTCAGGATTTTTCTCTAGAATCGGCTTTAAAACTTGGCCATCGTCTTATTGTTTAAGTATTCAGATAAAAAGTATGCCCCCTTTCCTTTCACAGATAAGATCATCATTGCCAGATAATGGGCCTGAAGAAACCCTAAAATTGCTTGATGAATATCTCAAGCAAAATAATTTTAAAAATGAAAATGATACCCTTGATCATATTAGGATTCAATGGACAAACTTGTCCAAAAGACAAATAGAGGGTATTATCTCTTATGAGGAGGGAAAATTAACAGAGAATAGAATAAACAAATCCATCCTGGAGTTTATCGGCCATCTTGAAAAAAGAGCCGAACAAGCTGATTTTAAGGAATACCAGAATAGTGAAAGCCCTACGAGCACAAACAAAGACAAGAAAAGATCCAAGAAGGATAGAACTGCCCTTTTCATAGCCATTTTGGGAGGCGTTGCCACCATCATTGCGGCACTGATAAAAATTATTCCTTCACTTTTTCCTCCAACTCCTCCTCCCTCAAAAATGGTAGAAACTCATATATATACCGTTCATCTTCAATCTGAGTACCCTGAAACCTGGAAACAGGGAAGGTCATATTTGAGCTTCAAGGTGCAAGATTTGGGAATTGATACTACCCTTATTGTGACTGGGGATCACACAGTGACCTTGGAATTGCCAAGATCCATAGGAAGTAGGCTCGTAAGGTTAAAACTAGCAAACCCTGAAGGATATTTTCTTGAAGATTCTTTGTACCAGTTCATCAATACAAATCAGAAAACAATCAACATTCTCAGACAACCTGATCTCAACTCAAATCTCAAACCATCTAATACACGGACTATTCTTTCTAAGGCTACTACAAAGGGGGAAATTGGGTGTCTTGGTGGCTATTGGATTTACATTGATGGAAAAAAATTTTCTAACACCTTCGAAGTTGAAGCAGGTAAGCATAAAATTACAATAAAAACCAGATTCGAAGAGACATTAATAGAAAATTTCGATGTTGAATTTCCAGTAGGCTCTATTCGGATAATAAGATGTCGCAATAATGTTGAGATAATCTTATTATAATGTGGGTTTTGGCTAATAGTCATTGATAATCAAAAAATTAGGGCTTTAAGAGTAGATTTGTGTCGACAAAAACATAAATCCCAACCCCCAAAGCTCATGTGTGTAGAAAAGTTGATTATAATTTATTGCCAAGTCGATGATTTCTGTAAGCAGTTTCTAGCCTCTTTCGAACAAAGCCTTCTTGAGGATGAATCCAGAAAACGTCGAGTTTCCCGTAGACTCGAAATGAGTAAAATTCTGAGTATTTACATTTTCTACCTTCACTGTAGATTTCAGAATTTCAAGCATTTCTATGCACACTTTGCTGGGGTCTAGGTCTATCTAAGGAGCTACTCCCAAGGCATGGTCACTTACAGTCAGTTTATACTATGAACTCCGGATGTTCTAGTGATCCTGATGAGTTTCGTGCTTCAAAGATGTTTAGCAGAAAGTAGAGGAACCCAATACATTGATATTGATGCTTGCGCGCCTGTGGTTAGCCAAAATAGTAGAATAAGCCAACACAATACCTTTAATGACTTAGGAGAGATCATTGCCTTTATAATTACCCCAGGAAAAGTTTCTGATGTCAACCATGAATTGGGTAAAAAGCTCAGTAGAAACATCTGGGGACAACTATTAGTGGACACGGGTTACATATCAAAAAAACTCAAAAAGCGGGGAATTGAATTGATCACCAAACTCAAAAAAAATATTAAAAAGTAGCTCTTACCAATGATAGATCAAATCAAATTGGCCCAGAGATCTACCATTGAATGCACAATAGATGCGCCGAAAAGTCAGGCTTTTGTGGAGCATTCAAAACATAGAATTTTAGGGGGAATGATAATCAATATCCTATCTGCTATTGCTGCGTTTCATTTTCAAGATAGAAAGTAAAAACCAGGATTGGATTTCCCCTTTTTAACCGAGGTGGATCCTAAGTTCCTATTGGATTAGCCAAAATCCACGTTAAATTAAATACAATCCATTCCTTAGTTCAGAGGAACAAAAATCACCCATCCCCTACCAACTCTTCTCCTTCAAATCCTCCGGAGTGATCAAGCTCAATCCCCGCAAATAATTCAGCGTAGTTTCCAGCTTCGCATGGCGATTCTGGCGCATTATCGAATAGATATCCAATCCTGACATGTACGCAGCGACATTCCCTGTATGCTTCCAGCTATACAGCGTCCGCTGGCCATCGTAAAGCTCCAGGTGCTTAAGCACCTTCGTATAAGCCTCTGAGAAGCGATTCCTAAAGCGCTTGCGCTCTCCAGGTTCAAAGCCCTCCTTGATGCTGGAAAACAAATAGTAATTCTTGGGATATTGCTCCAGGTCAAGGCTTTGAAGAATCTCCATGAAGGGAGGGTTGATCACTGCAGGGGCTTGCTGGTCATTTTTAGTGTTGTCGCCATAGATGACAATGATTTTGCGATCCAGCTTGATATCGGCTACCTGAACCCGACAGACGTCCTCAGGACGCATGAAAGCATAATAGATGAATCGCGTGAAGAGGTATAAGTTGAAGTTATTTTCCCTCAGGTAATTTTCGATCAATTCCTTTTCTTCCTTTTCATAGGGCACATGCCTGGTCGAAGTAACCTTCATTTTGCGTATTCCCTTGGCAGGGCTTTTTTTGAGGTATTCCCGCTCTACCAGGAGGTTGAAAGTCCCATGTACAAACTCCATGTAATTGTTGATGGTCCTGGGTCCTACGCCGCGGACATCACGGAGCCAATCGATGTATTCATAACAATGTTTCTTCGAAAACTTGTGAACAGGAATGCCCAAGAAGTTTCTTTCCTCCAGGAAGATCCTGAAATATTTCAAACGGGATTTGTAAGAGACCTTGGTTGCTTCTTCGCCATTGGCAATCTTGATGTTGGCAGCAAACTTGACAGCCTCCCAGACGCTCATGTGGCTTTCTCCTATGGTCTTTGGGGCCTCATCCAGGGAATAACCCTTCTTCAACAAGGCATCGAGAGCAATCTTTTGCTGGAGCAGGTACTTGCGATTTTCCTCACGGCTTTTGCTCTTGTCATTGGCAAAGAAGCGCCGGCGCTTCATTTCTCCACTGGCATGCTCATAGACATAATAGTCCAAATACATACGTTTTCCTTCAACTAGAATACATGGAGAATAGGGATATCCTTCATCGTTTTGAAGGACTTGGCGGGATCTTTTCTTCGGCATTATTGGCACTTACTTTGGCAATAATCTACAAAAATGCCGTTTTAATGCCAAAAAAGCTCATTTGTACGGATGAGAGGACTCGAACCTCCACAGGATTAACTCCCACTAGAACCTGAATCTAGCGCGTCTACCAATTCCGCCACATCCGCAGATTGAAATTTGGTCAACAAAAATGCAGTTAATTTTGCTTTGGCGCAAGGAAGATTTAGAGTTTTTTGAGCATCAATTTTCTCTAACATACAACTCCCCAGCCAACTGGTCTAACTGTACATTCGTCTCCATATTCAAGGCTGTATGCAAAAGCCAAATTTTTCATGATGAACTTAGGATTTGCCCGCATTCAATTGTTTATTCATCTAATCTTGGGTAAATTTCTTAATACATGAACAAGGGCAAACAAATAACCATTCCTTGCTCATTGCGTTTTATGTGATACATTATCAATATACCACTCAACATGCGCCTTTTCGTTGCTGTCTTGATGTTCAAACTTCTAGCCCCCAACCTGAAGGCCCAATATGTCCTTTCCCTCGAAAATACCCGAAAATTTAAGAGAATTACCTTTCAAGAAGGAGATTTCATGCGATTTCGAGTGTATGGAGATAAACGCGATTACAATGGCAACATCCAATCCATCAGCGACTCCGTCCTGGTAATCGTAAAGAATGTGCATGTTCCCGGGGAAAATGAAGAAGTCATCAGAACCACCAAGGAACTGATTAGGATCTCAGATATCTCCATGGTCTATTATGCCCCAAAAACCTACGGAAGAAGCCTCAGAACAGGCTATTATCGATCTACCTTGGTTACCGGAGGTATTTTTATCGCTACCACCTCAGTCAGAACCCTCGCAACTGGAGAAACCCCCTCCAGACAAGAAATCCTCATGGCAACCGGAATACTCTCCACAGGACTACTTGCCAGATTTATGGGAAAAGACGTGTACAAAATCGGGAGAAAATGGCAACTCAAATCCATGAATGGATTTTACATCCCTATTAAACAAAAATTTAGACATTAAAATTACTTCAAGCCGCTCAAAGCTGACTTGCACCTGTTTTCAAGCCCAGATTGGTAGAAGTAATTTTCGTACTTCAAGGCATGCTTGTAGTTATTAATTGCCAAGGTCTTTCTACCTTGTGCCCTAGCAATCTCCCCCAAAAAGTAAGAGGCATAGGCCTTAAGATAGGTGTATTCCGCCGCTCCTTCAGAATCAATGGCCGCATGGTAGTATTTTTCAGCAAATGGAATTTGCCCCATGCTATGGTAAACCCTGGCAAATCTATAGTTTAATTCCGTTCGAGAGGCAGCATCCTTCGGAATCAAATAATTCATCTGGCGCAATATCGCCAAGGCCTTGGGGTAATATCCCCCATCAAAATAATTCCTCGCCTTAAATAAAGACTGAGTCACCCCATTTGGTTCCTCCTTGGAAAACTTTTTGGCCATAAATTGCGCATATTCATCCTCATCAAACCCACCATGATCTTCGCTTGCTATCAACTCAAAAAATGGCTTTCCCAAATCATATCTTTTGTGAAGCGTTAAAGACATTCCTAAACGAAAATAAGCGTCAGTACGCATCAATTTGCCTTTGTAATCTTTGACAAAAACAGCCAAATGGCGCTGTGCCATGGTGTAGTCGTTTTTGAAATAACAGGCCTTTCCCAACAAATAATCCCAAAAAGGAATTTTCTGAACCTTTTCCAAGTCAAACCTTCCCCTGTTCTTCAAGATGGCCAAAGCCTCTTCATTTTTCTTTACCCGCATCAAGGCAGAAGCGGTGAAATAATCGAGTACTATATTACTCTTCTCCTTTAATCGCTCCTTCTTCAATCGCTCAAGTGCCAGATGGGGATCATCTAACATATTTCTTTCAATAGTTGATAGCATCAATGTAGCTTCATGTCTTAGAAGTGGGCTTCTCTTACCTGCTTCTTCCAGTTGATCCAGGCCTTTTTCAAGATCGCCAGTAAATCCAAGCAGATTTGCTAGCCATTGATAACGACGTGGTACATTACCAAGTACTACGTTGAATAACCCCAGCATTTTTAGGCTTTCAGGGCGGTTTGGATAGGCCTTGTCATAGGCTTGAACCTGATTGAAGCTGTTTCTGGCAAAACGGGTGGCTAAAACATAATTCCTTTCCAAGAATTCAACTATGGCCCGCTTGCCATATAATTCAGCCATTAAAATCTCACGCTCCTCCTTGGGTAATTCATTTATAGCCTTGATATATTCTTTCCAATTGCTTTTTATCTCTGTGGAATACCTGGAATCCTGAGTGGCAAAAAAACGATACATCTCAATATGCGCCAAATAAAACTGCTTATGCCCTTCGGTAGGCATTTGTTTGGCCAAACGCTTTGCATCGTCCAACTGAAAATTATAAAGAAAGCTCTCTACCCTGATATCAGGTAATGCCCTTAGGAACTGAGGACAAGAAGTGACTATCAAGATAAAAACCAAAGCCCGTACACCCATGATTTTTTTATTAAATAAGATCAATCAACCCGATCCCGGATGTTAGGCAAATGACAAATAGACATTGTCCCTCCAGATAAGGCAAAACGGGTTCTAAAATTTAGTCAGGCAAGGATGTTAGATAGTGCTTTTTCTAATCCATTAATGCATATTAGTTATAAACGGAAACAGATCGGATCAGTTTTTCAAATATTTATTACACCAAAAGTTTAGACCTGATTCATCAGTAATGGTTCAATTTTGAGCAAAAAAAAGCCAGGAACTTTTCAGAACCTGGCTACTTTATTCAAATAATCCTTATGCTTTTTCTAAAGCACTTTCCTTTACTTCATCAAAGAAAGACTCATCAACCAAAATTCTACCACAGTTTTCGCAGTGGATCATTCTGCTTCTTTGCTTCAACTCAATATGAACCTGAGGAGGAATTATTGAGAAACATCCCCCACAAGCACTCCTGTCGGTCGTTACTACTGCAAGTCCGTTCCTCATATTTTGACGAACCTTTCTATATCCAGTCAGGAACCTATTCTCTACAAACTTTTCAGCCTCCTGTAGCTTCTCATGGATCTTTTTCTCCTCAAGTTTAGTCTCTTCAATGATTACCTCAAGCTCCTGCTTCTTCTCATCCAACTCTTTTTTCTTATCATCT
This sequence comes from Bacteroidia bacterium, assembly GCA_022760475.1. Lineage (GTDB taxonomy): Bacteria > Bacteroidota > Bacteroidia > J057 > J057 > JALEFZ01. The sequence continues at coordinate 214,250 of JALEFZ010000005.1, read as the reverse complement.
ACACGCCCAGAAGTCTGCTCCATGAGCTCTTCCTTTTGAGTTATTTGCTCAGAAAATTGTTTGATTTTCTTCTCAGAAGTCAGAATCTCCAGATTTGCATACTCAATCTCTTTTCTCAGCGCCTCATACTCACGGTTGTTCTTCACATTCATCTGCTGATCCTCATATTTTTTGATCGCAGCTTTGAACTCCTGAATACGAGCCTTTCTATCAGCGATGTCCTGGTTTAGTCGAGAAATCTCCTCTCCTATCCTTGACTTCCTGGTCTCCAAACCCTCCAAGTCGTCTTCAAGGTCGCTTACTTCTTCCGGCAGGCTACCTCGCAAACGGTGAATTTCATCCAACTTAGAGTCAAGAACCTGTAGCATGGTCAATGCTTTCAACCTTTCTTCAACCGGATTGGTACTCATATTTTGATCTTGTGAATTGTTAACTACTAAATTTATTCCCTGTATTTATATACGAAACAGGGTTTCGTCTTACTAAGGGTAATAATTGACCGGATTGGTACGAATTTTTGATAAATGGATGGCAAAGTTAGGAATTTTTTCTAATAAATGCCTAGCAATCAGTCCAGAAGTATACTGTTCTGATTCATAATGGCCAATGTCCAATAGCAATATTTTGTTTTCGTTGTCAAAAAATTTATGGTAGGTGATGTCTGCTGTTACAAACGCATCAGCACCCAAAGCTATTGCTGCCGAAGTCAGGAAACTTCCCGCACCTCCACAAATAGCTACCCTTTGAATTTTATCCACTTCAGCATCCGCAAATCGAATTCCTCCACATTGGAATGCCTCTTTAACCCTCTGTAGAAACTCCCCTTTGGAAACTTTTTTATCCAAATTACCTATCATCCCTGCTCCAACCTGATCATCTTCCTTTTTAGGATGAAGGATTTGTACGTCCGTCAACTGCAGCCTTTCAGCCATCTCTTTATTGACACCAGTTCTTATATTATCCAGGTTTGTATGGAAGGCGTAAAGTAGGACATCATGCTTAATCGCTTTCATGATGGTTCGGCTTACATAGTCCTCACCATTCAGCCTTTTGCGAGAAGAAAACCATATGGGGTGATGAGCAACCACCATATTTAACCCTCTTTCAATTGCTTCGTCCACAACCTCCTCAGTCATATCAAGGTTAATCAGAACCCCTTTGACCTCTTGTTCAGGATTACCCACCAGCAATCCAACGTTGTCATAACTCTCAGCAAGATAGGGAGGCGCCCATTCTTCAAGAATAGCTCCAATTTCCTTCGCTAGCATATAGATAAATAAATGCCCCGCATCTATTCAAAGATGCGGGGATTCCTATTAGGATTGAAGTTTTCTACGGATCTCGTTGATTTTGTACGATTCGAGCATATCACCTACCTGTAGGTCATCAAAACCATCTACGGTGAAACCACACTCAAATCCTGCCAATACATCCTTCACATCGTCTTTGAATCGCTTCAGTGAACCAAGTTTGGCAGTTGTACCTTCCTTCTTAGGATAGATAACAACTCCATCACGCACCACTCGCACAGGATTGTTTCGTTCAATTTTACCAGTAGTTACAAGGGCACCAGCGACATTTCCGACATTGGAAATTCTGAATACTTCCTTGATCTCTGCTGTTCCCATCTCCTCTTCGCGAAGCTCTGGTGAAAGAAGTCCTTCCAGTGCGTCTCTTACGTCATTGATCGCATCATAGATTACACTGTAGGTACGGATGTCAACATCCTCCCTATCAGCCAATGATCGTGCCTGGGCATTGGGTCGGACGTTAAAGGCCATCACGATTGCATCCGAAGCAATGGCGAGGTTGATATCTGCCTCAGAAATCGCACCTACTGCCTTCCAAATGATGTTTACCTGAACCTCCTCAGTAGAAAGTTTCATCAAAGCACCAGATAGTGCTTCAACAGAACCGTCCACATCGGCACGGATGATAACGTTAAGCTCCTTGAAGTTTCCAAGTGCACGACGTCTTCCGATTTCCTCCAGCGTAAGCCTGTTGTTCTTTCTAAGCTGCTGCTCTCTGAACAACTCCTGTCTCTTCTGGGCAATGTCTTTGGCCTTACCATCTTCTTTGAAGACGTAGAATTTATCACCAGCGGTAGGTTGCCCTGTCAGTCCCAATACCTGTACAGGCATAGAAGGACCAGCTTCTTTGACTCTCTGGCCTTTCTGGTTGATGAGCGCCCTTACCTTACCATAATGAATACCGGCCACCATTTCATCACCTACCCTTAGGGTACCCGTCTGGACAAGTAGAGTTGCCACATTACCACGACCTCTATCCAACCTTGCCTCAATCACAGTCCCAACTGCAGGTCTATCCGGATTGGCTTTTAATTCTAGAACCTCCGCTTCGAAGATTACCTTCTCCAGCAAGTCCTCTACATTGATATCTTTCAAGGCAGAAATTTCTTGCGCCTGGATGGTTCCCCCCCAGTCTTCCACAAGAAGGTTCATCTCTGCCAATTGGCTCTTAATCTTTTCAGGATCTGCACCTGCTTTATCAATCTTATTGAAAGCAAATACCATAGGTACTTCGGCAGCCTGGGCGTGGTTGATCGCCTCACGTGTCTGAGGCATCACTGCATCATCAGCAGCGATCACGATGATCGCCACATCCGTAACTTTCGCCCCCCTTGCACGCATCGCTGTAAAGGCTTCGTGTCCCGGTGTATCGATGAAAGTAATGCTTTTGTTCTCCTCGACATTTACCTGGTACGCACCGATGTGCTGAGTAATACCTCCTGCCTCGCCTTCTGCAACGTTGGCATTACGTAGTCTATCAAGGAGGGTCGTTTTACCGTGGTCAACGTGCCCCATTACCGTAATGATAGGATTACGAGGCCCTAAGTCTGCTGGATCGTCTTCTTCCTCGACAATCTCGATTTCTTTTTCGGTTACATCGATAAACTTGACCTCATATCCGTATTCTTCACCGACAAAAGAAAGAAGTTCGGCATCAAGTCTCTGGTTAATGGATATCATCATCCCAAGGCTAAATGACTTGGTGATAATTTCATTTACCGGAACATTGATAAGGTTGGCAAACTCATTGGCGGTGATGAATTCCGTAATTTCAATGACTTTTGCCTCCTCCTGGGCCTGAAGTTCTGCAAGCTCTCTTCTTTCAGCAGCTTCATCTCTCCTTCTCCTTCTGGTTTTTTGTCTATTCCTCGAAGCACCGCGATTCATCTGAGAGAAGGTAGACTTAATAGAGTCTCCTACGGCCTTTTCAGATGGTTTTTCCTTTTTGTTTCCTCCGCGGTCGTTATTCCTGTTGTTGTTATTAGAATTGTTCTGCCCCTGTGGAGTAGTTTCAGAAGATTTGCGCTTTCTTTTCCTCCTGCGACGCTTTTTCTTGTTTTCGTCGCTTTCCTGCTTGTTGCCTTCACTTTTAGCTTGTGGCTTCTCGGCATTGGGCTTTGCACCTGGAGGCTTGGATCGAGGATCTGACTTTTTGTTTTTGTCGTCCTTACTTTTTCTCTTCCTCTTATCAGAAGGAAGTTCAATTTTACCCATTACCTTCAATCCAGAAAGTTTGGGTGCACGATTCTCTGCCCTAATAACAACTTCTGAGTTCCCTTCGCCCTCTTTTTGTCCCTTATCATTATTCGAATCAGGAGTATTCTTCGCTTGGGGAGCCGTTGTCAATGGCTTCTTCTCCTCCTTTGGAGGTTCAACTTTCCTTGCTACGACAGGTTCTTTAGGCTGCGTTTTTGGAGCTTCCTTTTTCACAGTCTCCTTGCCGTTATTGGTATCCGCCACAGGTTTTTTTGCTGGCACCTCTGGTGCTTTTTCCCTCGGAGGTTTAGGGGTAGACTCCTTTTGAGGAGTATTGACCTTATTTTGGACAGGAGGACGTTTTTCGGGGGTCTTCCTGTCATTATCCTTAGGTTTATCCTGTGAAGATTTATTTTGAGGCTTTTTGGGATCTGCTTTAGGCGTTTCAGCCTTTGCCTGAGGCTTCTTCTTCTTATTGAACTGGTCCAGATCAACATAACCCTTTACCTTCAGCCCAACCTTTTTGTCATCTTCAGGCTTTTGGGCCTCGACTTTGGGTTCTGGGGTAACTTTGGGTTCCGGATCGACCTTTTTGAGTTTTTCGATGTCTACCGGAGCATCAGAGCCAGACCTTCTCCTCCTACGCTTAGCGACGACTGGACCATCGTTAATGCTTTCTCTTAAATCAGAGGCAGTAAGAGAGCTTGGTTCTTTTTCATCAAACTGATCAGCCCCGTCCTTTTGAACAAGTTCTTTGTCTTCGCGTTCCTGCTCAGCTTTTTCTTTGATCAATTTTTCTGAGGCAAATTTCTCTAATAATACCTCATACAATGCACCAGAGATTTTGGTATTGGGAGAGTTGTCCACACTATGGCCCTTCTCTTGTAGATGATCCACAAGCAGTGCCGTTCCCACATTCAATTCTTTGGCTACCTGGAATAAACGATAATTCTTCTTTCGCGCCATGCTAAAGTCTTGCAATCTGCTTTTTTCCGAATACAGATTTTCGATTCTAATTACGTGAATTTACGTTATTTCTAAAAAATAAATGTTCAAGGAAGAGATCTTTCTTCCCCGAACATGTGTTTGCAGCTAGAGCTGACAGGAACGGCTAAATGAAATTTTACTTATGCATCATAGGCAAAAGGTTGGTCAATCATAATAGATTCATTCATTCAGTCTTCCTCAAACTCGGCTTTCAACACAGCAATTACATGCTCAATGATCTCTTCTTCAAGATCTGTCCTTCTCAATAATTCAGAAGCGGACAAATCAAGAACGTTTCTCGCGGTATCACATCCGATACGCTTCAATTCCTCAATGATCCAAGGATCAATTTCGTCATCAAATTCATCCAGCTCGATATCTTCCTCATCTCCAGGCTCTTGCTCTCTCAATACATCGATCTGGTAATTTGTAAGCTTGCCAGCAAGCTTGATATTCAACCCGCTTTTACCAATGGCCAGTGAAATCTGGTCAGGTTTCAGAAAAACTTTTGCCAAACCTTCTTCATCGTCAAGTTTAATTGACGTGATTTTAGCTGGACTAAGTGCTCTCTGGATATAAAGGACATTGTTAGTTGTGTAGCTGATAACATCTATGTTCTCGTTGCGAAGCTCGCGAACGATGCCATGGATACGGCTACCTTTCATACCAACGCATGCCCCAACGGGATCAATTCTATCGTCATAACTTTCAACAGCTACCTTTGCCCTCTCACCCGGCTCCCTTACAATGCCCCTGATATTGATCAGGCCATCGAAAATTTCAGGAACTTCCTGCTCGAACAATTTCTCCAAAAACAGAGGAGCTGCACGTGAAATAATGATCCTTGGATTGTTGTTTCGCATATTTACATCCAAAACAACAGCTCTAAGGGTATCTCCCTTTCGGAAACGGTCTTTAGGAATTTGCTCAGACTTTGGCAAAATCAGTTCTGCACCTTCATGCAAAACAAGAATTTCATTCCTCCAAACCTGATAAACCTCCCCAACGATGATCGTTCCGATCATTTCTTTGTATTGGTCAACAACTCCCTGCTTTTCTAGATCCCTGATCTTTTGGGTCAAGGTTTGCTTTGCAGTTTGGACCATCTTCCTACCAAAGGTCAGAAAGTTAATTTCTTCTGCTAAAACATCACCAACTTCATAATCAGGGTCCACAAGGAGCGCTTCACTCAATGGAATCTGTCTTGTTTCATCCTCAAGTTCAAAGTCTTCAACCACTTCCCTTTCACGGAAGCCCTGAATATCTCCTTTATCGACATTTACAATAATTTCGAAGTTTTCATCTGAGCCATAATCCTTTCTGACCATGGTCCTGAAAACATCCTCCAAGACCCCCATCAGGGTAGTCCTGTCGATATTTTTAAACCTGGAAAATTCTGAAAAAGCATCAACCAGGTCAATCTGCGGCTGTACGGCTTTTCTCCTTGCCATTTATATTATAATCACTTTGGCTTCTAAAATATCAGAAAACTCGATTTTCGTCTCTTTTGGTTCTTCTATTTTTCCTTTTAGCTTTTTCCTTTGTGATTTGGATAACTTTTTCTTCAATGGTAGAATCATAAAGTATTCCTCTTCAACAGCTTCCAACTTCCCCTTCATTTCATTCCCATCAGCCAGTTTTACCTGAAGATGCCTTCCAATATTTTGAATATATTGTCTATGAAGTATGAGTGGATTTCCCACTCCGGGAGAGGTTAGTTCAAGGGTGTAAGCAAAATCAAAATAGTCTTTCTCTTCAAGCAGCCAGCTAACAGCTCTGCTCAACGTAGTACACTCTGTCATGGTAATTCCCTTATCCGTATCTACTTTGATAAGCAGAGTGGTTTTGGGTCCTCGCTTCATCTTCATCTCTACGATAAAGGCTTCGCTGTTGGTTTCACCAATGACCTCTTCGATTGCCGTCCTTACCTCTTCTGGTAACATAACAAAAAAATAAGGGAGCACGCTCCCTTCATATGGTAAACAATGTTTTACAAAGATAGTAAGTTATGCCATTTTTCAAAAGGTGAGGGCTTAATATGTAGACATTTACGAAAATAAGGTGGAATGGGTTATAGGATTAAAAGGCTTTCCCCCAACTCACGCACTTAAATCTACCTACATATACAGGTGATAAATGTAAAATCCTACAAATACCAACAGGCTAAGGGCCATCCCATACATGAAAATATTATACGCTATCCGGAGAAGGTAAAATTTCTTTGCAAGAACTTTCCCTAGGAAATAAATGTCCTTGGCCATAGAGCCATACAAATAATCTGCATCTCTCATCATCTCATTAATCCCCCACATGAAGTCGTCCAACTGCATTCGATAAAAGTTTCCGAAAAACAGAAGATTGGTCTTCTTTTTCAAAATGTCTTCACGTGTAAATACCCCGGAATTAATTGAAGGCCTAGTGCTTAAGATTGTAAATACTATCGCAACCATACATACAGCCATCAATACAATGCTTGGAACCGTGATGTACTGCTCCATGTTTCCCTTGGTGAAAACGTTGGTGAAGATGATGGATATAATAATAGCATTTACCGAAAGCAGGATATTGGCTTTGCTGTCTGCCAGGTCAGAAAGGTTGATATGGGTTCTGTAAGTAGCCCTGAACATGGTTTCGATTCCCCGATCAGGGCGCTGTTTTTTGATTTTTTTGATCTTTCGCTTCAGTTTGTCAACTCTCTTTTCTCTCAGATCAAGCTCATATTGTAAAAGCTCTGTATTCCCAGCTACCTGATCGCCCTCCATTCTTTTCTTAATTGCCTTCTTGATCTTTTTGGTGTTGACTTTTTTAGCCGGAGCCAGGTGCATTTTCCCAAAAATGGTATAGTAATGATGATTCTTGAAGAAGCGATGGTTGAACTCATCCCAGTCAGGATCTGAATACCTGCGATCGCAGAAGATTTCCCATTCCTCACGGATTTTATCAGAGTTTTCTAGTGCTTCTTCAGTAGAAAGGTTGTATAAATCAGCATCCTTCAAGACTTCCTCCAGGGTATTGGAAGGTTCCACATCTAATCTTGTAGCAAAGATCAAATCTTCAATGCGCTTGATCAATTCTTCGTTGGCAGCTTGTTTGGCCAGAAAATTTCTAGCCATTTCCATGCTCTCCTCCTCATGCCCATCATACTTATTCAAGTAGCCGAGGTCATGCATCCAGGCAGCCATTTTTACCAACAAAATCTGATTTTGATCCAGACCGGTTTCCAAACCTATTTTCTCTGCGGCTTTTACCACCTGAAGGGTATGGTCAATGGTGTGATATTTAAAGTCCTTGGACAATTGGTTTTCCAATACATCCCTGGCAAAGGCTTCGGTAGCGTCGAGTAATTCTTGAGTAACTGGAATTTGTCTTGTCATACAAGGGGTCTCAAATGCACTTCATTTGAAGCAATTTACAGTTTTCCTTAGTTTAGAAGGAAATTTACTGAGCTTTTTCCTTTTTTGCATTGATTTTGGGTAGTAAATGAATGGCAAAAAGCCTATGTATGGTATTTTTGCTCTCAGACTTTTATCAATGCCCTGTTTTTTAACTATTGCAATATACAAATGAAGGCATTTATTCCTTTCTCCTTATCTATAATGATTTTTTTGGTGGCACTTAGTTCTTGCGACAATAAGCAGAACACCACTGATGCCAGCATCAAAAGTTTTGAAGACAGTGTAGCCTATGCTGTTGGTATGGACATCGCCAAATTTTACCAAAAGCAAGGCGTTAGCCTCGATCCGAAGCTGATTTATGCTGGAATGACAGGGATGCTGGAAGGTAAGCCTGACATCTCCGTTAAAGAAGCCCTAGATGTAGTCGGCAGGTTTCAGCAAAGCCAACTACAATTAAGCCTCGCCAATGCAAAAATTGCGGGGGAGAGATACCTTAATGAAAATGCCACAAAAGAAGGCATCAGAATCCTTCCATCAGGCTTGCAATACAAGGTCGTGGAAGCAGGTAAAGGAAAAAGGCCCCAACTCAAGGATAAGGTAAAAGTATCCTATAAAGGAAAATTTGTGGATGGAACTATCTTCACAGATACCGATCAGGAAGGCGGTCCTGTTGAAGCGATCGTAGACCAACTTCTTCCTGGATGGACAGAGGCGCTTCTGATGATGATGGAAGGGGACACATGGGTCATTACTCTGCCTCATGAACTCGCTTATGGAACTCAAGGATTCATCAATCCCGATAACGGTCAAATGGCAATTCCTCCTTACTCTACCCTGATCTATGAAATCTCACTTATAGAGGTCTTATAATGTCTACAAGTAATTGGGGTAATTATCCTGTCGTTGAGGAATCCCCCCGCTCTTATACCCAGGGCAAAAACCTTCGGTCAGGATGGATTCCACGTGGGATGGGAAGATGTTATGGAGATTCCTCCCTTGGGACATCCATGCTGTCCCTTTTGCAAAACAATCGTTTACTGGCCTTTGATGATAATGGCGGAATCCTGCGCTGTGAAGCAGGTCTGACATTTGAGAGCCTGCTGGAATTTGCCGTTCCCAAGGGATGGTTTCCTCCCGTCACACCTGGAACAAAGTTCGTTTCTCTAGGTGGGGCACTCGCTTCTGATGTCCATGGAAAAAACCACCACAAGGAAGGAAGCATATCAAGACATGTTTTGGATTTCAACTTACTCACGGGAAAGGGTGAAGTTCTATTTTGCTCACGAGAGCAACATCCAGAAGTGTTTTGGGCAACTCTGGGTGGAATGGGCTTGACAGGGCTAATTCTCGACCTTAGGATTCAACTCAAGCCAATCAAGAGTTCTTATATAAAGTTGAATTCGCATAAGGCCAATTCATTGGAAGAGATCCTGGACTTGTTTGAGCAGCACGAGTCCTGGACTTATTCGGTGGCCTGGATTGATACACTGGCAAGTGGAAAAAGACTGGGCAGGAGCATCCTGTTACTAGGCGAACATGCAGCAGGGAAAGATTTACAAATCCCATCAAAGGTCAAATTGAGCATTCCATTTAACTTCCCCTCCTTCACCTTAAACCCAGTCAGCATTTCCGCCTTTAATTTTCTTTACTTCCACAAACATCTCGGCAAAGAAAGAAAGGGACTAACCAACTTCGACAGTTACTTTTATCCCCTGGATTTTCTTCACAACTGGAACCGCATATATGGAAAAAGGGGCTTTACACAATATCAGTTTGTCATTCCCAAAGAAGCAGGAAGAGAAGGCCTTTCCAGGATCCTCAGTTGGTTGAAGAAGCATGGGCTAGCGTCATTTTTATCTGTGTTAAAACTCTTTGGGAAGCAAGAAGGAATCCTGAATTTTCCCAAAGAGGGATATACACTGACCCTTGACTTCCCCATCAATAAAAAGTTATTTCCTTTGCTGGAAGAATTGGACAAAATGGTGATTGGGTATGGGGGAAGGGTTTACCTAACCAAAGATGTGAGGCTCCCAAAGAATCATTTTGAACAAATGTATCCCAATCACGATCAATTCAGAGAAATCATAGACAGGCTCGATCCTAATAAGAACATCCGTTCTTTTCAGAGCCAGCGACTGGGTTTAAGATGATTGGCAGTGGACCTTCATCCATTGAACCGCCATATGGTATCCATATATTCCCAAGCCTGCAATGACTCCATTACAAGCGGGTGCGGTAACTGATTTGTGCCTGAATTCCTCCCTTTGGTAGATTTGAGAGATGTGAACTTCAATCTTGGGAATATAGAGCATATTCAATGCATCAAAGATGGCGTAGCTATAATGGCTTAAAGAAGCTGCATTTATGACCAGTCCATCGGTATTGCTGCCTACCAATCTTTGAATTTTATCTACAATTTCTCCCTCATGATTGGATTGAAAATGATCAATTTTGATTTCAGGGAAAGATTTCTTTAAACCTTCTACCATGTCATCCAGGTTTGTACTTCCATAGATTTCTGGCTCACGCTTCCCAAGCATATTAAGGTTAGGCCCGTTGATGATCTGGATTTCCATAAATTCTCTTTTCTACAAAAAATGAAATAATTAACAATCAATGAATGACTTGGATTAGCATGAAATATAATATCCCTCAGTCTTAAGTAAAACTGAGGGATTGCAAATGCTATCAAGTCCTATTACTTAATTTCAATTTTTTTATACACAACGGAGGTTCCCTTGGTCAACTTAAGGAGGTAGACGCCTGGATTAAGATTGTTAACACTGAATTGTAATTCTTGCTCGCTGGCAGTTGTCCATTGATCAAGAACCCTCATCAGTTTCCTGCCATTCAGGTCATAAAGCTCTCCTACAAGTTTTCCCGCGCTTTGGCTTTCAAAGCTAGCATAAAGGACATCACTCGCTGGCTGAGGAAACACTTTCAATTGTGCGATTTCGAAGTTTTTCAGCGAAGCAGCCTGCCTTGGATATGACAGGGTAAAGTTGAATGTATTGGCTGAGAATCCATTGTCAATGGTAAGGGAACTCAATGCGAGTAGTGGTGTGAACTCACCTGGCTGGTACCAGTAGTGATTTACAGCTTCATAGCTAAAAAGTGAGAAGCCAGTGGTACTATCCAAAAAGGAGCTATCTGAATAAGTTTGGGTGAAAGTCAGTTTAATTACGTTGTTGTATGTGGCTCCCGGTACTTGAAGCGTCCCATATCCTACATAGGCCATCTCATTGGATCCTGTCCTTTGGGTATACAGTCCATTGACCACATTTGAAGTGGTAACAAAGGTGTCTGCGCTAAGGTCATTATAACTAAGTGGATAGCGGAATAGCACTTCCGGATTGGAATGGACATAGGTAACTCTAACCAACATTTGGGTCTGCTGATCCATCTGCAAGCTGGTAAAGCCAAGATTAGCAAGGCTATCTGAATTCGACTCATAGAAGGTAAAAGTTACCGAACCATTCCCATCGGCATCAAAGGTTTGAGATGCATAGGTTGCGGCAGGAAATGAAGTTGCTGCTGGAACTGATGAAGGATCTTGAAGCTGAAACAACAGGCTTGTGTCTACAGTCAGATTCGAATAATCCCAGGTCTGATTTGCTCCGGAACTGACTGTGAAACTCGCAGGATTGGATAGAAGTTGAGCTGTGTACTGGGTTCCATTTGGAGGTGTACCCGGATAAGTAAGTGTAGGCTGTGAAGATACAAGAAATGGAAGCGCAAGAAACAGCGCTCCCCAAAGGAGAGTTAATTGTGTTTTCATACAAGTTAGTTAATGGTTGTTACTAGGCTTAAGGACGGATTCCTTGCAAAAAAGTTCAAAAAAAAAGGGCTGCAAAAGTGCAGCCCTTCCTGTCTCTTCAGACAATTTATTCGTTATCAATAGATTCGAAATCGTAGGTCAATGTGAAACGTAGTGTATTTTGTAGTGGGTGGTTCTGCTCAATCGGTGCCAAGAAGGCAAAGTGGATACCAAATACATTGTATTTAACACCTGCTCCAAGCGTGATGAACTTACGGTTTCCTTTGGTTGGGTCTTCGTAGAAGAATCCAGCACGTGCAGCAAAGAGCTCTTGATACCAGTACTCAAGACCGAAAGACATGTTGATCTCAGCAAGTTCTTCAGAGAACCCATCCTCAGCGTCTCCGAAACTTCCGAAGATCCCATCAAGCAATGGCTTGTCAGATCCCCCTCCTTCAGAAGGAACCAATAGCTTGTTGAAGTCATTGGTGAATGTAATAGAGTTGTACTCATCCAGGAAGAACTTGAATGCATATCCGATACGAAGGTTCGTAGGAATAAAGTCTCTATCCTGAGAGGCTGCCGAATAAGAAATTTTTGGCCCTATATTAGAGATATTCAAACCAGAGGAAAACTGAACGGGAATGTCCTGAGCACCACGGATTTTGAAGTCTTTCTTGTACAGGAATGATACATCACCAGCAGCAGAGTTTACGAATCTGTCATTTACTCCGCCAGCAGAAGACAGGCGGCTGTTGAAGTACCTCAAGGTAATTGCAGCAGAAAAAACTTCAGATACCTTTAGGGCGTAAGCCACATCAAGGGCAAATTCGTTTGGTTTGTCTGTCCCGGTGAAGTCACCTTCTTCATTGGTGAATGTAATTTCTCCAAGTGAGAAATAACGAAGTGATGCACCGATTACACCGGAATTACCCGTGTTGTAATATCCTGAAAGGTACATCAGGTTAATGTCTGGAATGTTCAAAGCTCTCAACCATGGAGAGTAAGACATTGAAAAGCCCATTCTCTGGTCAGTGAATGCCAAACCGGAGGCATTCCAGTGAGTGGCATTTGCGTCATCAGCAATAGCAACACCAGCTTCTCCCATTGCGCCATATCGGGAATCGGGGGCAACCATTAAAAATGGTACAGCAGTAGTAATTGTTTTCAGTGACACGTCCTGACCAGCAGGATTGGTTTGGGCAAAGGCAAGTTGGGTTGCCAGCATGAAACCCATACATGCGAGGGAGATAATTGCTTTCCTCATCTTATGCTACCTTAAGTGAAATTAATTTAAATGTACAGTAAATTGGTGTAGCGGTTATACCATAGGCAAATTAAACAGAGGTGTTTCTTTGTAGAACAAAAATAATTACTGGCTTGTTCAGGATGAAATGATTTTCATCTATCAGCTTACGCAAATATAATAGCTCCTAAACAAAAAACGGTATTTTTCTTAATAAGCGGCCTTTCTTTCGTGAATTGGTAAAATAACTTCATCAAAGGCACATTTATTATAAATGTTTTTTTGTTATGGAGATTTTAAACCTCCCAAAAATCGCAACTTTTAAGGCAAAATCTAGCTTTCGCTCTTTTATCTAATAAGTACCAATTTTTCGGCATCTTCGACAGTTTCGCCTGTACTTACATCAGTAATCCTGACATAAAATACATACATCCCCTCTGCAACGGCAGTACCATATTCACTTCGACCATCCCAAGACAGCTCAGTATAGTTGTTGCCTTGAGCCACGAATTGAGATTCAAGATCCGCAATCTTGACTCCTGCAAGATTGATCACATCGATCTCTACCTTTATCTCCTTCCCGTCCAGGTTATGTTGTAACCAGAAAGTCGTCCCCTCCCCTACCTTTGATGGGTTAGGAACCCCAAAAATCTGATCCAGAACCATTTCAGAGTTGTCCGCAACAATGAACTCTGTCTCAGCTTCAGAACTGTTATTCGCGACATCCCACACCCTGATCTTAAGTTTGTGAGGACCGTTTTCCAGTTCTGTCAATTGATACCTAACAGATCCCTTCTGGTAAGAGTTTGGGAAGGCTGTATAGAAATCATTTAAAATGATCACCTCCTCTTGTTCATCATCAAGGAAGGCGCTGATCTCATGCCCAATTCCGGTTCCAACGGTATTGATGCCGTTTTCATCAAAGACCAAAGCGTATAGGAATGGGTTGGCACTTGTGATGCCTCCATTTTTCCAGGTGGAGTCATTGATGAAGAGTCGAACCTCAGGGCCTTTGTTATCGATCTCCGCGTTGGGATCAGTCCCTGCTACAAAAAGGTCGGTCAAGCAACCAGCTCCATCGGTTTCTGTTCCGCTGGAATAGAGGCTGATTTTTCCTCTACCTTCTTCGTAGGAAATATCTATCGGAACAACAAAGTCAAAGTTGAACCTTCCATTTTCTACTGTCGCAGCCCCATTGAAAATTCTATTGATCTGGGTGCTAAATGTATAAGGAGCCCTGTTTGTCGTAAACTGACTTGGCTTATCAAAGACGGTAACATCCATGCTACCATTGAAGTTCTCTACAAAATTACCCTCTAGGTCTTCCATTTGCCCAGTGATTGAAACCTTCCCAAGGGACCTTAAACTATCCGGATTAGATGGATCTACAGGTTTGTCATTGATATTGGTAATTACTGCATTCAACTTGGGATAGTTCATGATGATCCCTGGATCACCAAGCAGGGTAAAAGCTCTTGTATTCAAGTTAGAAAGGGTATAGGTCTCATTCTTGGTATTGACAAATACTTCCCCCATGGTAGGCATGCGACCTGCGATCTCATCGTAATCGAATACATGTCCATAGAAAATACGGTTCAATGTGGCATTGGGACCTGAGTAAACCAGCCTTACTGTGGTAAACATGGCGATGGCACCCGTTTCAGGCATCATCATTAAGAGTTCTGCGCCAGATCGCTGAAAGGGATCATCAAAGCGGCCATAGGTACAAGTAGCTGTCATTACTACCGGAAAGCGACCATTGTTTTTGATATTTGGCAAGTCTGAGTTGAGAAATATTCTGGCATCAGACCAGGAGTTATAACCACCATGACCGGTATAATTCACAATGAGGCTGCCCTCATCAAAAGCATCCAGTATAGCTTGGCGACCTTCTGGAAACTCTTTTTCACCCGCTGTAATGATCATGTTGTAGTTGTCCATGTAAACCTTTTCAACATTGTAGCAGGGATTTGCCTCCTCGATTAACGGGCTATAGCCGTTGGCTTGTCTGGCGTGTATGCTTCCATCCTGATCCTTATGGTCTGCAATCAATACGATCTTATTTCTCCAGTTACCAAAGTCGCCACCATCAGGATTGGTAACATAACGAATGATTTTATCTACAATCTCCTTCGCCTCTTCTTTGGTTTCGATAGGCAAACGCCCGATCGCCACATCCAGGTCATGACGTTGCAGGACATTGTCTCCCAGGTATTTTGTTCCTTCACCCCAGTAGCCTTCATCTTCTTCCAGCATGACATAGAAATCATCTGCCGTGAAGGAAACATCAGGCTTCCACGAATTTCTGGACTGGTAAGTAGGAATGAAGTTGGTGAGGTTATTGTCATTCTCATTGATGTATTTGTAGATGAATGAGCCATCACCGAATAAAAGGACATGCCCCAGATTTACCTCTAGGCCTCGAATGTAATGCATCCTGATGTAGTCCCTGATAGCTGAAACGTCTTGCTTGCCGCTGGAAAACTCATTGTAGATTTGCTCGGGTGTAGCTATTGCTACGGTTCTGCCGTAGTGGTTTCTATGAAAGTCCGCCAGCCTTTGGGCTTCATCCATGAATTGGGCAGGTGCAATCATCAGATACTGAGCAGGATCTTGCCCATGCAGGTCTTGGTTGGGGACATTTTCGTACGAAACGGGTTGCAGGTAATTGCCTCTAAAGGCAAAAATGTCCTGTAGATCTTCAGCTAGCACATTGATGCTTGCTTGTCCCCCTGATTCGTTGAATGGAATGTTTACTGGCAGCAATGGATTGCTGATATTCCAAATTTTGGTATCTGAGTTTACTCCATCAACCACAATATTAGCGACTTCTCCTGCACCTGTTCCATCAGCAAGTGCTAGATGCACCTGTTGGTTGGAAGAGAGATTGGCTTGCTGGTCATAATCGATCTCGATATAGCTCAGCCAGCCCTGTCCACGGTTATCACTGCTAAAATTGTACCTCAGGGTTACAAACAAAGAATCGTTGGAAACATTCGTCCCGTCTACCTGAACAGTTCTAGAAGTAAGTCTATACTGTGAAGAAGTCTCTGAATTCAAGACTACCTGTGGGATATTAATATTTGACTGAACCTCATTATTAACAAGAAGATCAAAGGAAGTTGGTTGAATGTCAGCAGCTGCAACTTCAACGGTGATGTTAATTTTTCCTTGAGGAGCTGCATCAGGCACATAAAAAGCGAAGGTCTGGATGGCATTGAATTCATTAAAATCTTCCCCCAGCCAATACCTACCAGAGAATATTTCATTATCCTCTTCCAACTCATGGAAAAGATGGTTTCGAGTAGCACCAGCAGTAAATGTTGCAGAACTAGGATTCGTTTGATCCTCGACCCTTAGCCCAGCTTGATTGCCTACATGAATGTAGTAATAGTTGGTATCTGAATATAGATTCAGTTCATGTCTGTACAACTGAGACTCTGAGTCCCAAAAAAATTTATGCGGCCCTTGGGCATAAAAAAGGACGAAATCACCATTATCAAAACTACCATCAGCTTCCCCAACTACTTCGATTCTGTTTTGAACCAGGTCATCATGTCGAAAATCTGAGTTGGCTTGTGGAAGCATTCCGCCACCATTACCATAAATCTGGATATTTTGGGGGTTGATGGATGACGTATTAAGGCCAATGCTTTGGAGATAAGCAGCGTCCAATCTATAAACACCTGTCTTCAAGATTCCGAGTTTTATCCACTCACCTTCTTTTAGTACAGAGCTACTGGCAAATTGTCCCATTGACTGGGAGTAAACCCCAAGAATTAAAGTTATGCTGATGAGGAACCTTCTCATTGATTTAGAATTAAGTCTTTGGTAGTTACCTGAAAGCAAGAAACAAAAAAGATTCCTACTCTCAAGTGCAAAAAATGTCCCCTGGAAGGAAGATTGAAGTGTTCTAGGAAGGAAAAACCTTCAACTTTTTCCGTCTTTCAGGAGACTTTTTTGAACTACAAATGTCAACAAAAGTCAATAATATCACTTATTTCAGTGCATCCTATGGAAGAATGTCTGCAAAGCTTGAATTAGCTAACAAGGGTCAAATCAGTTGGACTGATTTTTTCTATCTGCTCTTAGAAAAAACAGAACAGTAAAGATAAGCCCTATGATAATCAGGCCAGCAAGAACAGCAACTCCCAAAATTCCATTTAAAACTTCCATGCTAAAATCTATTGTGGTTTTACAGCTTCACTATTTCACACAAAGATACAACTGAATTTTATATAAATAGTTAGTCATTCCTTTCATAAAACGACAAGCAATATATTACAAGTAAATAATTATACGATTTTAAGTATGAATTTCATTTTGCAATCCCCACCTTTGTAATGTCGAAGGGAAACAACAGAAACCCTTCTAATAAAAAAGGCTCGTCTTCCCAAAAGGGATTTAGATAAGCATCAAGGTAGTAGTTTAGGTTTTAGGGGTTGCGTTCCATGTCGTGAGATATGGAACGTTCTTTTTTTGATAAAACTCGAAGTGCGTAATATTTTAAATAAAATACATTTTAATTATCGAATCAAAAGATGCACCTTGTAAGTGCATTAGGCATTACGCCAAATACAGAAGCTAGGGGTTAGGGTTGACTCTCCCGATAGGGATTGAGTCCCCTAATTTTTTTTTGGACTCAACTGAAAACAACTTAGAAGGAGGTTATTGGTCAATTTACTTTGAAGGGCTAGTATTCAGGTAGAAATTCAGCCCGATACCAGCTGTGTAGAGTCTCTTCTTTAAGCCAAGTCTTTCAACCCCTACAATTCTTTGCAGATTCTGCAAGAAGTAAGGTTCCAATTCTACCCGGTACTTATCGCCTATGGGATAAGCGACACCAAATGAAAGTAGAATATTTCCAGGATAGGAATTGAGCTTTTGCTCGAAGTTGGTTGGTTCATTCCCATAGGGAGAAAGCCTTCTAATGCCTCCATTTTGGGGGGTGTTTGGATCAAACTCCAGGTAATTTTCATTAAGGCTGAGCGTTGCTACTGCACCAGCTTGCAGGTATAACCCAAGCTCGTTATCTGTTTCAAATTCATATCTCAACAGCAAAGGCACATCAACCACAGTCAAACTCCCCTGGATCGCTAAGCTATCTGAATATAGGCTGTAGGCATAATTGAACTCTTTTTTCCCATAAGCAAGGCCTGAAACGAACGACCAGTGCTCATTCAATTGAATCATTGCTCTCAGCCCAGCTGTATAGCCTGGAGTTTCAGACTTGGGACCGTTTAATTCTACTTTGGTTTGGGCAGTAGCCCCATATACACCTATCCAAAGATCTCTCTTTTTCTTTCCAACTGAAGGTAGCCAGGGCTTTTCATTCTCATTCATTTCCCACAGTTCATTGACTGCCATGACCCCCATTTTATTAACTCGGTAGTTGTTTCTGAGTTGATTCATTTGCCTTTCCAGGCTTCCTGCTTTCTGATTATCTTTGGCATTTTTATTTGCTGTGGTTTGGTAGGAATCCAAATGAAGTGATTCATCTTTTACCAATTCTATGGGAGGAGCATGAGAAGCATCCCATGAGCCAATGCTTGTTTCTTGCTTTGAGGCCTGGGCACTATGAGCGAGTGCAGCCTTCACGATGACTGAAGATTCAAGTTGGTCTACCGTTTGAACTTTTTCCTCAACAGGATCTAGTGGCTTAGTAGCGGGACCTTTTTTACTTGCCAGGGTTTTGGAAGGTTCAGGTGCAAGCAGGGTCGGGGTGCTGCTACTTTTCTTCATCCAGGCATTAAAGTTTACGGGAAGATCATTTTTGAATACCCAGAAATTTCCTCCTATGAGCAAGCAGAAGAAAAATACTGCTGCTGCTGCTGCCCTCATCCAAGGAAAACTCCTCACCGGTCTGGAAATCTGATCAAGCAAGAGGCTCATCTTTTTCCAATCCGTAGCACGATTATTTACTTCAAGTTTGTTGAGGGAGTGATAGACTGTATGATCGAAGTCCTGCTCTAGCAGTTCGAGCATGTCGAACCAATCGGTATAAGCCGGGGACAAACTAAGCCCAGCTAATTTTTTCCTGATAATGGCGTCCATTACGGGAACTTCCATTAGTCGGATGGGTACAGGGTTGAATTCTTTGGTTTCAGGACAATCCTTGATTTTTGGAAGGGCATCCTGGAACATCATCCAGGCATTCTCTTCAAGTGGGATTACAAAATCATCCAGTTTTTTCTTGATTTTTTGATCGAGCAGGATGTCTTTTTCTTCAAGGCTTGCCTTTTCCGCATAATCAAGAAAAAGATCCCAATCATCGGGCTCGAAATTTTCCTGGTGTAGAAGGAGTTTTGCCCGGATGTTTTGGTCCACCGGGCTGTCAAGTTTTTCAGCCATGAGTTGCCAATCTGACTCATCAACAGCTAAGTTTAAACTTTCCAGTTTGTTTTTAATGATATGCCACAGTCCTTTTTTAGGCATAGTTTTCTCCTTCTGCCCGGCTGATCATCCGGGACTTTAAGATCATTTTTTGAAGTTTGGCTCTGGCCTTAGCCAGATTTGATTTTGATGTCCCCTCACTGATTCCAAGCAGCTTCCCTACTTCTTTATGTGAATAACCTTCAATCACGTAGAGGTTAAACACCATTTTGTAGGCAGGGGAGAGTTTTTGAACCATCGCTAAAATCTCTTCAGCCCCCATATCCGAAAGGATATCGTGGGTATCAATTTCATGGATGGCATGGTTGATTTCGACGAGTGCAGGCCCTTTGGCCTTTTTCCGGTAATGGTCGATTGCTGTATTAACCATTATACGGCGAATCCACGCGCCAAGATTGGTTCCGAGAGTAAATTTGTGGATGTTTTTAAACACCTTCATAAAGGCCTCATGAAGGACATCTCTGGCCTCTTCGCGATCGTTGGTATATCGCATGCAAACCACCATCATGCTGCCATAGAATCGCTCGTACAAAATCTTTTGGTACTTGCGACCTCCATTGATGCAGCCTTCGATGATTTCATCCTCTTTGTAATCTGAAGCTCTCATCAGGAAACTCATTAATAATTGAACGAAGGTAAAAATGTTGGCGTTGCTACATAGGCAAAAACTAGCAGTGGTGTGTGGAATAGTAGCTTAAAGGTAGCTATTTTTTTTGAGAAAGGTATATGGAGGGAAAGAGAACAATATCTCCATATCAAAAACCACATTTTTACTTCAGCCTTTGGATAGGTTTCTGGAGGAAATTCAAGCCTTGAGCACACAGCTTTAATTGCCCTTCTCCAATTAGTTTAACTCACCTGCTTTGATTATATTTATATAATTGGGAATCGATGAAATTGATCATGGTCTGGTAGTCATTCCTAAATTAATATAGAAATAAAGGAACATTGCTTTAATTATTGAGTTCCAACAATTTCTTTTGTTAAAAATATCAAGGAAAACAGAAGGATTTCCAGCAAAAACAAGTCTGAAATCCAGATTTATCCGAGTAAGCAGCTAAACTCACTCAAAAACGTGAACGAATCACCTTTAATACAAGAACCACAGTTACTTCAGAGCTTAAAACAGTTTTTTGGTTATGATTCTTTTCGAGGAAAGCAGGAAGATGTAATCAAAAGCATCATGGGTTTGACCAACACTTTTGTGATCATGCCCACAGGTGCTGGAAAGTCTCTTTGTTATCAGCTACCCGCTGTCCTCATGGAAGGTACCGCTCTGGTCATCTCGCCTTTGATTGCTTTGATGAAGAATCAAGTAGACCAGTTGCAAGCCTTTGGGATAGAGGCTGGCTACCTAAACAGTAGCATGAGCAGGAGCAACTATGAAGCTGTCAAACAGAAGGTTCTAAAACGCCAGTTAAAACTACTTTACGTAGCCCCCGAATCTCTTGTAAAAGCGGAATTTATTGAGTTTCTCCAGCAATCGAAGATCAGTTTTGTGGCTGTTGACGAAGCTCACTGTATCTCCGAATGGGGCCATGATTTTCGCCCGGAGTACCGACGTATCCGCGATATGCTCAATCTCCTTGGCGATATTCCAGTGATTGCACTTACAGCAACGGCGACTCCCAAGGTACGTCAGGACATCATTCAAAACCTTCACATCGAAGGTGCCAATATCTTTCTGACCAGCTTTAACCGCCACAACCTTTACTACGAAATACGTCCCAAGGTCAGCAACAACCATGCGACCACGGAGATCATCAAATACATCAAGGAAAATGCCGATAAATCTGGCATCATTTACTGCCTAAGTAGAAGAAAGGTAGAGGAAAATGCCGAAATCCTTAATGTCAACGGCATCAAGGCCGTTCCCTACCACGCAGGATTGGACTCAGGCACCAGATCCCGACACCAGGATATGTTCCTCAATGAGGACGTTCAGGTGGTAGTCGCTACAATTGCCTTCGGGATGGGAATCGACAAACCGGATGTTCGATTTGTCATTCACTATGATGTGCCCAAAAGTATTGAAAGTTATTACCAGGAAACTGGTCGTGCAGGCAGGGATGGCCTGGAAGGAAACTGCATCCTTTTCTATGACTTCAATGACATTGTGAAGCTGGAAAAATTCATGAAGGATAAGCCAGTTTCCGAAAGAGAATCAGGGAAGCATCTCCTTTATGAAATGGCAGCTTTCTCTGAATCAGGTGCTTGTCGTCGCAAGCTCATGCTTCACTATTTTGGGGAAAAATTTGACGAAACCAAATGCACCAATATGTGCGACAATTGCCGCTTCCCCAAGGAAAAATTCAACGCCAAGGAGGACGCATTGTTGGTATTGGAGGCAGTTAACCAGGTAAATGAGAAATTTGGGCAGACCCATATCATCAATATTCTGCGTGGAAGCAATAACCAGCAGATCAAAAACTATGACCACCAAGACCTTTCTGTTTATTCAAAAGGGAAGGACAAGAACGAAAAAGAGTGGAAGGCCATCATTAGTCAATTGATCGTTCATGATTACCTCATCAAGGACATTGAGGATTATGGAACCCTTAAAATGGGAATCCACGGAGCAGGTTTTCTAAGGAATCCACACTCACTTGAATTGATCAAGTTCCAGGATTTTGATCAACTTAAGAAAAATGCCAGCGTCCCAACAGAGAATTTCAAGACCTATGACGAGGTCTTATTTGATAAACTGAAAAAGCTGAGGAAAAAGATAGCTGGTGAAAAAAGGATACCTCCATTTGTCATCTTCCAGGACCCTTCCCTGGAGGACATGGCTTCGAAGTATCCCATCTCGATGAATGAATTCCTGAACATTACAGGCGTAGGAAAGGGCAAAGCGCAGAAGTTCGCAGCTCCTTTCATCCAGTTGATCAAAGGTCATGTAGAAGCCAATGGCATTGAGCGTCTCACGGAAGTGGTGGTGAAGTCTACCGCCCGCCGATCAATGAATAAGCTATTCATCATCCAACACATCGACAGGAGAACTCCCCTGCATAAGATTGCCGACATGAAAGGCATGGACTATGATGAGTTGCTGGATAAAATCGAGCAAATCGTATATTCAGGTACCAAGATCAACATTGATTACTTTATCAGAGATCAGATTGATGAGGACATTATTGAAGACACCTTTGACTACTTCATGAATGCAGAAACCGATGACCTCGATGAGGCGGAAAAAGAACTGACAGCTGATTTTGATATTGAAAGAAATGATATCCGATTGGTAAGGATCAAATTTCTGTCAGAAGTCGGCAATTAAGATGGTCATACATCATTGAAAAAAGTTCTTGACAAAAAACAAAGGTAATCAGAGCCTCTCTTTACTATTTTGAAATTTTATTTCTAAATTTGAATACCCGAATGAGGCAAGTCCTTGTTCGGGATTTTTCTATATGTAAGTCAACATTAATATAAATCAAGTCATGGATTTTGTAGCAGAACTGGAAAAACTGGAAGACCTTTTCTATGGAGAATGGGAGGAGAATAAAGAGCCTCTGATAGCGAAGTTGAAGGAAATCCACTCTGTCGTGGGGGAAGACAAGGATCAATTTAATAGGTTTTTGGTTCAGACTGCAGAAAGATTTGGTGGCACATATATTCCTTACCTTTTCTGGGACAAACTTTCCTACTTCTTTGACACCCCTGAAGAAAGGATTTACCTACAGGAACTACTCAGGGCTTTCTCCATTTCAGATTTTGAAGATGTAGAACAGAAGTTGATGAAGCCCCTTTTGGTTACCTATTTCTCGAAAGAAAAAGACTTCGAGCTAAACAAACTTAAGGCCAAAGTCATCGAAAAAGCCCATCCCGAGGTGAAAGAATACTTCGTCAAGCTGATGAATTTTGTTGAAAAAAACGCAAAAGCTACAGGAATGTATGCAGAAAAATTCGACATGCTGAAGGCGTACCACCCTGATTTCGAACTATTGAACTTACCGATCACGCAATTGAGAGAAAAGTTGAAAGGAAACCAGAACTAGATCTTTATGTAAGACTTTTTGCCAGTTCATACCCTTTTTTACATGTAATAAGCCTTGATATATCGTCTGGCTACATTGGGTGATTATTTTGAGATTTGAGAAAACGAATGACATGATCTCCAACATCCAATCCGTATCAGGCTTTACTAGCTCGCTGCCTCCAGCATGGAGTGAGATACTTGATGCTTCACTTGAAGACATGGGCTTAAATGGACTCAATAGTCTTGAGGAATTGAAGTTAGTCAAGGAACTGGATTGTAGCAGGAGTGATATTGAGAATCTTTATCCGCTAAGGATGTTCCCAAACCTAGAGGTATTGGATATTAGTGGAACCAATGTCAAGGATGTCACTTCAATCATGTATCTGGCAAATTTAAGGGAATTCAACGCCTGTTTTTGCCATCCGTTTGACCTGGATATCCTGATCACCCTCCCCAATTTGGAGGTGCTTGATTTATCATACCCCAAGGCTCCCTTCCTGAAATTCGATGCACTTTCAGATCTTGAGCAACTTAAAGAAGGTTATTTTAATGCATGTTCATTGGACACAGTGGCGCATTTCATGACCATGAATCGTGTAAAAACCCTCTCTCTCCCTTTCAACCCTATACCAAGGGAAGAAATATATGCATATCGTGAGTTGAATCCCGATTGCAAGGTAATCTATTAGTCCCCCTACAGCCAACTCCATTCACTGCAGGGCAATTCAATCAAGAGAAATCAGATTGTAGTTGTTAATGATTGAGTAGTATTGATTCCCGGGCTCAACTCCGCTTGAGGCCGGGATTGTTCGTCCTGAGAAAAAAGGTTAGCTTTATTTTCCTTTCAACTTAGCTCGACTTTGGCCATTTTGAAACGAGTAAAAATGGCCAAAGTCGAGCTAAGAGAATATACGAAGCCTACTACTATGAGCAATGTCTACGATTACCAAAGGAGCATTTATTTGAATGGAATCAGTGGTCGAAAACCTTTGGTCCCCATTGACCTCAATGATCTGGAAGGAGAAGCAGAAAAATACATGGCTCCGGGAGCATTCTCTTATGTATCCACAGGTGCAGGTGCTGAGGAAACACTTTCAGCAAATCGGAAGGCCTTTCAATCCTGGGAGATTGTTCCAAGAATCCTCAGAGATGTGAGCCAAATTGACAGTTCTGTGGAGTTATTTGGGGAGAAACTCTCCTCCCCGATCATGCTTTGCCCCATAGGAGCATTGGATCTTGCCCATCCCCAAAAAGAAATTGCTGTTGCCAGGGCTTGTGAGGCCACCGGCATGCCCATGATCATATCAAGCCAAGCCTCCACCCCCATGGAGGACATCACTGCAGCTATGCCTAATGCACTCAATTGGTATCAATTGTACTGGAGCAAATCGCCAGAAATGACTCAGAGCTTCGTGAGACGAGCAGAGCAGTCAGGATGCAAGGCCATTGTCTTGACTGTGGATACTGCCACCCTTGGTTGGCGAAAAAGAGACCTGAACGAAGCCTATTCTCCTTTCCTTCGTGGCAAAGGCATTGCCCAATATACATCTGATCCGGTTTTCCAGAAGCTGATGGAAATGCCCTCCGAAAATGGTCCAACTCCAAGACCGAGAATCACCCCACAAACCATTGCTACCCTTTTCGCTCAGGCAAGAAATGTTCCTGGAGGTTTTTTCAGTAACCTTCGTTCAGGCAAAGGGCTAAAAAGTGTACGTACCTTCGCCAGATTGTTCAGCAGGCCTGACCTCGAATGGAGAGATATCAGCAAACTGAAAGAAATGACCACCTTGCCTGTTCTAATCAAGGGGATTGTACATCCCGATGATGCCAAGCTGGCAATCGAATATGGAGCTGATGGCATCATTGTATCAAACCATGGCGGAAGGCAAGTTGATGGTTCCATTGGCACACTCCATGCCCTACAATCCATTTCTGGAGAGGTAAAAGGAAAAATTCCTGTACTCATAGATGGCGGGATAAGAAGCGGGGCTGATGTTTTCAAAGCATTGGCATGGGGAGCAAGCGCAGTATGTATAGGTAGGCCTTATGCATATGGACTCGCAATTGCAGGACAAAAAGGCGTAGAGGAGGTCATCATGAACCTCAAAGCCGATTTTTCATTTACCATGGCCTTGAGTGGCTGCCGTTCAGTAACAGAAGTTGGAATAAACTCTCTAAAATATGAATGGGAGGTTTAGTTTCAAGAGCCTTTGGGAGTCTTTACAAGGCGAAATCCAAGGTCAGGCGCCCTACTTTCGGGATCTTTTGATATCCGCCTCCACTCAATTCGAAGGGTTTTATTTGAAAATAAAATCTTGGAATTGCTAAAAGAACCTCCGCGAACTACTTTAGGTACAATGGCTTCATTTACCCAGGCAGAACCATTGATTGGGGCATTCTTATAATTCTCATGCCAGCTGTCTTCGCACCACTCAGATACATTTCCCAATAGGTTGTACAGGCCTAGGCCATTTGGTTTGAGACTCTTTACGGGCGCCAGTCCCGTGTAGCCGTCTTTTCCACCCCCAAAGTTCGCATACTTATCCAAGAGCTTGGTATCCAATAGAGAACGATCACCTTTGCCTCCTCCGGCAGCATACTCCCACTGGGCCTCTGAAGGCAATGTGTAATTATCACCCATCAGACCACTCAACCATTCAGCAAATGCCTTTGCACCTTCCCAACTCACATTTACCACAGGATGAGATTTGAACTCATTCTGAGCCTTATACTCTCCTTTTACCCATCGAATTTTGGTGGCTTTGTCCTTCAGGTTGATCCAATTTGGTATGCTATCATCCCCTTTACGAGCATTCAGAAATGCTGCAAACTCCTCGTTAGCGACCTCTGTCTCAGTCATAAAAAACGTAGGAACCCTCACCTTATGGGCAGGGCTGGATGTTTTGAAAAGGTTAGACCCCATGGTGAAGTTCCCCCCTTTTACTTCAATCATTCTGGGAAGCATCACATTTACCACATTCATCATGGAATCATTGTAGTTCATGATCCACTGATTTACCCCCTTAATTTTTCTTTTGATCAAGGTATTCTCGCTGTCTTGTTCGAGAGCGAGTTTGTAGAGGAAAAGACCATCCTCCACGGATTTGAGGTCTCTGTTGAAGGCTCCATCGGCCACCAAACTCGCTCCCTTGACCAAATATTCCTCTACAATGGCGTTTTTAGTTTTCACTTCATTCAGTTTTACTGTGGTTTCCTTTGGGGGAGAATCAGTAAACTGTCTTGTAACAAAGTAACCCATGAGGGATAGTAGGACCAATCCAATTGGAATGGAGGCATACACAAGCCTGCGCCTGGGTTTTGTTTCTTCACTTCTAAGCTGATTTTCCCTGGAAGTTGGGCGTCTTGTTTCCTTGACATAGTTTTCTCCTTCAGGGCTTTCAGCCAAGCCAATTTTCTGCTTATGGGCCTCTTCAAGGCTACTGATTTCTGCCAAGGCATCCTTTAGAAACTTTCCATCTGGATTGTATCGGCTGATATATCTCCTCAAGGATGCCTCTCCGCGCTTCATAGCAGTATTGAAAACTTCCTTTTCTTCGAGATACTCCATCTGCATCAAGGCTTCATTGTAGAACTTGCCATTGGGGTACTCTTTCAAATAATATCTATAGCTGGTCAGGTCATCCTTAATACTTGCAATTCTCCAATGCGACTCCTCCACATGGGAAGAGCCTGGATAAGTATGGATGAAAGCCTGAAAAGCGGCTACTTCATTTTTCTCCAATGCTTTGGGCCAATCCTCTCCTTCGGTTCTTTTGGGATAAAAGACCAATTGGCCTGACTGATCTCCTGTCCCGTGAATGTAGGATGCCAGGGGAAGTTGATGGGCAGACCTTGGGGTATTTTTTATAACAAAATTTTCCAGGTCAATGGCAGATATAGGTCCCATGCCATCTTCAAGAAAGTTTTTCACTGCTGAAAAGAAGGGGGAATGCTTGCCAAAGGGTCCATCGGAAACGACTTCATCACGGCCGGAGGTCAAAACCCTTCTTGAAGGATTCGCTTCCATTAGCGAAATGGCTTTGCTGCTGGCTCTAGGCAAAAAAGAGCCAGAGAAACAAGCATCTATGATCAGATAAATATGGTGGGCATGAAATGCATTGAGGAAATTATGGATTCGATCATTGGGAATGCCATCAAGGATACAGTCATCACAGTCTACCGGCACCCAGAATCCCTGGCCTTTGTGAAGTAAGCCGTGACCTGAAAAGTAAATCAACAGGTTATCGCCTTCGGTTAGGTTAGATTCCAGCTCTGAAAATGCCTTTAGAATATTTCTGCGGGTTGCTGCTTCATCGTAAAGCTCTATTAGATTTTCTGCCTTGAACTGGTATCGTTCTAACAATATTGCCTTCATGGTTTCGGCATCTCGACGGGCGTTGTTGAGGCGGGGCTGAAATTCATATGCATCAATGCCAATCACCAAGAGATGGTTTTGGCGATTATTTTGTGAGGGTTTTTCTGATTTTTCTTCCCAGGAAAGGGCTCTCTTTTCCGAATTTGACATGGGATGTGTTGATGCAGGTGTTAATTTCTGTAAGAATATAGAATTTACAGGAAGCTAAACCAATTATTTCCTTTACAATTCTCTCTGGATTACTTCGGGACAAATGCCAGATCTCCAGGAGTGTTCCTATTTCAAATTATTGCATACAATGCCATTTGGCTATATCTTTCCCAACGATTAGCATTACAATTTACCTACGAATGAAAACCATAAAAGGACCCGCAATCTTTCTCGCACAATTCGCTGGCGACGAACCTCCATTCAACAACTTTCAAGACATATGCCAATGGGCTTCCGACCTTGGATACCTTGGGGTTCAAATCCCTTCCTGGGATGATAAACTATTTGACTTGGAAAAGGCCGCCACTTCGGAGACCTATATAGACGAAATTCAAGGGATTGCATCTGATGCAGGCGTAGTGATCACAGAGTTATCTACCCATTTGCAGGGGCAGTTGGTAGCCGTCCACCCCGCCTATGACAAGATGTTTGATGGTTTTGCTCCGGATAAGGTTCATGGCAATCCCAAAGCAAGGACAGAATGGGCCATCCAGCAAATGATGCATGCTGCCCAAGCCAGTGCAAAATTGGGACTCAACGCCCATGCGACTTTTTCTGGTGCACTTGCCTGGCCTTATGTCTATCCATGGCCACAGCGCCCATCCGGACTCGTAGAAGCTGCTTTTTCGGAACTCGCTAAAAGATGGCTTCCTATCTTAAATGCATTTGATGAAGTTGGGGTTGATGTTTGTTATGAAATTCATCCCGGAGAAGACCTTCATGACGGAATTACCTTTGAAAGGTTCCTTGCAGAAACCGGAAACCACCAACGTTGTAAAATGCTTTATGATCCCTCGCATTTCGTCTTACAACAATTAGACTACCTACAATATATAGATTTCTACCATGAGTTCATTCGCATGTTCCATGTCAAGGATGCAGAATACAATCCTACTGGTAAGTCCGGTGTCTATGGAGGTTATCAAAGCTGGGTAGATCGCCCTGGAAGGTTCCGCTCTCTAGGAGATGGTGATATAGATTTCATATCAATTTTCTCCAAACTCAGCCAGTATGGCTTTGACGGGTGGGCAGTCATGGAATGGGAATGCGCCATCAAAGACTCTCAACAAGGGGCTGAAGAGGGTGCCCCTTTTATTGAAGATCATATCATTCGAGTTACAGAAAAAGCCTTCGACGATTTTGCAGACAGCGGAATCGATGAGGCAGAAAATAGAGAAATCCTTGGCTTGGACTGAATCCAGAAAAATTTGAGCTTGATTTATCCGTTGAACCTATGCCAGGAGTTTTTTTTCTTTGTATAAATCAAAACTACATGGATCTGATGAAGAAAGTTAGCGTGTTTCTCTTTTTACTGTTGTCAATCAGCTTGGCTTGGGCACAGGACAAGGATAAAGAAAAAGAAGAGGAAGAAGTTCCAAAACGTCCCATCGCCAACTGGGTATTCACTGCCACACTGGATGGAAGGCCGAATGTACTTGTGGTTGCCCTCCACAAACAGCTATGGGTAGCTTACGACAGAAATAATTGTCAGCTAATAAAGGCATGGCAGGGAGGGGTAAAAATCGAAGAAGGAGGTAAAAAGGTTATCTCAAATGGATTGACATTCTATCAGGAAGACCCTAGCCAAAAAAATGGCTGGAAAGTCATGAAAGATGGTGAAACCCAGCAGCCAATGGCAAAAATGGGAAATGTTTCTCTTGCCAATGATACCTTAACGCTGAAATATGAGTTGACCCTTTCGGATGGCCATGTCATTTGGGTAGAAGAAATACCAGAGGTCATCATCCGAGATCAAAATCCCAATCGCTGTGGCCTTGAACGGAGAATTGTGGTAGGAAACATGCCCTTGAATTCAAATTTGGGAATCAACATGGTCTACAAAGACATGCTTAGGAAGAAGGACATCAAGTCTGATTTCAAGGTGAATACCCTTTCACATGACAAGAAAATATTTGACTTCGGAACGGTACATGACATGGAAGTAGATGCCCTGCTCAACCCTGTAGAACCTACATCCATCAAAATGATGTTTACTGTAAGCCTGGAAAAGGCCGCCCGAGGCAAATAATTTCCGCAAAAGATTTCAACTGAAACTACCTACTGCTGAGTGGGTGGTTTTTTTGTAGCCGTATAAAAATGTTCAAACTTTTATATCTTAGAACATTGATTTGTGCAGAAACCACTAACCTACTACTCAAATGAACGAAAAAATAAATCCCAACCGCCTTTTTCTGGCCAGTTGTCTGGCTTTGGTGGTAACTTCCATGACTTTTGCATTCAGGGCCAAACTAAATGTGGTTTTTGGTGCAGATGGTTATGGACTTTCTGAAAAAGATATGGGCCTTGCCTTCGGCCCTGCCTTCTGGGGTTTCACCCTTGCCATGGTAATCGGCGGGCCCCTGGTTGATGCATTGGGCATGAGGCGAATCCTTTTTGGAGCATTTATCATGCATGCCATTGGTATAGTGGTTACCATATTCGCCACTGAGTTTTATACTCTTTTCTTTGGTACCCTGGCTATTGGTCTGGGGAATGGACTGGTCGAAGCTGCCTGTAATCCCTTGGTCGCGACACTTTATCCTGATGAAAAGACAAAAATGCTCAACCGCTTTCATGTCTGGTTCCCAGGAGGGATCGTAATTGGAAGTCTCGTAGCATACTTCCTGGTAGACTTAAATATCCTAAATGTAGGAGAGAATATTTCTTGGCAAATCATGTTGGGAACCTTATTCATTCCTTTGGTTATATACGGATTCCTGTTTTTGGGTCAGGAAATGCCCAAAACCGAACGTGTCAGCATGGGGGTTTCAACAGGGGACATGTGGAGCTCCCTTGCCAATCCCCTTTTCCTGTTCATGGCTGTATGTATGCTTTTGACGGCTTCCACTGAGTTGGGAACCAATCAAAATATTGAAGCCTTGCTCAAGGAAGCTGAGGCAAAACCCTTGTTGGCGCTGGCACTGACAAGTGGTGTCATGGCTTTGGGGAGAGCTTTTGCTGGACCTATTGCCCACAGGCTAAGCACCTCAGGAATGTTGCTATTTTCAGCAGTCTTTTCGACCCTGGGTTTGATCGGACTTAGCATGGCAACCGGTAACATGGTTTATGCAGCAGCCATTGTTTTTGGAGTTGGAATTACCTTTTTCTGGCCTACAATGCTCTCTTTTGTATCTGAAGAAATCCCAAAAAGTGGCGCGCTTGGACTCTCGGTTATGGGAGGTTTGGGTATGTTTGCCACCTCATTGGTACTACCCATCATGGGAGTATTTCTTGATGAGAACATGTCAGGTGCTCAGGTATTACAAAGAATGGCCTTTCTCCCGGCAGTACTCATCGTTGCCTTCCTGCTTCTTCACTTTGTAATCATGCCTGGAAGGAAAAAAAACACCCCGGAAAAAGAGTTGGTATAAAATTGTGAAACCAAATAAAAACGGGAGCCTTGAAATGATTCAGGCTCCCTTTATTTTTTGTGTGAAGAATTAAGTTTGAGGAATAAAGACATAGAAGGCAGCTCCTTCACCCGGATGGGCTTCGGGCCATATTCTTCCCCCCATTAACTTGACAGCCTTATTGACTCTTGCCAGACCGATGCCATTGCCGGGATAATCCTCTTCCAAAACCAGTTTTTCAAAGATTCCAAAAACTCTATCTCCCGAAGCCATGTCAAAGCCTATACCATTGTCTTTGATGTAGAAGGTGTAGCCATGTACATCAACATAGCCTCCAACCTCGATCAAGGGTTCCTCAACTTCACGGGAAAACTTGATTGCATTGGAAAGCAATTCGGTAGAAATTATTTTGATCAATTTGGCATCAGCCCTGATGGTGCCCATCTCTCCTATCTGGAAAGTCATTTCCCGAGGCTCCTCTAGGCCCTCAAATTGCTTCCGAAACTCATGCTCAAACAATTCTCTCAGGTCTATGGCCACAACAAGCTCTTCCCTTTTGGTCAATCTTGAGTACTCTATCAAGTTACTTACCAGAGAGTTAAGCTTGCGGGTGTTATTTTGGACAATGTCGATTAGCTCAAGTCCGTGGCCATCTATTTTATCTTTGTAGTCATCCTTCAGGATTTGAGAAAAGCCTAATATAGCCCTCATTGGGGCACGGAGGTCATGTCCAATGATATAGATAAGGTGATCTATTTCCTGCTTCTTCTTTTGAAGTTCTTTCTTTTCAAGTTCAAGGCTAATTTTATCTAAAGAAGATGAATTCTTGCTATGATCACTTTGGAGTTCTTTACCTGGGTAGAAGTTTACAAGAAACATACTCTCCGACTTGAGGTAAAATAACCTCATGGTCCACTCAGCTTCATGATCTCCTGCCAAAAACACTGACAAAGGATCATAGATCCCATCTTTTTTGAATCTTGACTTAAAAAAAGAAAAGCTCTCCCTTGAAAATGGTTCTCGCAATATTGACGAGAAATATGCCCCTTCCATTTCAACACTTTCTACTCCCAATAGGTCTGACAAGGCTTGATTTACATACACTATATCCCCCTCACAGCATAACAATGCTGAGGGTTCTGGTTGAGAGTCAAAAATACGCTGGAAGTCAAAATTTTGGGTTTTTGTGCCCATTTTTTGATGTTATTATTATCCTGGGAGACGCTGACCTAATATAGCAAATTATTCAGCCATCTAAACTATTGTTTTTTGCAAATGATGCCGATAGCAATTATTTCCCAAATGAAATAGTTTAGGCATCAATTCTCTGGCTTTAAAGGGAATAAGCGGGGCCTACTAGGAGAAGCATCTGCCATAAAGGGAGCAATTTGCAATTCCAAGAGATAGTTGCCATCCAGAATGTTATTCTCTACAAAGACCATCTCGGTAATGGTTTTTTCTGCCCAGACTTTTTCAGGAATATTCTTTTCCCCCTCCACTATGCCCCAATAGATCCTATGGTTGCTGAGTTTCCCATCATCAAAAAGACGATCTACTGACGGAAAATCCACCAACAGATGTTTTACCCCAAGGCTTACAATAAACTTCATGGCCTCATTTGAGAAAAAAGGGCAGGTGTCTAGCATATAGTTTCTAGATTTTTTATCCCCCGCATTGGGAAGTGTTCGAATAATTAGTGCTTCCAGGAAGTTTTTGTCAGCTCCTTCCAGGGCTTTTGCTAAAGGCCCGAGTCCCACAAAAAAATCGCCATCTTCCAAGGGGGGTTGATAAGAGTCCTGACCATTGGAAGAATCAGTTGAAAGTGCTACCGTAATGAGGCTGGCCGTCAAAAGGCTTTTATGTAGAACTTCATGGACAAATACCTTTTCCTCCGTCAAGTGGCCAACACATTCAGTATGGGTCCCATTGCAATGCGGCACAAATTCATAGACCTCAAAGTTACAGCTACCTCCCCTGGACACGTCTCCGACAAATCCTTGCCCCTCAAAGGCCTGAGCCTTTGCCTTAGGTACGCCATAGGTATTGGGTTGGGCTCCATTGAAATTTAAAGAAATGCCAATGTCCTGAGGTGCACCCAGAGAATAGCTTTGATTATCGATGCTAATGGTAATTTTCATGTTGGAGTAGCTTGGTAGTCAGTATCGAATGAAGGACATGAATCCAAAACAATAATAGACAGCCATTTTGTAAAAAAGTAATCTTTAGTTATATTTGCCGTCCAATTCAAGGAAAGAAGCATATAAAACAATCAAATGGCTCATCATAAATCAGCAAAAAAGAGAATTCGCCAGATAGCTGTTCGTCGTCTACGCAACAGGTACAAGAAAACTACAATGCGTACCTATATCAAGCGTTTACGCACAACTACTGACAAGGCTCAGGCTGAAGAGATGCTTCCGAAAGTAATCTCTATCATTGACCGTGTAGCGAAGGTGAACATCATTCACAAGAACAACGCCTCCAACTTGAAGAGCAAGCTGACCAAGTACGTCAACAGCCTTGCCTAATTCATTTTAAGGCATTTGAGTAAAAGATATAGGGAAGTTTCGAAAGGAACTTCCCATTTTCTGCTTTAATGGCTTATATCCTAAAAAACGGACTGGGCTGTCAAGGCCTTGACCTTCCCCCCCTTGAAAGAAATGCAAGCCACATAAGCCCCCGCCCCATCACTATTGGTCATGCTCAGGTAATAAGTCCCATCTTCTCCTTTGAACATCTTGGTGGATTTTGTTCGCATTCTGGGTTCATATAAATGCTGAACCGATGACATGGAAATATCCATTATCTTATCCCCCTCTACAAACTTGATCCACTTGAATTCATTTTTAGGTAAACCTCCGTCTGTACCCAGCGGCTCCCTGCCATCTATTTTTACAACTCCATACCGTTCCTTGCGTTCGACCTTGTGATTCTCTTCTGTAAAAGGGCCCGACTTAATCAAAAAACTGCTTTCCCCATCTGAGAAAACCAGAAAATCCGGACCGAGCTGATGTCCCTTCAAGGCTTCCATTTGTGAAATGGCCTTGATTTTCCCCTTAAATATGTAGCCTTCAAACTCTCGCTTTTTTAAAGGAATGCCTTGTTTCTTCAGGTTCTCGGTGATTTCGGTATCGAAATAATGCTCAGGCCAGCCTGAGAAATTGATCAAGGGCCAATTTGGATCATAAGTAATGCCATTCCCTTCCAGTATCTCCCTTGAATAGTTGTAAAGAAAAAACAACTCTCCATTGGCAATTTTCCCAACGATTTTTGCCTTCGAGTTAGGTTCATCCCTCACGTTGGTATATCCATCAGGGTCATTGATGATGCCAAAATCCTGGGCAAAAAGGCCAGGACATAGGCTGATCAAAAGAAAAAATGCAATTCCGATTATTTTGTCCATACAATTCCCTTAGGGTGATTAAATATCTATTGATTCAAACATAATTTTCCTGCTTAATGGCATAATTAACTTTTTCAGCACCATCCCCCTATTAGAACTTAAATTCTCTACCCACAGGACATAAACTTACAGATTTATAAAAAAAATTATGGAAGAGGTTTAATAATCATATCTTATTTCAAAAACACATAATGAAAACCTATTTACTGCTGTTTACTGGAATTATTTTGGCCTCTTCGCTGATTGCTCAAAGCCATTCCCAACAAATCAAGTCTGAAATCCAAAGTGTAACGGTCTATTTGGAAGGGGCAGAAATTCTGAGAACAAAAGAGGTAAGTCTATCCAAAGGAGAAAATGAAGTCATTTTTGAGAATTTATCTCCAGAATTAGATCCACAAAGCATTCGTCTAAAATCTCCTGGCCTTACCCTCTTATCCATCAGCCATAATTATAATTTTTTAAATGAAAATGAGCTTAGAGAAGAAGTAGAAAAGCTGAAAGACAAGCAGGAAAAGCTCAGAAGGGAAATAGATTTACTAAATACAGAACGATCTATCCTTCAGCAGGAAAAAGAAGTTCTAATGGCCAACAAAGAAATGGGAGGCCAGCAAGGGCTTGATGCCGAAAGCCTAAGGGCAAGCATGGATTATTTTCGTGAGGCATTGGGTAAGTTGGAAAAAGGACTGCTGATGAAAAACTTTGAGATTGCAGAAAAACAGCGCATCAACCATAGGTATGCCCTACAAATGAACCAGATTTCAAAAGGGGAAGCCAGGGTCAGGACAGAGGTCAGCATCTCTCTAGAGGCAAGCGAAGCAGGAAATTTCCCCCTAGCATTGAGTTATCTCGTAGGTGAATGTGGCTGGATTCCATCCTATGACATCAAGGCGCAGAGCGTGGATTCGCCTCTACAAATCCGCTACCACGCCTCGATCTTCCAACAAACAGGGATTGATTGGGAAGGTGTATCACTCACCATCTCATCCGGTAACCCCAGTCAAAACAGCACCCTTCCCAGGCTTAGCCCATGGCGAATAGGAAAAAACAATTCCAAAGCTCCCAATACAACAAAAAGGAATTCGGCTTATCCAACTTCCTTCATCACTACTGCCCAGGGAAGAATTACTGATGCAAATGGTTATCCATTGGAAGGTGTTCGAATTAGCCTGGCCGGAACGACCATCTCCACGCTTACAGATGCAAATGGAGAGTATGAAATTCAAATGCCGGAACCTAATGGAAGACTTACTGCGGTATTGAGGGGTTATCAAGAGATCGGTGTGAATTCAAGCCCTGGATTTAAGACTACCAAAATGGTTCCATTCAAAGGGATGTCAGAAAAACTAACGGAAAGGGTCCTCAAAGCTCAAGCCATCCAGCCAGCGACTCGGTATTATGTCGACGGAGTTAAGGTAAGGGACAGGACAGATTATAAAGCCCGAAGAAAGACCAAAAAGCTCATTCCAATGGAGAAATTAAGCTACCAGACCAATTTCTCCTACAAACTTCAGTTGCCATACTCAGTCAATTCTGATGGCAAAGCCAAAAAGATTACCATGGTGGAAGAGGAAATTGAAGTTGACTACGAATACAATTCCGTTCCCAAACTAGATGAAAAGGCTTACCTGACTACCAGCCTCACAGACTGGGGGCAGTACAACTTCCTCTCAGGCCAAGCCCGCCTCTTCTTCGAAGATCAATACGTTGGCAATTCATTGCTGGACACCCGATATGTCAACGATACCCTCCGCCTATCTCTAGGTAGAGACAACAACATCCTGATCCAGCGACAAAAGGTCAAAGACTATGGCGAAAGGAAGTTCTTTGGCTCCAAGGTAAGAGATTCGCGCGCCTTCGAAATCACCATCCTCAACAACAAACAAAGTACCGTACAAATCAGAATCCTCGACCAGATCCCCATTTCACCCAATGACAACATAAAAGTCTTGCTCAAAGAGAGTAGCGAAGCCAATTATACCTACCTCAAAGGTGAATTGGAGTGGAAACTAAGCCTCAAAGCCGGGGAGAAGAAAGTACTTCGATTTTCATATGAGGTAGAATATCCCAAAAACCAACCCATCTCCAACCAATTGGAGTAGCATACTAAATTCGTATCAAGGCGGTTGGAAAATAGCCCTCTGCCTTGGTACTTATTGATAGGAATAATTTTGAAGTCAGTCCCAGAACACCAAAGCTCCCTTATTTTACCTATCTTCGCGCCATCCTCAAAAACACTTCTCAGATGGCTAACAGGGACAACATATACCCTCATTTGGCATTGCTTGCAGTAGCACTTGCCTACACCTTCAATTATTTCATCGCCAAATGGGTATTTGATTATATCGGAGCCTTCGGGGTTGTTGCCATAAGGAACATCGTCGGAAGTTCAGTCTTCTTTATCATTGGAACTTTTGTGGTCAATGAGAAAATTACAGACAAAAAGGATTATTTACTTCTGGCAGCCTGTTCACTATTTGGGATTGTCATCAACCAATTGCTCTTTTTCAAGGGCTTATCCCTTACAGTAGAACTGAATGCCTCGGTTTTGATGATTACCTCCCCGGTCTTTGTCTTTATCATTTCAGCCATTTGGCGCACTGAGAGCTTAAGTGGCCTGAAGGCATTGGGCCTTTTGCTGTCCTTTGGAGGGGCCTTGCTTTTGATCCTGAGTGGAAGGACGCTGAGCCTTGGAGGCAACACCTTGCTGGGAGATATTTTTGTGTTTATCAACTCTGCCTCCTATGGTGTCTACCTGGTAATTGTAAGGCCCTTGGCACAGAAGTATCATCCACTGACCATCGTGAAATGGATATTTTTAATGGGAGGACTCATCATCATTCCCATGGGCACACCGGATTTATTAGCTGTTAATTGGGGAGAAATACCTGTAAAAGCCTATTGGAGTTTGCTTTACATCGTAACATTCACCACTGTTTTGGTCTATTCTTTCAATGCTTATGCCCTCTCAAAGGTCAATCCATCAGTGGTCTCTATCTACATTTACCTTCAGCCAGTTTTGGTTGCTTTCTTATCCATTTTTTTTGCAAAAGGACAGCTAAATTGGGAAAAAGGCTTTTATATATTTCTGGTTTTCGTAGGAGTATTTGCAGTAACTTACCGAAAAAAGACTATTTAATCAAGTAGACAAATTACCAATGATGCCTTACATTTGTTAGCAAGCAAAATGGAAATTTCCGTTTTTGTACCACTACACATCTGTTGACCATAACCTTCCCATTATGGCAGAAGCATTTGGACATAACGACTTCGAGGATCATAGATCAAGACAAATTGCGAGGGAGTTTGAGGAGAGGATGAATAACAATGAAGTCTTTTTCATGGATCTAGCCAGAGTCAGCCAGATTTATGATTTCTATGTGGAAGGGCAGGAATGGAAAAGGGCCTTGGCGTTGGTGTCTTTTGCACTTGATACATTCCCTACCAACAGTCAACTTCATTACCAAAAATCGTACTTATTATTTGAGCTAGGCAATCATAAGCGCGCAGAAGAATCAATCGAGCAGGCTTTGATTTTGAGTCCCCTTTCTCAAGATTATTTGGGGCTGAAAGCAGATATATATGGGAAAATGGGCCGCTACGAGGATGCCATTGAAATCCTGAACTCTTGTCTCGCCTTCACAGATGATCTTTCGAAGCTATTGCTTCACATGGGAAATATCGCCCAGATCTGCCAGAGACCAAAGGAAAGTGAGACCTATTACCTGGAAGCAATCGCAGAAAAGCCCGGCTTCGATGAAGCCCTGATCGAGCTTACCTACCTTTACGAATCAGAGGATAAAATCACAGAAGCCATTGCGACTTGTGAAAAATATCTTGACAATAATCCTTATTCACACACTGTTTGGTATCGCCTAGGCTGCCTCAATCAAAAAGTTAGCCTTTTTGATCAGGCGCTGGATGCATATGAATATGCCTTGGTTATCAAGGATGATTATGAAGATGCTCTCCTAAAGAAAGGTGAAATTCTCTTTTGTAAGGATAAATATCAAGAAGCCCTTCAATCATACTTATCGGCACTTTATTTTTCTCCCGAGAATGTACATACCCTTTATCAGATAGGTGATTGCTATGAAAATCTGGAGTTTTTCCATGACGCCATCAAATATTACGGGAGAGTTACCAAGCATGACCCCTACCACATTGATGCGTGGATAGGCCTTGGATTCTGTCTGGAAAGGAGAGAAAAGTACCTGGAAGCCATACATTACTATCAGAAGGCCTATAAATTGGACAGCGAAAATGCTGACCTTTGCCTGGCCATGGCCATATGTGAATACAAACTTGGACAGAGATATAATGCCTACCTATACCTTGAGCAAGCCATTAGCCTAAGCCCCTCAGATATTAGCATCTGGCAAGACTGGGCCCGGGTTTTATACGATCACAAAAACCCCATTGGAGCTGTTACTTATCTTGAAGAAGGCATTAAAATAAACCCCAACGAGGCATTACTGTACTTCTATTGTGCAGCCTACTGTTTTGATATTGGCATGATGGATAAGGCATTTACCTACCTCGAAAACGGACTTATCCTCGATCCCGCACAACATACAATCTTATTCGAACTCCTACCAGTGTTGAAAAAAGAACGGGAAATCCTTGAACTCATAGAACAATACCAGTAATTTAATTTTCCATACAGCGAATCTGCAACTTCCTACGTTGAATAGGTTGGCATGTCAGGCGCAAGTCGTTCTGACGCTGTCTTTTTTATTAGTTTATTCCCTAAACCCAATAGGCCTTTCAGGGGTTAATCTAACACCAGAACTCAATAATGCGCTTCTTCAAAAATTTACTATGAAGGCTTTTTCATTGACCCGACTTCTTTCGAAAATCCTATTTCTGACTCTGTTTGCATTTATTTTCGCACCGCTGGTTTCGGCTCAACATGTACATACAGAAAGATGTGGACTGGCTGAGGCTGAAAAGTTGTTGAGAGAGGAGGGATTTCAATCCCGAAGTAGAGAAGATTACCATCAGTGGATTGAAAATCTTAGAAGGCAAAGCAATCATGTGCAGCGAGATGTCCTTACCATCCCTGTGGTAGTCCACGTCGTTCATGATGATGAGGCAGTTGGGATTGGCGGAAATATCACGGCTAGTCAGATCAATTCTCAGATTGATGTACTCAATGAAGATTTCAGAAGAAGATTAAACTCCAATGGCTACAATACCCATCCAGATGGTGCAGACATTGAAATTGAGTTTTGCCTAGCACTGGTTGATCCCAATGGCAACTTGATGCCCGAGCCAGGAATAGATCGTGTAAACAGGTTGCTGGAAGGCTTCCGCGCCCCCCCATATGGAATCACTTATCACCAAAATACCATTCAGCAAGCTACCTATTGGGATCCTACAAAATACCTGAATATATGGGTTTCGCCCTTGGCAAATGATTTCCTTGGATTTACCATCTTACCCAGCGATTCCCTGGAGCCTGTGTATAAAGATGGAGTTACCATTACCCCAACCTCTTTTGGGCGTAAAGGATCAGTACAAGGCCCCTATAACCTTGGAAGAACGACCACCCACGAGGTAGGACACTGGCTAGGACTGGAGCACATCTGGGGAGATGGTGGCTGCGGGGTCGACGATGGATGCGCAGATACCCCTCCTTCCGATCAGCCAAATTATGGCTGTCCTACAACAGCACCTGCAAATTGCGGAACGCCGGATATGTTCGAAAACTATATGGATTACACCGACGATGCCTGCATGAATGTATTTACCCAATGCCAAAAAAACATCATGAGGGCAGTCATGGCCAATGCCTCCAGAAGAAGAGCACTCCTAAGCTCTACCGTATGCCAAGGCACAGGTGCTCCTTTGGCTCGCTTTGATGCCTCTCAAAGATTTGCCTGTCAAG
Organism: Bacteroidia bacterium; assembly: GCA_022760475.1. GTDB lineage: Bacteria > Bacteroidota > Bacteroidia > J057 > J057 > JALEFZ01. Next base: position 173,762 of record JALEFZ010000005.1, on the reverse strand, counting down.
GTAGTCAGATCCAATTCTTCAACGAATCCCTCAACACTACCACCTCTTGGACATGGTCATTCCCCGGAGGCTCCCCTTCTAGCTCTACCCTTGAAAATCCAGTAGTTACTTATGCCAATCCAGGACAGTATAATGTGAGCCTTACCGTAAGCAATACCATTGGCAACTCTTCCCTTACAAAAAATACATTTATCAACATCACTCCCAACAGAGATGCCCTGCTTTACGAACAGGATTTCGAGTCAGGCCTGGAAGATTGGACTGTTGTCAATTCTGATAATGAGGAAACTTGGGAGCTTTCCTCTGTCGCTGGAAGTTCTAATGGAGATTTTGCAGTCTCCGTAAGGATGTTTGTTTACTCCTCAACAGGGGAGATAGACGAACTCATCTCTCCCAACCTTGATTTTTCCAGCTATTTCGATATGGAATTGGCCTTTGACCATGCTTATCGATCCTTTGCCCAAGGAGCAAGCCAAGACTCTTTAATCATCAGGGCATCTATCGATGGGGGACAAAACTATCCTTACCTGCTATTCAGGGACGCAGAGAACGGCAGCTTCAATTTTGCGACCGCATCTTTTACTTCAAATGATTTTGTTCCCACTTCGGACGCAGACTGGTGTTACCAGGGAAGCCAAGGTGCTCAATGCAAGTTGATTGACCTTTCTCAATTTAGCGGAGAAAGCAATGTCAGGTTGAAATTCATCGCCAAAAATGGCTATGGAAATAACCTGTATATCGATAACATCAAAATTTTTGGTAGTTGTGTTGCCAGTACGGTAAATGTTGAGCCTGTATTTTCTCAAGATATCAAGCTCTATCCCAATCCGATTGGCGAAGAGTTTTGGCTGGAATTGCCCGAGGCAGAAGATGTAAAATTGGAACTCTGGTCTACCCATGGCCAATTGGTAAATACATGGGAGTTGAGTAGAAATCAAACAGAGCGTCCAGTTGCCCTACAGGCAAATGGCATCGCCCAAGGAAGCTATATCCTGAAAATCAGAGGAAATGGCTGGGAGAAATTCCGGAAAATACTAAAATAGGAGCAAGAATTTCTTGCCCCTATTCCTTTCATGCTTTGTGCAAAACTCTTTAAGAAGCTGATTTTTGAGTTTATAAGCAGCTTTCAAAGTTCTGAGGAAATGATTTTTGGGCAGCTTCTAAAAAGAATAATTGAGCCCTAACTTAAAAGGAGTCCAGCCTATGGTTCTGAAGGTCGGCCTGGTATCTGATTTTGAGGAATTAAAATCTAATTGTGTTCCAATGTCAATAGTTGTTCTGTTTCTGATAGGGAGGGAAGCGCCTATCTCCACATGCGCATGAGGATTAAGTCCCCCAAAGAGTAATTGCCCATCACTATTTCTAATCGGATTGGCATAGGATATCCCGGCACCTGCCTCTCCAAAGAAGTTAACCAGGCGATCTCCGGTAAAATAATAGCGAGAAAAGACCTCTGTCCTGATTGGGGTATAAGTTGCAAATGGATAGTTAATGTCAATATTTCTGCCAATACTTAAACCTACCAGCAATTGATCCTGGACAAAATAACCTAATCTTCCCTGGGCATTAAGCCTAGAAGCATTGGGGAGGTAAAAGGACCCATCAAAAACAGAAGCAAAGCCAGTAGAACCCAAACTTGCACCTACAAGTGTTTTACCCTGAGCGTATTGGCTGAAAAAGCTCCTTTCCTTCCTTTGAGCCATCAACACAGAGCAAAGTGTAAACAACAAAATAAAAATGGTTATGCGTCTCATGTTCGTAAGAATTTAGTTTATAGCTAGGAAGGTTTTAAGCACATATAGGTTGCACAGGCTTCTTTTTTTGTTGAAACCAAAGCTTTAGGGCTATTTAGTGGAATTTGTCGTCAATATTTTCAAACTTTAATCGACTACATTATGTCAATAGCTTTAAAAACACTGTCTTAAAAATAAAACTTATGAACCGTTCGAGAATACTTACGACTGCCCTTATGGTATTTGGGGGCTTTCTATTATTGGTTCTCCTTACGTCGGGAGCCTTTGTTACCGTAGATGCAGGTGAGCGTGGTGTTGTTTTCCGTCCCTTTGGCGGAGGTCTAGACAAAGAAAAAGTCTTTACACCAGGTTTTCATGTAATTGCACCCTGGAACTCTATGTACAAATATGATGTACGTGAGCATAGCCAGGATGAAACCATGAAGATTCTATCCAGAAACGCTTTGAACATCGAGATCGACGTCACTGTACGTACACACCCAGTCTATAATAAGATTGGAGACCTACACGAAAACTTTGGTACGGATTACTTAAGAACACTGGTTACTCCTGAGGTAAGGTCTTCTGTAAGGGAAGTAATTGGTAAGTTTACGGAGGAAGAACTTTATTCTACCAAAAGAGACACTGTAACCGAGCTCATCAAAACTGATATTGAGAAAGCCCTTACACAAAACTATGTAGTATTGAGAGAGGTATTGATCAGGGACATTACCCTGCCCAAAAAGGTACAAGAGGCAATTGAGGCAAAGCAGCAAGCAGACCAGGAGGCTCAAAAGTATGAGTACCTACTCAAGCAAGAAGAACTTGAAGCCCAACGTCAGATCACACGTGCAAAGGGTAAGGCTGAGGCCAACCGAATCCTGAATGCATCCCTTACCAAAAATATCCTGCAAGATAAAGGCATTGAGGCCACCATTAAATTGGCGGAATCTCCAAACTCAAAAACCATCATCGTAGGATCTAGTGATAATGGAGGGCTACCCCTGATTTTGGGTGGTGGGAAATAATTGACTAGCAAGCCAACAATGATATAAGTCTACCGGACTTATCAATCAGCGAGGTAGATCAAGAGATAATAGGCTAAGGGAATATTCCCTTAGCCTATTGTGTTTTCATCCCATAGCCTAGGGCGTTTTACCTACCTAGTAGGTAAATTTTCCTGAATAAGCATTCAAGTATTAATGCTCTATAGTGGTCCAAATAAATTCTGTCTCTTCGTAATAGTTTCGACTAAAGAAACACCTTTAATCAAAGTTTTACCCCCTAAACAGAATTAACATGGAAACTATTAACAAGGCTCTTTGCGGCTTTTTGATCTATCTCTTAATTGGAGTTGGCCAAATTTTTGCCCAAAGTCCACAAGCATTCAAATATCAGGCTGTAGTTCGTGATGCAAGTAATGCACCCATAGCTGCACAGGCTGTAAGTCTAAGATTGAGCATCCTGGAAGGCTCCACAGCTGGAACCATGGTCTATCAGGAGGCCCACACTGCTACAACGTCTAGCCTGGGATTGATTACCGTCAATGTAGGTGAAGGAACTGTAGTTTCTGGAATCTTTTCGGCCATCTCATGGGGCAGCAACGACTTCTTTCTTCAGATTGAGGTAGACGAAACAGGCGGCACCAACTACGCTGTACTGGGTACCAGTCAATTGCTTTCGGTTCCCTACTCTATCTATGCAAATCAGGCAGGTTCTGTCCCCGGCGACCTGGATCAGGACTCTACCAATGAGATTCAAGACCTGGCAATCAATGGAAATGACCTTTCCATTTCAAAAGGGAATACAGTTACCCTTCCTACTTTCACTGCAGGAACAGGGATCAGCATCACCAACAACGTGATTAGTACCAATGCCATTGCACCTGGGACTACAGCGGGTGGAGACCTCACAGGCACTTATCCCAATCCTACCGTGTCTGGCCTACAGGGCAGGAGTGTTAGTTCAACAAATCCAACAAATGGTCAAGTCTTAAAATGGAATGGGACTGATTGGGCTCCTGGAATTGATGAAGAAGGCAGTTCCCCTTGGTTATTAGGACAAAGTTGGATTTATCGCAATAGCCCAGTTGCTATTGGTCAATCGCTCCTTAATTCGACTCCTCCAACGGCACCCCTTACCATCAAAACAGATGGAGTAGGTCCCAATGCCATTACGGCAGGATTTGACTCTGTAAAAGTTACCGATCTTTCATTTAACATTACTAAAGGAACCAATGGCCAGGGAAATAATGCCATAGGAATGGGATTTGGTAGCTCAGGAGAGATCAACAATGGTATACCTGATCTGGGAGCTGCCATAATCCACCAAAGAGTAGGCCCAAACTCCGTTGGACATCTTCACTTTGCTACGAAAGGGGCAGCTGGATTGGCTACCAATCTTCCCATTAGAATGACATTAAATGACGATGGGAACCTGGGGATTGGAACAACCTCTCCATCGTCCAAATTGGAAGTATCAAATGGGACACTTGGATTTAACATCCAACCTGGTATCCTGGATGGATCAACCAATAACGATTGGACCACGCTTGAAATGCCTGGGCAAAAAAATCTTAGGGTAAGAGATGCCCTCTCGACCGAAGGGAATGTCACCCTGGGTTCGACCACCTTTGCCACAGATGCAAGGTTATTTGTAAATGGTAACATTCGAACTGCTGACGATTCAAACATCTATGGCCTGAATGAAGTGATAGGATTCAATGATTTAAAGATTTTCGGAAATCCTGGTACAGATCCAGATATTACCATTGAAGGAGATGGTCGTATAGGATATGGAGCCAGAAATACAACTGGTAACCTTACCCACTACTTCAAACCCAGATCAGCCAGTGAAACATGGATATTCTGGATTGATGAAGATGATGGTACAGATGTATTAAATGTGTTTTCAGGTGGCAATATTGGAATGGGTGACAACTTTCCAAACGTAAAACTAACCGTCAAATCCAAATCAACTGACAATTTCATTGCTTCTTTCCAGAGATCTACAGGTGGACAGGTCCTTAATATCTTTGAGAACAATACCGTCGCGGTATTAGGAACCCTGTCAAAAGGTGGGGGTTCTTTTAAAATTGATCACCCTTTAGATCCTGAAAACAAATACCTTTATCACTCCTTCGTTGAATCCCCTGACATGATGAATGTCTACAATGGAAACATTACTACGGATCAGCAAGGATTTGCAACGGTTGAGCTGCCAGATTACTTCTCTGCGCTTAACAAGGACTTCCGTTACCAATTGACAACCATTGGTACATTTGCCCAAGCCATCATTAAAGAAAAAATTTCAAACAATCGCTTTGTCATCCAGACTTCTAAACCTAATGTGGAAGTTTCATGGCAGGTAACAGGTATCAGGAAAGATAAATTTGCTGAAAAATATCGAATCCCTAATACCGTAGAGAAAGATGAAGAAGACAAGGGCAAGTATCTATATCCTGAACTTTTTGGTAAGCCCGCCTCTATGCAGGTAGGAAGATCCAAAATGGGAACCCATACAAAAACTCAAAAATAAACTTCTTGATTATGAATATTATTCGATTAGCCAGGAAGACTGCTCTGCTTTTGATTGCTGTCTGGGGCACAATCACGGTTTCAGCCCAGTCTCTTACACCTGAAGTCCTTACCTCTGCCGGAGAGACTTTCAAAGGGACCAATGTCAGTCTGGATTGGACCATGGGGGAGATCATGACAGAATCCTTCGCTGGCACCACCCTTGTTCTTACGCAAGGATTCCAACAGCCTAGTTTGACCTCTACTTCCATTGAAGAACTGGCTTCCAGTTTTGGGACGATTAAAGTCTACCCCAACCCTACTTCCAACAGATTATTTATCGAAAGAGAAAGGGGTCAAAACCTACAGGTAATGCTCCTGGATATGAAGGGAAGCATGGTATTGCAAAAGACCATTCAGCCCTTGATGGGCGAACTCAACCTATCATCTTATGCCAATGGCATCTATGTGCTACGCATGACAGATGGGAAAAAGTTTGCTCAGACCATCAGGATTGAAAAGAGATAAGTGTAAACTTAACATCGCTAAGATATGGCAGGCCTCTCGGGGCCTGTTTTTTGTTGGAGCGGGAGATGGAGACTTTCTCGATTGTTAATATAAACATAATACCTTTGCGAAGATTCAGATTCTAACTACTTTAGCAAAGTCAGAATGTTGCCATATCGAAGCCCATATCTTCATTCTGCGAAAAGCTCTTTCCAACCCTTTACAATACAACCAACTCATTACCCGAAAAGACATTGAGACCCAAGTTAATCAATGCTATATTACTCCTTATCACCCTTTCCTTATGGATAGGGGTACTTGGTATCCGTGTTTTTGAAATAGGGGTAGCCATTTTCCCAAATATCAACAGGGAAAATATGGTTGTAGATGGATTGGTCTACAAATTTGTCATAGCCGGTTTCCACCTTAGCCTTGCTATTTTTATAAGCAGACTCTTCAGAAAGATAGAGAAACTGGATGTTCCGGTATTGATGTGGAGACTATTTATGGTAGGCATGGTGGGCGTGGTCATCATCATGTTGATCACCTTTCTCAATCGCCTTCAGCTTTTCAATTCTCTTGGAAAATACTTTGCTGAGCTATACCTCATGCTGGGATACTTGGCTGTCCTGGTCTTCTTTTTATCAGCCACATTTATTTACAGAAGGTTTATCTTCTACCCCAGAACCAAGCGAAAAATTCAACTTTGGAGAATCTTTCTTTCCCTGCTAGGCTTGGCCTTACTCATGGAGACTGAGGTCATAAACAGGCTCGTTGGGAACGCCAACCTGATGCCTACCATCAGGGTTATTGGCTTTATCGTTTTTCTGGCGACTACCATTATTCTCTCTTCAAATGTAAGGTGGTCAGCTTACCTGAATTTCAGCCAAAAAATAAGGGTGCTGGGTCTATTAGGTTTGATAGCCCTTGTCATTGCAACCTTTATCATTGCAATTGTAAGGCTTCCAGGTCAGTTGTCCATACAAAATCCACCCAACGATTCCTCTTTCGTTTTTATGTTGATCGTCTTTTCGATCAGCTATACCTTATTTGCTATCCTTTTCCTCTTCTTCAACCTACCCACGACCTCGGTATTTGAAAGAGAAAGTGTGGAGATCGCCTCCTTCAGCAACATCAATCAAGCCATCCAATCCAACCTGGATGATAGTGAGATCCTTCGCAACCTCCTCAACGGAAGCATCATGGCCTCAAATGCCGATGCAGGCTGGATTGAGCTAATAGACCGTGATACTGGGCAAATCCTGGTGAAACAGGAGGAAGGCATTCGTGAATCTGAAAGAGATCAGCTAAACAGGGGGCACCAGTTTACCCATCAGGTTATCGAGACCAAAGCCCCTTTCCTTGTTCAGAACATCAAGCGCCATCGATCATTCAGGGGATATGAGGGGAGCTACAAATGTATGCTGGTCATTCCCATCCTCTCAAATTCACAGAATTATGGGGCTGTTTTCGTTGTAAATGAGTTGGCATCTTCCATCGAGGATGTAACTGAAGATTCTTTGAAAGCATTTGCCGAACAGGCAGGCATTGCACTGGAAAATGCGGAGTTGATCAAAGAGTCGATTGAGGTGGAGAGATATAAGGAGCAGCTAAAAATTGCGAAGGAGGTTCAGGATCAACTGCTTCCTTCGAATTCCAGCCTTCCTCGCAACAATGATGTAGAATTCATTGCTCGTAGTGAAACTGCTCAGGAAGTAGGGGGAGATTACTACGACGTCTCACAGCCCAGGGATGATGTATATCGTGTAGCCATTGGAGATGTTTCCGGCAAAGGCACAACTGCGGCCTTCTATATGGCAGAGATCAAAGGGATTTTCCATGCCCTGACTTATCTCGATATGGATGTCAAAAACTTCATCATCAATGCCAATAGGGCCTTATCAAAATGTATGCAGCATGGCTTTTTCATGAGCCTTTCCTACCTGGAAATTTGCGCAGAAGATAAAACGGTAGAACTGGTAAGGGCGGGACATTGTCCAACCTTCCATTATAAGGCTTCGGAAGATAAAATCCAGATGCTAAGGGAAGGAACCCTTGGACTCGGCATTGTAAGAAATGAATCCTATTCCAATTATGTAAAGGACATTCACAAGTTTGAATATGGCTCGGGAGACTTCCTGGTTTTGTATACCGATGGCATCCTTGAAGCCCGCAATGAGAAGGGTGAAGAGTATGGCTATGAACGACTTGAGTCAGAAATCTCAAGAGGAAAGGACGGAGATGCGGAAGAAATGGCCGCATCAATAATTCGTTCAGTCAAGTCTTTTTCCCATTCAAAGCTTGATGATGACTATACGTTACTGATTATCAGATTTCCATAAAACAATTAACCTGCATTACCGTAACTAAATAAAAATGAATATTCATAAAGAGTCTCACGATGATTGCGATTATGTTACCCTAATCCCCGAGGGTGAACTCGATGCCAATTCATCCGTTTTTCTGGACGAAAAGGTCAGAGAAATCATCGATGCCAAGACCTACAATATTCATGTTGAAATGGGTCGCATTGAATACATCTCCAGCGCAGGTTTGGGGGTATTCATTTCTTATGTAGAGGAATTGTCCAGCCATAATGGGAAATTTGTATTGACAAAACTTCCAGAAAACGTAAAGGAAGTATTCACTATTTTAGGCTTACACCAACTGGACAATTTGGTTTTAGTGGAGGACGATGGCGATCCTTGTACATATTTTAAAGAATCGGAATGAAAGCGTATTTAAGGGTAAGGTGTAACAAAAGCTATCTTTCTACTATAAGGGAGTTTATAAAATCGAGGCTTACTGACCTTGATATCACTGGCACTGTGTCTAGCCAGATCGTACTGGCCGTTGATGAGGCCTGCGCCAATTGCATGATACATCAACATCAGTGTGATAATTACTCCACCATTGAAGTCGCCATTTACAAAGAAGAAAACAAGATCTACACAGAGATAAAAGATACAGGAAAGGCCTTCCCCATCGACCAATATGAACCGCAAAACCCACAAGAAATCCTGAAAAAACGAGGCAAAGGAGGCTTTGGAATCAACTTGATTCACCATATTATGGACGAAATAAAAGTAGAAGAAAGAAGAGATTACTTTGTGTATAAATTCGCTAAAGTTGTAGACCACAAACCCACCCAGGCATAAGCTATTGAAACTAACTACTATCCCCTAGAGGGATTTTTTTTGTTTGCAACTTTCTATCCTTCCACCTGTTTCTCGCCTGCCAAGCTCCTCGGCTTTCCAAAAATTTTCTTCTATCAAACATTATTTCCCCTCGGACAAAAATAGCCATCATTCATTTTTGACCATTTGCGCATTGAAGTTACCCATTCACATTCCAATTCCGTGAGGCTATATTTTTTGTCCTAAGATTGTGCTAGCATAAAATTCAATCCTAAAACAGCACAATATGAAAATCACGTCATCTATTCCTTTATTCTTTTTCTTGTTTATTCTTAACTTCTGTCAAGGAGCTGTCACAGAAAATACGATTCTCCATCCACCTTCTTATTTGCAGATTTTTAATGATACAACCAGGGATACCACCTTCACCTGCGATCCCAATCTAGTGGGAACGTCCTCACAGACCCTTCGGGATTCCTCTGGAAAAGACAGCATCGTAATTTCAACCACCCTTCTAGCCCCTTTTAGGCAATTAGGGCAGGATATTGATGGAGCATCTCCAGGTGATGCTTCAGGGACTGCAGTAGCCATTTCTGCCAATGGAACCAGGATAGCTGTGGCTTCGAAAATGCATGCAAGTGGGAATAACATTCCTGGACATGTTCGAATCTTCGAGTGGATAGTCGACAGCATGAAGTGGCGCCAATTGGGAGAAGGGATCGAAGGTCAAGACAGTCTGGACCTTTCTGGAGAAGCCGTTTCCCTTTCCGATGATGGTAAGTTCATTGCAATTGGTTCTCCAGAAAATGGAAACAATGGAGCTGGTTCAGGACATGTGAGGATTTTTGAATGGAAATCAGACAGCCTCAAGTGGATTCAGGTGGGAAATGCCATTGAAGGAAAGCAGGAGTTCGAAAACTCAGGCTATTCCGTTTCCTTATCCGCTAAGGGGAATAGGGTCGCCATTGGATCTCCTTTTGTAGTTGGTTCGGCACGCATATATGACTGGATTGTTGATAGCCTGGCTTGGATTCAAGTTGGTGATGACATCGTTGGCGACTCCCCAGGGGATGCAACGGGGCTTTCTCTCGCACTTTCCAGGAATGGGAACAGGTTGGTGCTTGGTTCCCCCTCGAATTCAACCAACGGCAATGAAGCAGGCCAAGCCAGAATATTCGAATGGAACTCCGACAGCTCAAAATGGGTCCAGCTTGGCCAAGCGGTTTTGGGAATAGCTGCCCAGGATGTAGCGGGATTTGCCGTTTCTCTCTCTGATGAGGGCGATAGGGTTGCCATAGGCGCTCACAGGAATGACAATGGCGGAAACAACATAGGTCATGTAAGAATTTTCAAATGGGACTCAATCAGCCTCAATTGGATGCAAATGGGAAATGACATTTATGGAGAGCAGCCAGGAGATTTTTCAGGATATTCTTGCTCCTTGAGTTCTGATGGGAATAGAATTGCTATAGGCTCAAGATTGAATAGAGATGGAGGATCACAGGCAGGCCATGTCAGAATTTATGACTGGAATCAGGATAGCAGTTCATGGATACGCTTTGGAAACGACCTTGATGGTGAGGCTCCTGGCGATAACTCAGGCTATGCAGTTTCTTTATCTGGAGATGGTGGCCTTGTTGCCATTGGTGCACCTTCCAACGATGGGAATGGAAACAACTCAGGACATGTACGCATTTACCAATTGATTACTCCAATTGATACTTTTTCCCAAGTATCAACTGTCTGCGATTCCATACCACTGCCAAACGATTCCTCCCTTTATTCAAGCCGTTCGGGAAGATGCGATTCTTTGGTGATCACCTCATTCGTGGATAGCTGCTTCACCACATCGCTTGAACCAAGAGAAAATGCAACATTTGTTGTTGCTCCTAATCCCTTTGTAGATCAAATTAACTTTTTACTTGAATCCCATACACTGGCTTCATCCAGCATTTATATTTACAATTCTGTAGGTATTTTGATTGACGAAATTCCTTTACAGGCCTTTGTCGGGAAACAGAAAATCAGTTGGCCTTCCCAAGCAGCTAATGGTCATTCATTACCTAAAGGAACTTATTTTGCCAGATGGGTAGGAGAAAATGGCTCTACGGTCAAACTTCTAAAAGTTGTCCGCAACTAGTCTTCTAACAAGATTTTTACCCCAAGTTTATGTTCAAACCTGTTTATATTATAGAAGAAGCATCACTAGCTATATTTCACCCCGGTACTCCAAAAACTCAACAGCATGAATACAAAAGTTTTACTGTTTCTATTGTTGTTTTTACCTTTTGGGCTGAAAAAATCGACCTTCTCTCAATCTCAGGGTGATACCATCAGGAACACTGTTTTCACCTGTGACCCAACACAAGTGGGTGACAGCATTGAAATTGTTCCTGACCAGGACAGTTTGGTCATCATTTCTACTTATCAACTTCTACCACCTTTTCAGATTGGAGGAGAAATCAATGGCCAATTTCAGAATTGGCTTGGTTATGCACTCGACATTTCCAAGGACGGGAAGAGAGTAGCAATTGGAGCACCTGGTCTTCGGGGACTTATAGGTTTATTAGGTCAGGTTCGTGTGATGGAATGGAATGGAAACCAATGGGAACAAATTGGCTTGGACATCGCAGGTAAGGATGTGGGAGAACAGGCCGGGATATCTGTTGCCATTTCAGATGATGGTAAGCGGGTTGCGGTAGGCAGCCAGGGAACTAACAATAAGACTGGATCAGTTCAAACTTATGAATGGGATGGAATAAAATGGAACCCGATTGGCACAAGATTAGACGGCGATAATCCTTCTGAAATATTCGGTACATCTATTTCTATGTCATCAGATGGCAACATATTGGCAGTAGGTTCTCCTTTGAATAACCAAAATGGAAGGAGATCAGGCCTGGTACGAACCTTTGGATGGAATGGGCAGGATTGGGTACAGTTGGGAAATGACATCACGGGAGTTGATTCTTTGGAGATCACAGGTTTTTCTGTTTCCTTATCTTCTGACGGGCGCAGGTTGGCTATTGGTTCTCCGGACTATGTGGAAAATTCATTCAGCCAAATAGGATATGCAAGGGTATTTGAGTGGAATCAAACTGATTGGGAACAGATTGGCTCTACTATTTTTGGGGTAGGTAGTTTTGACAGGCTGGGGTTTGAGGTAGCTATGTCGGGAGATGGAGACCACCTTGCACTGGGGATGCCGAGGGGAGGTGAAATTGGACTAAGCCCAGGCCGTGTCCAAATTCTTGAGTGGGACAATTCAAGCAATGATTGGGCTGCAATGGGTAATGATCTCATTGGAGATGTACCCTATTCAGGCTTTGGAGGAAGGATAAGTCTTTCATTTGATGGCGATAGAATAGCTGTTGGGGCAGAAAGCTTTAAAATACCAGGTAATCTTTTTAGAACAGGAATGGTTCGGGTATATCAGTGGAATGGAGCAGAATGGAATGCATTGACCAATGATATTTATGGAGAAATGATCAGGGATAACCTTGGAACCGCTGTTGCCCTTACTCCTGATGGAAGCCGATTGGCAGCAGGAGCTTCGTTCAATACTACCGGAGGAGAGCGAGCGGGTCAAGTCCGTATTTTTGACTTCTTCCCTCCTAGTCTGGATACCGTCAGGCAAATTATTTCAACCTGTAATTCGGGTATTATACCTCCTGATACCAGTTTCGCTCCCAGGGTTTCACTGATTTGCGATAGAATGGTCATCAAATATTTTCTCGATACATGTGCAAATCCACCTGGTCTTGATTTATTCAAAATTGCACCAAATCCATTTGAGGAAAGTGTGAAGTTTTTAGTGAGTTCCTCAGAATTTGAAGAAAGCGAAATTCACATTTTCAATATGCTGGGGCAGGAAGTTGATAGAATTAGGCTAGAGGCATTTGCGGGGCAAATTTCTTATGAATGGGCTGCAAGTAACCCAAAAGGAATGCCCTTACCTTCAGGAATCTATTTTGCACGCAGGCTTTTAAGGGGGGAGTATGTAGGGGAAGCCTTAAAAATGATCAGGAGATAAAGGAATATCTACCGATGTAATACCTAAAAAGTTGGGGTTCCCTCAAGGGAAACCCCATTTATTCTTAAAGGCCATACTGTTTGGTCCTCAACATAACCAGTGTACAGGCAATGACCACCTCAATTCCATTATCTTCCAGCATTTTCATGAAGGCAGCATTCTCTGTACCTGGATTGAAAATTACTCTCCTGGGTTTTCTTGCGATGAGCCAGTCATAATACTCCTCCTGTCTCTGAGGGTTCAGGTAGAGAGTTATGGTATCAATGGTTTCGTTTTCAAATGATTCTAACTCCTTTGATATCGCCACGCCTTCTACTTCTCCTTCCCGAAGGCCGAAGGCCAGGGTTGGAAGGTTATTTTCCCTCAACATGTGGATGGCAAGGTTGGAATAACGCTCCTCTTTGAGCGAAGCTCCCATTACCAGGGTATTTTTAGTATCAATAGCTTCCATATGCGATATTTTTATTCCTACAAATAATGAAACAGTTTTAGAAAGGAGAACCACCTTTGAGCCAGACTAGCTGAAGGAATTCTCTCAAATGGCTTTAAGTAGTCGAGAATCTCATTTCGGCATCCTTTAGGCCATTTTTTCCAATATCCTGCAAATGTAACTTACAGCAAAGGCTTAAATTGTTGTCTCGCCAACAAATAAGGGGAAATGCCAAAAGCACTTCCCCTATATATCCTTCAAATCTGAATATGGATTACTCTTCAGTTCCTTCGGTTGACTCAACTTCTTCAATAGAGTCAGAGTCTTTTTTCACTGAAACATCCATTTTATCTTCGTCCTTGTTGTAGTCTACGACGAGTACATCTCCTTCTTTGGCTTCATTGTCAAGAATCACGTCTGCGATCGGATCTTCCAGGTAGCGCTGGAGTGCTCTTTGCAGAGGTCTTGCTCCATATTGCTTGTCAAATCCTTTCTCTGCGATATACTCTTTAGCCTTCTCAGTAAGTTCAATCTCGAAGCCTTTCTCAGTGATTCGACTGAAAACACCTTTCAACTGAAGGTCGATGATTCTCATGATGTCTTCCTGCTCCAACTCGTTGAAGATGATTACATCATCGATACGGTTAAGGAACTCAGGACGGAACACCTTTTTCATGGCACCTTCGATGGTGGAGCGCATGATTTCCTGGGTCTGATCCTTACGGGTCTGCGTTTGGAAACCAACACCTGTACCGAAGTTCTTCAGCTCACGAACCCCTACGTTGGAAGTCATGATGATGATGGTATTTTTGAAGTCAATGCGACGACCAAGGCCATCTGTCAAGATACCATCGTCAAGTACCTGTAGGAGGATGTTGAAGATATCTGGGTGGGCTTTCTCGATTTCGTCAAGCAATACTACTGAGTAGGGCTTGCGACGAACCCTCTCCGTCAACTGACCTCCTTCCTCATATCCAACGTATCCCGGAGGGGCTCCAATAAGGCGAGAAACTGTAAATTTCTCCATGTACTCAGACATGTCCAGACGGATAAGGGACTCATCAGAGTCAAACATGAAACGAGCGAGTGCTTTCGCAAGTTCAGTTTTACCTACACCTGTTTGTCCGAGGAAAATGAAAGAACCGATTGGCTTATTTGGATCTTTAAGCCCCAATCTTGAACGGCGAATGGCTTTCACCAATTTCTCGATTGCAGCATCCTGACCAATGATAACATCTTTCAGGTCTTCGCCCATGATGCGAAGTTTTGATATCTCACCAGCAGCAACTTTGGTAACAGGGATACCTGTCATCATGGCAACTACAGATGCCACATCTTCTTCTGCTACTGTATATCTTTTATTCTTGGTTTCTTCTTCCCACTCAATCTTTGCTTGTTCCAACTCTTCAAGAAGCCTTTTCTCCTGATCTCTAAGTTGGGCAGCTTTTTCATACTGCTGGCTTTTTACCACCTTGGTTTTTTGCTCCTTCACTTCCTCGATCTTGGCTTCAAGGTCAAGAATGCTTTGTGGAACGTGGATGTTGGTGATATGGACACGGCTACCAGCCTCGTCCAATACGTCGATGGCTTTGTCTGGGAAGTAGCGGTCGCTTACATAGCGGTCGGACAACTTTACACAAGCCTCGATGGCCTCATCTGTATAATTTACATTGTGGTGATCCTCGTACTTCGACTTGATATTGTTGAGGATTTCAACAGTTTCTTCGACAGAAGTGGGCTCTACGATCACTTTTTGGAAACGTCTTTCGAGGGCTCCATCTTTTTCGATGTGCTGACGGTACTCATCCAGGGTGGTAGCTCCGATGCATTGGATCTCACCACGGGCAAGTGCAGGCTTGAAGATGTTAGAAGCATCCAGCGAACCAGAAGCTCCACCAGCACCTACAATGGTGTGAAGCTCATCGATGAAAAGAATCACATCAGGAGATTTCTCCAATTCAGCCATTACAGCCTTCATTCTTTCCTCAAACTGACCTCTGTATTTTGTACCAGCTACCAAAGAAGCGATATCGAGGGTTACAACCCGCTTGTTGTAAAGTACCCTTGAAACTTTCCTTTGAACGATACGCAGGGCAAGGCCTTCAGCGATAGCTGTTTTACCTACCCCTGGCTCACCGATGAGTACGGGGTTGTTTTTCTTGCGTCGGCTAAGAATCTGAGCGACACGCTCGATTTCTTTTTCACGACCAACGATAGGGTCTAGTTTGTTTTCTTCGGCAGCCTTGGTAAGGTCTCTACCGAAATTGTCCAGAACAGGTGTTTTTGACTTACTTGATTTACGGGGGCGATCTCCAGGTTGATTCATTTCTCCAGGTTCAGGTGGTTCGTTAGCAACACTCATACGAGGATTTCCTTCGTCGTCTTTCTGTTCCAATTCGGCGCGGACGGAGTCGTAAGTGACGCCAAAGCGGGACAGGATTTGTGCGGCGACGTTGTTTTCCTCTCTTAATATAGAGAGCAACAAGTGCTCAGTTCCAATAACAGCGCTTTTTAGCAGTTTGGCTTCCAGCCGGGTTATTTTTAAGACTTTTTCCGCTTGGCGGGTCAGTGGCAACTGTGTAAGATTGATGGTCGTAACCGTTCCTCTAACAGCATTTTCAATTTGCCTTTTTAATTGCGACAAATCCACTCCTAAATTAACCAAGATCTTTATGGCTAATCCCTCGCCTTCACGTATAAGGCCAAGCAACAAGTGCTCAGGACCAATATAGTCATGTCCCAGCCGAATCGCTTCCTCCCTGCTGTAGGATATTACATCCTTTACTCGATCTGAAAAATTTGAATCCGGCATATTTTGTTTATAAGATAGGTCGTTCTTTAATCTATTTAAATTTTATTTAAGAACAACTCTAAGGTTCACCGATTTTTAATATTGTTTCAAATGGAAATGCTGTAATCATGCCAAGCCATAAATAGCTGACAAGATGGCAGGACTTCCTTTAAAAACGGATTAGCTAGGTGGAAGTTACAAGAATAGGGGGTTCAATACAGATGCGTGCAACATTAAAACAAAAGTGTGTACGCGGCGACACCGCCTGCGATCACCATCATATTAACTAGAGCGAGGGGAAGCAATCTTTTCCAACCCAGGTCCATCAATTGGTTATACTTGAAACGAGGAAGTGTCCAGCGTACCCAGATAAACAAGAATGCAAAGAAAAGTGTTTTGACCATGAACCAACCTATTCCCCAAGCCATCTGCAAAGCTGGTGCCCACTCTACCACACCAAGCATGGTTTCGAATGGTCCCAGGTAGCCTCCGACAAAGAGGGTGGTAATCAGCATGGATCCGATCACAATGTGAATGTATTCTGCAACGAAGAAGGTTCCAAACTTCATGGAACTGTATTCTGTGTGGAAACCACCAACAAGTTCCTGCTCCGCTTCAACGAGGTCAAATGGGGCTCTGTTGGCCTCTGCGAAGGAACATATGACAAATATGATGAAACCGATTGGATTGACAAACAAGTTCCAGGCACCTCTTTGAGCTTCAACAATGGCTCCAGGGCGTAGGAAACCAAGGCCTTCTACATCTTCATAACGGGCATTGGTAAGAAGAATAACACTTACGACTGCCAAACCTAGTGCCAATTCGTAACTGATCATCTGGGCAGATGACCTTAGACCTCCAAGCAGCGAGTACTTACTGTTTGAAGACCATCCTGCGAGTGTTACCCCATATACAGAGATAGAAGTGATAGAAAGGACATAAAGTATCCCAATGTTAACATCTGCAAGGGTCAAAAATCCTCCAGTAGCCTCAGTAAAAGGAATATCTACTTTGGCAAAAGGAATGACTGCGATGGTAACCAAGGAGATGGTTACAGCAATGATTGGAGATATGAAATGGACAAACTTGTCAGCGGCATTAGGAATGATGTCTTCCTTCAGAAGAAGTTTCAGTACATCAGCAAAAGGTTGGAGCAAACCCAGTGGTCCTGTACGGTTGGGGCCAACACGGCGCTGAATCCAGGCAGATATCTTTCTTTCAAAGTAAACTGAGTATGCAGCCATTACAAACTGCACAGTCAAAAGTATACCAACAAGTATTAATGCGTATGTGATTGCCTCCATTTTCTATACTAATCCGAAGTAACACGGCTAATTTAGGAACTCTTGCTTCCCCCTCCAAGTCTTATCAGGAAGCTTTTATGATGTACCATCCTGCGGTGGTAAAAAAGTCCTTAAAATATGGGATAGAACCTACAAATTTTGACTGTATCCTGGGTTTAAGGCCAAATTTGAAGCGATAAATAGGATTGATCAAATAAAGCCTTTTCGACGCTATTTCAAGGTGGTTGTGTTTGATAATCCTTTCAAATCTGGCAAGAGATATTCCTGTTTCTTTGATCTCTTCCAATGCCCTGACATTCGCATCAGTTTCACCAAAAGTCTTCAAAACACCCTTATATAAAGGCATAGGTAAGAGGTGAAAATATGGAGTCATGCCTAATACCTTACTTTTACAAGTTTGCTGGTGGCCTCCAAAGGGCATCCTCCAGGGTGGGAAACCAAAGAAGATGAAGCGATTCGGTTTGAGAAATTGTGTAATATAGGGAATGAATTTCTCCTGCTCAGGGATATGCTCAATGGTATCTTTAAGTAGAATCAGGTCAAAAGAAGCCCGATTTTCTTCTAGAAAGTCATCGTCATAAACATTTTTTGCCCTGAAATCTATATTCCCTTGTTTGATATCCTCTTCAAAAAAGGCTTTCGCACGCTCGATTCGAGGCACAGAAAGGTCAACACCCAGGCAGGAAGTTCCTCTATCCAGAAATGCCCTAAGCACTCCTCCTTCTCCACAACCAATCTCCATTACCCTCATACCTTTCTCAAGAGGTAATACTTCCTCAATAAAAGGGATCAGGTAGTCTTGCGAATTTTCTACTTGTTGCTTGAACCTGACGTCTACGGATGAGTGTTGGGCGAGTGCCATGGGATGAAACCTTCAATGATTTTGATAAGGCAAGTTTAACAACTTTTTAGGGCAGTTCCGATTTTTCCTGTTAATCAGGTGTTGATTAGCATATTTTTTAAGAAAAATTATCCAGTGAGGGTGACTTTATGGGCTTTATTCTCTCTTAAAAACAGAACAGGTCGTCATGCCTGTTCTATTAGGGCGTTTTCATGGCTGTTCCCGCAACTTCGGTTGCGGGGCATTTTTTTGATACCTCCACTTCCTACCATATGTGTCCAGAACGGACAAGATGATGCCATCCACTTCGCTAAAAGTCAATCTTTTACGACTTTAAATTCTCTTTCCTTATTTCAGAACCCTCCATAATTGATCAAGTAGATGTAGTAACCATTAGGTAATTTCTGATGTTGTTGATTCAAAGTTCAATCCTATAACATAAGATTTTACCATGAAACAAATGATTACTTTCATCCTATTGGGTTGCTGGTTGGGCAATGTGTTTGGCCAATCCAATACAGGATTTATCAAAGCCATCATTCCTTCTCCTGGAAAAGAGGTGGTACTGGGCAAACAAGTTGATGTCGAAAAGCATATCAGCAATTCTCAAATAATAGAGTTGGTAAATGGAGATCTCCTAAACGCATTCCGATATCAATACTCTCTGGATAACAAAAGCGATGTAGGCATAAGCTTATATAAAACCAATTCTGTAGGAGACAGCATTTGGACGAGAAAGATTTCTTTGGGTGAAGATATTATTTTTTCCAGCCCTGGCATTGAACTGGCTGCTTCACCAGATGGAGGTGCCTATTTAATCTTCAGCTCACGTCAAAACTTTAGCCAGATAGAAATACTGATAAAGATCGATGCCCTTGGAAACATCTTATGGGTGAAGTCAATCGACCCAAATCCCAATCATAGCATGAGGTCTTATCGGGTAGATCTATTTGTCAAAAGCGATGGAGAAGTTCTAATCGCCACAGCAGATTCGTATTTCAGTCACAGCAACCCAAATGGGAGTTTCTCTGGCGTAGGCCTTATTTCCCTAGACGGGAACGGAAATTTTCTGGAGAAAAAGTCTTTTATCCTCAGAGGACCTAACGGCCTCATCCACAGTCCCATATTGAGTTTGAATGAGAATGATGAGTTGAGCGTTGCCGCAGGAATTGTAGGCATTGATTCTGCCTTGAATGGAAAACACATCATCAGCGTAGCTGCCTTTAAAGTGGATAGTTCTGATAATTTTATCTATAAAAAAGCCCTGATTGACCATCAGGAGTTTTTACCAACTGACATTGTATCAGATGGATCTTCTACACGGATTGCTATCATAGGGTACTTTCCAATAGTCCTCACAGAGTTAGACAGTATTGGCAATGTAAACTTTACCCAGGTGTACACCTCTGAGAGCTTCACTACATTTGACCTGGTACCCTTTTACATTGGGGACACTGACAACGGCACTTCGATCTTTGCCCCTTCTCTTGACCAAAATAGCGATGTAGTCCTTGACCTCTCTGAAGGACTTGCGGCTCCCTTCATAAGGGTAGATGTAGACGAACAAGGTGAGGTACTCCAGGCAAATGCCCAGTTGGGTGGCGGAGGCAATTTCCACGATCGGCTGAACATAGCCAACGGAAGTGATAACTCCTTGCTGCTTTCTTACCCTTCCTTTTATTATGAGGAACAAATAGGAGATTCAAAGGCTGGGCTGAGTGTCAGTAAAATATATCCTGCATCTACAGACACGGGGAGTTGTTATGGACAAAAACTGGATGCAGTTGCCCACAGTGCAACTTTCCAGGAGGTAAATGTTCCTTTTGAAGGGCCTTTTTCAGAGACCCAGATTGGAAGCCTCACAGGTCTGACTTCATTTAGGGTTCAGATAGGCAATTACCCCATTTCTATTGAAAATGATACGGTATTCTTGTATGAGCTTTGTGAGCCTGCGGTTGGAGGCAGTGGACCCCCTTTGACCTTTACGACTGAGACATCGCTTGTATCCACCTTCCCCAATCCAACGAATGGCATGATGACCGTCAAAATGGAAGCTGATATGGGGACAGTCGATGTACAGCTCCAAGACCTTAGCGGAAGGATTTATATGCAACAAAGGCTGGAGAGCGAAGCAGGTAGCATACTTGAAATGGATATGACAGGCATGAATGCAGGAATTTACTACCTAAGTATCAAGGGTATAGACTTCTCTGTCAGAAAGAAGTTGGTAAAAGTTAAATAAAGCAGCTTAAGTCAGCCACTAAAAAAACTCCTGGTTTGAGGCCAGGAGTTTTCTTTTTTATGGAAAGAGATGATTA
The DNA here is from genome assembly GCA_022760475.1 of Bacteroidia bacterium. Lineage (GTDB taxonomy): Bacteria > Bacteroidota > Bacteroidia > J057 > J057 > JALEFZ01. The sequence continues at coordinate 153,153 of JALEFZ010000005.1, read as the reverse complement.
GTCTTCCTTGCGGATTACCTCAATCTCCACCTCTGCTTTGACTTCCTTGTGCAGGTGAATGATAGCTGTATATTCTCCTGTATTACGGATGTCGTCGAGGGTGATGGTTTTTCTGTCGATTTCGAAGCCTTTCTCTTTCAATTTATTAGCAACCTGAAGGGCAGTAACAGAACCGAAAAGTTTTCCATCGGCACCAGCAAGGGTTTCGATAGATAGCTTCAATCCATTCAGCTTTTCAGATTCCTCAAGCGCCTGGTTCTTGATGAACTCAAGTTTGTGAGAGCGCTGTCTGATCTTTTCTGCCAATTCTTTTTTGGCGGAAGCGGTGGCCAAGATGGCCATCCCTTGAGGAATGAGGTAATTACGTGCATAGCCAGGCTTCACTTTTACCACATCGTCTTTGTCCCCAAGATTCTTGACGGGTTGTTTAAGGATGATTTCCATTGCTTACTTCAATTCGTCGGTTACAAATGGTAAAAGGGCCAAGTGGCGGGCGCGCTTAATAGCCACAGACAGGCGGCGCTGGAACTTCAAGCTGGTTCCCGTTATACGACGGGGCAGGATCTTTCCCTGTTCGTTGACAAACTTCAATAAGAAGTCAGGGTCTTTGTAGTCGATATACTTGATGCCGGCTTTCTTAAAGCGGCAGTACTTTTTCTGACGAGCTTCGGTTTTGATTCGGTTAACCGCTGTGGGTCCGATATTTCCTCTACCTCTGCCTCGTCCTCTTCCTCTTCCTTGAGCCATGATGTTACGATTTACTAGTTACCGGTTTTTGCGTCTTTTCTTAGTCCAAATCCTTGCTCACGACGCTTTACATTAAAGGCCAATGAGTGCTTGTCCAATTTCACAGTCAGGTAGCGCATCACAGCGTCGTCGTAACGGTAGTTCTGCTCCAACTCAGCTACAAATTCAGGCTTACCCTCAAACTCGATGTAAACGTAGTAACCGCTTGTCTTTCTTCTTATGGGATAAGCCAGCCTTCTCACGCCCCAGCGCTCGATGTTGTGGATTTTCCCATCGTTGTCTTTAATCATTTGGACAAATTTGTCCACTGCCTTTTGGTGTCCATTCTCAGGCAGATCGGGAGCGAGAATGAACACTGTCTCATATTCATGTTTAAATGAGACGGGTTTGATATCCATCATAATAATTGAAAAATGGACTGCAAAGTTAAACAATCAATGATTGCTTTGCAATAATTAGAACTGAATTGACCATTATTTATTAGGCAAATTGTCCTTATATCTTATTTTGACTTAATTTAATCCCACATCTTCCAACATTCACTTTAGCATGTCACTTCCCATAAATGCCCACCTAAAACGCTTGATTTGTCATCAGGAAGGCACAGGTTGGCGCAAAACCGAGCCTTACCTTTGGACCATTTTCTTCAAGATAGATGGAGAGCAGGTTTCGCTCAGCAAGGAGTTTGAGTTGAAGGGAGAGGCATTTTTTAAATTTTCTGAAGGTAGCCACGGAAACCTGGGGATAGAGTCAGTAAACTCAGGGGAGACCATTCATATCCCACTGGACGTAGGCCTATTTGAAACGACCTTACGACCCATTGAGGTACCATTCTTCAATTATGAAATTCCTGGAATCATAGGTGTGGTAGCAGTTTTGATGGAAAAGGAAAATGTAAGTAAGGCAGGTGCCGAAGCAGGGCATAAGGCATTGAATGATTATGTACAAAAAGCAGTAAACCAGGCCATACGGGACTTCGATGTAAAGATCATAGACGTAGAAAATATTCAGGAATCCATCAGGAAGTATTTTCAGGCCAAGGTCGAGTCCTTTGTGGATGGCATAGAGCTGGCTGTTGAAGAAGCTGTAAAGCAAGCTCAAAACATTTTCCAAAATATATGGGCACTGATAGATAAGGACGACCTCATTGGGTACCAGATTTGGGACATTAACCAACAAGAACTCCTTCAAAACAACAAAAGCCTACCCCTTCAAAAAAGATGGGTCTCAGACGAACTAGGAGATTGGGAGTTGATCGGCGATATCCAGGCGGACAGCAACCACCAGACCATAGAAGTAAATATTGATTAAGAAGCTGTTAAAAAATCATTTCCTCTGAACCTTAAATTCCTACCTGCAAACTCAAAAATCTAAACTTAAACAGCTTCTAAGCAAGTCTGCACCAGTATCTCAAGTCACTTCAAATTGATCATTCTTCACGCTGTCCCCTAATTTTGGTTGGCATTCCCCCAAAAATAGGGATTCAGGCAATTGGCGAGTAGGACTTACTTGTGCATCAGATAATTAATCAATCTGACACACAAGTCTTAATTACAATTGCTTAAGAAATGAAAACTTCAAAAATCATCATTACCTTGTTCTTTTTTGCTTTTATGGCTCAGTTTTCCAGTGGCCAAACTGTGAACTATAAAGTTAAAACGAACTCCCCCAAATCAGCCAAGGTATCTATTGGCATCTCTCCACTAGACTTCTTCTTTATAGATGGGGAACCCATGGGAGGTCCTGGAGTAGACTTTTACATAAGACCTGTTGATCGACTGAGGGTACACGGAAGACTGAGTAGTGCCATGTACCTTAACAAGAGTCGGGAAGACGAAAATGCAAGTGGGATCAAAAAACTGGGAGGAATTATCGCAGAAGCCCATGGTGAGTATGTATGGCTGAGAAAAGGAATCAACCTTACAGATGGATCTGGAAACATCCGAGAATCCAGGTTCAATGTGAAGTCAACAGGTAATACCACCAAATACATCAATTTTCCCTACAATCGTGTGGTAGAAAGGAGCATCCGAGCCGGTGCTTTTCATAACAATTTCCCTCTACAAAGTAATACACAAAGCGTAACTGGGGTATTTGTCGGACTGAGTAGAACGGGAAGAAGATACGCGAAGCTGGAACTGGAAGGATATGGAGATAAAGACCAAGGCTTGGCTATGGGTTATTACCTTGACTTTATGTTTGGTGGAGTCAATGCAGTGGACGCATCAGCACCGGTTGAGAGTGGCAGTGGGTTTCGTCTGGGCTTTGATATAGAGGCCACAGGTGGTCTATGTCCGGTGATTACGACATTCGAATTGGGTAAAATGCCCGGTGCCAACGGCTTCATGAGGCTAATGTTTACCTTCGCCTTGCAATCGGGAGCCAACTATTATGAAGGTCCTTACAAAGAAAGAAAAGCTGCCACAAAGAAAATCCCAGGTTTGATAAGATCCTTATAAAAAATTCCCACCAACCCCCTTTTCGCCCCAACAAGGAAATCCTTGCTTGGGGCATTTTTATTTCAATCATAAAAGGAATTACATCAGGAATTAAGCAAATATTCGGTGATGGAAGGAGAAAAATAATGAGAACCGCGGATACTTAATTCTACCGCATATGCCAGTTCAGGAAAAGAAATGTCTTTGGAGAGAATGGTTCCAGCCCCATTCTTTCTGGCAATCCTAAGCAAGTCTGATGACCAATACGATTCCCAAAGGATGATTGGGAGCTTGGGGCAAAGTTTGTGAATGGCTTTGCAGGCTTCAAGTCCATTTTGGTGAGCCAGATCCAAGGACATGATAAGTAAATCTGCGTACCTACCAGGTACTTCCCGGATCGCCTCTGCCCCATCATGGAAAATATCGATGACTTTCCAATTGGGACTTTTTTCCAGCAAACTCGCAATGCCTTCGGCAAATAACTTTTGCCTGTCAACCAGGATGATTCTCTTCACTACACATGCTTTCCTGCAAGGTCGCTTCTATCGTAAGAATTCGAAACCCCGTTTTTCAGTATAAATGTTCCCATTTTTGGGGGGCTCAACTTATCAGGCCTTCCCTAAATGCAATTCGAATCAAACCTGCCACATTTTTGCTATTCAGCTTTTTGATCAGGGCTTTTCGATATCCATCCACAGTTTGTGGAGACAGGGCCAATACATCTGCGATTTCTTTGCTCGTATTCCCTTCAGCCAGTAGTTTAAGCACCTCTACTTCCCTTTCTGTCAGCATTGCCAGAGATTTGAGGGAACTTTGAGCGTTCGGCAAGACTTTTTCTTCCTGAATGAGCCCTTCAGTCAATCGGCTTGAATAAAACCTTATCCCCTTCAATACTGCATATATTCCCTGCAAAAACTCCTTTTTGCTGCTGCTCTTCAGGATGTAGCCATTCACACCTTGCTGAACCAGTTTTTGTACGATGACTTTTTCGTGGTGCATACTCAGTATAACAATGGGTAATTCAGGCATCTTGGCTCGAAGTTCTTTACTTGCTTTCATCCCATCCATGATGGGCATATCCAGGTCCATCAACAGCAGGTCCAGGTCGGGATGCTTGGGAACCTGTTCTAAGGCCTGCAAACCATTGGTATAGGTAGCCACGACCTCCAGGTCTGTTTCTTCTTCGATCATTTGTACCAAGCCTTCTGTGAAGAGTTCATGGTCATCTACAAGGATTATTTTCTTCCTCATGATAATGGAATGTTAGCAATTGCCCTTAAGCCCCGATCTTCCCCTGACTCAAATTGGAGTTCTCCATTAACTGTTGCAAGCCGACTCCGCATATTGGACAAGCCAAGGCCTTCCTCTATTTCCTCGCTTTTAAAGCCGTTCCCATCATCCTCTATGACTAGGCTTATTTTTTGAGAGCTGTGGGTTAGAAGAATATCTACATTTGACGCGCTTGAATGTTTCAGGACATTATTAAGTAGCTCCTGGGCTACCCGATAAATTACCAAGCTTATGTCCTTATCCAGGTCTTTGGGAATTCCAAAGGCATCAAATTGGGCATTGATGGGGGTTCCTGTCATGCTTTTTTCGACCAATTCTCGAAGTGCGGCCTCTAAACCTGCAAGTTCCAGTGCCCTTGGCATCATTTGATGAGATACCGTCCTGAGTTTTTGGCTTGCCTCTTGTAGGCGTAAAGATAAACTGGCGTCCTGCCTACCCCCTTTAGAGTCAAAGGCCAATTGGAGTGCTGCCAATTCCTGCCCAATGCCATCGTGCAAATCCCGGGCAATTCTTCTTCTTTCTTCCTCAGTTGCCTTAATTATGGCCTTTAAGCCTTTTTCTTGTTCGACAATTTTGGTTTCCTGGACGGCTGCCCTTCTAAGGCTTCGTCCTCGAAACCAAATCAGGAAACCAAGCAGGGCAAGAAGCAAGGAAATCCCACCAAACAGAGTAGACAAAAACTGCCTTTGGCGAAGATCTGCCTTCACTTCAGCCAACCTTCGCTGATTTTCGGCGCTTTCATATTTGGCATTCATCTCTTCAATTGCTTCCAATTTTCCCCTGTTAAAGACCGTATCTTCGATATAGCGATGCTTACGAAGCAACTCAAATGCTTCCGCATATTCTCCCAAAAACTTACCTTTCACCATTGCTAAGCCCCAAATGGCCTTTCTTTGGGTTTCATAGTTCTTAGTTGAAATGCCTATCTGTAAGGCAGAATCTCTAAGGCTTGCCGCCAACTCGTATTGCTTACGGGTCTCATAGGCATTGGCAATATTCAGATATAACTGTGCCAACTCCTTTTTCAACCTATACTTTTCGGCTATTTCAATGCCTAGTTTGTAATATTTGATGGCAGAGTCAGGATTGGGTGTGTACCTTGAAAAAATATTACCGATATTATTTAGCGATACAGACTGACCATAAATATCGTTTAGCTTCTTCTTCAACACATATGACCTTCTATAATAATGTGCAAGGGAGTCATATTTTTTTTCATTCTCCAGAAGAATGCCATAGCTATTAAGTGTATTTGCATACCACCTCGTATTTTTTTCCGGATCAATGTAATTCAGTGCTTCCCAGAGGTTTTGTCTTGCATTTTCATTATCCTCAAGACGAAGGAATACATTGCCAATGTCCATCAGATTGGCATAATAGACGGGTCTATCTAACTTATAAAAAATTTTACTTGCTTTCTGATAATCCGCTAAGGCCTGTTGAAAATCACCAGACCTGAAGTAAACCAAGCCCATGTTTTTAGTAGCCCTGGCAACCAAGAGGCTATCCATGTGCTTGGGGAAACCGTCAATCACTTTATCATAAGCCCATTTAGCCGAATCAGGGTCTGGAAGAATTAGGAAGTGCGTACCCAGGCTTAACAGGCAACTATACTCTTTGAAGGGTAAATTTTGCTCACGACTCCCAGAAATACATAACTTGCAGTAAGCCTTTGCAATTTCAGGCTTGCTAAAGAGGTATTTTTTAGCTTGCTGATAGGCGAAGTCATACCTTTCGGAATGATCTTTTATTCCAGCCAATTCACTGGACAGGCTATCTCCCAATCCTGCAAACAAGTAATTGCCAGGACAGAGATAGAAGGTGATTGATAAGAGTAAATAAATGCCGAAAGTTCTCCTCATTGGGTCCGCAAATTCAATTATAAATCAAGAAAATATTACACTTTTCCTGAATAAACAAATGACTGTTGGTTCATTTCTCAAAGGATATAAAATCAAAATATGAAAGTCCTCATTCTTTTGGCACATGCAGATGATGAAAGCCTTGGTGCAGGAGGCAGCATCCCATACTTATTGTCCCAAGGTCATGATGTCCAGTTGCTCATTGCCTCTGACGGGATTATCAAGATGAGAAAAGTACAGGATGACAACAGATCTTCCCTGGATAAGGCATGTGCCATCCTTGGAATAAAGAACTATAAGACCCTTGACTTTCCTGATCAGGCCTTCGAAAGCATCCCCCAAGCTCAGATAGTCAATGCTGCCATGGAAGAACTTGATGAACTCCCTGACCTGATTATTACCCATTCTTCTATGGACTTGAACCAAGACCACAGGATTATACATCAAGTAGCCAAGATCATAGGGCGACCTCGCAAAAAACCGATTAACATACTGGGTTGTGAAACTCCAGCCTCAGCCAATTGGAATGGTAAGGCTTTTCCTGCACAGCTATATGTTGATATTGAAGCATATCTGGAACAAAAGTTGACAGCCTTTGCTATTTATACCCATGAAAACAGGACATTCCCAGATCCATTTTCCTTGGAGGGCTTGGAGATTATGGCCAAATTCAGAGGAATGGAAGCAGGAGTTAAGGCAGCAGAAGCCTTTGAGGTGATCCGGTGGAATGGCCTATAATAATCACACATGGACAATAGTGCGCAATATGATAATTGGTTAAGCCAGGGACTCCAATTTGCAGAAGAAGGCAAGTTAGCAGAAGCTCAGCAGGCATTTGAACAAGCCGTTGAAGTCAATCCTGAAGGATTCGAAGTCTATGCCAACCTGGGAGCCCTTGCCCAATTGGGCGGCGATCACCCCAGGGCATTAGCGTACCTTGATCAAGCCCTTGCCATAGAAGAGACTCATACCCACTCCCATTACAACAGAGGAATATCCCTGGCTGCCATGACCAGGTACGAAGAAGCGTTAGAGGCATATGACAAGGTCATGGAGCTTGACCCTGGATATTTTCGGGTTTACATGGCTAAAGGCTATTCCTTGATGCAGTTGAAGGAAGAAAAACAGGCAAAACAACTGTTTGAGAGTTTTCTACAGATGTCAGGCCCTGAGGAATCGACCCTTCGTGAACAAGTAGACATCTGGTTGAAGGCACTTAATGAAGGGGAAACAGAGGAAGGCCATTATGAACTGCTGAGGCATGCGCAGAAGGCCATGGAGGAGGAAGATGGTTTGACGGCTCTGAAGTTTTTTGAGCAATACCTGAAGATATATCCCAGCGACCATCTTGTTCTGGTACAAAAAGCTTATGTCCTGGCGATGCTTAACCGAAGGGAAGAAGCGATGGAAGCCAGCAGATTGGCTGAAAAACTATCTCCTGAAGAGCCCTGGGTTTATTACTTTCAGGCTAAAGTTGAAAAAGTATTTGGCAGACCGGAGGCCGCAATGCGTCTGATCGCAAGGGCAGAACAACTCAATCCCGAACTATCGGACGTCTATACCTTCAAGGCCGAATTGACAGAGGATGAGAAAGAACGATTTCAATTTTTATCCAAGGCCATAACTCTCCATCCTGAAACGGCCACTCCTTACTATGAAAGAGGGCTGATCTTTTTGGGCAGAGGCGAAATGCTGGAAGCATTGAGTGATTTCTCCCATGGCCTGGGGATGGCGCCTGAGAAGCCTGAGTATTATCAGAAAATCGAGGATATACTGGGTTACCTTGAGGATCAAATCAAGAAAAATGCAACAGATCCAACTTTTCTTGCCACAAGAGCCCAGGCGTATATGCGGCTGGAGCGTTTTGAGGACGCTTTGAGCGATTGGCAGGCGGCATTGAAAATCCAACCCGACAATATCCTCCTGATCAGGGGGCTTATCGAATCACTTGTCTCTTCAGGTCAGACAAAAAGAGCATGGGAAACCATCACAAGGCATTTGGAAAGGGAGGGACCTGAAGTGAACCTCTTGGTAGACAGAGCCCAACTTTCTATGCTTCAAATGAGAAACGAAGAAGCAGAAAAAGACCTGGACGATGCCCTTAAACTTGAGCCTCAAAATGGCGAAGCTCACCATTTCAAAGGAATGATTCTCGCCTCAAGAGAAGGGGGAGCAGAGGCAGAAAGATATTTCCTGAAAGCCCTTGAGTTGGGCTTTGAATCTCCGGATCTGTTTAGGCAATTAGGACTTCGGGAGATCGAAAAATCTGACTTGGAAAAAAGCCTTGAATATTTCCAGAAGGGTATTGCCATGGGAATTAATGTCGAAATTCTACTTGATGCAGCTTATGTGGCCAATGCATTGGGAGAAAACAAACTTGGACTGGAGTTCCTGGATACTTTGCTGACTCACTTTCCCAATGTTATTGAAGCATGGAAGTTAAGGGGCAGTTTACAAGAAGCCTTAGGACAATACCAAAATGCCATTTACTCATACGACTCTATCCGTAAATTGAACCCATTCGACCTGGAGGCTATTTATAGCAGTATGCTCATGGCATATCAAGTAAAAAATTGGAGCCTTGCCTTGAGCTGTGCATCGAAGCTATTTAGCTCCCAAGCAGAAGATCCTCAAACTTTAAAAATTCGTGGGCTTGCTTACTATCAGCTTGGCAAGCAAGAACTGGCAAAGCGCGATCTGCTGTTTTATCTTCAGGGAGAAATGGACTTGGAAGCCTTAGCAATTCAATCGGAGGAGGTTCAGACAGACTTATTGAAACAGGAAATATTCACTGAAGAAGAACTTCAGATATGTATAGAACTGGCGGAGTTGAAGGTTCCGAAGAAGAAAAAGAAAAAAGCTTGGTGGAAACGTTAAAAGAGCTTTGGGGTGTGTAGAATAATGTTTTATTTTGGGCTGTTGAATGAAGGCTGATTTTATTATTTGAGTTTTTACAAAAAGAGAAAAAAACTTCTCAAAAACTTGAATCTTATTTAAAATAATACCTACATTTGCAAACCCAAATTTAAGATTGACCTGTAGTATAATTGGCAGTACAGCGGATTTTGGTTCCGTTAGTCGGGGTTCGAGTCCCTGCGGGTCAACTAGAAATGTCGCCAAAAATAAAAATATTTTCCGGGACCAAGACCCGATACTTGGCGGAAAAAATATCAGATTTCTTCGGAACTCCCCTTGGAAAAATTGAAATCCTGAACTTTAGCGATGGTGAAATTCAGGTTTACTATGAGGAGTCCATTAGGGGATCTGATATTTTTATTGTGCAATCCACCTTTGCACCTGCCGATAACATCATGGAGCTTCTACTTCTTGTAGATGCTGCCAAACGAGCTTCTGCCAACCAGGTTGTAGTAGTGATGCCTTACTACGGATACGCCAGACAGGACAGAAAATTCAAATCTAGGGTTTCTATTGGTGCCAAGTTAATGGCAAATATTTTGACCGCCGCAGGTGCAGACCGAATCGTAACCATGGATTTGCATGCGGGTCAGATTCAAGGATTCTTTGATATTCCACTTGATCACCTGGACGCTTCAGCAGTATTTGTTCCTTACTTAAAAGGTCTTAAACTGGATAATCTTTGTATTGCTTCTCCAGATATTGGAGGATCTGCACGAGCAAGGAGATATGCAGATTACCTGGGTGCAGAGCTTATCATTGTAGACAAGCACAGGAAAAAGCCCAACGAAGTTGCTTCCATGCAGGTCATTGGCGATCCCACGGGATTGAATATTGTCCTGGTTGATGATTTGGCAGATACAGCAGGTACCATTTGCAAAGCGGCTGACCTTTTGATTGAAAAGGGTGCACTTTCAGTGAGGGCAATTGTTACCCATCCCCTGCTTTCAGGGCCTGCCTATGAGAGGATTGAGGCATCCAAGCTCCTCGAACTTGTTGTTACAGATACCATTCCGCTAAGAAAGGAATGTGAAAAAATAAAGGTGCTGAGCATTGCACCCATATTCGCGAAAGCGTTTAGAAAGATTCACAATTACGAGTCAATAAGCTCACTTTTTATTAATTAATCGGAAAGATGAAAACGATCGACCTTAAGGTCCAAAAAAGAGAAGGTACTGGTAAAAGGACCGCCAAAGACTTGAGAAAGGCGGGAAGGGTGCCAGGTGTGATTTATCACAACGCAGAAGCTACCAACATTTCCGTTGACATCCAGGATGTAAGACCAGTGTTGTACACTGAAGATACCTACCTGGTGAACCTGGATGTTGAAGGCGAGCAAGTTCAAGCCATTGTGCGTCAAGCTGACTTTCACCCTGTTACAGATATCCTTACCCACGTCGAGTTTCTACGCGTAACCGACGAGAAACCTGTTTCACTAACTCTCCCCATCAAATTGACCGGAACTGCTGCCGGTGTAATCAAGGGTGGTAAAATGGCTGTGAAACTTCGCAGGCTAAAAGTTAAAGGAATCATTTCCAAACTTCCTGAGAGAGTTGAAGTAGATGTAACTCCACTTGATCTTGGTGAATCTATCAAGGTAATGGATGCAAAGATTGACGGCATCAACGTACTGACTGCCCAGTCTGCTGCAATTGCTACTGTAATTATCCCACGTGCGCTACGTTCTGCCAAGGCAGCTGAAGCAGCTACGGAATAATTTTCAGAAAAGAAAAGAATGCATTAAACCTATTACCAATCCTGTCCGTAGGCAGGATTGGTTTTTATTTTTATCGTCCCTTCAAGTTTATATTCCCCCTTGACCTTATAAGCAGCTTAGTTTAAAAACAGTATGAAATACCTCATAGCCGGTTTAGGAAATATCGGATCAGAATACGAAGGAACGAGACATAACATTGGCTTCATGGTCGTCAAGCATATGCTCAAACACTTTGATAAGACCGCCGAATCCAATCGCTACGGCCAGACCGCCTTGGTCAAACACAAAGGCCGCCAAATCCACCTCCTGATGCCTTCTACCTACATGAACCTGAGTGGTAAGGCAGTCAGATTCCACCTTGAGAAACAAAAAATACCCATCGAAAACCTCATGGTCATCACCGATGACCTGGCATTGCCATTTGGAAAGCTCAGGCTTCGAGGCAAAGGCTCTGATGGAGGCCATAATGGGTTGAAACATATCCAGGAGCAATTAAAGACCAGTGCCTATCCAAGGCTAAAATTTGGTATCAGCAATAACTTTCCCAAAGGTCAACAAGTTAGGTATGTATTAGAGAGGTTTAGCGAAGAGGAAGAAAGCCTATTGCCTGAGCTTCTGGAAAAGTCCATGGAAATGGTTCTGGCATTCTCGACCATTGGCCTGGCTCGGACCATGTCTAATTTCAATGGAAAGTAAGCCTCCACATTCTTAACTGATTACTCATTCTTACCATGCTTGCAAACCTCAATCCAATAGGTCTCTTATTCTTAGGCTCCATAATTGTATTGATCTCTACCGCCGTCGAAGGAATTAGCATCAACCTTAGGCAGAAAAACGAATGGTACGACTACCGAATATTTGTATCGGCTTTGGTGGGTAACATCTTTGGCTTTGCGATGATCCTTCAATTGGTGATTAGCATGCTATTTCCTTCTCGAATTTCAGAGGCAGATAGACTGGGAGAGGGAGGAACAGCTGATTTTATTCCGCTATACCTGAGCTTCGAAAACGGCATTCCATTGATCCTACTCTTCGTTTTGGAGGCTTTCATTAACTTTATCATAATGAAGTTTGCCTTAAAGTATTTATTCAAAAAAGACCAACTCGAGATAGGGGAAGTACTTTTGGCAAATTTATTCTCCTACACCCTCCTATTAGTCATTACCATAATTTTATTATTTTGATTAAGTAGTCGAGCATGTTGAATTCGGTATTTTTTGGAGTCAGTTTTTTCAAAAGACAAGGAAAAAAATGTAGATATAGTAGTGCTACATCGAGGCTTTTCGACGCTGGATTTTGGAAAAAATGGCCCAAAAGATGCCGAAATGAGATTGCTCGACTACTTAAGTAGTCGAGCATATTGAATTTTGTTGCTTTTCAATTTTCTGATAATATTGGCATAAATCTCTCAATATTCAGATATGAGCATAATTTCAAGTAGCCCCAATCGAAAAAACTCTCCTTCTGTCATTACTTTTGGAGAAAATAGCTCTGTTCAGCATTGGGGGATTGTCAGGATGGCCGGAGCCGATTTTTTTCCATCCTCCTTTCAAATAAAACATAAGGATGTAGTGATCTATATAGATCCAGTGGGGATAAAAGATGGCGAAAAGGCTGATTTCATCCTGCTGACCCACACCCATCCAGACCACTTCTCTACGAAGGACATCAAGGCTTTGTTGAAGCCTGAGACCATGTTTGTCTGCGCCAAAAAGGTAACTCCCAAACTGGGAAAATTTGACAGACCTATCCATGAGGTTAAGCCTGGCAATCGCCTGGAATTTAGCGAATTCACCTGTGAGGCTGTTGCAGCATACAATACAAAACCGGCATTCCTGGGATTCATTTACATGCATCCAAAGTCAGCCGAAAATGTAGGTTTTGTATTGACATTGTCTGACGGATTGAGGATTTACCACGCTGGCGATACCCATCATATCCCTGAAATGGATGAGATTTCGGAGATTGACCTCGCCTTATTGCCTGTGGGTGGTCAAAACTTCGTCATGGAGGCTGAAGAAGCTGCGCTATTCTGCAATCAGCTTAAGCCAAAGTTGGCAGTTCCAATCCATTTTCAAATGAAAAATGAGCAAGTGGCAACAACTTTTGTAGAAAAACTGTCTGAGGACATCCCCTCAAAATTCATGCATTAAAAGTCGAGACTTACTGATTGGCGGGCTGGGTCCTGCGAGCGGTGATCCGCTCAATGAAATACATGCCCACTTCCCCACGGTTTTTGATGGGTACGGTTCTTTTGGGTTCTACCTTTACGAAAGGCGCTACCTCGGCATAGGTTGCCTCGGATATGTTCACACGTCCTGGATCACTGGCGGACTCCATCCTTGCTGCCACATTTACATCATCTCCCCAGACATCATAGGCAAATTTTTTCTTTCCAATTACCCCTGCAACCACTTTACCTGTATGAATCCCAACCCGAAGGTGCCATTCAGGTTCTCCTTTTTGGCGTTGCTGGACGTTCCAGTTTTTCATGAATTCCTGCATTTCCATGCCTGCAGCCACCGAATTGATGCCCTGGTAAGGATCTTCCTTGACAAGGCCTCCTACTGCCATATAGGCATCTCCAATGGTTTTGATTTTCTCCAGGCCGTATTTGGTGGTGATGTTGTCAAAGTGATGGAAGGCATATTCCAGATGTTCCAATAGCTCCTTGGGGCTCATGCCCGCAGCCAGGCGGGTAAATCCCTTAAAGTCGGTGAAAAGAATCGTGACTTTTGGATGCTCTACAGGCTCTACCAGTTCTTTCTCTTTCAGTTCATCTGCAATTTTTTCGGGAAGAATATTGACCAATAGTTTATCTGCTCTTTCCTTTTCATCCTGGATTTCTTTCTGAGATTTTTTCCGCTCCAATGCCCTTTGCCACATCGTCAAAGCAATCCAAAGGAGTAGAATACCTACAAAAACACCACTGATCAGGATGATCTGGTAATTCCTTCTTTCCACTTCTCTTAAGGTCAGTACAGCTTCCAGCCTTTCTTTTTCCTTTTCGACCAGTTTCCGTTGGTCTTCCACCAATTTCAATTCAGCCTCCTTCTTAGCACCTTCAAGCTCAAGGTATTCTTTTTCATTCAGCAAGACCTCATTGGTTTCTATAGCGGTATTCAAGCTATCCTGAACAGTTTCTATGTTTTCAGACACCTGTTTGAGTTCGCGCTCGAACTCTTTGGCACTTAAGCTACTCTGCATCAGGTCAGAGGCCGTACGGATATTGGTATCTATTTCAAGGAGGGTTCTTTTGAGGTTGGCCTGTTTGGCGAAGTATTTGGCCTGTTTCAACAGCCCGAGGGCTTCTGAATATTTTTTCTTACGTAAAGCACTTTTACCCAGGTTATGGAAGGCTTTTGCCCTTTCCTCACTACTCGGGCTTTTTAGGGCATAGAATTTCTGCCGCTCATACCTTGCATCTGCTTCCTTGTATTTGCCCAACCTTTCATAGGCTATTCCCAAAAGGTGATAATCTTCAGCAAGTTTTCTGTTTTGGCGAACCTCCTTCTTTACGAAGCGTTGGCGGTAGGTTACGGCCTTTTTCAAAGGAATAATGGCTTCGCTGTATTTACCCTGATTCATGAGAACTGCCCCAAGGGTAGAAAATGCCTCAGCCCCGAGACGCACATTCTTCATCTCAACGGACTTTTTGACTGCTCGCTGGGCAAACTCGACACTGCTTTGTGGATAGGTCCGATTAAGGGAACGAGCTGCCTTAAGCAAGGCAATAACTTGATCCTTGGTCTCAGGAATGGAATCCAATTGGGCTTCTATGTCCTCTGGAGTCTGAGCGAATGCTTTTCCGGGGAATATGAGAGCCGGTACTGCAATGATAAAAATAAATAAGAGGAACCTGTTCATGCCTTCGATTCGATGTCAAACAAACATGGATGGGAAAAATTCATGCCATTGTCTGGGAGGGGGTTCTTATTTCCAAATTGCGAAAGATTGATCAAAAGCCCAAAGATTATAAATAATGAGGGGAAATTGATATTTCCGCAGACAAAATTTTTTTAATGATACAGTCATGCTGTATCTTGAGCCTCCCCAGAGCCGGATTGAAAGGCGATTCTTCTATTTTTATTTTTGGGCTTAGCATGCGTAGCAATAATATCCTGGCCACTCTACAGAATTCAAGCCTGTTTTCAGGCCTCAAAAAAGAGGACCTGGAAGCCATTTCTCATAAAACCAAGGTAAGACAATACTTTCCCAATGACATGATTGTATGGCAGGGACAGCCCAGCAAGACCCTTTATTTCATCATGAATGGAATTGTAGCGGTCAAGAGTCTGGTGCGAGGAAAGGAAAATATCCTTGCCTATTTAATTTCAGGAAACACCTTCGGTGAGGTTGGTATCCTGGAAAACCAGCCAAGATCAGCTTCTGTCATGGCTGTCAGTGAGGTAGATGTGCTGGTTATCCAGCGAGAACATTTCCTTGAAATCATGCACAAGCACTCAAAAGTAGCCATTGAGCTTGCCAGGATTCTGGGACACTACCTTTTGCAATCCAATAGAAGGCTAACCAATGAAAATAAGGATCTACAAATGATCCTTTTGCTTAATGCACAAGATCGAACAGGCTCAACTACCCTTGGAACCCTCATGGCCAAGGAGTTGGCTGAAACCAGGAAGACCCTCACGGCCTACTTGGAATATCCCATCCCCACCCGTCTGCTCAAGGGACAGCAAATTCCGCACAACCGGACGGTTTTCACCCATGCAGATGGCTATGACATCCTTTTTCCAGAGAAGGATGAGCACCTGCCTATTGCTACTCAGACTACCATCCTGATGGATAAAATCAAACAGCAATACTCCAACATTGTGGTGAATATCCATGGAAAATTGGACGATGCCATTTATGGGATGCTGGAAGATGCCACACAGGTCATCGTGCTTTCTCACGGAACCCGTGAGGGCCTTAAAGATGTCCAGTACCTGGTAAAAGAGCTCAAAAGAAACATAAGGGTAGAAGAAACCTCGGTATTTACCCTCCTAACTCAGATCAAAAATCAGGAAGATTTCGAAAAAGCCAAGGATGCCGCAGACTATGTGGTTCCCTACATGAAGGATTTTCCTACTTTCCGTTTGCAAGAGCCTACAGAGACTTATCCTGAAGAAATTTCGGAAGTAGTAGCAGCTACGGTTGACCGCCTGGAGAGAACCAACAGCATTGGAATCTATATTCCCTCCACCATCAATGGGAATCAGCATTTCGATTCCAGCAACCAGCGTGAAGAAGCGCTTAAATTCATGGCAGAAAGATTTGGAGGAGCAACTTGTAAAATGGGCACCGGGGTATGGAACAGCGAACGAATGGGACTGGTAGGCGAATCGGTTTACATCATTCATTCCTACATTACCCAACCTGACCTCAATCGCTACCTGGATGAGGTGATTGACTTCATGAGAGATATGAAAAAAGAGCTCAAGCAGGAGGCAATGGCTCTGGAAATCAATAGGAAACTAACCTTAATCTAAAAATCAAAGCCTAAGCAACGGGGTCAGTCAATGATAAAAAAGCTGTTGGGGATTTTTACCCAGGAATCTACGGGCTTATCGTCATAACCAATGGCAGGATCAAATGTAAGGTCAAGGAGTTCAAGCAGATAAATTTGGTCAACAATGGGGTGAATGCCAGAAAGTGTACGGTAGTCTATGACCTTGCCTTCCTTACTTACCTTAAATGCATGTAACATTCGTCCTGAAATTCCAGCATCTCTTAAGATTTGGGGATACTTAAGTTTTCTTCTCAATTCCCCAATATCCTTTGGATCTGCCTCAGCTTTTAACAACTTAAATTCTGCATGGACTATGCTATCAGCTCCATGATTGTTATACATATTTTCTTTGATGGTATAATGGAATAGGGTATCACCATTCCTATCCCACCATGTTTGCCAGCCATCCCTTCGCCGGTCTTTGAATTCCAATTTGTATCGGGGCTTTCCATTTTCAAAATAGCCCTCCCATGTACCCGTTGCGAAAGCCTTGGTGAACTTGTGCTTTACCTGGCCATTGGGATAATACTTGTATTGGTAAAGTGAATCAGAAAGTTTTTTCGCTAAATCAAAATGCTCCGACTTATGGTGAAACTTGGGGGTATGAATTAATTTTTGTTGCGCAAATGCGGTAGAAAGCAGTAGAATGGGGAGCAGGAATAAACTTTTCATATCTTTTTAGATTTAGGTTATTTAGATGTGCCTTTTCCATAAAAATCAAGAATGACTATACGGCTTCAAAACTGATTCACAAAACCCAAATGAATTTTTCCGCTACTGGGTCTAAATGCCTGTTGACTGCTTCTTCCCACCGCATAATAAATAGATAAAATCCCAGCCTTGGTCCCATAATTCATTCCGATGCCCAAACCAAGTGGCTGTAAACTTAGGTCATTCACCCGATCTCTCAGGTAGGCCCAATCAGCGAAGGCTACCAAAAATGAACGTTGTTCTAGCTGGAAACGATATTCAAGGGTAGAAAGGGAGAAGAAGTCCGTAAGAAATTGATTTTCATTGAAGCCCCTGAGGTTTTGTATCCCTCCAATTTGCCATTGGTCGTTACGGAAATATTCTGGAGCGCCTAGCCAGCGGGTTTGATTCGCAATGTGGAGTACATTTCGAGGAAACAAAGAGAAATACCTATGGGCTTCCAATTCTACCACCTGGATGGGTTGGACCAAAGGCCTGCCTTCATACCAGGCTTCCGGCGCAAGCGGGTTCTCACTGATGGCGCGCTGCCCTACCCCTAACCTTAGTTCTACATCCCACCCCTTGGAGGGGTTTTGTTGGAAGTCCAGCTTCTTATAGCTGCCACCCCCACCAAAAATTGTTCGGTTGCCGTCCAGTTCGGGGGGATTTTCCAGTTGATTAAAGGCAGTAGAATCTCCAAGAAGAATGGTTTGACGCCGTTCAACAAAGAATTTCCCCTCCAAAAAAGGATTAAAGGCATAAATACCTGTAGCTGAGAAATTTACATTCAAAAAATCTTCTTCCTGCTGGTAAAGGTTCAATTGAGCTTCTGCCTTCAAGGGGGTTCTTAGGATGTAGGGCAATTTGATTCCGACTACGGTATTCTGCGTCCCTTCTATCAGGCTTTCATATTTGAGCTGAATGATTTCACCCTGCTTCAAAGGGCTGACAAGCAATATGTCCATGCTACCTGTAACCCTCAGGCGTCGGTCGCTGTTTTGATCGGGATTGGGCAAAAATCCAATCAACACATCAAACTTACCCGACTTTTTTTGCTCAAGATTTAGCACCAATCGAGCAGTTTCAAATGGGGTAAAGGTAACTTGTGCTTTTTGGGCTTTTTGGTAATAGATGGAATTGTTGAGTATCCGAGGAATCTCACTGATCCTGCTGTGCTGATAGACATCGCCTTTCCTTAGCCTGATCAAACCTGTTACAAAATTGAGGTTTTCCCTGATGTTACCTTTGATCTCAATGGAGTCTATGCGTATCAATGGCCCGGACTGAAAGGCATAACTCACCTCAGTCATAATTTGACCTTCTTCTTTGGTGAAATGTAGATCTCCTTTCTGAAATGAAGCAAATGGATAGCCCTCTTCCTGAAATAGCTGCAGGCATTTTTCAAGCCCCTTTTCGAGCAATTTCCAATTGACTGGCCTTTTTGCTTTCTGCCAGCGCTCCAGTCCTGCCCGGCTGATGTAGGCTTCTCCCAAGCCATCAAACCTTAGCTCAGAAAAGATATAGCGAGGTCCTTGATGAATTTGAAGCAGCAGGCTGTCGCCATCCAATTTTAAGCCTTGAAAGGAGTATTCCAGCCATCCTTCATTTTGCATGAGGCTGGCATGGATATTCATCACCAGGGCTGCGTCCAGGCTGTCTTTGCTGGACAATAAATCTTTTTGAAGTTTAGCAGGGATTTCTGCGAAGGGATCGGCAACAATGAATTTGGGTTTCCATTGGGCAAAGGCAGGCTTAACTTGCCCCAAAGCCAGGGTCAACACGGCAAGGTATAAGCATGTTTTACGCCATGGATTCACCAGGAATCTTATTTGGCAGATCTCTGGCGCACAGCTTCACTCAGCACCATTCCTGCTGCTACCGAAACATTGAGCGACTGGACACGACCTGCAAGTGGTATTTTTGCTAATTTATCTACCCTCTTCAGTAAAGAGGAAGAAATGCCTTTATCTTCGGAACCCATTATTATACATGTGGGTTGGCTCAGATCCAGTTCAAAGAAAGAATCGTTGGCTTTTTCTGTGCTAGCTACACTTTGGATGCCGTAAGAATTCAGCATCAATAAGCTGTCAACAAGATTTTTCTCTCTACAAATGGGGAGGTAACTTAAAGCCCCGGCAGAAGTTTTTATGGCCACAGGCGAAATAGGAGCCGCACCTTCCAGGGGAATGATGATCCCTTGTGCTCCCATGCACTCAGCCGTTCGTGCAATGGCACCAAAGTTTCTGACGTCAGTGATTCCATCCAACATCAATAGCAATGGAACTTTGTCAAAGGTCTTGATGTCTTGAATCAAAGTTTCTAGCTCATGGTAATCAACCAAAGATAACATGGCTACAACCCCCTGATGGTTCACATCTCCAACCAACCGCTGTAACTTTTCATCAGGTACAACCTGAACCTGGGCATTACTTTCTTTTGCCAGTGTCCTGATTCTGGAAGCCCTATCAGGCTGCATTCCCTTGCGGATTAGTAATTTATCTACAGGTTGCCCTGCCTGCATGGCCTCCATTACGGGATGAAAACCGAAAATGATGTTTTCGTCAATTTTTTTTGGCTGCTTTCTCCTTCTTCTATCCATGTGATCCTATTATGCTCTTCCTGCTATCAGGGAGGACTTTCGACTGATTATCAATAAAGTTCCAAAACTATAACACTGATTCCACAATTCCGATTGTTTATTTCCATCCCCCAATCATTCATATCAGATTCTCATACATGCTTTTTTTTCCATCTATAGCCCATCTCCCAAGGCTAAGGACAGGAGGTTTTTCTCAAAATGAGAAAAAAAATCCCAAAATGAGATTGAGGCTTTCTTTTTTTACTATAAAATAACCACTGAAGAATGATTGGGATACTTGGATTAATTTTTGACTAAAAAGTCATGGTTAAAAATTGGCCATTGAGAACAGGTTTATTTTTTATCCAAACCCAGACAAACCTAACACTATGAGGAAACAGATTACTGGACCTATATGGGTCTTGTTGTTCCTACTTGCTCTTATCCCATTTGAGACTCATGCTCAAACGGGATTTCCACTAGACACAGTTCGATCGAGGGCTGCCCGACAAGCTCTTTGGTTCCCAGCTGAAAACAAGACCATTCCACAGATTCTTGCCTTGATGAATTCCAATGGAAGTTTCAGCGATAGGGGATCAGATCTTTACATTCTCCAGTACAGGATCAGGAAAATGGCTCAGGCTTATTACGCTGACCCTGCTTACCAGGGAAGTAACAGCCTAAAAAATTCAATTTACAAAGCATGGAAATACTGGTTTGACAACGCACAACCCGGTAGCAGGTCATGGGGAGACTGGACCCGTACAGACCTATTCTTACCGCGATGGCTTGGCCTAACTTCCTGTCTCATGCATGCTGCACTCAGGGCAGATCGAGGCAGCAACCCAGATGCAGCAGCCATCCACAGTTACATAAACACCTATTACAATAACTACGTTTGGGGAAGTACCAACGGGAGGACAGAGTCCCTCCTGGGTGCCAACCTGTCTTCCAGACTTGTAGGGGCCATGTCCCTCGCAGCCTACCTGAACGATACCGGCAAAGCTGCCAGGGCACAGGATACCGTTGCTTCAGTCCTCCGCAAAGGCGCGGGAACTCAAACCCAGGCTCCAAACTATCCTCATACAGGTCTAACCACTGATTATGGCTGGCACCAACACTGTAGCCAGGGCGGTCAAATGCTTTGGGGTAATTATGGATTGGTGTTTTTATCTGACATGACCTTCTACACCGAAATTGTAGGGGGAAGCCAATGGGATTTGAGTGCCGCCCAGTATCAGGAGATATACACCAGCATTAAGGAAGGAATGGAACTTTTCCTTTATAAAACCACCATGGACTTATCTGTAGCAGGTAGAATCGTCCTTAACCCGCAGAAATATGGCCAGGGACGGCAATTTGGCAATCTGATGCGAGAACTTGCCCGTCGGGCAACCCTTTCGCCACATGGCTTCACCCAGGCTCAATACAATGAATTGATGGACCTGCGCCTCCGCTCCATAGATCCCAATAGGCCGCAGGTGGTCAGCAAATCAAAATTCTTTTTTGCAAGTGATATGCTGGTACACGCCAGAACTGACAACCACCTGGTGGTAAGGATGTGTTCCAGGCGTACAGGAGCCAAAGAACTTGGAATTGGTTATCCGACCCTGAATTATCACATGGCAGATGGGGCTACCTATTTCAGGATTGATGGGATGGAATACCTGGAAGCAAGGCTTGGCATGAACTATACCTCTATTCCAGGCACTACCTGTGAACAAAAGACTGGGCAACCAACCATCGCAGGTGCCAATACCATGAACTCCGCAAATGATTTTGCTGGTGGGCTTTCAGATGGTACACATACATTGGGGGCTTTTCAATATGACCGGAGCCATCCTTATTCTTCCATCCACGCCAATAAGGGATATTTCATCTTTGATGATGCCTTTGCCTTTCTGGGAAGTAAAATTCAACAGGTGGGTACTGCCAGCGGTGAAACCTGGACCACCCTTAATCAGGCAGAAAGAAGGGGAGAAGTCACCTATGATACCGGAACTGGAAAAAGGAGAATTTCCCTTTCTACCAATACCCAAAGAGACTTCAACAACATCTCACAGATCAGTTGGTTCCACCATGATGACATTGGCTATATCATCATCCCCAATGGGGGCGTGGACTTAAAGCTGTGGGCGGAAGTACGCTCCCGTAGATGGAGAGACATCGACCAGTCCAACTCAGACAATTCCCTAAGGAATGTCAATATGTTCCAGTTGTCGATCAACCATCAGCGGAATCCGCAGAATGAAGACTACGAATATATAGTCATTCCAAATGTAACTGCCCTACAAACTGAATCCATTGCCAATAACCTCCCAGTCCAAATATTGAAGCATAGCCAGAATGCTCAGGTAGTCTATAAGCCTTCGGTTCAACTATGCCAGGCGGTCTTTTACTCTGCCAATCAGAACTTTAATACCCCATGGGGCTTTGGCGTACGCGCTGATAAGGCGGCAACTATGATGCTTAGGAGCGATTCTACCAAGGTTTACCTCTCGGTTTCAGATCCAAGGCAGGTTGAAAACCAGATCACCATAACACTTGATGGCGAATACAGTGGTCCCGGTGTTACCTATAACGCATCGGTAAATGAATCTGAAGTTGTGGTCAATATGCCACGCGGGATTTATGGCGGGCAACAAGTTGACCTTGTCTTGACAGCTGGCAATACGCCTGGCTTCCTTCCAGTTGAACTGCTAGACTTTCAAGCAGAATATATTCAAGAGAATAATTCTGTTTCCCTTGATTGGTTTACAGCCAATGAAAGCAACAGCCATTACTTTGAACTGCGGAGGTCTCCTGATGGAACTTCCTTTGACGAAATCGGCAACATCCAGGCAGCAGGCAACAGCCAGGAAGTAGTCCGCTATTCCTTCGTGGATAAAGACCCACTGCCCGGCAGGAATTATTACCAACTAAAAATGGTGGATCAGGATGGCAGTTTCGAGTATTCTAAAACCATAGAAACTTATACCCCTGATTATCAGAAATCTGCTCTGGAAGTTTACCCCAATCCTCTGACAAGGGGAGAATCTCTGAACCTGAAGATTCATTTGCCGAACTCCTTTACTACTGATCTTTCAGTGCTGGATTTGCAAGGAAGGCTCATCGAAAAGGTTGAGGGCATCAATCTTGATTTGGATGGCAATACCTGGTTTGAACTGGACACTTCATCCTGGCAGAAGGGGGTTTACCTTCTAATCCTGGAGGGAAGCCAAGGCATTTATAATAAAAAGCTTGTCGTCAGATAGTGATGTTAAATATTCAGAATGAATGTTCTGAAACGCTTGTAACCTGTTCTCTACACCTCAAGCAAGAAGGGATGCCCTCATGGGTGTCCCTTCAGTACTTATGGATGTCATTCTTTGCGCTGAAATTCCTTATAGAACTGTGCCCAGGACTTGGATTTGTAGTCGTCTTCGGCAAAATAGCCAATGATGGGAAGGAATTCCTTGGCTTTTTTATAGCCAGAAATCGCAGTCAACCTTGAAGCATCTGCATCTAAAATGGCAATTGTCGGGTAGCCCAGCTTTCCATTGGCAAGTCTGTAAGCAAATTCATTTGTCCCGCCTCTTCCATTTGAATTCAGCAGGTATTTGTAAGTCCTTCCCTTAAGGGTAATTTCTTTGACCTTCTCCGGGTTAAATTTTACCGCGTGATAATGCTCATTGATCAGGGCAGCAACCTTAGAGTTGTTGAAGGTTTCTCTGTCCATTTTTTTACACCAGCCACACCAATCGGTATACAGATCAACTATGATTTTCTTTCCATCCTTCTCAGAAAGTTTTACTGCTTCTTCAATACCTATCCATTCAACCTTCTCAGCTTCTTCTTTGGGGGTAAATCCAAATAGAACTACCAATAGTGGAAATATGACTAATGCTTTTAAATGCTTCATCTTTTAAACTTAATTTTTATATGTAGACCCAATATAAAAAATGGAGAAAAAACTCCTGTCTTATACTTTACAGGAATTTTTTCTCCAAGTTTTAAATTTTGCAAATAAACCTATGCCTCTTTGTGGCGGGTAATCTTTGCTCCCAGGGCATTCAACCTGTGTTCTATGTTTTGGTAACCTCGATCAATCTGCTCAATATTGGAGATTTTGGAGGTTCCATCTGCAGACATGGCGGCTATAAGCAAAGCTACCCCTGCGCGGATATCAGGGCTGGTCATAGAGATTCCTTTCAGGGCAACTTTTCTTTCAAGTCCAATCACAGTGGCGCGGTGTGGATCACAAAGGATGATTTGCGCTCCCATGTCAATCAACTTGTCTGTGAAGAAAAGACGGCTTTCGAACATTTTTTGATGAATCAATACCGAGCCTTTGGCCTGAGTAGCCAGAACCAACACAATACTCAACAGGTCAGGGGTAAAACCTGGCCATGGATGGTCAGAAACTGTCAGGATACTTCCATCAATGAAAGTCTCAATGACATGCTGATCCTGCTGTAAGACCTGGATATCATTTCCTTCAATTTCCATTTTAACCCCCATCCTGCGGAATACCTCAATGATGTTGCCAAGGTAAGCCACATCGGCATCCTTAATGCGGATACTTCCCCTTGTCATGGCTGCCATTCCAATGAATGAGCCTACCTCAATCATATCGGCCAGTAACCTGTGTGGCTCTTCAAAACCATGCAGGGCTTCTACACCATGTACTGTAATAAGGTTGGATCCAACACCTTCTATTTTTGCGCCCATGCGGTTCAACATCTTGCACAATTGCTGCAAGTATGGTTCGCAAGCAGCATGGTAGATGGTGGTTGTTCCTTTAGCCAGAACAGAAGCCATGATAATGTTGGCTGTTCCTGTTACAGAGGCTTCATCCAGGAGCATGTAGGTACCATTAAGGCGATTTTCCGAATATACTTTGAAGATACCTAGTTTATCATCGTATTCGAACTCTGCACCTAACTGCTGGAAGCCCCAGAAATGGGTATCCAGTCTTCTACGACCAATTTTATCTCCCCCAGGTCTTGAGATAAATGCCTTCCCGAATCGGGCGAGCAGGGGCCCTACCAGCATGATGGAACCACGGAGCTTTTTTGCTTTTTGCCAGAAGGCTTCGGTCTCCATATAGTCAAGGTCAATGTTTTTGGACTCAAAACTATAGGTTCCTTCTCCCAGCTTTTCTACCTCCACACCCATAGAACTTAGGATATCAATGAGGCGGTTTACATCTACAATATCGGGGAGATTGGAAAGGGTAACTTTTTCGGGGGTAAGCAATACGGCACAGAGCACCTGAAGGGCTTCATTCTTTGCGCCTTGTGGGACAATTTCACCATGCAAGGGATGGCCTCCCTGTACTTCAAAAAATTCCATAGAAGTGTTGAATTATGACTAAGTGATTCGAAGGCCAATTTAACAGCTAAGTCGGGAATGTGGTAATAGAATGAGAGATTGTTAGGAATAGATGAGAATTTGTAGAAAGATTGAAATAATGCATCGGTTTTCAGCTAGCCAAATCTAGTTCTCTGCACATATTTTTTCTAAAGCACCGCATAATCAAAGCGTGCCTTTTTACCATAAATTCCGCTATCATTATTCATATTAGGATAAAGCACAGCTATATTTATTTAAACTCAAAAAATCCATGAAAAACTCCATCCTAATTCTCATTTTGCTATTTACCCTTCAGGCTTGTGAACAAAAAGTCATTGAGCAGAAGGTCATCGAAAAAAAAGTGCTTGAAGTCGTCTACGAAAATCCTGATGTCCTTACCAAACCTGTAAAAACAGACTATGACCATACAGATGTTGTGGGAGTTATCAATCAATTGAGAGAATATTTCCCTGAGGTACTTGACTACCACATCAATGTGGAATTCCATTATATGAATGTTGTTGGGAGTCAATTTCTGGGGATTCAAAAAATCCAATTCTATGTACCAACCAAGATTGTCAATGCCTACCTGAACCAGGAAGAAGCATGGAAACGAGGCCTAGCACTGGTAGAAACCCTGGGAAGAGATTCCACATGTCTCAATGTAGGGATTTCCCTCTATGACCATCAGTTTGAAAATAAAAAAGACAAGTGTAGAAGTATCCTCATCGAATATGAATGCTGAGATCAAAAAAAGGGTGGAATCCACCCTTCCATGAATTCCACCCTTTTTCCAAATATAATCGAATGCTTACCACAAGCCTTAGACAAACACCTTTTCCAAAGGAATCTGCAGTTGATGAGGCCTGTTTTCTTCCTTGTCAAATGGAGTCCCATCTACATGTTTGGCTCCCATGAATAACATTCCACTCTTGAAATAAATCAAATCGTAGTCTACGACTGTTTGCCCCTCCACGATGTTGAACATGGGAAAAGCCTTGTTCAGAATGTCTTTCTTCTGGTTGACTTCGAAAGGAGCTATTCCTTCAGGCAAGGCTGCATTGAGCATCTGAGCTGCTTGCTTGTGAAGTGGAGTTACAGCAAAGCCTTCATTCAAGACATAGTCAATGGCCCAGGCTCCATCTGCAATGGGATGTGCTCCTCCCCACCTCAAATCACCCTTGAATTCAAATTCCAGGAGTGGAAATTCACCATAGTTGTCAGCAAACATAGTAATGGTTCCAATGAACTTCTCTTCGGACAAGTAATTGAAGTATCTCTTCAAATAGGTTGGTTGAATCAGCCCGGTACCAGCACGGTCTTCCGTAGGACGAAGTTCCATACTGATCGATTGCCATTCTCCAACAGCATAAGCCTTAACCTCATCCAGAGTTGTTGGCTGCATAAGTATGTGATCTGCAATATTCATTTTAATAGTTTTTATTGAATTGATATCACAAAACTTCTACCTTTGTCATTAAATCACAAGTAGTCATAATTAAATTATATAGTTATAAAAAAATGACTATAGTTGATTTACAGATACTTACAAAATAAAAAAAATGGAAGAAAATTTGTCTATTGATGAATACAAATGTCCTGTCACCTTCACCTTGAGTAAAATTGGAGGGAAATGGAAGCCCATTATCCTTTACCTGATCACCAAGGGAGTAGATAGGTTCGGGATCATGCAGCGAGGAATTGACGGCATCAGCAAGCAAATGTTGACCAAGCAACTTCGCGAGTTGGAGGCCGACGGCATCCTGAATCGAAAGATTTATGCAGAGGTTCCTCCCAGGGTGGAGTATTCGCTGACTGAGGTAGGTAAATCACTCCTTCCTGTCATAGAAAGCATGAAAAGATGGGGGGAAGCAAATATGACTCCTCCAGTCGAAGCCTAAACATTAGGCAAGGATAAGAAAGAGGATGTTCAATTCACCTTTGAAAAGGTTCATTTCACCTAAATTCTGGAGGAATAAGTTCAATGTTTCTATCAAATTGAGTTAGATGATTTAGCTACTTCCCTGATTATAATCAGGGAAGTCAATACCCTAATGGCCAAAAATTAAATCCAAAATATGGATATTTAATTTTTTTGTAAATACCATTAAACCAAACAGTAGCTATTCATTCTAATAAAGAAAAATCCACAATGAAACCCTTATCCATACTCTTGATTTTGGGCTGCATTGGCCTACACCATGCCACTGCCCAGGTAAACTACAGCGAGGACATCGCACCCATTATTTACAACAACTGTACATCCTGCCATAGGCCGGGAGAGATTGCACCTTTCTCCCTAACCAATTACAATGAGGTAGCTGCCTGGGGAACCATGCTCAAGTATGTTACTGAGATCAAATACATGCCTCCCTGGAAGCCTGACCGAAATTACAGTACCTTCGTAGGTGAAAAGGGCTTAACAGAACAGGAAATCAAATTGATTGCCGAATGGGTGGACGCAGGTACACCACAAGGTGATCCAAACCTGGAACCTCCCCTACCCAACTTTCCTACAGGAAGCCAATTGGGCACCCCTGACCTCGTACTCGAAATGTCAGAAGACTACTTCATTGAAGGCAACAACCAGGACGATTACAGGGTTTTTGTGTTGCCTACTGGATTGGCAGAAGACAAAGAAATTGCAGCCATTGAATTTCGCCCCGGAAACACCCGAGCAGTCCACCATGCCCTACTTGCCTATGAAACAGATGGACTGGCCGCAGCCAGAGATGCCCAAAGTGCCACCTATGGCTACGAGTCCTTCGGAGATTTTGGGGTTCCGGTTCAAGGAACATTCACAGGATATACCCCAGGCATCCAAAGTGTCTTCTTTCCAGAAGGGATAGGAACAACCCTCCCAAAAGGCTCAGACCTCCTTGTGCAGGTTCATTATGCACCATTGGCCACCAATGAGACCGATAGATCCAAGGTAAATATCTTCTATAAGAAAGGAAATGACTCCATTTCGCGCGAAGTAGAAAGACTTCCAGCCACTCCCTTTGACCTGGACGGTGGATTCCTATCCTTCAACATTGCTCCCAATACGGTCAGAACATTCCATGGAACCAAAGAGCTAACTGAGGATATCAGCCTCATGTCCGTTTACCCGCACATGCATTACCTCGGGAAAAAGTGGGACCTCTACGCACTAACTCCCTCGGGAGATACCATCAACATCGTCAGGATCAATGATTGGGATTTCAATTGGCAGGGCGCATATACCTTCGACAGGATGAAAAAAATTCCCTCGGGATCGGTTATCCATGTATGGGGAACCTATGACAATACCTCCAACAACCCTTTCAATCCCAATAACCCGCCTGCAAGGGTCCGTTGGGGAGAAAGTACCACCGATGAAATGTACCTGGTCGGCATGACCTATGTGCCATATCGAAATGGAGATGAAAACATTGTCATGGGACAGGGAACCACCACCCATATTGAAGACGTCTTCAACTCAACCGAAAGCAGGATCTATCTGCCATTCCCAAATCCTGCTAATGATTATGTGGTGATGAGTTATTACCTCGACAAACCACAAACGATCAACATTGAAATCCTTGATTCGAAGGGAGCCTTGGTCAAAAGCATTGTCAAGGAACAAAGATTTACTACTGGAAATCATAAACTGGAATTCGAAGTAAATGAGCTTCCTGCTGGACTTTACACACTCAGTCTCAACAATACATCACTTAAGTTGACAAGGCCTTTGGTCATTACAAAGTAAATTCAATTCTCAGGCTAATGCCTCTTCAGCTAATCCGAGGCAGGCTTTTATAGGGATCTTTTTACCTGCACTTATCGCATGGTTTAAAGATCCTTTTTCCTGAGATCAATTTAGAAATCACGCACTAATACAATTAATCATGTTAAACATTCAGCAGAGAAATAAGCATCTCCTGATCGGCTTTCTTATGTTCACATGCTTCACAGGTTTTTTTAATTCCTTACCGGCACAGGACTATGAGTGGGAGATTTCAAGGCTTGAAAAACAAAGATTGGCCAGAATGGAAGGTAAAGACTCTACCTGGAAACACTTGAAGGGACACTTCGAGCTGGGCTTGAGCTATGGACAAGCTTTCCTTGCTGAGGCGGCCAAGTCTCAGGAGCCTGAACCCTATATCCTCCCTTCCAGAATGGGAGCCTGGAGATTCCATCTTAATTGGTTCCCCAAAGAACGACTTGGTACTGATTTCTCCATTGGAATATTGACCTCAAGAGATGAACCTCCAACACCAAATTTTTCTTCAGTCCTTGGAGGGGAAGAATTTGAGGCCGAAGGCTCAGGCGCAGGCTATATTCCCATAGAATTGGGCGTAAAATACTTTATCTTAAAGCGTAAATTCCGTCCATATGTAAAAGTCAGTGGAGGCATTATCATAGCAAACTCAAGGTATATCCTGGTGGAAGGCAACATAGTGGATGGCATTTCCAGGTCTGATTCTCAGAGCAGGGCTTCGAGCTGGATGACAGGAGTTCATTCCGGCTTCAATTACAGATTAGGCGATCGCGTCAATTTAGGCTGTGAGCTGTCCTACAGTTACTCAGGGGCATATGGCGAAGTTTTGGGCGGTTACTCACGCTTTGAAGCATTAGGCATACAAACTGGGCTTTCCTTCATTTTCTAAAAAATGGCATCAAAAAAACGGTCAATACACTTCTACCCATCGCTTTGGCGGGGGTTCTGCCTTTGAGCCTTATTTTAATAGGAAAATCATTCTACAATTGAAGATCAAAATAGAAGAGAAAGCCATTGTAAGCCGGTTAAAAGTAAGCCCCTTCAAGGAATGGTTGGAGCAGTGATTCGGAGAGAAAAACTCTAAGGATGGCAGAGGTCTATTTGCCCAATGATATGGAAATACGTTTTCTTTTACTCTATTTGGTAAATGAAATACTATGCACGAAAAGCCAAAACACTGTCTGGAAAATTGGAATGACATGCTTCCTGTTCAAGGAGGTCGCCACTGCTTAAAATGTCAACATTTCATCAAGGACTTCACCAAAAAATCCTGGGAAGAAATTGATCAAATCCAGTCGTCAGTGGAGGGACCATACTGTGGAATTTATACTAAAAAACAAATCGAGTCATGGGGGCAAGCATCTTCAAAAAGAAAAATCCCTGCTCAAAATCTCCTTTCAGGCATGGCTATGCTTTCGAGCAGCTTGCTGCTAAGCAATGGCTTGCAAGCCCAGAACCCCTACCCACAAATACCACAACAGCAAATTCTTGCTCCCCAGGACCTACAAAAAAACCCTAAAAAAGAACAACTCCCATCAACTTCAAAAGAGGATGTTATCCTCAAAGGAAAAGTATCCACTAAAGAGGATTCCATGCCTTTGGCAGGAGTAATGGTATACATTAAAAGTCTCAGAGTCTTGGGATACACAGATGAGAATGGTGAGTTCAGCCTAATTATTCCTGAGGGCATACTTCACGAAACTTCTTTCACAATCACATTCAACTACATAGGGTACGAGGATCAAGAAATAGCAGTAAAGAATCTTGAAAAGAGGAATTTTGACATCTACCTTACTCCAGATAACAACGATTTGGCTGTCTTTTACATCGAATTGCCCCCCCTTCACAAAAGGGTTTGGTGGAAAATCAAAGGGATTTTTAGGAAAAAATAGAGAATGAATTTAAGAAGCTGTTGAAATTTAGATTTTTGAGCTTATCGGCAGGATTTTAAGGTTCAGAGGAAATGATTTTTTGAGCTTTAGCACCAGTAAAACTCAAAAAGATGAAGTACTTAGGTTCTTGAAAGCCAACTATAAAAAAGAAAGATAATTTTTAAACCACTTCGAAGAGAAATAATTCTTGAAGACCGCCAAATCAGATTTTGTATGCTTTTGATATGCTTGGACTCTTCCCAAATAATTATAAATTCTGGCATCGAAAGTTTAGCTCTACCTAACTTTGTATTTAGCCACACCATTCAAACATGAAGATGTTTCTCAGAATTATTCTCGGATTTTTATCCATTCTGCCCCTGGCAAGCCTTATAGCGGTAGTATACTACCATTTCTCCGGGTCTACACCACCGATAGGTCCCGAAATCATTGAGCTTTCATTGTGGGTAGATATCCTGATTCATCTCCTTTTCTTTTTCTTAATGCTCCGAATCGAGGCCATTGAGACAGGTTCAAAAATTCTTTGGTGCTTTCGTTTCCTACTCGCGGGTGTAGTGTCTTTACCTATTTTCTGGTATTTCTTTATATTGAACAAGGAGGAATACGCTGTCCCGGACGAATAAGAAGTAGTGTCCCTTTTGAAAGAAATACCCAACATACAGTTTCATGGCTCCACGCAACCTGCGGCAAAAGGCTTCGAATTGCTTCGGTTTGAACAACTTCTGGGGAGAGATGCACATGCTTTGGATCACAACCCCTTCCGACCTCATCGGATAAAATTCAATATTTTATTCTTGATAGATAAAGGAAGTATAAATCATTTCATTGATTTTCAGACCCATAGGCTGAAAGCTGGTGACTGTATGCCCCTTTTCAGCAACCAGATCCATGCCTTTGACCCGACATCCACCTATCATGGACATCTTGTATTATTTACAGACTCATTTCTATATAAAAATCTCCATCCTGAAGTCTACGCCTACTTGATGCAAACCTATCGCCACCGTTGGGAAAAGCATCCTTTCCAGGTTCCTGAGCTTTCAGAGCAACTCCTTGAGAGGCTAGAAAATGCCCATCGGCTCAGTTCTTTCAGAAATGCAGAGATAGGCGCAGCACTAAGTTCATTCTATACTCAGCTGTTTTCGGAAGCTAGCCATGTTCCTCCGCCCCTGGACAGCCATAGGACAGAAGAAATTTTCATAAAATTCAATCACCTGATCGAAGTAAACCTCCTTAAATCTCGCAGCGCAAGCTATTATGCAGATTTACTGGGGGTTAGTTACAAGCACCTCAATGATACCTGCAAAAGATACATTTCGATGTCAGCCAAGCAGTATATAGACGAAGTCGTGATTCTGGAAGCGAAGCGCCTTCTGGCCACTCAAAGCCTCTCAATCAAAGAAATCTCCTACAAATTGGGCTTTGATGAGCAAACCAATTTCCAGAAATACTTCAAAAAACGCCTTAAGATGACTCCTCTTCAATTCCAGGCAAAAAATAGCTAGAGGTTCGACTTTTACCATGGAAAACGATATTCTTACCTACCTTCATTTATACTGATTTCAGAAATTGGCTCATAAGAATTTTGGGGAGCAATAGCCCAATTACTTTCCTTGAAAAACCACAATTGAAAAAAATGAGCAAAAAACTGGAAAATGCACGGAACCTTTACCTTGAAGGCATCAGAGACGGAAAGGCCCGCGAGGCCGTTACCAAATACACTGGAGATCGCTACACCCAGCACAGCACAGGTGTAAGAGATGGCATCGAAGGCTTTGTAGAATTCTTTGAACCTTTTATTGCCAGAAACCCCAAGAGGGACATTCAAATCGTTAGAGGCCTGGTCGATGGTCAATATGTATTCATCCATGCCTTCCAAAGCCTGAACGATGGAGAGGCCAAATGGGTAACCACTGACTTTTTTGATACCGATGAAAATGATAAAATCATCGAGCATTGGGATGTAATTGCTGAATTTTCTGAATCAACTCCTTCCGGACATACTTCGGTAGATGGCCCAACCGAGATTACTGACCTTGACAAGACAGAGGAGAATAAAG
Organism: Bacteroidia bacterium; assembly: GCA_022760475.1. Lineage (GTDB taxonomy): Bacteria > Bacteroidota > Bacteroidia > J057 > J057 > JALEFZ01. Next base: position 120,378 of record JALEFZ010000005.1, on the reverse strand, counting down.
AATTGGTGCGCAAGCTCCTCAACGATGCCCTCATGAGAGGAGGCAATCCGGAAAACATCACCAAATACATTTCTACCGAGAAATACATCCAACACAACAAGGAAGTTGCCGATGGCGTAGAGCATTTCTTGACACTTGCCAAGATGCCAAATCGTCCCCTCAATTATGATGAACTGGTTTTGATGGTCGGTCAAGGAAACTTCGTCGCTACCCTTTGCAAAGCCAACTGGAATGATGGAAAATTGAAGCAGGATTATGCCCAGGTTGACCTGTTTAGAATCGAAGATGGCAAAATCGTAGAACATTGGGACAATGTAGAACCCGTACCTGAAAATGATGTAAACAGCGGCAAGTTCTAATTTAGGTTAAAAGACCGTAGGAAGGAGGTAAAATGGGAGCTTTTATTCTCTCTTTTGCCTCCATTCTTTTTTGATAAAAAGGGCAATTAATTTTCTCTTTGCAGCACCGCAGCAAGCTCGTTCGTTTCCAGCACAAATATCTATCCACACCTTAACATACGAGCTATCATGAAAACATTATTTAGCAGTTTCCTATTTCTATTCCTCACACTAAGTTTGACCAAAGGTCAGAACTTCGAAAGTTTGTTTGGAAGCCAATCCACTCAGTGGAACATTACCATTGGAAACCTGGGATTTGACGGGACTGCCCTCCACACAGTCAGTGGTGATACCATCATACAGGGTCAGACATACAAAGTCATCGACGGATATGGCATTCAGGGATTTCAGGGCTTTTTGAGGGAGGATACCCTCCTTGGCAAGGCATGGTACCGCAACAGCCTGGATACCGCAGAAAGCCTGATCATGGATTTGATGCTTGAGCTTGGCGATTCGATCTACATCGGAGGCAATTGGAACCCCAATCCAGGCTACTACAAAGTTGACTCCATTTATACCCAAAACAACAGAAAGCACCTAAGATTTGATTTTGAGATATTTTTCAATCCAGGAAGCAAGTTTACCCTGATTGAAGGCATCAGCAGCAACCTTGGCTTCCGCTACCAGGACGATGAATTCATCAATAATTTTAACCCGCTGCTCTTATGCTCCTATAAAAATGAAGTGCAAGAGTTTGGGACAGGTCAATGCATCATTTCCAGTCTTATACCCTCCGACGATGAGCAGGAATTACATATTTACCCCAATCCATTTAGCCAAGACCTGAAGATTTCTATCAAAAATGAAAATATTCATGAATATCAAATCCTCGATCCATTGGGCAGGCTGATTACTAAAGAGCTGATCGAAGAAGAACTGATTCATATCACCAATTTTTCAACCAAGGCGAAAGGACTTTATGTGATCATTTTCCTTAACAAAACAGGACAGGTCATGGAAACCAAAAAAGTCCAAAGGCTTTAAGAGAAAGCCTTGATTAGCTCCATTTTGTGTTAACTTGGGTTGCGAACAATTAAGTGAAACATGAATTCCTCTTCACCTATTGGCTTTGGCACCGCAGCCATTGGCCGCCCTCAGTACATCAACATTCGACAGGGAGGCAGCAAGCCATTTGAGATGCAACAATTCCGTCAGCAAGGCATGGACATGCTCAATCATGCCTACCGTCTAGGTATCAGATACTTTGATACAGCTCCTGGCTATGGTATGGCTGAAAAATTGTTGACTGACTGGGTGAAGGCCAAAGATGACCTACAACTTGAGTTGGCAACAAAATGGGGCTACACCTATGTGGCTGATTTTCGGCCGGATGCTAAAGTCCACGAGGTCAAAGAGCACTCCCTGGCCAAACTGAATGAACAATGGGACAGTTCAAGGCTCCTGTTGCCCAAATTGACTACCTATCAGATTCATTCAGCTACTTTTGATACCGGAGTACTCGGAAATCAAGCCATTCTGGAACGCCTTGGAGAATTAAAGGCATTACATGGCCTACATATGGGGTTAAGTACCACAGGAAACAATCAGCTTGAAGTCCTAAAAATGGCCTCAAAGATCGAAGTTGAGGGCAAGCTACTATTTGATGTATTCCAGGTGACTTACAATCTTTTTGATCAAAGTTTGGCAGGCATTTCAGATGAGTTAAAAAGCTCAGGAGCAAGGCTTGTCATCAAGGAAGCCCTGGCAAATGGAAGGATTTTTCCCAATTCCAATTATCCCGATTACGAGTTTGCCTACAAGAAACTCCAACAATTGGCCGCCAAATATGAGACCGGCATTGATGCGGTGGCGCTGCGCTTTTGTTTGGATAGCATCCAGCCATTCATTGTTTTGAGTGGCGCTTCCACAGCGGAGCAGTTGCAGCAAAACATGGATGCTTTGCGTTTTAAACTCAATGAAGAAGAGCTTGAAGAACTAAAGGACTTGAAGGTTTTGCCTGACTTGTATTGGGCAGAAAGGAAAAAGCTGACTTGGAATTGAGTCCTGGATTTATTGAAAAAAGTATATCCACCTTTCGAATTTGTCTTTTACAATTTTTGGGATGAGAGTAAAGAATTCAAACTGGGAGCCCTTCAAAACTCAAATCTGCAACATCAAGAAAATTTCGATCAAAACGTCCAAAGCCTTAAGGTAAACCCATGGTTTTTGAAATATGGCTTGGATATTGAAGAAGCAAAAGACTTCCTTCCTTTAGAACAGATCATCTTTGAAATCCAAAAGAAGCATCAGGTGACATTTTTGCTTTGCAATAACGAGTCAAAACTTGGTTTGTGTAAAAATGAGCCTTCATTCCCTTCACAAGAATTGATCTTATTTAGCATACATTTCCAGCCCGATTTTTAGGCTTGGTCATCAACACCTGAAAACTCAATCTCTATGCCTTTCCATAAACTTTAAGTATTTTAGAGCGTAATAGGAATTCAAGCACAAAAATTAAGTACCACATCAAGCCATGAAAAATTTCGCCATCATCCTTGCTGGAATCGTAGGTATCATTCTAATAAGCCTGACTTTCATAGGAGCCAACGCCCCTGAGACCTATGTTTACCTGGGCAGACAAGTTCCCAAAAAGTACATGAATGAAATTCAGTCTATGAACCTTCTTGACGAAGGGGAAAAGATCAAATATTTCTATTCTGATGGGCTATTTGACATCAAGAATGGAATGTATTTCGTCACTGATAAAAAATTGGTGGCTTATTCGAAATCCTGGGTAGAACCGCAAACAATTATCCCTTTCGAAGAAATCATTTTCCTGGATGTCAATTACGATGACTCCTTTTTCAATGACTCCTTCATTCATGTCATGACTTCGGATGGCACCGAGTTGGAATTCCCCGTATCCAGCGAAAAGGGACGGGACAAGGAATTCTACAATTACCTTGATGAAAAAACAGGAGGTAAAGATGAGGAGGAAATACTAGAGGACGAGTGATAAACCCAATCAAGTGGATGAAAAACCCTACCTCAAAGGCTTGAACAAGTTGCTCAAGTTTCAACTGGATTTTCTCTTCCTCCACGAAACGCCAGGTTTTCCTGAAAAGAATTACCAAGGCAATTACCTGATCTATCAACAAATCGACAAAGCAGAAGCTTCAAATGTTTGTTGTGGCCATGGTCATTGGGAAAGTCCTTTGACCACCTTGGCGAATGGTTCCAAGGTACTAAATGACGATTCTAATCTTATTATCCTTCATAATAGCAACCAAAAAGCCAGTACTTGAAGCATACCCCCAAACATAAAAGAAGAAAGTTATTTTGGCAGATTCCTCTGTTAATCTTCTCTATACCCATGGTTTGGTATGCCATAAGCCTGATTCAAATTCAGCAATACAGCAAGAAATCATTCAATGGTCCGGCGGATGTTGCCATTGTTTTGGGAGCAGGGTCAAATGACGGGATAATCTCACCGGTATTCAGAGAAAGATGTAAACACAGCCTTACGCTATTACAAAATCAGCGAATTGCCAAAATCATCCTTACAGGCGGCTTTGGAGAAGGACAAGCAACATCTGATAGCGAAGCCGCTAAGCGATTCCTCCTTAAGAAGGGTGTAAAACCAACGCAAATACTGATCGAGGAAAAATCCATCAATACCATTGAGAACCTCCAATTTGCCAAGGAAATCATGCAAGACAATGAGCTCGATCAGGCATTGATTGTATCAGACCCTCTCCACATGATGCGCTCCATGAAGATTGCCGAACTCCTCGAAATCCATGCCTCGCCTTCCCCTACTCCAAGTAGCATGTACAGATCCACAAATATTCAATTCAGATTTCTCCTGAGTGAGGCATTTTACTACTGTAAATTGATTATTTTCCCTGATAGGGCGAAAAAACCAAGTATCCGACAGCAATTCTGAGTATGCATGAATTCGAAGTCCTGAAAAAGCCATTCAACCTGTAAATCACCTCAGTAAAGAAATTCTTGGAATTGATTTCATTCTTCCCAAAAATCCATCCTTGCCAGTGCAGAATCCCTGATCAAGTATCATGCACTTTAAGCAATACGCTCTTCTCCAGGAAATCTATTTGTGGATTGTCTAGTTGAATGGAGAAAGCTAAATTTGTAGCCTGAATTTAGGGTTTGGAAGCGTTATAATCGAGGAGTAGATGAACGAGGACAGCATTAACATCAACAAATTTATCAGCAGCAAAGGCCTATGTTCGCGTAGGGAGGCAGATAGATGGATTGATGAAGGCAGGGTTAAAATAAATGGAAAAATAGCTACCAAAGGAAACCGCGTTTCTCCAGGAGACAAGGTATCTATAGATGGCAAGCCCCTTAAGACACAGGTAAAATCCATTTATATCAAGTTCAACAAGCCGGCTGGCGTTACCTGCACCACAGATCGCAGGGACAAGAGCAACATCATCGACTACCTAAACTTTAAGGAAAGGATTTTCCCCATCGGAAGGCTAGATAAAAATTCAACTGGACTGATCTTGTTGACGAATGATGGAGATATTGTAAATCAGGTTCTCCGCAAGGAAAACAAGCATGAGAAGGAATATGTAGTAACCGTAGATAAGCCCATTACCGAGCAGTTTATCAACCGGATGTCCAAACCCATCCCCATGTTGGGTACCAAGACTTTACCGAGCAAGGTCAGAAAGATCAAACACAATGTTTTCAAGATCATATTGACCCAGGGTCTGAATCGCCAAATCCGTAGGATGTGCGAGTTTTGTGGCTATAAGGCCGTCGCCCTAAAGCGGATCAGGATCATGCAGATCAGGCTGGATGACCTTAAACCCGGCCAATGGGTGTATTTAAGCAAGCAGGAAATGGAACAATTGAAACCCAAAGCTGCTCCCCAATCCGTCAGAACTAAAAGTTCCAAACCCAAAAGCCCTAGCAAGGGCAGGCAAAAACCTTTCAGGAAAAAGAATTAGGCCAGGCAAAACAGACATTCGAAACCTATTTTCATTTTATTTGTATATACAAATGTTGTATGGAAAACAAACGAGCATATATCCAGGCAATCTTTGAAATAATCAGGACTGGCCATTGGTTTACTGATGAAGTGAATAAATCTCTAAAGGAATTTGGTGTAACAGAGCCTCAATTCAATGTTTTGAGGATTCTGAGAGGAGCCAAGGGGAGGCCTGTTTCGGTGGGTGAAATTCTGGAAAACATGCTTCAAAGTAGCAGCAACATTACCCGACTGGTAGACAAACTCATTGCCAAAGGCTATGTCAAGCGGACTGAGTGTCCTACCAACCGAAGGAAAATGGACATTACCATTACCGAAGATGGCTTAAATATCCTTGAGAAACTGGACGAAAAAGTAATTGCTTTTCATGCCCCCTACGTCAACAAACTCACAGAAAAGGAACTCAACAGCCTTCGAAATTTGATTATCAAACTAACATCCTAATGAATAAAAAGATTCTTGCCTTCGGCGCAAGTAACAGTAAAAACTCGATCAACAGGCAGTTTGCCCACTTCGCTGCCCATCAATTGAAAGAAGTGGAGCTCAATCTACCAGACCTCAATGATTTCGAAATGCCGATTTATAGCATTGACAGGGAGAAGGATTCTGGTATACCTGAGCTTGCTCATGCCTTCAAAAACATGGTCAAAGAGGCTGATGGGATCATAATTTCCCTTGCAGAACACAATGGAGCCTACACAGTTGCATTCAAGAACATCATGGACTGGATTTCCAGGCTGGAAAAGCCGATTTGGGAGAATAAGCCTATGTTTCTTCTGGCTACCTCACCAGGCGGAAGAGGTGGGAGGTCATCCCTGGACCTGGCGATAAAAACATTCCCGTATTTCGGGGGGAAAAGTATCCACAGTTTTTGTCTACCTAAATTCTGGCAAAATTTTTCTCCGACAAAAGGAATAATGGTTGAAGAATTAGCCGCAGAATTTCAGGAGCAGTTGGGCTTTTTTCAGCAGGAGCTTTAAACTAAGAGAACTGATTAGCAAGGATAAATAGGCATTTCGGATGAGTAAAAAAATGGTTGAGATTACATCTCTTTCATTTTTTTACTCTCTTTTATTCAGGACATTAGATCAACATCAAGAGGATTAAATTTCTTAAATTTGGATATATAAATACAGTTTCCCATGATTAACACTTTTCTCAAAGCCAAGCACTGGCAACTCTTTTTGCTCACCTTTGGTATTCCAATGTTGGCCTATGCATTTTTCATCCAATATATGATGTCAAATTTCGAGCCTATGCTGGATCCAGACGCCGTATTCTTGGAACCCGATCCAGAAGAAATATTAGGCTTCTTCAAATATGTGCCCACATTTATGATTCTATTTGCAGGCATACTCTACAGTTGGATGTGGTCTGTAGGAGTTGGTCTAAAAAAGCATATTCTTCCAGAATTGAGGTTGAATGTGAACCTTTTCAAATTCTTTCTTTTGGTTCCGGCGACCTACATTTGTGTGATCGCTTATTTTATGTCATATATTTTCAATGCTAGTTTCTTTCCCGATCCTGATTTTGAGCCGAGTGCTGTATTAATTTTATCTATTGTATTCATGCATTTGTTTTCGATGTTTTGCATCTTTTTCTGCATGCACTTTGTGGCCAAATCCATAAAAACAGCAGAGATGGGACGTAAGGTTCGCTTCAGCGAATTCGCAGGAGAATTTTTCATGATCTGGTTCTACCCGGTCGGTGTATGGATTCTCCAACCCAGAATTAACAAAATAGTGGAGAACCCTGACAGGGTTTAAACCCTGTCAGGGTCGTAGCAATAATCCCACAAAAAATCAACCTTCCCCGACATAAGTCAGGGAAGGTTTTATATTTTGAATACTGAACCAGGCTATAGTGGAAGGAAATCTATTTCCTTCTTCCATTTTTTCTGCCTCTGCCGTAATTCTTGTTGTTGTTTTTTGATCCGCGACGGTTGTTGTTCTTGTTGCGGTTAGACTTGCCGTTGTTGTTATGATAATTAACAGGAGCCTTGTTGATCGTAAGGTCTTCACCAGATACTACCAGACGACCTTTGGAAAGATCTCTCATGTGCTCTGCAATCACTGACTCAGGAGTAGTCTCCCTATCCATGTTGCGCAAAAATTGCTTCATGGTATTGGCAATGAGATTCAGATAAGCACTTTTGAACTCACCATCTTCCATTTCAAGGGCCTTTTCAATCATAAGCTGAACGTTCACCCCATATTGGCGATACCTTGGCTTCAACCTGAAATAGCCCATTCTTTCCTTAGGAGCCTCTTCTTCAGGCCTTAAGGGTACTGGAAAAGGAGATTCTATATCAAGGGAATAATCACCTATCACGTGAATAGCATCCCATAATTTTTGTTTGTAATCAGGATTTTCTCTCAAGGAAGGATTGAGATTCCCCATGATGCGGATGATTTCATGGGCAATTCTTGTACGCATTTCTTTGTCTTCGATGGTCTTGGCGTACTCTACCATAGATTGGATGTTGCGTCCGAACTCGCGCAGTTTCAGTGGATGCTCAGAAATACTGTATTCCATTTCTTAAAATAAGGTAATATAAAATGAGGGGATGCTGTCAAGGCTCCTAAACAGACCTCTTGGTTTTAATTAATGTTGTCGGTGAATGTTTCTATTCGCAGTAATTATTTTTCTTTCCCAATAAGGATTTCAACCTACAATTTCCAACTTAGGCTTGATGAAGAAGTTTTGGGTTGGAATGAAATGTCCTCGGAAGTTTGAGGTACTTGGGATAAGTAAGCCTTAATCATTGGCAAGAACGATAATTTTCTTGATTTAAACCAGCATTTTTTCACCACTGTAAGGATCAGGATACAATTTGCAACTTGGCAAACTTCAAAAGGAGCACTTTTTTTCCTTTTGCCTTGAATAAAACGGTAGCTTTTCGATCTCCACCTTCCCCCTCCACAGTTACCACTTTCCCATTGCCAAAGCGCTGGTGGCGAACATTCAGTCCTTCTTTTATCTCAGACGGATGAGCCGCAACAAAATTGCTGTTTTCATCCTTCTGAACAGCTGCCCTGGAGCTCATCCTCGGAGATGACGGAGATTCCACCGCACCTCTTCTTTTGCTCCAGGCAGGTTGGGACCCACCTTCTACAGCTCTACGAGCAAACTGTGTAGGACGCTTAAGATACTCCTCTCCTACTTCAGAAATAAAACGGCTGGGTTCATTATACTGAATATCTCCAAAACGATACCTGGACTTCGCATGGGTCATGATGAGCCTTTCCTCCGCCCTGGTTACGGCCACATAAAACAACCTTCTCTCTTCCTCAAGATCCGCCCTTGTCTCCATCGCCATCGCTGAAGGAAAAAGATTTTCTTCCATCCCAACCAGAAAGACCGACTTAAACTCAAGCCCTTTAGCAGAATGTACCGTCATCAACGAGATGTAATCGTCATTTTCAATTTTCTGATCCTGATCAGTAAACAGAGAAATATCTGCCAGGAAGTTTTCAAGCGTATCGCTATCATTATCAGGATCATCCACGAATGCCTGCGCAGAGTTGAGCAATTCCTGAACGTTCTCCCAACGAGTCAATCCTTCTACATTGTTGTCAGAATGGAGCAACTTCAGGATTCCTGAATTCTTGGCGATATAGGCCGCCGCTGTATAGGCATCATTATTTTTGGCTTTTACCCCAAAATCCTGAATCATATAATAAAAATCCTGGATTCTATTGCTTGCAGCCTTGTTAAGACCAACTTTCGAAATCTGGCCAAGACATTCCCACAGGGTCAGCCCTTGCTGGTCTGCATATACTGAAATTCTGTCTTGAGATGTTTTTCCGATTCCTCGGGTAGGGTAATTTAAAACCCTCCTCAATGCCTCATCATCTCTTGGATTCACTGCCAGCTTGAGGTATGCTACTGTATCCTTGATTTCTTTCCTCTGGTAAAAAGAGATTCCCCCAAAGATTTTGTAAGTCAAGCCTGCCCTACGAAGTTCATCCTCTATGGCCCTGGATTGTGCATTGGTACGATAAAGAATGGCAAAATCCTTATAAAAGTAGCTAAACATCTGGCGCTGCTCGCGGATAGAGTTACTGATTCGCTTGGCCTCATCCTGTTCGCTAACTGCCGTTACCAGCCAAATTTTTTCGCCTTCCTTATTTTCTGTAAAAACTTTCTTTTCAATCTGATCCCTATTTCGGCTAATGACCGCGTTTGCTGCATTCACAATCACCTTCGTAGAACGATAATTTTGCTCCAGTTTCATCACCTTCAAGTCAGGGTAGTCCTTCTTGAGGTTAAGGATGTTCTGGATATTCGCTCCACGGAATCCATAGATTGACTGGGCATCATCTCCTACCACACAGATATTTTGATGAGCTGCAGCCAGCATATTTGTCAAGGTGTACTGAGCATGGTTGGTATCCTGATACTCATCCACCATGATGTATTTGAAGCGATGCTGATACTTGTATTTGATCTCCGGATGATTCTCAAACAACAAAATTGGCTTGATAAGCAAGTCGTCAAAGTCCATCGCATTGGACTTTAACAAGCGGGTTTCATACTCGTGATATATGGCAGCAGTTTTTTCATCCAAATCACTGTAGACGAACTCATCTTTGAATTGCGAGGGAGAAATGAGCCTGTTTTTGGCACCACTGATCAAGTTGGAGATGACCTTGGGTTTATAAACTTTGGGGTCCCAGTTTCTCGCTTTTAGAATGGCTTTGATTAAACTTACCTGATCATCAGAATCATATATAGTATAAGAAGAGGTAAAACCGATTTTATCTGCTTCTATCCTCAAGATTCTGGAAAAGATAGAGTGAAAAGTACCCATCACGATACTTTTTGCCTCAGGTCCAGCCAGTTTCGCGATCCTGGCTTTCATTTCCTTGGCTGCTTTATTGGTAAATGTCAAAGCCAATAACTCCTGAGGATAGGCCAATCCTTGGGATAGGATAAATGCCAGACGATAAGTAAGCACCCTTGTCTTACCACTACCGGCCCCAGCAATCACCATGTGTGGTCCTTCCACACTTATGACTGCTTCCCTTTGCGCCTCATTCAAATCATTCAAAAAATCCATAGCTATATCTATCAATCTGACCTTTGACAAACAGTTCGTCAATAATCCCAAAAATAAAGGGATGGATGACAAAAAAATCAGCAAAGTCAAAGTTAAGGATTTTTTTGAGGGACTATAATAGAAAAAGTCAGGCATTTGGTAGGCCTGACTTGAGGTAAGGAGGCTGAGCAAAAAATTGCTTGCCTTTGAGGTTTTGGTAAAATTCAATCTGGAAACGGAGATGGGCTCAAATTCGCTGCACGAAATCGAAAAAAAATTTAAAATTCTTTTAATCTACTGATAATCAAAGGTAAAATTATAAAAATAATTATGATTGGTAGGCCTCTAAGCCTGGCACACTTCCTTCCCAAAAATTTCATATAATTATATTCGGAATGATCCATTACACTCCTTTGTAGAAAGATCAGCCTGAAAAATTATCCTTACCTTCGAAATTTTACCCTTTTAAGGGGACATCATTTAGCCGATTATTCTTTACTATGGTGACAGAAAACTACTACCCAGCCTTAAACCGGTTCTTTGTTTTCATATTGTTGATTGGGAACACACTTTTTGCACAGACTGAAAAGGTCTACGACGAAAATGGCATGCTCCGATCCGTAACCCCCATCAACAAGAAAGGGGTATTCAATGGCACAAGCCTCCATTTTTATCCCGATGGGGCAAAGGAGAAAGAAATTCCCTATAAAAATGGCCTTGTCCACGGAACTCAAAAGGAATTTTTTAAGAAAGGGCAAATCAGGTCAATCTCTACCTTTGAAAAAGGAAAACAAGTAGGCCTTTACCAGGTATTTTTTCCAAATGGCCAACACAAAATGAAGCAGGATTGGGAGGAAGGCAAAAGAACAGGAGAAATGAAGGTGTTTTACGAAGATGGTCAAATGAGAATTTATGCCTTGCTTCACAATGACTCCATTCTGTTTGCCCAAAACTTTGACCGTGATGGAAGGATCAATTCAGAAAGAATTGGATACATCAATCAAAAACTTGATCCAGACAACATTGGTGAAGCCAGGATCTTTCTGGAAGAAGGCTCTGCTTTGAGGTCAAACTTGACCAGCCGAGCGCAAATTATAGTGCCCCAGGTTCCGTCGAGTTTCATCGAATTTGAATCTCAGGATGTGGCTATTGAAAAAAATGAGGACGAAATCTACCCCCTGCTTTTAACGCCCCAAAGTGATAAAAGTGTAGCCGAAATTTATGTCCTGGTTAAACTTGCGCCCTTTTCCCAAGCAACAATTCGAAGGAGGGTATCTGTTAAAATTAAGTAAATGTGGGATTCGGGACATTTTGTACTGAAAAATTTACCTAACTTAATATTAGCAAGCTTTAACATGTTATTTTCTTTTTGACGAGCAACTGTTATTTTTACAGGTCGAATACAAGTTTATAATACAAAACCTCAAGTATTCATTATATATGAATATTATCAAATATATATCTTCTGTTATTCTGATAAGTCTGCTGGGCTTACAGGCATCTTATGCCCAACTTGAAGATCCTGTGGATTGGTCAATTACCACCAAGGACCTTGGCGGAGGTAAATATTTGCTTGAACTCAAAGCAAATGTAGATCCGGGATGGCATATTTACTCTCAATTCACTGCTGATGGAGGGCCAGAGCCTACAAGCCTTAATTTCGAAGAGAAAGAGAATGTGAGCCTAATTGGCAAGAGCAAAGAATATGGAGAGGTAGAAACTTCTTTCGATGATTTGTTTGGCGTCGATGTGTCCACCTTTAAAGGAAACGCTAGAATTACACAAGAACTCAAGGTAACTGGCGAAAAAGGAAAAATAGTCGGCTATGTTAGATTCATGGTATGCAACGATGAGAAGTGCCTTCCACCCTCAGATGAAGAGTTTTCTTTTGACCTAAAAGGAGTCGTTGAAAAAAGCATAGATCAGTCTACCAACAGCACCAAAGTAGGCCCAAAGGAGGCTACCACCCCTAAAAAGCAAATCGCCAAGGATACAGATACAAAGTTGGTACAAGCCCAGCCAACCATAAAAAAAGAGGATGTCAAGAAGCCTGAGGAAAAACTCCAGATCGTTCCTCAGCTTGAAGCAGACCCAAATGAAGAAATTTTCTCTCCTGTTGAGTGGACAATCAACTTTGCAAAAGTTGAGAAGGACATGGTCGACCTAATATTCTCAGCAAAAATCAAAGAAGGCTGGAAAATTTATTCTCCCGATAACTCTGCCACTGGTCCCATACCGTTCACCGTTATCTTTGAAGAGGAACAAGAGAGGATTGGCAAGGTGAAATATGACCAGAAACCTCAAGGAGGCTTTGATAAATTTTTTAACGTCAACGTAGATTATTTCAAGGGAAGTGTAAACTTCTCTCAGCGCATAAGGGTCAAGGATACAGGCCTGGTAAAAGGTTTCATTACTTACTCAGCCTGCAACAAGGATCGTTGCTTACCACCTGACGACCTTGACTTCAACCTGGATGTTAGCCAGGGAGGTGTAGCCCAGCTTGCAGATCCATCAGGTATCTTTCTACCCAACGATGATGGAGCGAACCCATTCAAAAGAGATAATATAAATCGTGAAAATCCTGTCAGCAACTGTGAGGAGGAAGAAGAGTTTACAGCTTCAGCTTACTCAAATCTACTTTCTCTATTTCTGTTAGGATTGGTCGGTGGAATGTTTGCCTTCCTGACCCCCTGTGTTTTTCCGATGGTTCCACTTACAGTTGGGTTCTTCAGTAAGAGCAGTGAGAATAAAAAACAAGGCATACTCAATGGTGTGGTATATGGTCTTTCGATCTTTTTGATCTATACCCTTGTGTCCTTGCCTTTTCACTTGATTCCCGGATTGGATACGGACGTATTTAACCTGATCTCAACTGACCCCATTTTGAATACCATTTTCTTTGTGGTATTCGTGATATTTGCCTTTTCCTTCTTCGGCTTCTTTGAGATCACCCTTCCTTCTGCACTTGCAAATAGTGTTGACCAAAAAGGTTCAGCCAGAGGCTTTATCGGTATTTTTATCATGGCCTTGACCTTGGCAATTGTATCCTTCTCATGTACGGGGCCTTTATTCGGAACTGTTTTCGTGCTTTCCTCCGGAGGTTTTGTAACAGCCTGGTCGGTAACTGCGGCAGCAGCTGGCTTCGGGGTAGCCCTAGGGCTTCCATTCGCTCTCTTCGCGATCTTCCCTGGCCTGCTCAATGCCTTACCTAAGTCTGGTGGCTGGATGGATACAACCAAAATCATGTTGGGATTCATCGAAATTGCCTTGGCACTGAAATTTTTATCTAAGGCAGAATTGGTAGGTAACTGGGGCTTTCTATATAGAGAGATTTTCCTTGGAATTTGGATTCTCATTGGAGTTGCCATGGTTGCATACCTCTTTGGACTTTATAAATTCCCACATGAATATCCATCAGAACGCCTTCCAAGAGGAAGATATGTATTGGGCATCTCAACCATCCTACTTATAGCCTACATCTTCCCAGGATTTTGGGGTCCTGCAGGTATCTTCTCAGGAATTTTACCTCCCATGACCCATAGTATTTTCGCAGAGAAAAACGAAGACTGTCCTCATAACCTAGATTGCTTCAAGGATTATGAAGAAGGACTGGCCTACGCAAAGTCTGTAAATAAGCCAATCATGATTGACTTTACAGGCCATGGCTGCGAAAATTGCCGTAAGATGGAGGAGAATGTTTGGCCAGAGACTGATGTTTACAAATATATTTCCGAAGACTATGTACTGATTTCCCTGTACGTAGACGAAAGAAAAAAGCTGGAAGAACCCATTCTTGTAGACAGAGGAAATGGCAAGACGAAGAAACTACGTACAGTCGGTAATAAATGGACAGAGTTTCAAGTGGTTAACTTCTTTGCAAACTCACAGCCTTATTACGTACTCATGAGCCCTGAAGAAGTCCTCCTCAACTCACCAAAAGGCTATACACCTGACGCAGACGAATACCAGAACTTCCTTGAATGTGGGCTGGATGCGTTCAAACAGTTGGCTGAAAAGTAAAGAATCCCATTACTATTAGAATATTTAAAGAGGCTGTCCTAAGTGGATGGCCTTTTTTCTTGTCCATATCTTTGATATCGATGACAGTGCCTGGTATTGGTTGGCTCCTATTCCGCTCCTCAAAATAAGTCCCAGGATCTTACTCAAGAAACTGTTAGACATAGCTTGGAGTGGGGTTTCGAGTTTTCAAATGAGGAAGGAGACAGAAGAAATTTTAGGTATATACCTATACACTTCTCTAAAGATAGAAAAGCCTTGGTATGCATTAGCTAACAGTTCATTCATTGGCTTCTAGGCCTTATGTTAAATTGGTTGTCCAAACAACAAATACAAAAAGCCGAACCCGGCTGGGTTCGGCTTTAACCTTTTTCTATGTCCTTTGGGATTAGTTGTTACAGAAATCCAAAATTCCTTTTGCCGTGGCGTTATTTGGATCGATACCAATAAGTTTCTCTGCAATTGGAGCAGCAGCGGTACAGTCTACCTGATCCTGTGTAGGTGCAGGCAATGCTTTAGGGTTGAAGGCCTTGGATACGAGGATACCATAACAAGCGATCAGGAATTTCTTCTCACCTGAGCTCATCTCGGATACATCCTTTCCTTCACGAGACTGGACAAATTCTTCTGCAGGAACAGCCATCAACCACTCAGTTGAAGAAGTATCAGCTTGCTCAAACTTACGGGCAATCTGTAGGCGGTAGTTATATGGATTTACAGGCTTGGTGGACAGTTCACTACACTTCTTGAATTTCTCATTTGCAGTTTCGTAATAGTCCATACCTGAGTTATACAATGCCAAAGCCCAATCGAAGAACTTCTTGTAACTTTCACCTTCGGTATATTCTACATCTAACTGACGGTAATGAGCTTCAGGAATGTAGAATGGAGTAGCTTCAGCCTTAATCTTCGCTGATTGTGCCTGAAGAGCTTTTGCCTTGGATTGCAAATCTGCGATTTCCTTTTTGAATTGCTCTACCTCTGCAGCTTTTGCATTTGCAACCTCAGCATTTCCTTCTGCAGCTGCAGATTTGTACTCAGCAAATGCAGCTTGCTGCTTCTGGTATACAGCTTGAGCTTCCTTACCGGCTGCCCTCGCTTCTCCACGCAACTTCTTGGATTCACCCAGTTTGGTTTTCGCCATCTTATTGTAATCCTTTGCGAATTCCAGGAAGAAGGATGTTTTCTCATCGTTCTTCTCAACCATCTTCTTATAATACTCATCAGACTTGGCAAAGTCTCCGTTCATTGCACCTCTCAGACGGTAAATGTCTCCCATCAATTTGTAGTCTTGGTAAATGGTGAACTCTTCCTTGATGTTGTCAAAGTATTCTTTCATTGAAGCTTCCGCTCCATCCAGGTCTCCTAGCTCAACCAGAGATAGACCTTTGACACGGCGCATTACATTATTTTTCAAACCTGCAGCCTCAATTTTATTCAACTCCTCTACAGATTTGTCATAGTCTCCAGCCAAGTAAAGGAAAGAAGCATAACGTACACGAGCGTTCAGGTCTCCCTGAGTCTCAGAAACGTATTTCTCCATGTCCTTACGAGCTTGATCAAAACGCTTGGCAAGAAGGTAAAGCTCTGCACGGATACGGTAAGCAGAAGCATATTTGGGGTCAAGTTCGATTGCCTTGTTGGCATACTCAAGACCTTTGTTGAAGTCCGCTGCACTTTTTGATTCAATTCCGTCCTCATACTTCAATTCTGCCAGGTAAACATAGGCAGGAACGTATTCAGGCTTTTTTACAATGGCCTTTTCCAATTCTTCGTATGCAAGCTCTTTTACTCCTTGCTTTACATAAAAAGTTCCCAGATAAATATTCGGACGAGGGTCTTCATCGTCTCCTTCTCTAAGGCTGTAGATGATTACCTTGGCATCAGCTACCATGTCAGGTGTTCCTTCCAGGAGAGCTTCTGCACGCTGAAAAGAATATTCTCTTACCTTTCCTCTGTCCATGTCAGCTGCTTTTACGAGCAGTTCATTGGCACCTGAAAGGTTGTTTTCTTTGATGCGGATTCTGGCGAGACCAGCATAGTTCATAAGGCTTTTTCCTTTCTCCTCAATTCCCTTCTGGAAATACTTCTCTGCATCCTTATAGTTGTCGTTTATATATTCGATCTTTCCGAGCCAATAATATACCTCATCGATATTCTTGGGAGCTTTCTCAGCTTTGGTGTAGCCGTCAAGTAATGTCCTGGCCTCACCATACTTCTCTTTTACAATCAGGTCTACAACAGGGGAAAGATCCTCCTGAGCTACTGCAAAGCTTGAAGCAAATAGGACTAATCCTAAGATTAAAACACGTTTCAACATAGTCTTAAGCGGTTTATAGTTCTAGCAAGAAAAAGGTTAACAACTGCTGAGATCACCCCAGGAAGTTGTCAATTGCTAATTGATAAAAATTATTTTTTTCTCATTTGGCCTTCTTTTTTTCAGAAGGCTCCCTTGCCCCCTCTTTTGGAGGAAACTTCACCTGCCTGGGAATCCCCTTTATAGCAGCAACGCCATGCTTATGCATGACTCTTTGCCCTCGAGGTCCAGCCAGATATGCGATAAAGCCCGTTCCAAGTCCCAACCTTACTTCTCTTCTTATGGTATAAATCTCCCTAAGAAGAGGATAACAATCTGTTGTAAGATAAGTCTGATAAGGCTTAAATGATGTCGCCTGGTATGGACAAAGGGTATCATTTTTCACTCCCTCTATTGCCAGTATTTTGGTTCCCTTTCTCAATTCCCTTACCTCAGCCTCATCCCAGTCACTTATCCAGGAAAACCCAATCACTCCGATAGATTCCGGATGCTCCCTTACATAGTCCAAAACTTCCCTTGAATTTGAAAGTGCAAAAAAGTTGTCCCCTTTTATTACTTCCCCATTCATCAAACTATCCTGTAAAAAGCGAATTCCACTCGAATAACGGTTATCGAAGACAAGTTTTACCTCATCTAAATTCGAAGCAGGATTTATCTGTTTCCAGGAAATAGACTCTCCTGACAAAATCTTAAGTAAATCAGACCTCCTGAGGGTGTCCAATGAATTTTCCTTTTGGGCCATAAAGGCCAGTGCATCCTTTCCGATAGTTGTATAATCAGAAAAAGTATGCTGACTCTCCAAAACAGCCTCTTCCTCGTCGGTTAGTTTTCTGGTGGCGATGGCTAGCCTAATGCTATCTGAATTGAGCATTTGTGAAATGGCTTCCTCGCCAGGTAGGTATATGGGATGGATGGTTGCCTCTCTGTACAAACCCATGAATGAGTTTATTTCGGCTTCTACCAGAGGTTTAAGCGCATCATCTACTGTTATGTATATTTCACCAGATGAAGTGCTTTCGTCTACTTTTTGACGTTTTTTACCTGATGAAGTTACAGTGGAGTCCAAAACGCTAACCTGATCCTGATTTTTGCTTGAGTTAGATGCATGATCTTTGTCTGCTTTGCATGAAAAAAAGCATGCAAGCACAACAATCCCTAAGATGAACATCCTCCCCTTCATAATTAAGCTAGAAAATAGGTCGGCTGCAAAATTAATACTTTTTCTCGTCATTTTTATACAAGAGCATAATAAGGTGGGTAAATAGGGTCAATTTTCCCGATTATGACCCATTACCTATTAGAGTATTGACTACAATTATTTCCACAAATGCTGTTGAATATAATCCAGTATTTGACCTGATCCATATACTCCAAACACAACTATGGTGATGGTTAAAGCCAGTAAAATGAAGTCTGTTTTCCAGTTGAATAGCCTGTTAGTAGCAGTGTTTTCCGGGCCTTTTCTAAGAAACATCCAGACAGCCGGCTTGAGATAAAAGAAAAGCGAAATCAGTGTATTAATCACCGTAAGGCTAAGAATTGTGATAATGGCGACTTCATTTTCTGTTCCCATAGCAGCAATCCCAGCTGAAATGAGATACAATTTAGAAATGAAACCTATGGATGGAGGCAAGCCAGTTAAAGCCACTAAGCAAATGACCATGCTGATGGCGGGGAACAAATGACTTGCGGATTTACCTGCCCAGTCTGGATAATAGTCTGAATCATCCATTACCGATGCTGCTAAAATAGCAGCCAAATTCATAATCACATAAGCAGCGATATAATATACCACGGCGGATTGCCCCAACTCATTCATCCAGGCAACCCCCATCAACAGGTAACCTGCATGAGCAATTCCTGAGAAGGCCATCATAGGCTTAAAGTTTTCCTGCACAAGGGCAGAAAGATTCCCCCATGTAATGGAAATGCCGGCAAATACTAACAGCAACAATTGTAACTCTTTGTAATGACTGCTTTCTGACAGGAAGTAAAAAAGCCTCAAAAAGACAAGTGTACCTGCAATTTTAGGAATGCTGGATAAATAGGAAATAAGGGTATAAGAAGCCTTTTCATAAACTTGAGGTGTCCAAAAGTGAAAAGGAAAAGCAGAGAGTTTGAACATGAAAGTCCCGACCAGCATGACCAAAACCAGTAATAACAGGTCGATATTCATTTGATTGATCCCTTGCTGGAAAGCAGGATCAGCAAGGTCAAATGTACCTGTGAATCCATACAACCAGGAGAGGCCATAAAGACTGATGGCAGAAGAAAAAAGCCCAAAGAGTACATATTGGAGAGCAGATTTTGAGCTGGCTCGATCACTTTCTTCCAAAGCTACCATGACATAGGAGACCAGACTAAGGAGTTCTAAGGCAAGGATGGAAAGCAGAAGGTTCTGTGAGCAGATGGCAACTGAGGCTCCCAATACCCCCCCCAGCATAAGCGGGTAGAACTCAGCAGGCGGTTTCTCCTTGTTTGGAACAAGCAAAACCAAAGCTGTGGTAACAAAAAGAATAATTTTCCCCCAATGCCCCACTTCATCCAACATCATCATTCCTCCAAATGCCTCTCCAGACTCAAAAATAATCATCAACCCTAAGCCCGCACTTCCAATGAGCAGGGGTACTAAAACAGGTTTGGTCAATCCTTGAATCTTCTTTCCGGCCCAGCTTTGGATCAATGAAATAAGGATCAACCCAAGTAAAATCCACTCAAAGTAAAGGGCTCCTCCAAGTTTTCCGAGCTTTTCTAGTTGAAATGTGAGATATGGAAGCCAATTATTATCCATGCGAAGCAAAGATAAGAGCTTTCTGCATATGTGCATCCATTAGAGAAAAAGGGAAAGAAAAATCCGTTTAACGTCTAAATGAATTGATTTAAACGAGAAATATGGCCGTTTAAGCTCGATTTTTTACCATTAGGTTAAAAAGGAACTACGCTTTACAATGAAAATCGAATATTGTAGTATAGATAAATAGTGCCCTAAACTTTTCAAACCTACAACTGATCTTGACAACAAGGAGTCTGGTAATTCTTCTGCTTATATCCCTAAATTTTTCCTATTCAAAATCAATAGAGAAAACAATAGTAGATGATGTACCTGCTACTCTGTTTTCAGTTACCTTTGTCGAGGATACCATTTGTCCAGGAGAGTCTGCCACCCTCATCATAGATGCTGGCTCTAACGGCATAGTCCAATGGATGGACGAGGGCAAGGTCATCCATATGGGAGACACGCTCAAAACGAGGCCTTTACAGAAATCAAAAACCTTCAAAGCTACCTACAAGACCAAAAGGAAAGGAGAATTAAGAACTGTTTTCCTTACGGCTACTGTTGAGCAGTCATCCCGTTATTACATCATGAGCTTGCCAGAGGAAGTTGACAATCCAGATCAGGAGATCCAATTCCTGGTAAATAAATATGATTCTATAAAGACATTTATCTGGAACTTTGGAGAACGGGGCCAGGATACATTAGCTGTGCCAAGCAGAAATTTCAAAAAGGCAGGTAAGTATGAATTGGGAGTAGAAATAACCACCCTCAATGGCTGCGTATTTCAATTGGAAAAGAAAATTGAGATAAAACGCCCTCCTTACCTTGATTTCCCCTCTGCCTTCTCTCCAAATGGAGATGGATTCAATGATTTATTCAAGATTTCCCATTATGAATTGAAATCCTTCGTCATGAAGATTTACAATAGGCAAGGAGAACTGATATATGAGACTGAAAATCCTGATTTTGTTTGGGATGGAGTCGATATTTTTGGAGAAGAAACTCCAGAAGGGGTGTACTCATGCAGGGTTAATGCCATCACGGAATCCGGAGAATCCCTCTCCAAACAACTCACCCTTACCCTTATCCGTTAGGTATGTTTAGTGAAAATTTCGAAATTGCCGCAGAAATTCTGCTCAGGATCAAATGTATCTTTTGAGTAAATTTCCAGTCCTAACTTTTGAATTATTTCCACACAAATGATAAATAAAGCCTTAAACCTGATTCTGTGCTTTGCAGCCACATTGATGATGGCTTCCCCTGTTTTTGGACAGAAAACTGATCCCAAAGGCAAAGCGGTGTACTACAAGTACGAAAATGAAAATGTAGAAATTTTCAGAGACCGTGTAGATTTCAAACTCCCTGAACCCAATGTCATCGTTAAAAAGAAGGAAGAGGGCAGCCTAAGCCCTGACAGCCTTTCGGCTTACTTTCTTTCCGGTAACTCTCTACACAT
This sequence comes from Bacteroidia bacterium, assembly GCA_022760475.1. Taxonomy (GTDB): domain Bacteria; phylum Bacteroidota; class Bacteroidia; order J057; family J057; genus JALEFZ01. The sequence continues at coordinate 99,413 of JALEFZ010000005.1, read as the reverse complement.
TCAGGCAGAAGAAGAGTTAAGCGAATGGCTGCGAAGAGACAGCATCGCTAAAAGCAAAATGGTAGACGTGCAGGGCTATAGAATTCAAGTTTATGCAGGTAACAATAGAAAAAGTGCCTTCAATGTAAAAGGAGGATTGATTACTCGTTTCCCGGATTATGCTACTTACCTGGAGTACAAAGCTCCTAACTATGTCGTCCGAATTGGCGACTTTATGGAGAGGGAAGATGCCATTCTGTTTCAAAAAATAATCAGGAATTCATTTCCAGGGGCGTTCATTGTCCCCTCAAAGGTTAAAGTACCAAAGTACAACCCGGACTGGCGGAATGTCTTCGAAGAGAAAAGCAAGGTGGATAGTACCCTGAACAAGCCACTGAATGGAGAAAGAAATTAATTTTTAGTAGGGAGCTGGTTTTCAGCTCCTTTTTTTGTTGATATTCTCTGTGTGGCTATCCAGGTGCCCCACCTCACCCCATTACGCCACCCTATGTCATTCTGAGAGGCAGCGAAGAATCTACTCCCCACAACTTGCATACTTGTAGAAAAAACGTATTTAAGGCCCTTCGTTATTCGGCCACGGTCTCATTCTTTTAAGGAGGGATATCTGCTAAGAAGGTTTATGCTACGGTAAGGGGAAGTTCTACACCTGGGCGATCAAACCACCCTGGATGGCAATGTAAAACAGCAATAAAACGAGCCCCTCCCATCGATTGACCTTTCTGTCCATGACCACTACAAAACAAAGGATACTGATAAATAGGACAGCGGGAAGACTGGTACCTAGAATGGTTTCGGGAACTTCAATATGTCCAATGAGCCTTGGAATACCCATGACAGCAAAAATATTGAAGATATTAGATCCAATAACGTTTCCAACGGCCATTTCAACATTGCCAGTACGGATAGCAACCAATGAAACTACCAATTCTGGCAGAGAGGTTCCGAGGGCTACAGCCGTCAATGCAATAAATTCTTTGCCGATGTTGAGGAGATTGGCTAGATTTTGGATAGACTGTACATTGTAGTCCGCCGATAAATAAATTACCAAACCGCTTACCAGTAGGATTACAGGTTCTTTCCAGGAAAATTTTTGCCCTTCGGCTTCATCGACTTCTATGTCTATAGGAATATCCTCGGGACTATCTGCATTCCTTAAACTGAATATATAAGCCAGATAAATGATGAGTCCTAAGCAAAATACAATGCCTTCAAACAAGGTAAAGTTGCCATCAATGAGGCATAGATAAAGCAAGAAGGTGGCACCGACCAACATAGGTCCGTCTACTTTCAGAACATCGAATTCGAGTTTGATTTTTTTAGCCCTGAAGGCTACGACACCCAGGACGAGGCCAATATTGGTAATGTTAGATCCGATAACATTTCCCGGCACAATCGCGGAGGCATTTTCCTTACTTAGTACAGCCACCACCGAGGTAATTAACTCGGGCAAGGATGTACCAATAGCAATGAGGGTAACGCCTACTACAAAAGGAGGTATTCCAAGTGCTAACCCGATTCTTTCGGAAGATTTTATAAAAAAATCTGCCGAGATAACCAGGGTTACCAGGGTCACAAAAAAAATAATACTCCAAAAAGGGAGTCCAATCATATCATACTATTGTCGTCCACGAAATTACGAAAACATTAGCGCGATGTTGCGAGGGGATCAAGAAAATATGGAGAATGGACAAAAGTTTTTTAATTTCAGCAGGCAGGATATTATCAAAACAGTAATCTATTGGATGAAAGCAAAAGCTACACTTTTCATAATTCTTTTTCCTGCTCTTTGCTTTTCTCAGCTCCGTACGCACGTAGGTGTGAATGTCCCTGCGGCACTCATGGGTACCCTGGATCTTAGGTCAGAGATTCAATTGGCTCCCAAGTTTTCCTTGCAGTTGGGATCTGCCATACGCCATCAAAACAATGAGCTTCGTTCAGAACCACGCATTAGAGCCCTATCTAATTATGTAAACCTGTTTAATCAGGGGGTTTCAATCTCCATTGGTGGTCGACTTTATGAGCAAGACCTATCTGATTACCAATATCCTTTTATTGCATTTGACCTGACAGGCGTATATTACAGAGAATGGTTTGTAGAGTCAGGCGGAACAGAAAAAATTGAGGTTGAAGACTTCAGGATTGGCGGTACTGCTACCATTGGATTCGTTGTCAGGATTACCGAGTATATTAATGCTGACCTGGGCATTCAATTTGGATATTCTCCTCCGAGAGAAGACCTGCTAGCCTACTATTATCCAGGAATTGGTTACATGACCTTTGGGTTGGGAGCCCTTGGAGTAAAAGGTGGACATATCCAGCCCCTGATATCTTTTCGCTACAACATCATTCGAGACAAAAGACAGCGAATTCACAGCATGGAATAAGCAAAGCCAGGATTCGGATTTGAGGCTAAAAAACGATAAAATTGCCCTAATTTTCCAACTGGCTTCATCTTATGACCCGAATCTCTTTTATTAATATTGGCAATGAGTTGCTCAAAGGAACCATTGTCAATACCAATGCCTCAAATGCAGGCCTTATCCTTCGCAAATTTGGCTATCGCCAGCATCGGGTCGTAATGATTCCTGACACCAAAGAGGCCATTAAAAGCTCCCTGGAAGAAGAATTGAACCACAGTGATGTGGTTTTTATTAGCGGAGGACTTGGGCCAACCAAGGATGACATCACCAAATATACCCTGGCAGAGCATTTTGGAGGAGATTGGGTCCTCCACCAGCCCACTCTCGATTTTATCACAGATAGATTCAAGCGAGCAGGCCTAGAATTAAATGAATTAACCCAAGGCCAAGCTCGTGTTCCTGATTCTTGTGAGGTAATGCTAAATGAAAGGGGCACGGCACCGGGTATGATATTCAATAAGGATGGAAAGTATGTCTTTTCCATGCCAGGAGTTCCCTATGAAATGCTTTATATGCTTGAATTCAAGGCAATTCCGAAAATTCAATCCTTCTTCCCTTCACAGGCATACCATTTCCATACCTTCCGTCTGGCTGGAATCCCTGAATCCGATGTTGCCAATCGCATGGAAACAATTGAGGAAGAACTTCCCCAAAGCATTCAAATTGCCTATCTGCCAAGATTGGATGGACTTTGGCTGGAACTTTCTGCACAGCAAGAAAATGAAGAGGAGACGATCGCCGACCTGGAAGCAGCCATTACCAAGGTGAGAGAATTGTTCAAAGACAAATCATATGCAGAGGGAGACAGACTCATCGCGGAAGAGGTTCAGTCTTTATTTTTAGACAAAAAAATTACCCTGGCCACAGCTGAAAGTATTACAGGAGGGAGAATTGGAGCAAGGTTGGTAGAAGTATCGGGTTCTTCCACCTACTTCAAAGGATCAGTAGTTGCTTATGATGTTGAAGTAAAAAAAGACCTACTCAAGGTGCCTTCAAAACTAATTGAAGAACATGGTGTTGTATCAGAAGAAGTGGCCTTGGCCATGGCAGAAGGGGTAAGGAAGTTGTTGAACGCGGATGTGGGATTAGCCACTACGGGCTATGCTGAGTCGGGTGAAAATCACGCTCCCGAAGTATGGATTGCCTTATCAGGAGAAAGCTTTGCTTTCAGCAGACATGCCCGCTTGAGAACTGTAAGAGAAGTCAATCTGGACCGCACAGCTTACTATGCCATGCAACTCTGTTTAAAAAAATTGAAAGAAGCGTTTTGAGACAAAACATAATTTCTGTTAGTTTTGCTAGCTTTTAAAACGCATACTTACTCAAATTGCCCTCTTTGTTTAAGGGTTATACTTAAATTAACTGGACTAAATTGCTTTTCTCAAAATACTAACTATGGCTAAATACGAGCTTACGATGCCCAAAATGGGCGAAAGTATCATCGAGGCTACCATCCTGGGTTGGACCAAAAACGTAGGAGATGCGGTAGAAGCAGAAGAAACTGTGTTGGAAATTGCTACCGACAAAGTCGATTCTGAAGTTCCTGCTCCTGTTGATGGAGTCCTGCTAGAAACCAAGTTCAAAGAAGGGGATGTTGTACCCGTAGGGGAAGTCATCGCCATCATCGAAACTGAAGCTGCAGTGGATGCTCCTGAAAACGGCAAAGCTGTGCCACAAGAAGCCCAATTGGTGGAAGCGGTTCCTTATGTTCCTCAGGCTCAGCCTGTGGCTGAAACAGTAGCAAAAACTGCTGTAGCCAGCAACCGATTCTACTCTCCCCTTGTCATGAATATCGCCAAGGAAGAAGCTATTCCTATGGCAGAGTTGGAGACCATTCCAGGTACTGGCCGTGATGGAAGGGTTACCAAAAAAGACATTCTTTCTTACGTCAAAAACAGGACTTCGCAGCCTACACCTCAAAAGACTGTTGCTCCTCAGACCCAAGCCCCAGCTCCAATGATCAAGCCCGTAGCACAGACAGCCAAAACCGCTGCTGCTCCGGCTGTTTCCATGAATGGAAACTATGAGGTCGTCGAAATGGACAGAATGAGGAAGTTGATCGCCAAAAATATGGTCGCCTCTACGCAGACTTCTGCTCATGTAACTTCATTCGTAGAGGCTGATGTAACCAACCTCGTTCTCTGGAGAAAGAAGGCAAAAAATCAGTTCCAAGAGATGTACGGAGAGAAGTTGACCTTTACTCCTCTTTTCATCCAGGCGGTTACAAGGGCGCTTAGAGAGCTCCCATTGGTCAATTCTTCCATAAATGGAGACAATATTCTGATCAAAAAAGACATTAATATTGGAATTGCCGTTGCCCTTCCCAACGATAACCTGATTGTACCTGTCATCAAGAATGCTGATCGTTTAAGCCTTGCAGGACTTTCTGCGGCTGTAAATGACCTTGCCAGTCGTGCCCGCATCAACAAATTGAAGCCTCATGAATTGGAAGGAGGAACCTATACCTTATCTAATGTAGGTACATTTGGAAATGTAATGGGAACTCCCATCATCAATCAGCCCCAGGTTGCGATCATGGCTGTAGGTGCAATTCGTAAGATTCCAGCGGTAATTGAAACTGAAGCAGGCGATATGATCGGTATTCGCCAGAAAATGTTCCTGTCTCATTCCTATGACCACAGAATCATCGATGGTGCTCTGGGTGGCAGATTTGTGAAAAGGGTAGCAGATATCCTTGAGGCATGGGACTTGAATGCAGCCATCTGATATTGATTTGAATAAATTAAAAAGGCCATTCCGTAAGGGGATGGCCTTTTTTGTTAAGTATCTTTTATGATCAATGAGGTCGTCGGTCTTTCTTATAGGAAGCGATGGCTTCATAGACCTTGTCGTGAACCTTTTCACGAACATTTTCTCTGTACAACAAGCGATTGCCCTGATCCGGAAAGGTACGGTTGGCCAGAAAAATAAAGATGAGGTCATTTTTTGGATCTACCCAAACTCCCGTACCTGTAAAACCAGTATGCCCAAAGGTAGAGCGGGAAGCAAATCTTGAGCAGGGAGAAGAACTTTCTCCCTTCCTAGCAGGCTTGTCCCATCCAAGGCCTTTTCTGTTGTAAGTCAACTGCTGGCGAGTATAGGCATCAATGGTGCTTTGCTTCAGAAACCTTTGCCCACCGTATGAACCCCCATTCTTTAGCATATACATGAGTTTTGCCAGGTCATAGACATTGGAGAATAATCCTGCATGCCCTGCAACACCTCCCATAATGGCAGAATTGGGATCGTGAACATAGCCCTGAATCACTGCCTGCCTCCAATAAAGATCAGACTCAGTTGGTGGACAATACTTTTCCCATTTCTTTAGATGAGGGTTAAATGTAGTACGATTCATTCCCAGTCGTTCGTAGTAAATGTAATCCACCAGCTCATCCAGTGTTTTCTTACTGATGTTTTCAATGGCAATGCCCGTCAAAATCAAGCCTACATCGCTATACCTTACCCGTGTAGTCTTATTTAGAGGTGCCTCCTTTAAGGTCTTCCAAAATAGATTGTCCAGTTCTGTAGAGCCATAAAGTGCAGGCGCGATTTTTTGATCGTGGGACCTGGAAGGGTAAAAACTGTAATACTTCTTATCCAAAGATTTTTTCCGAGGATTGGAGAAAGTTTGTTGGTATACCGAAAGCCAGCCAGGCAAACCAGAGTTGTGCTGAAGCAGACGGCGGATCGTCAACTTGGCCTTGTTGGTTCCCTTCAACTTGGGAATGTATTTCACAATAGGTGCGTCTAAATCCAGCAATCCCTTTTCTTCTAAATACATCACAGCTACAGTCGTAGAGGCTACCTTGGTAACAGAAGCCAGATCGTAGGTGTGGATATAAGGATTTACCCTTCGGCTTTTGCTACTGTAGGTGGTCCTGCCATAGCCCTTTTCGTAGACAATGTTGTTTCCCTTCATCACAAGGACAGCTGCCCCAGGCATGGCCTTTTTCTTGATATAAGTTTCTATGACCTCGTCAATCTCCTTAAGTTTTTTGGAGTCCAATCCTTCTTCCTCAGGGATGGAAAAACCAAATCTTATGGGTTCTAATATCATTCTCCCTGTACCTACCCTGAACCTGTCAGATGCCGTGACAGGTAATCTCCCATTTACTTTGATGCCTCCGAAAATGGCTTTAGCCGCCGCCGCCTGAGCATCAGCTGCTGGCTCATATGCAACAAGAATCGCTTTTTCTTTTCCAAAATATTTTAGTGCGTAGGGAGAGCCAAAAAGTGTGGTAACCACATCCTTTCCAAGTCGCGAAAGCTGCTCCGCAATCATTCTGGTACCAAGGTCTACCCCAAATTTATCGCTAGCCTTTTTATTCATCCCAAAGACTCCAATGATGACGGTATTGTAAGAACTCAATTTCTTCATTACAGCTCCCTGGGTTTTGGAAGAGAAGTTTTCAGGTAAGTAAATGGGAGTAATTTGCCCATATTTCATTAAAGTCCTCAGCATAGTGCTGTTTTTCGAACCCCCTACCTGGAGATAAGCAATCTTTCTTTTTTCCAGTCTTTTTAGTGGAAGGGTCAACTGATCATTTTTGGCTAGGGTAATTGCAGCCTCATAAAGCTCCTTCTTGAGAATGGCGCTTTCCTTGGTAAACAGATAAGGTTTTATATCCTTGGAAGAAAGGGACTTCCACTGAGTCAGTCCACTTCGGTATTTGGTCAACAAAATGCGCCTTACGCGTTCATCAAGATCTGCTTTGGAAATTTCTCCTTTTTGGATGGCTTTCTTGATGTTCAGGATAGACAGTGGAATGTTTTCGGGATAAAGCAGGATGTCATTCCCCGCTTTGAAGGCTTCCAGCGCCACCTGCCCTTTGGGAAAGTACTTGGAAACCCCATGCATATTCAAGGCATCGGTCACGATGAGTCCCTTGTAACCAATCTTTTCCCTAAGCAAAGCTTGCACTACGTTTGGAGACAGGGTTGTCGCCCTGTTGGGAGTAGAATCCAATACAGGAATCTTCAAGTGGGCAACCATCATGGCTCCAATATTCCTTTTGGAAAGTTTCATGAAGGGATAAAGCTCTAGGGTATCCAGACGTATCTGGCTATGTTTGATCACCGGAAGTCCAAAGTGTGAATCGGTATCGGTATCTCCATGTCCTGGAAAATGCTTTGCGCAGGCTATCACACCTCCATCCTGCAAACCATTGGAGATCATGATCCCCTTTCTCGCAACATTGTACTTATCTTCTCCAAATGACCTGAAATTGATGACAGGGTTTTGTGGATTGTTGTTGATATCAACAACAGGGGCAAAGTTCATACTGACCCCAACTCTTTTGAGATCCCTGGCCATTTGTTTGCCAAGGCGGTAAATCAAGGAGTCATTCTGGATAGCTCCCAAGGTCATGTTGTAAGGGTAGCGGGGTACTCCTTTTAGGCGCATGCTCAAGCCCCATTCGGCATCCTGGCTGATCAGAAGGGGGATGTCAGCGGCACGCTGGTATCGGTTGATTAACCTTACCTGATTTTCAGGAGTCCCTTGCATGAATATCAGACCTCCGAGATGATACTTACGAACCATTTCCTCCATCTGGCGATAATCCGACTCTTCTTTGTTGGAGTAGGTCGCCACCATAAACATCTGCCCAATTTTTTCATCCGTGTTCATGGTACTGAACACACTATCTACCCACATTTGGGCTTTCAACTGCTGTCCCTTAGCTCCATGAAATGCTAAAAACAGCACAATAAATCCTATCCAGCGAAGATACCGCATGCCTGGAAAATTCTAAATAATGAAATAATATACCCTTAATGCTGAAATTAACAGATTGAGGAGTAATTCCAAAAGTAAAGTGTATGGAGAAGGAATATAGTTGTTTAAACGGTATGGATTACGCAAAAGTTAGGAAAGAAAGCCTCATTGCACATTATGGGTTCATTTTTTCGCCAATACCGCAAGAAAAAAGCCATTCCTCTCGGAATGGCTTGATTTTTTATTCTTTTCAAGGGAATTCTTGAATTGAGCTATGTAATTAGTTGTAGTTGTAAACTCGAATGAAGTGATTTTCCTCCTTGGTATCTGGATTCAGAATTTTCTCCATTTGGGCTACCATGCCGGTGCTCTTATAATCATAGATTACCAGGCCTCTCGTTTTGCCATCTTCCAACCATTCAATCTGCATGGGTTGTCCTTTGGAATTGTATTCATAACGGTAAACTGAAATCACACCTTTATCAAGCGCAACTTCCCTTACCCTGTCCTCAGTATCGTACTTGTAGTCTACTTTCTGCAAAATGCGGTCATTTCCATCTTCAAAGACTTCTGTGGAAACCCTGAATTTCTTGTCATAGTTGAACTTATGCACCGAAACAACTCGGTTATTTTCAAGAATCCTTACTTCCTTCAGCAGGCTGTCATTGTCGTAGGTATACTGGCGGGTGTCGAGGAGCATCCTTTCATCGTTGCGAAGCATCTCATAGGCCTTTACCTGATACACATGTTGGGAGCCATTGAAGCGATAACCTTCCTTATAAGTTCTGTTCCACTTTTTGTCATTGATGTGTTTCCACCCAAGAACTCCACGAGAGTTGTAGTGAAAGGTCTGGGTCATCAAAGTATCATTGCTGACCATTTCTATGACTTGAGATAATTTACCTTTGGAATTGAAGTAACGAATTTCCGTTTCAGAGTCGTTATCTCCCCTTGTTAAGGGTGCCTGGTAACTTTTAATGGCAATTTTTTTGACATTCAGACGCTCAATTTTTTTGCTGTCAAATTCAGGTTCATCCCAAAGGATTCTTGGTCCTTCTGGTATAGACTGTCCAACAACAATCTGACATAATGCTGTGGCGATCAATAAAATAAGCGCAGGCTTCATCTGGATTTGGAGCTTAAAATAACCTAACTTTTCAACGAATTCGGTGGGTGTTTTCATGTGTTGAGACCTAAATCCTACCAAAAGGCCATGAAAGATTTTCGACATTATCTTCCATTTTTTATAGCAAATCCAATATAACAAGCTAGATACATACATAATACCCAAGGATTATATGGTAAAACAAGTATCGTGCTTAATAATTGGATGTAAGAAATAAATCTCTAATGACTTGACATAAAAATACAAATTAATCTCGCTTAATATCAAATTATCTAAGGGAAAAATTATTTTTTAACAATAATCGACCAAATCGTCCAACAATATTAGCAAGGGATCATCAAACATCACTTTTTCCCAAAAAAATGATTATAGTCTGCTAATATTGTTTCCAAAAATTGTTGGTTAGGCATTTTGCTTTCTATTCCAGCTACATCCTTAACCTTATTTGCCAGCTTGTTAAGTAAGACGGGGTTTTTGTTTTTCAACCCAACATCCAATACTGTTTTTAAAATTGACACATCCCTGTCAGATAATGATCTAATTTCAGGAAAAACTACCTTGTATGCATCTGAAGTTTCCACATATATGGTGTCCAGGAATGTGGTAACCAACTTTAGTTTAATGACCGTGGTGCCAGCCACCAAATCTCCAAGACGTTGGTTATTTTTGGCAATGGTAATAACCAAAATTCCAATCCAGCCAGAAAAGATCACAAACAAGGCAAATCCAAGGGCAAAATTACCTGTATAAACTGCGAAAGCACTGAATCCGGTAAAAAACCAGACATCAATTAGTTTAAAAAGCCAACGCAGGAAATAAGATGCGGTATCGGGCATATTGCCATTGAGGTGAATGGTTCGGGTTCGGGTAAGGAGTTTACCCAGGGTCTGGCCACGAAACACACTTTCAGCTATGAGGCTGTAAAACATGGCAGGTAGCCAGCAGAGATAATACAGTACTTGCCAGGAGTCCAACTCATCTTCCCAAAACTCTTGGGAATAATCAATGATGGCTAGCCTTTGGAATATATAATGAAATCCTAAAATATAGGCTCCAAGCACCACCGCATCAATAAATCCAGATAATAGCCTTTCCTGAACACCTGCCACAGGATACTCTAGTTCAATATTTTGTGTTGTAGGTATTGAAATCGTGTTCATTTCAATTTTTTATTCTAACTTCCCTCAAAATACTTAAATGAAGTAATTCTGGCATTAAGATAAGGGCATAAGATGAGAGAACCCGCATTTCTTCATAAAAACAAGAAAAAATGGGAGGAATATGAAGAAAAATTATTTGGCAACCATGTAGAAGGGCTCAATCCTGACCGATTGGAAGAATTATATATCCAATTGACCGATGATTTGGCATACGCCCGGACTTTTTATCCCAAAAGCAAAACCGTAAAATACCTGAATGGGTTAGCGGCCAGGACTTACTTATTGATCTACAGAAACAAAAACTCGGATGAAAACCGCATCCTCCGTTTCTTCACCAAAGACCTTCCTCTTATCTATTACCACTCAAGAAAATTTCTTTACATCGCCTTTGGTATTTTCACCTTTTTCTTCCTGGTGGGATGGTTCATGACACTTAAGTCGGATGAAACAGCCAGAGTTGTCCTTGGAGACAGCTATGTAAACATGACCATTGAAAATATTGAAAAAGGGGAACCTGGAGATGTGTATCGAGGAGGGGAACCTTTGATAGTTTTCCTACGCATTGCCTTTAATAATGTAGGCGTAATGCTCCAAACCTTCATGTGGGGAATACTTTTTGGGGTTGGTACGGCTTATTACTTATTCATAAATGGGGTGATGGTGGGGGCATTCCTGGCATTCTTTCACAGATATGGAAAAGCCATGGAAGCGTGGCCAATTATATATATTCATGGTACCCTTGAAATTACTGCCATTGTGCTTTCAGGAGCCGGTGGCTTCATGATAGGCTATGGCATCCTCTTTCCAGGCACTTATAAACGGATTCATTCCCTTAGAAGGAATGCAAAAGCTGGAATCAAAATGATGATTGGTCTCTTGCCTGTCATAATTACCGCCGCATTTCTGGAAGGCTTCGTTACCCGCTTAACTGATATGAACATCGTATTTAAGCTACTCATCATCATTTCTTCTCTGGCGTTTATTGTTTGGTATTATTGGATTTATCCTGGACTTACTGCCAAAAAACTTGGCCTTCAGGATGCAACGCTGGACGATGTCATTTAACAAACTATTTTAGTGAAATTATCTTTCCGACATATCAAAGCCGCCTACATTGTCCTTCTTTTAGGAGTATCAATGCCTCATGGCCAGTTGTTGGCTCAGGATCGAAGTTTTAAAAAAGAATCCCTGGAGGAGTATAGACAGGATAAGGAATACCAATATGGTTTACAACCAGGGCCTGAAGAAGTAAAAGAGCCTGACCTCTATGGCTCCGAACTGGATGCCCAAATGACTGCGGCCAGGATTGGCAGGTGGTTCATGTACATCATTATTTTTGTGGCCTTCGGAATAATAGCCGCACTGCTGATCAACCAATATGGCAATTTCAGAAAGTTAAATCGAGGAGTGGCCAGTCAGGCCTTGGCTGAAGAAGAGGAAATTGATGACATCAAGATCATGAATTTCGGCCAGCGGATTCTGGACGCAGAGCATGCAGGCAATTACCGCCTTGCCATCAGGTGGCAATTTCTCAGGGCATTAAAGAAACTAAACGACAGAAAGCTGATCCATTGGCAAAAGAATAAAACCAACCGGGATTACTACTATGAAATCAGCAAGCTGTCTCTCAAAGACCCTTTTGACACGATCTCAATGGTATTTGAACATGTCTGGTATGGAGATTTCCCTACCAATGCAGGAAACTACGAACGAATGAAACCTTATTTTCAAAACTTCATTAATCAGGTAAAATGAGAGGAAATAGGGGCATCATAATTTGGATCATTGTTGGCGTTTTGCTGATTGCCATCATTGCTGGATTTGTAAGAAGCCAAGGCCCATCAAAAAACTGGAAACCATCCTTTTCAGATAACTCTCCAAGGCCTTTTGGGAGTAAACTGTTATTTGAAAGGCTGGAGGACTTTTTCCCGGTGGATACCATCTACAAACTGGATAAAGGACCATTTGATACCCTTGCCTATGCCCACCTTCAGGATGTGTTGCTTTTCATTGTTGCTGATAGATATGAACCTGAAGCTTATAAGTATGAGGAACTCCTCAGGTTTGTTGACGAAGGCAATGAGGCTTTTGTAGCAGCTAACTATTTCTCGACTGAGTTTTTACAAGAGTTAGACCTCATCACCTCCTACTATGCCTTAGATAATAAAGATTCAATGGATGTAGAGATGGAAAAGTCGGGGGAGAGATATCGCTTCGCGAATAGCCATTTGGGAAACTATTTTTCCTATTGGGATGAGATCAATGGCCAGGTCCTTTCAAAAAGAAATGAAAAGGAAGTATTGAATATCAGGCTTAAATATGGAGAAGGCTACTTCACATTGAGTACACACCCCCTGGCCTTTACCAATTATTACCTACTGAGAAATCCGGAAGTCCACTACATAGAAGAAATCCTGGCTAGTTTACCTGAGAAAGAAACCATCTTCTGGGATAATTATTACAAACCGGAGAGGCCTGCAAGCAGTGGTGATACTCCCCCCAGAAGCAATCAATCTCCTGGATTGTGGGAATATATCAAGCAGCATGAAGCACTAAGATGGGCTTTCAATATCCTGATTTTTGGCAGCCTTGCCTATGTTTTCCTAGGAGGTAAGCGTAGACAACGCCTTGTTCCCATTATCAAGCCACTAAGAAACTCCACCCTGGAATTTACAGAGACAATAGGTCGCTTATATTTGTTTGAAAGAAATAAAAAGACCGTTGGAGAAAAGCATAAACTGGTTGCGGAAAAGAAAATCAGGGTATTCTTGGCGCATATCAGAAGCAGGTACAACATCAAAACCAACCAGTTGGACGAGCGCTTTGAGAAACAGTTGACGGGTAAGACAGGTATGGAGGAGAAGGAAATCAGGATACTGGTCAGGCAAATCAAACGTGTTCAAAGTCAAGCGGATATTTTGCCAAATACCCTTGTCCAGTTAAGCAATGAAATTGAAAGTTTTTACAATAAAAATGGCAGATAGGATTGTAAAAATGCCTGGATGTCAAATCAGTACTTTTTATGGAAGACGCAATTAACCCACAAGAAGAATCACAGCAGGAAATCCCTCAGGTGGAAACTCCTGAACAGGAAAATGTACAAGAGGAAACTCCTCAGGAAGAAGAACTATTTGGTGCCAGAACTGAACTTCAAGCATTTAGAAAGGCAGTAGACCAGATCAAAGCGGAGATTGGGAAGGTGATTGTGGGTCAGCACAAAATGGTCGAACTGATGATTGCAGCCATTCTGGCGGATGGTCACGTTCTCATTGAAGGGGTTCCGGGTGTAGCCAAAACCCTTTCTGCCAAACTTTTGGCGAAATCCCTTGAAATTCCTTTTTCCAGGATTCAGTTTACCCCTGACTTGATGCCTTCTGATGTGATTGGTACGTCGGTGTTCAATCCTCAGACGACTCAATTTGAATTCAAGGAAGGCCCCATATTTTCGCAGGTAGTGCTGATTGATGAGATCAACAGGGCTCCAGCCAAAACCCAGGCTGCCCTCTTCGAGGTAATGGAAGAGCGTCAGATCACTACAGATGGTTTTTCCAGGAAAATGGAACTGCCGTTCATCGTGATTGCTACACAAAACCCGATTGAGCAGGAAGGAACATACCGCCTACCTGAAGCTCAGTTAGACCGCTTCATTTTCAAGATATCTGTAGATTATCCCAATCCTGATGAGGAATTGAAAATCCTTGAAGGTCATCACGGTCGAAAAGGTCAGCAGGAAACCAATATGGTGAATGCGGTAATGCCTAAAGAAGAAATCAAAGCCTATCAACAGATCGTTAGGGAAATAAGGGTAGAGGAAAAGCTCCTTAAGTACATTGTGGACATTATCCAGAAAACCCGAAACAGCAATGAAATCTTCCTCGGAGCTTCTCCCAGAGCTACCATTGGTATCTTGGCCACTGCCAAAGCCATTGCAGCCATTCGTGGAAGAGATTTCGTAACACCCGAAGACATCAAGTTTGTCGCTACGCCTGTCCTTCAGCATAGAATCATCCTGACACCTGAAAGGGAAATGGAGGGTGGTTCCCCAGAAGACGCCATCAAAAATATCCTTGAACAAGTAGAAGTGCCCAGGTAACAATGGACAGAGTCGTCAGATTTTATAAAGCCCTTTACCTCTCACCCAGATTTTTTCTCCTGCTTGGTGTGGGGATAGCCCTTTTCCTGGTGGCTTATATGTTTCCAGAGCTTTTGTTTTTTGCAAAAATTGCCCTTCTCTTACTTCTCTTAATGGGGTTTTTGGATGGGCTCCTCCTCTTTATTTCTAAAGATGGATTAGAAGGAAAAAGAAAGCTACCTGAGCGTTTTTCAAACGGAGATGACAATCCTGTCAAGCTGGAGTTCAAGAACAATTATGGCTTCACAGCCCATGTCAAAATTCAGGACGAGGTACCCTTTCAGTTTCAGCGCAGGGATGAGGACTTTCCATTGAAAATACCTTCAAATGGGGAAGAAGACTTCGAATATAGCCTAAGACCTACCGAGCGAGGAGAATATAAATTTGGTGTACTGAACGCCTTTGTATCCGGACCTCTTGGATTGGTAGAAAGGAGGTACAAACTTGCGGGAGAGGATATGGTTCCTTGCTATCCTTCCTATATTCAAATGAGGAAATACCAATTAATGGCTATTTCAAACAGGCTCACAGAATTTGGTGTAAAACAGATCCGCAGATTGGGACACACCAGTGAGTTTGAGCAGATCAAGGAATATGTCCGAGGAGATGACTACCGCACCATCAACTGGAAGGCGACTGCACGTGCAGGTAAAATCATGGTCAATCAGTATATGGATGAGCGCTCTCAGCAGGTATATTGCCTGGTGGACAAAAGCAGGGTCATGAAGATGCCATTTGAGGGGCTTTCCCTCCTGGACTATGCGATCAATGCTTCTCTGGTCATCAGCAACATTGCGATACACAAGCACGACAAGGCCGGCCTAATCACTTTCTGCGAGAAAGTAGACAATATCATCCCTCCTGACAACCGAGCCATCCAGATGAACCGTATCATGGAGGTGCTTTATAAGCAGGAAACTGACTTCCTGGAAGCAGATTATGAAAGGCTTTACAGCCTGACCAAGCGGAGAATTTCAGCCAGGTCGTTGCTGATTCTTTTTACGAATTTTGAGTCTATCTCAGCCATGAGAAGACAATTGCCTTTCCTTCAATCCATTTCTCAAAATCACCTGTTGATGGTGGTGTTTTTTGAAAATACGGAATTGAATGAATTGCTGGAAAGCCAGCCTCAAGACATGGAAGAAATTTATATCAAAACCATTGGAGAGGACTTTGCCTTCAAAAAGCAGCAAATTGCCAAGGAATTGGAGCAGCATGGCATCATAGCCATACTTACCCCTCCTGCCAATCTTACGGTTAACACCCTTAACAAATATTTGGAGCTTAAAGCTCGGGGGATGGCCTAAACCAATTTAGCCTCCCTTTGGAAGAAAGTTACTTTCGGTCTTACCAAGACAAGTTTGGTATCTCCTTATGGTTTCTCTGAGGCCAAGATAAAGGGCATCTGTTACCAAGGCATGGCCTATGGAAACTTCGTCCAAAGAAGGTAATGATTCTGCAAGCCAGGCCAGGTTGTCAAGGTTCAAATCATGCCCTGCATTTACCCCGAGTCCAAGGCTGTGAGCCAAAGCAGCGGAAGAAGCGTATGGTTCAACAGCTTGTTTATTCCCAGCGGCAAATTGGCGGGCATATTCTTCGGTATAAAGCTCAATCCTGTCTGTCCCAATTTCTTTTGCCTTTTCGATGAGGGCATGATGGGTCTCAATGAAAATAGATGTACGGACTCCCCATGAGGATATCCTTGAGATGATGTCTTTCAAATAAGCCTCATGCTTGATTGTATCCCAGCCTGCATTTGACGTAATGGCATCCGGAGCATCCGGGACCAAGGTGCACTGCGCAGGGCGGGTCTCCTCAATCATATTGAGGAAGCTCTCTGATGGATAGCCTTCGACGTTCAATTCTACATCAAGATTGTCCTTTAGGACCTGAATGTCGCTGTAACGGGTATGCCTCTCATCAGGACGGGGATGTACAGTAATGCCATCTGCACCAAAACTGACGCAATCCTGAGCTACTTTGAGAAGATTGGGATAGTCATGCCCTCTCGAGTTCCTGATCAGGGCAACTTTATTTAGGTTTACGCTTAATTGAACCATGTATGTCTTAAAGCAAGGATTTAAGGAAAGCTGTCAATTTACCATTTAAAACTATAGGTGGCATTTTTTCCACTATCAAATTGTCCCTTGATGGTAATGTATTCCTCCACCTCATCAAGGGCTTCTTTGAGCTCATCAAGTGAGCGTACCCTTCTTCCATCGATATGTGTGATGATGAACTTCTCTCGAATCCCACCTTTTTTCATGTTTTCATTGGGCTCCATAACCATGATGCCTTCTTCTACTCCCATCTCCCAATATTCGTCGCGCGTCAGCCTACGGAATTTACTTCCATTGAACTCCATGTCTTTCACTCCTGTTTCCTCCTCTTCAGTCTCTGTACGGGAAGCCAGATTCTCGCGCTTCAGTTCTTTCAGCAGAACCCTTAGTTCCATTTCCTTCTCTCTTCTGATGATTTTTATTCTGACATACTCACCTGGGCGATAACGGCTAACCTGTTCTTGTAGTTCGGACGAACTGGAAACTACGATGTCGTTTACGGAGATAATCACATCGTTGGGTCTAATTCCAGCCTCATAAGCCCCCAGGTCTGGATTCACATTGGTCACCAGTGCTCCTTTTAGTACGTTCAGGTCATATTTTTCTGCCAATGCCGCATCCAAGGGCCTGATAGATACCCCAAGATACCCCCTTTTTACTTCGCCATATTGGAGCAGATCATCCATGACCTTTTGGACGATGGATGAAGGAATTGCAAAAGAATACCCGGCATAGTACCCCGTTTTGGAAGCAATCGCGGTGTTGATACCTATGAGCTTGCCTTCAAGGCTGACCAGTGCCCCTCCACTATTTCCTTTGTTAACAGCAGCATCTGTCTGGATAAATGATTCTATGGCCAACTCTGTATCAGCTCTGAGCAAATTGATGTTTCGTCCTTTAGCACTCACAATACCAGCAGTAACTGTGGAAGTAAGGTCCATGGGATTCCCCACAGCAAGTACCCATTGACCTACTTGAACCTGATCGGAATTGCCAAAACTAAGGTGTGGCAATCCACTTCCCTCGATTTTGAGGAGTGCCAAGTCAGTAGTAATATCCTTTCCAATTACCTTTGCCTTGAAAATCCGGTTGTCAAATAAGGTAACTTCTACCTCGTCGGCCTGATCAATTACGTGGTTATTGGTAGCAATGTATCCATCTCCGGAGATCAAAACGCCTGAACCCGTTGCGATACCCTTGGGTGTGCTGGGTCTGTCCTCGTCGAAGAAGTCTTTGAAGGGATTGCTAAAGAAATCGCCATTGCTGTTTCTTCCTTTTCGGTTGTAAGAAGACTTTATATGTACTACTGCGGGCCTTGACTTGGCGGCGGCTGAAATAAAACTTGGTGGGCTTACTTTCAGGTGCTCCATGGAAGGTGGTGGGGTAGTTGGAGCAGTTTCTAAAGGAGCTTCCTCAAATCTGGAGAATGCAGCTGGAATTTCTCTGGCTTCCTTTGGGCCGTATCCCTTGTCAAAAAAAGTGGCATATATCGCAGCTCCCATTCCCGACCCGATCATCAGCAAGAGGAAGGAAAAGCCAACCATTAGGCCTACTTGTTTATTAGTCATCATATACTCTTGTGTAAAGGCTATGAAGATTTAACGAGTTTAAGTTAATAGAGTTTGAACCTCTGGAATCTTCGTAAGAATTTTAAATAAATTAAGTAAAGTCCACACCGCCTGCAAACCTATAAGCTTAAATTGCTCATCTGTAAGGATGTATCAGTATTATCCCTGTATTTCAGGGATATCTAACTGCAATAATATTACAACTGACTGCAATTCATTCAGTTAAAAACAATTTACCTCGTACAGAATTTACAGTTTTCAAATAATAAAAATCTAATTTTGTCATGAATTGTATTAATTCCTTCTTATTTTAGAAACAGGAGAACAGTGGAAAATCCTAGAATGGAAGGATGGTACAGGCTAGTTATGTATAATTGAAGCCCTTGCTACCATTACAAGTACTCCTTCTGGTAATACAGCTAACATGGGAAGAAAAAGTAAAGCGAATGTTCGTAGGCAGGAAATACTGAACCATTTCTATACCGTAATCATAGAGGAAGGCTTTGAGGGAGCGTCGATAGCCAAGATTGCTAATAAAATGGATGTTAATCCTTCCCTTATCATTCACTATTTCAAATCGAAGGATTTGATGGTGCTTGGGCTCATTGAATATATCATTGAAACCTACTCATCCCATATACTTCCCGATTTTTCTAATGTCTCAGATCCTCAAGAAAGATGGGAGGACGTAGTAGATGTAATTTCCAGAATAAAGTGGAGTAACTTCCTGGATACCACAGTTTTTTATAGTGCATTTACCTTGAGCTTAAGAAACGAGGAGATCAAGAAGAAGTTCTCAGAATTATACAAAGGGGTTGAAAGCAGGCTTACCCAAGAGATTGCTATTGCCAGGGATGCCAATATCATAAACGTATCCGAACCGGATAAGGTGGCAAAACTGATCCTTTCCTTACTTGAAGGGACAAATTACTATCAAAACATGGATGATGAACTCGGCAATACATCCGGAAAAGCTAGTGAGAGCGACCTTAGAAGTCAATTGATGAAAAAGACCATTGAGCAGATCTGCAATTGCGGAAAATTCTAATCCTACAAGCCCTTAATTTCTTCCTCCATTGATATGCAACTAGACCTGACATCAGGATTTTACAAAATCCTGATCAAATATGGCAGTCACATGATAATTTGCAGATTCGTAGAATCAGTGATTATCTCCTTCTGAGTGGGAATTGTCAACTACCGTTACCTGTGGAGCATTTTTCAATAGATTTTCTGTTCCCTGATTGATAGGCTTCAAGAATGGAGTGGCATACAATCCCAACCAGAACATGAATAGCACCATAGGGATCAAGACCCATCTTTCTCTCGAGTCAGGCTTTGCAAACTCACCTAGATCCTCCTTAAGGTTTCCAAACATCACATTTCTGAACATATTCAGAAGGTAAATGGCTGCCAATACGACTCCAATAGCAGCAAATATGGTGATTCCTTTTCCAATGAAGGATGACTCAAAAGCACCGGTCATGATCATGAATTCACCTACAAAACCGCTCAAGCCTGGTAGGCCTACAGAAGCCAGAACGCTTATCATGAAAATCGCTGTAAATGTAGGAGCAATCTTTGCCAGGCCTCGGTAATCAGATATCATTCGGCTACCATACCTCCTCTCCAGCATATCAACCAAAAGGAAAAGAGCAGCTGTCGAAACACCGTGGGCTAGCATTTGGTAAACGGCTCCTGAAACAGAAACAAAGTTTACTGCAAATATTCCCAGTATAATGAAGCCCATATGGGATAGGGATGAATAGGCCAATAGTTTTTTGAGGTCATTCTGTACAGTAGCCATGTAGGCACCATAAATGATTCCAATAACCCCCAGGATTGCCATGATTGAAGTAAAAGAAGGAATTGCTTCCGGGAAAAGAGGTAAGCAGAACCTCAAGAAGCCATAAGCTCCCATTTTGGAAAGCAAGGCAGCTAGGATGACAGTCCCTTCGGTAGAACTTTCGGCGTAGGCTTGAGCCTGCCATGTATGAAGAGGAAAAACAGGAGCTTTTATCGAGAAGCTGATCGCAAAGACCAGTAACAACCACCATTGAGCTTGTGCGGCAAAGGCAGGAAGCTCTCCAGACTGGATGGCATCCTGAATGGCGAAGTAATCAGTGGTAATTGACATGCCTGAAGCTTCGCCAGCATAGATCCCCATATAAATGATGCCTACCAGCATCAACAAAGATCCCAGAAGGGTGTAAATGAAGAATTTAAGTGCTGCTTCACCTCTATTTTCATTCCCCCAGATTCCAATAAGAAAGCTGGATGGAATAA
This sequence comes from Bacteroidia bacterium, assembly GCA_022760475.1. Classification (GTDB taxonomy): domain Bacteria; phylum Bacteroidota; class Bacteroidia; order J057; family J057; genus JALEFZ01. The sequence goes on along the minus strand of JALEFZ010000005.1, from coordinate 78,945 downwards.
GAACCAATTCGAAAAAGACATAGAAGAGCATCATATCCAGGGATACGAAGAAGCCCAAAAGCCCCGTTTCCAGAAGCAACAACATAACATAGAACAGTTTGGCCTGCTTTTTCTCTCTTCCCCAGCCATAAATTACAAGCAAAGGGAAAAGGGCGATGGTCAATAGCAACATAAATGCTGAAATGCCATCCACACCAACCTGGTAGCTGATGTCATAACCTTCCAGTCCAAACCATTTTATATCCTGAAAACCATAGTAGCCATTCGTCATGAGTGAAGAAGCATCTTCAGCCATTCCTACATTAGCGGTAATTGCAATACCAAGTACCAGGGAAATGACCATGGCAAGCAGCGCCATAAGTTTGGCTTGCCTTTCATTGAATATAGCTACCAATACTGCTCCTGCAAGGGGAGCGAAAATTCCTACATTTAGCAGGATAGAGAGGGTCTCATTGTTCATGCCTAAAGGACTTTTATAACCTCGGGCGGCAAGTTAGGGCTTTCTTTAAATTAATGCTACTTCTTTTGATAGAGAGCTACAAACAAAAAGCAGCTACCCTGAGGGGTAGCTGCAACCAAACAACCTTAAAAAAACCTATTCTAATACAATTTTTCTTTCTGGTTTAGCGCAACTGGATTTTCTTGGTGATTACTTCCTGACCTACACGTAGGATCAAAAGGTACATTCCAGGGTTCTGGTTAACCTGCATGTCTTTGTAGATTTTTCCATTTGAAGACACAGGCACAAGCTCAGTCTTCAAAGTCTGACCGCTTAGGGTGCGAAGCTCAACTGTTGCGTTGTATACATCCTCAACTCTGGAAGTTTCGATGTGGATAGTTTCACCGCTGGTGATGTTGTTAGGGAAAAGATTCACCTGAGTAGTCTCCATGATCTCTGCACGTGGGTCGTAGACCTTCACATCAGAGTATACAGGGTGCCCTGAGTTTAGGGTCTGACGAATTCTGTAGTAGCTTTTAACCTGTACAGGCTGCTGATCAAGTACTTCGAACAATTCAGTCTCTACATTTTCAATAGATGCAATAGCTTCGAAGATGCGGCCATCGATAGATCTTTCTACTGTGAAAGTTTTGGTAAGGGTAGAGGCAACGCTTTCCCATGTGATTGTAACACCAGTTGCTCTTTCTTCAACCTGCATGTTTTCAATTCCGATGAAGTCAAAGTGCTGGGCAAGTCCTGCAACTGCATTTGTATTTGCATCACAATTCTCAGTGTTTTTATGGATTCTGATCTGCTCACAAGAGTTTTTAGAGAAAATGTCTTCCGTAAGCACCTCTCCGAACTCTTGTCCTTCGTTTCCAAAAACTCTTAGTTTTCCACCTACCATGATGTTTCCTTCGCCACAAATGAACGCCTCCTCATTTTGAAGGATAAGATCCCCTTCGATTACAGTAGCTCCACATGCGCTTGACTCAAGGATAAGACCTCCTAGCAATGAAAAGTTAGCGGAGTAATTCATGGTAGCTGTTTCGTGAAGGATGATCAAGCCTTTCTTACCATTTCTCATTTTTACCTGAGAGAAGTTGGAAGAAGAGAAAAGGAAGCCGTAAACATTCATCTCTCTGCCTCCGAATACGAATCCTCCGTTGCCTTTTTCAGCACTTCTGATTTGAAGAAGCCCATTTCCCATGACGTTGATGTTTCCATAGTGCACATAAGTTTGTGCTAGCTCAAGTGAGATGTAATTCTTAATGATGATGTGGTCATTCTCTCCAGGAATGGTGGTGGCGGGAGTTCCATTCTCCATGGTCCAGGCTGCTGTTGAAGTCCAGTCTGCTGAGTTTCCGTTGCTGATAAAAGTCTTTTGTGCGTGAAGAGAAAGTAGGAAAAAGAAGGTGATTACGAAAGTGATAAAGTTTTTCATGATAATAGGTTTTAAGGTTTTAAAGTTGGTTTGGGTTTGTTTTCTTTCGACGTTACAAATATGACGAATGAGAGCGGGCAATGGCATAGGGATAGTTCCGAATGGATAATTATTCAGACTTGAATCAGGGTTTTTGGGGATGAATGGTTATTTACAGTGAAAAGATTTATTTGAAAGAATGAAAGAAAAAATGAACTTATAAATGTATGATTTACAGCACTTTGCAACATAAATTTTTCTATTAAAATTTAACTAATTTTCGGATTAAACGACAAATGAATCACAAGTTCGACATCATATTGTTACATTGACTCCTTGAAATGAACCATTTATTCCCAAGGATGAACCATTTAAACCGACTCCTTCGTTTTGAGTATATTTGACTTCTTCCACAATTTGACAGAAAAGGATGAAAAAAAGATTTTGGCTTTCTCTCTTGATAGTGATGTTAGCTCGCATACCTTTTTTGCACATTTCTTTTTTTAGCGTCGACGAAGCTGTTTCGGCAGTTGCAGCAAACGAAATCCTCCATGGCCAACTTCCCTACCGCGATGCCATAGACCATCGGGGTCCTCTGACTTATTATTTTTACGCGGCCGTATTTTCCGTCGCAGGTCAATCAAATATGTGGGCCATCCATATTTCCTACCTTATTCTCCATCTCATCCTTTGCTTTCTGGTTTACAAATTGGCCTTCATTTGGTGGAAAAATGAAGAACATGCCTCTTGGTCAGCTTTGATTTATGCCCTTTTTTCATCCTGTCTTTATTTTACAGAAGGACTGGCAGCTCATACCGAATGGCTTTTGAGCATCTCAGTGGTATCTGCCTGGCTAGTCTTCTGCAAATGGAAATCTCCTTTTAAGTATCTGTTGGCTGGACTTCTGCTAGGCATGGCCATTTCCTCCAAACAGGTTGCAGCACTTGATGCTGTGGCACTGACTCTTGGAATTTGGCTCCAAAAAGGAAAATTCACTCAAAAATTAGGCTTCACTATTCAATTGGGAATAGGAACATTCGTACTGCCCGGAGTTTTTGTGCTGCTATTTTGGAAGGGAAATGCCCTCGAAGACCTTATATTCTATGCACTTACCTATAACACCCAATACTATATACCCGAACTGTCTGTCCCGGAGAGATTATTAAACAATGCAAAGCTTCTGGGATCTTTTGCCCTTCAAAACTGGATAGTCTTTCCTCTTGGGATCCTGGGTTTCATTTCCCTGCTACAATTTAAGGCCAAACAATTTGACAGCCGGAAACTCCTACTGTTAATATGGATGATTTTTTCGTTGATGGAAGCCCTGGCAGGAGGAAGAGCGTTTGGTCATTACCTGATTCCCTTTCTGACTCCTTTATCCATATGGGGAGGGGCATTGCTTGCAGAGAGAAATAAATATTTCCAAAGGGAGTCTATCCTGGTCAAAACATTCATGCCCCTGATCGCTCTCTTGATGGCAGGACAGTTGGCATACCTCTTCCAAAGGCATAAACACATGTTGGGAAATGATCCCTCTATCAGTGAATACCTAGAAGTATCCCAGTACCTCCAATCCAGGCTAGAAAAAGATGAAAGGATATTTGTTTGGGGTTTTTCGCCTGAGATTTATCTCTTATCCGACAGTCGACCTGCCAGCAGGTTTAGCTTTTGCAACCCGCTAAGTGGCCACCTCCCAGCCAGTAACGAAGCAAAGCCTGATACCCGATATGCCATTGTCCCAGGAAGTTGGGACAGCCTGGCAGCAGATTTTAAATCCCATCCTCCTTTATATATCATAGATACCCAGCCAGCTGGATTCAAGGCTTATGGCAAGTTTCCCATCAGGAATTACCCCTTCATGAAAAATTACCTTGACCAATTTGAAGTCGATTCTGTATTCATTCGATTAAACCCCGCAGACTCCATAAAAATCCACAAGAGAATAATCCATTAATAATCAGATATTTACAAGTAATATTCTAGAAATAAGCAATAAACAAAGAGCTTGAACTAAAATCTTAGTTGATTATAACTAATCTCTTAGTTATACTTGTATCAAATTAAAATCATACAAATTAGTCAGCATTATGAAACCATTAGTTATTGTATTCAGCTTGGCATTTGCATTTACAACTGCCTTCGGCCAGAGCTTTGAAATGAAGGAAACTCCCTTTGCCCTTGTTTCATCCTCTGAAATTGCGGTAGAGTGGGAAACCCAAAGCAAGGATGCCGGAATTATTGAAATTGGAGAGGAAGTTACCCTAAACTACTCCTTTGTAAACAAAGGAAAAGAGGCTATCAGGATAGAAAGGGTAAAGCCATCTTGTGGATGTACGGGAGTAGATTATTCCAAAACGCTCATTGCTCCAGGAGAAAAGGCTTTTGTTAGCGCTTCTTATAAAGGAAAAAGTGCAGGTCATTTCAACAAAACGGTTAGTGTGTTCTTCGTAAATGGAAGCTCTCCTACCCTTCTTAGATTTAAAGGAGAGGTCGAAGCCAGCAAGGGATTGAAGTAAGAACCTGCACAAGAGCAATTTTTGCAGCCTGAGCCACCCTTTAGGGGTGGCATTTTTTATGGCTTTTAGTCAAATCGAATTTTAGACCAAAATTGGGAATAGCAGCAGATCTAAACAAAGATTAAGAAGATTATATGAATTCTTTATGGATTGAATGACTTAGGATTTGTAGTAATGAAAGCACAATAGTAATTTTGCAGTATGAATTTGAGCAGAATTGTCGAGGCAATCATATTTGTCTCTGATCAGCCTGTCAGCATTGATTTCCTGAAGGACATCCTTTTGCGTGAGCAAAGCGACCTAATGGATGTAACTGTAACCTCCCCGGATACCGGAGAAGAGGTTCAGATCGACTTGGCAGGACTTGATGAGGCCTTGACAACTGCACTAATCCAACTGACTGAAAAATATACTTCGGAACTTTATCCATTCGAAGTGAGGGCACTAGCTGGGGGCTATCAATTTTTTACGAAACGTCCCTTCCATAAATTCGTAAAGCAGGCTGTACTAGAGAAAAATCATAAGAGACTTTCGAAAGCAGCCTTGGAAACCCTCTCTATCGTTGCCTACCGACAGCCGATTACCAAGGCTGAGATCGAATTTATCAGGGGAGTTAGTTCTGATTATGCCATGCAAAAGCTTCTTGAAAAAAAACTTGTGAGCATTGTAGGCAGGGCAGAAGCTCCGGGAAGGCCATTGCTTTATGCAACCAGCCCATTTTTCATGCAGTATTTTGGAATTAAAGACATTACTGATCTACCTAAACTAAAAGAATTTGAGGAGATGGCTGAGGACCACCTGGATATGTTCAGACAACACCAGATGGAACAAGTAGCCAAATCCACGGAAAATAACACAACGGATGTCGAAGGAACTGAACGAGCATAACAAACCGTTTGCAGAGGGTGAGCCCCCAAAAAGGCGTAGGAAGCGGAAGCGTATCGTGCGCTCCAAACCTGATGGAGAAGGTGAGGGTCGAGAGACGAGTCGCCAAGCAAAATTGGAAAAAGAACCTATGAGGCTTAACCGCTTCATAGCAAGGGCAGGTGTCTGCTCAAGGAGAAATGCAGATGATCTCATCGCAGCAGGTAAAATTACCGTTAACGGAGAGGTTGTAAAGGAAATGGGAGTCAAAGTAGTCCCAGCGAATGACGTCGTAGAATATGACGGCAAAAGGCTGATTCCACAAAACTACGTCTACATTCTTCTGAACAAGCCAAAAAACATGTTGACAACCATGAACGATCCTCTCGGAAGAAAGATCGTTTTGGATGCAATTTATAACGCCACTCAGGAAAGGGTCTTTCCGGTAGGCAGGCTAGACAGGAATACGACAGGTCTTCTTCTCCTTACCAATGATGGGGAGATGACTTCCAAAATGACCCATCCCTCCCACAAGGTGAGAAAAATCTACAATGTTAGGTTGGATAAGCCTATGCGTGAAGAGGACATGCAAAGGCTTTTGGATGGCATTGAGTTGGAGGACGGGCCTGCGCAAGTAGATAAAATCGACTATGTGTATGGAAGGGAGCCCAATAATGTAGGTGTAGAGATTCACATTGGGCGAAATCGCATCGTTAGAAGGATGTTTGACCATCTGGGATATTTTGTAATTGCCCTGGATAGGGTCATGGTTGGCCCACTTACCAAGAAAAATCTTCCAAGAGGAAAATGGAGAGAATTGACCGATCAGGAAATTGGTTGGTTAAAAATGCTCTGATGCTCCTCAATTACTTGAGAAAAAATAAGTCCGCTTCATTTGGAGTGGACTTTTTTGATTGATATTTCTAAAATAAGACCCAGATTTTAGGCAGGAAAATAATTCCCCAGACTAGCCCGCAAATCAATACAGAAAGCAATACGGCTCCCGCGGCCACATCCTTGGCTTTACCTGCCAGCGGATGGTAATCAGGTGATACCAAGTCAACAAGAAACTCGATGGCAGTATTGATGGCTTCTGCCATAAGGACGAGTGCCATACAGAGGATAATCAAACACCATTCAGTGGGGCTTAGGTTTAGGTAAAAGCCCAAAGCGGTAATGACCACAACTGCAAGCAGATGAATTTTGGCATTGGTCTGACTTGAGATCAATGTCCAGATTCCCTTGAAAGCATATCCAAAGCTTTTTAGCCTAGCTTTTATAAATGACAACATCCCTTTCATAAAGATGAGTAATACCCGAATGGGATCGTAAAGCTAAATAAAATCCATTGGGATAAAAGAAAAACAGAAGACCCAAGGCCTTCTGTTTCTATCTTCTTTGCTATATTTTTCTCAAACACCTAGAATCTTCCAATTCCACCAGGAATAAATCCTTGTTCATAAAATCTCTGAATCTGAGGGTGCTGATTGATAAAGGCCTTATGATCAGCTCTCCATCCCAACAGCTCAGGCAGTCTTCTGGTAGCGTTGCGGTTTTTATAAAGTGCTTCTGCCTCCGAAGGATTTGCAGCCATCCAGCGAAGGTTTCTGTGTAAGGCTACCAGAACTTCCGGATTGGTCCCTGTCCAACGGCGATCTTTATACAGTTTTTCGGCCAGCTCAGGATTTTCTCTCAACCAAATCAGGTTGCTAAACAATGAAACGACCAGTTGAGGGCGTTGCTTAAGGTATTTGTTGCTGGCTTGGGCCAGTGTAGGATGTACGCGGCTAAGCTCTCTCAGTTTGCGACGATCCTGGCGAAAGCGGTATACTTTCTCTGCATTCTTTTTGGCATGAATCTCATTGAAACTCAGTAATCCATCCTGGTTACGGTCAGCAATGACAAAGTGCCTGCTCTCCAGAAAGTAGGAAAACTCATTCTCAAATCGCTCCATTTCAGCCCTTGAGAGAAGGGCATCATCGTTTTGATCAGTGATAAGAAATCGTTCTTCCTGAAACCAGGTGGTGATTTCTTCACACATAGGATCGGTTTGCGCAAAAACAGTGAGTGTACTAAGAAGGAGAGCAAGAAGACTAAGTGTAATACCTTTTAAAAGTTTCATAAAAAGCCGGTGTCAAGATGACTTGCTAGGCAAATTGTGAGGTGTCGGACCTATTGCAAGCAAATTTAAAATGCAAAGTGCAATCCTTATGCCTTGATGACTTATATGGTCAAATTCGACTTTTTTTCTGATGATTTCCAATCAAATTAAGTTAGGGAGATACAAGGAGGGAGTATTTTGAGTAGCAATTGAACCAATATTGTATGAATAATTGGACAATACCATGAAAAGTATCAATAGATTTTACAGAATTAGAGAAATATACCCCTTGAAATAGCCCTGAAGGCTATTTACAAAAAAAGGCGGACGAAATGTCCACCTGTAAGTTTTTTATCTGTTTTGATTAAGTTTCGGAATTTTCCTCACTAAAGACCAGAGATAACATAATCTCGATATTTAGTAGGCTCCTGATTAAAAATTTTCCTTCCAGTCTCACAAATTTGATTCACGGCCTCACGGACTTCATTCTCTACGGTTTCAGTGCCATTACCTGAATTGGACAAAGCAGTTTGGTCTAAGGTGGCTTCAAGACTATCACATTTATAGGCCAATGCTACAATAAAGCCAGCATTTATACCATTTCTAGTAAATTCGGCCAAATCACGCGCAGCACACACCAAAGTGTTCTTGCAGAAGTTTACCAAATCATGACGATTCGATCCAACGCTTGGAGACTTTGCATGTAAATTCATACGTCTTACATTAAATGAACAAAACAAGGAAAATTAAAGGCGATGGGCTAATCACTAGCCAAGCCTTGTTCAAAGAACGTAGTATTCCGTTCTCAATAGTAATTGGATACTGTTGAGTTTGGAGACTTTAATAGTAGAGAAATTTCGATTTTAGTTTTGTTAATTTAATAAAAACACAGATTAAACTCAAAATATTTCGTCATTAAATTCGTTTAGCTCAACCATTAGTTTTGCTAATCTTCAGGCTCAATTTTAGGCTTTTTTTTCCTTTCCGAGTTCTAGCTCGTATATTTTCGTAGACTAAATGGTTTTTGCTGTGGTAAAAAAAGAATTCACTTCCTTCATCATTTTGATTTTCGCCATCATAGGAGGCTTAAATCTTACGTATGCCCAATCCTCATTCCTCACTTGTGCATGGGAAAAAGTAGCCTTAAAAAAGGAGGCAAATTCTTCTTCCAATACCCTACAAACCCTCTCTTATGGCGATCAAGTAAGCGTCATGGGAGGTCTATTATATGTCGCTGATGAAAACATCACCTATATCAAAGTAGAAAGTATCCAGGAAAAGGTTGGCTGGGTAGATCAATTTTTATTCATGGAAAATGCTACCAGAACTGTAATTCTGGAGGAAGCTACCATTTTTGAGCGACCGAATACCCCCTCTACCATTACGATGAGTACATTTACACCTGGGCAGGAGATATTAAGGGGAAAATATAGCAATGGCTGGGTATTCGTATCCTCCAAAAACAAAAAGAACCTGGGCTGGATAAAAAGCGATATCAGGTATTCACAGGCAAAAAAAGACCTCGACCTAGCCCAAAAATGGTCAAAGCTAAAAGACCTCCCTTTGGAAAAAAGGAAAAAAGATGTCATAGCTCTCGTCAAGGAGGCCGATAGTAAATCTTCTCCCTTGGCTCAAATCATCCTGGAGTCTGATGAGGATGTTGCATTTGAAATGGTTGAGATAGAAAGAAAAATCAATGCCAGGAATACCTCTCGCAGCATCAATAAAAGATCTCAACCCGAAAAGCCACAGGCAAAGACAGGACAATTCAAGCAAAGATTGGTTTGGGATGCTGTGGAAAATGAATATTTCACGGAGGTCGTTGAAACAGGTCCTGCCATACCCGTAGTGAAAACCATCGAATACAATACACCCTTCTACGCCTATCACAAGACCTTGGAGGTGGGCACAGAAATAAAACTCGACCTGCCTGACAACAGTGGTTTCGTTCAATTGGTCATCATGGGTAGGCTTCCAGAGGATTCTCCCGCTATTCTTGCCTTACCACCCTTGTGTCTTTCTAGTGTCTTTGGTACTACACAGCCTGGTGATATCGTTATATCTTACAGGAAGTGATGGCATTCCGACATTACATATTCTGGAATAATTTTCATAATTTTGTTCTGAATTCCTCCGAAATATAATTCTCCGAAAGTATTACCTGAGCTTAAGGCCCGTAACAAAATCATTATCAGGCCTTAACAAAATTTCTTATATTCGTATAACTGGAAATGAATCAACGATTGGAAATGAAATATTTTTGGAATTTTCTTGCCTCATTCATTCTACTTAGCAGTCTGACACTCAATTTGAATGCACAGACGGTTTATATTGATTACACAGATGACGAAGGTTTGACCGCCGTTTGTGCCTGGGAGTCAGCACGGATGTTTAAGCAGCCTGGAGATCCTGACCTGGTAGGAACAGTTTTATTCGGCGAAGAAGTTACCCACCTTGGTCAAGAAGCCCTTGTAAAAGAAGAAAAAAGAAACTACCTCCTCGTTAAAACCAAAGAGGGGAAAATTGGATGGGTTAATGAAGTATTTCTGGTGAAAGATGCCGGATTGGTAGTAGTCCTTGAAAAATCAAGGCTATACGAAAACCAAGCTTCCTTTTCTTCCGCAAAAGATGACTTCATCCTCGCAGGAGAACTGGCCATCCTCAATAACTATCAGGACGACTGGGTATTCCTAATTGGAAAGGAAAAGCAAAAGTCAGGTTGGATCAAAGGAAAAAATATCCTGAGTGTCGACTCTGAAGATATCTCAGTTGCATCCATGCTGGATAAAGCTCGCTCACGTAAGAATTCTGATGATCAATTGGCTGCGTTAAGCAGAATAGGTCAGACCCGCGGCTTTGGAGAATCCAGGCTCGCACCCATCGTGCGCGAAGAGATCAGAAGAATCCAGCTCGGAGAAAAGGAAAGAGAAAACTTCTTTAGAGAAGAGGACGAATTCAGAGAGAATGGAGAAGACGATCTTGCTGTGGATATCTGGAATTCAGGCGACAGCCGTGGCCGTAACAGAAACGAACTCAATAGACTTGACCGACTATCTGATCCCAACAATATTGTCAAGGAATCTCAGAACTATAAACTGGAACGCCAGGAAGTGGTAGATTTCAATACCAATAGGACACTTATCAGGTATCGCGAAACAGGGACAATTGCTCCTGTAAGGGCTAAGAATCCTCCTTCTATTTACTATGCCTACCACAAGGAATTGCCCAAAGGATCGAAAGTACTATTGGAAGTTCCCGGTACTGATAAGTATGTAGAGCTAACCATTATCGCCCCACTGAAAAAGACCAACCCAAACATGATCGGAATGGGTAGTGGTTTGTTAAAGGCTGTATATGGTGAGTCCCAGGCTAAAAATGTTCCTTCAGCGACTATTCTTTACTACAAAGAATAGCTTGAGGATCAATCATAGCAAAAAACCAATTGAAGATTTATTTGATAAGGGCAAGCTCGGCTTCGCCCTTATTTTTTGGATAAGTCTTTACAAACTCCAGGACTGACCCTATGTAAGCCCTGGCGACCGCATCCAACCTGGATGGATAAGCTAGCTCTCCAATGACCTTATCATTTTCATTCAGCATATTTGCTTCTCTGATATTGTCCTGGCACAGGCTCTCGCCGTAGACCATGGGTCCCCAAATCTTCCGAGTCAAAGACAGGTTACGGGCGTATAATCCTGCAGGCTCAACCAGAATGCTGTAATGCTCAAGGTATGGCAAAGGAAAATCCCTTGGGACCGCAGGAACCTGTGTATACTCCAATGATTTTTCCATGAATGCAGAACCCAAGACCTGTGATTTTTCAAGGTCATCACTTAGGAGCAGTCGGAGAAAATGGAGCCTGTCTTCGACTTTAGCCAGTTCTCCTTTTGCAAAGCTACCGGGAATAAATGCCATACAGTAGTTGGCTTCGGTGGTCTTAAAGAAGCCATCCTTATCTCTCTTGTCCCAATTGGGGGAATGTATGTTGTAATGGATAACCAGGGTCAAGTCAGGCTTAAAGTCGTTTATTTTATCGGCCCTCGCTTTAAGGTCTTCATCATTGAACATCTTTTTGAAAATATCCTTCAGGGGAGCTTCTTTTTTCCAGTACCTAATGGCTTCACGATCCCAATTATGCTCTTTGGCATACTGCTTTTGGAGGCCTGGCCAATCCTCTTTTTGCCACTCATCAAAAGACTTTCCATTAACACTCTTACCTGGATATGGCCTTGAAATCATTACATCCGCGCCAAGTTTTTCAAGGCTATCTTTAATAAGGTAAGCAGTAGCCAGCGTCAAATGAGGTTCAAAAAACTCGACCATTTTACCCCCTGTCTTAGAGCTGGGCTTCATTTTTACATACTTCCCTTCTATCTCGGCAGTTATGATATCATTTGAAATATGTCCTGGATCAACGGCAATTTTCCAACCACTGAGCATTCCAGTTCTATCTCCTGTAGAAATTTCTTCTGTAGGTGGCGCTATAAGGCTTATCAATTGTTCCCATCTTCCAGAACCCTTTTTCTGGTAAAGACTCATCATTGAATCTATCCCTAATGTATTCATCAAAGAAAGCGTAAGGACATATTCATCAGGGTATATTCGACATTCTACCTCTCCTGAATCCTTGGCTCCCGGACTTCGGTAAAGGGCAATCCCAGCTTCATTGATCTCAAGTTGCCCCATCAATTCTTCCGACTTAATCAACCAATTCAGGCGAGCTTTGACGTCTTGGGTGGTAATCACTTTGGGATTGGTATGGGTCTTTTCAGGAGCAGTCTGACAGCCAAAAAAGCCCAACACTAAAACTATATTTACAAAAGAGAAAATCTGCTTCATGCCAAAAGATACAAGCTAATACACCAGAGATCAGGCATGATTTGTATCTGCCTGATTTGGGAAATTTTTCGTCCTTAAAAGCTAAATATAAGTTTTTAGCTGATGCTATACCATTTTGCGGGTTCCTGGGATGCTGCAACCACTGCCTCTACGAAAGCCATTCCCCTTAAGCCATCATGTACATCCGGAAAATCAAGATCCAGTTCAGAAGGTGTTTCACCTTTCAGGCTGCTTCTAAGTGCCCTGGCAAAATTGGTGTAGATGTTGGCAAAGGCCTCAAGGTAGCCCTCAGGGTGGCCAGCGGGAATCCTGGTCGCATGCTGGGCTTCTGCTGAAAGTTCGCCAACGCCTGTACGAATGAGCCTGGTTCCCTCATCTTGAACCCTGTAAGTAAGGGTATTGGGTTCCATTTGCCTCCATGCAAAACTACCCTTCTCACCATAGACCCTGATATTCAGGTCATTTTCTTCCCCATTGGCAATTTGGGAGGCTTGGAGAATGCCCTTGGCACCATTGTCAAAGTGCAAAAGCACATTTCCATCATCGTCGAGTTGACGACCTTCTACAAAGGTGCTTAGGTCAGCACAGATCTCGGTTATTTTCAGACCTGTGATATATTCAGCAAGGTTTTCAGCATGGGTACCAATGTCGCCCATGGCACCAGCCTTCCCTGATTTGCTTGGATCTGTCCTCCAACTGGCTTGTTTTTGACCGGAGGCTTCCAGAAAATCAGATAACCAGCCTTGGGGATATTCAACCACAACCTTCCTAATTTTACCCAGATCCCCCCTCTTTATCCTTGAGCGCGCTTCCTTGACCATCGGATATCCGGTATAGTTGTGGGTAAGTGCAAATAAAAGGCCTGTTTCCTCAACCAAACGGACCAGTTCATGGGCTTCTTCCATGCTGAAGCAAAGGGGCTTATCACAAACTACGGGGAAGCCATTTTCAAGCGCCATCTTTGCAGGAGGAAAGTGGACATGATTAGGAGTTACGATGGCAACAAAATCCATCCTTTCCCCATCAGGTAATTCCTTTTCTTTGAGGATCATCTCCTCGAATGAGCCATAAACACGGTTTTCTGGTAGGTAAAGATCTTGGCCGGACAGTTTTGATTTTTCGGGATTGGAAGAGAAGGCTCCACAGACCAGTTCGATTTCTCCATCGATTCGTGATGCAATCCGGTGTACCGCACCAATGAATGCACCTCTTCCGCCTCCTACCATCCCCATTCGCATCTTTCTATTGTAGTTGCTCATTTGCTTGATTGTGTATTGAAGAAGTTGAATGTAAATCTATTTTTTTACCAAAGATGATGTACATGAGGTTTGATGTTGGCATTGTAAACCTCTAGGACATCTTGCATGGCCATCTCAGGCAAGGGTGGTATTTCTCCTGCTTCAATGTTACTGATTACATGTTCTTCCTTACTTGCTCCAGGGATTATGGTAGAAACTTCAGGATGCATCAAAATCCACCTTAGGGCATACTTGGTTAGAAATTTTTCACCGAATAATCTTTTATATTCTTTGACAGCAGCAAGCCCTTTTTCGAAGCCTAAACCGGAAAAGGTTTCTCCCTTGTCAAAGGCCTCTCCGTTGCGGTTGAAGTTCCTGTGGTCTCCTTTTTCGAAGGTGGTATTCTCATCGAATTTCCCTGTCAAAAGGCCACTTGCAAGAGGAACACGCGCAATTATGCCTACATTGTTTTTCTTTGCCTCTTGGAAAAATTGTTCAGCAGGTTTAAGTCTGAACAGGTTAAAGATGATCTGAACTGAAGCTACTCCTGGGTGCTGAATAGCTTCCATGGCTTCAGAAACCTTTTCCACGCTTACTCCATACTCACGGATTTTTCCCTCTTTTTTTAGGTCATCCAGGATCTCATACATCTCTACTTTTCGGTAAACTGTAGAAGGAGGACAGTGAAGTTGTAGAAGATCGAGTGCTTCCATTCCTGTATTTTTCAGGCTGTCTTCCACAAAAGAGGTAAGATTCTCCTTATTATAGCCTTCGGCATTGTGGGGATTTAACCTCCTTCCGGCCTTGGTGGCCAGGTAAACTTCTTCTGACCTTTCTCTGATTACCTTGGCTACGGTGGCCTCACTCAAACCTGCACTATATACATCAGCCGTATCGATGAAATTCACCCCTTGATCGATAGCTGAATGAAGGATTTTTTCTGCACCGGAGTGGTCAAAATCGCTGCCCCATTTTCCTCCAACTTGCCATGTGCCTAGTGATATTTCAGAGATTTCCCAATTGGTCTTACCTAAAACGCGGTAATTCATATATGTTATCCTAGTTGGTAAACTATGTTAATAATGATCTAAAGATGGACAAATATTCAACAGAATAAAAAACTTGTCCTAATAAATCCTCGCCCCATTTATTACCGAATTTTCAGATTATTTAAGTTTTCAAATAATTAAAGAAGGCTTAACAACCAGAAGCAATTTGAATAGTTGTTTTCGGGAGTATTTACTCAAAAACTTTCCAAACCTTTAAACCTCATTAGATGAGACAAAGCTTACTTTTTGTTTTGATCGCCCTCTTGGGAATTTCTTTCTCATTCGGGCAAGCTACTATCCAAAGTCCTACATCAGGTACTTCCAGGCTGAATGCCAAGGTCTTCAAGATGGGAAGAACTGCAGCATCAGCGAGTGCTGCCAATAATTTCGACCCTGCTCTTGCTCCATTTTATCATGGTGTCGCCTCGGGTGATCCCATGTCGAACAAAGTCATCATTTGGACCCGGGTAACTCCTGAAACCAGCAATGATACCAGCTTCGAAGTTATTTGGAGAATGGCGACAGACACCGCAATGACCAATGTCGTTGCTCAAGGAACTTTCACCACCAGCTTTGAAAGGGATTATACAGTGAAAATTGATGCTGATGGACTTGCTTCAAACACCACTTATTACTACGAATTTGAAGCCCTGAACAAGCGTTCCCTGAGAGGAAGAACCAAGACTGCACCAAATACAAATGAGGAGAACCACCTGAGATTTGCTGTCGTATCCTGTTCCAATTATGAAGCGGGTTACTTCAACGCCTATGGAAACATTTCAAGGAGAAATGACCTTGCAGGTGTGATTCACCTTGGGGACTACATTTATGAATATCCTGCAAATGTATATGGAGACACCTCTTTGCTTGACCGTCGCCACGACACCCTCGAAACCGTAGATCTGGGGCAGTATCGCTCGCGATATTCTCTTTATAGGCTTGACCCTGATTTGAGAGCTGTTCACCAGCAGCATCCCTTCATCAATGTATGGGACGATCACGAGACGGCCAATGACGCCTGGAAAGGTGGCGCAGAAAACCATACGGACTCAACTGAAGGAGATTGGAACCAGAGAATCATCGAAGCAAGACAGGCTTATTATGAGTGGATTCCAATCCGTGAGAATGCTGTGGACTCGAATATCATTTACAGGGAACTTCCGTATGGAGACCTTTTGGACATCTTCATGGTTGATACCCGTATCATAGGCCGTGATTCTCAAATCAATGATGTATTGAATCCTGCACTTTACGATCCGAGCCGTACCCTACTGGGAGATAGCCAGCGCCAGTGGTTGCTTGACAAGCTCAGCAACTCTACTGCCAAGTGGAAGCTGATTGGAAATCAGGTGATTTTCTCTCAGCTAAACGTAGGTTGGGCAGCCGTTCCTCCACAAACAGCCACGGATGTAGAAAATATTTTCCTTGATATCTGGGACGGATACCCTGCTGAGCGATTAAAGATCATCAATCATATCGAAACCGATAGCATTGATAATGTGGTATTCGTTACTGGTGACTTCCACTCTACTTTCGCTTTTGATATTGCTGATACGGTAACAAATGATGCTGCCTTTTATGCTCCTGTCCCTAACTATGTAGATTCTACTGGCGAAGGATCTGTAGCTGTTAAGTTTACTACACCAAGTATTTCTGCGGCTAACTTTGATGAAAACATTGACCCCATCACCTCTGCTGGCCTGGAATTCCAGTTCAACAATCCATTCCCAGCTCCATTGCCTCCAAACAATCCAAATCCACATATGAAAAATGTCGATCTCGATCGTCATGGATATACCTTGGTTGACATCAGAGATGACAGTGTGCAGGCCAACTGGTACTATGTTGGGGCATTGAATGTTCCTGATTCCAGCGACAACTTCGGTTCAGCCTACTACACCAAAACAGGTGAAAACAGGCTTCAGCCAGCCATGGGAGAAAGCCCGATAAAGACTGAGCAGGATACTGTAGCTCCTGCGACTGTTCGCACGACACCCAATGTGAAGGTTGAAGCGCCAATAACATTTGCGGTAATGGGCATTTATCCAAACCCTGCAGGAGATAGATTTGTAGTTCAATATGCCCTTTCAGAAGTATCTGACATGGAATTGAACCTAAGAGATCTTCAGGGAAGATTGATCAAAAATATGCTGAATGAAACCCAGGCTCCGGGCGTGTATGAGCTTTTGGTAAATACGAGTGAATTGGCTTCCGGTATTTATATTCTGGAAGGTGGAAACGGAAATAATAGAATTGCCAAGAGGGTAGTCATCAAGTAAACCCGAATTTTCATAGTAGTAGTATAGTTAGCGTGAATCCCTGTCCCTTTTGGGCGGGGATTTTGCATTAAATAACCCTTACTTCCTGGACAATATCGGATTTGGCTTCCTTATTGACGACCTCTCTGATTTTATTTCTAGCCATCTGGAGTTCGCCGCGCCAGACAGGAGAAGACATTTTTACATACAAAACACCTCGGTCAAACCATATTTTGTCTGTATTTTGAGCGATTGGAGTTCCCATGATGGTCTCCCAGTTGCCGATGACAGATTGGATAGCCGCCTTGCTTTGCAAGCCATGTTTTTTTAGGAAGGCATTAATGGCCTCCCCTACACTCATGTATGGTTTGTAAAATGACATCTTATTGAGTTACGACTTCGTTTATCCTTCCTTCTTGAACTTCAAAAAATTTAACCTTCTTCAGTGTTTCAGCAAAGACAAGTTTCATTCGTTCCAATGAGGTGTCGGTAATGAAAATTTGTCCTTCCATATCCTCGTCTAGTATCCCTGCAATTTTGGCCAACCTGTACTTATCCAATTTATCAAAAATGTCATCCAGCAACAAAATTGGGGGCAGTTTCTTCTGGTTCTGGAGCAAGGCATACTGGGCCAATTTCAAAGAAATAACAAAGGTTTTTTGTTGTCCCTGAGAGCCAAAATTACGGACGGAACGGTCATCAATTTGAAAGACCAGATCGTCTCTCTGAATTCCCAGGCCGGTATATTGGTTGATCAAATCCCTTGCTTCCTTATCTTTCAAGGCTTTGTGCCAGGCCTCCTCAGTAAAATCGTGAATATTGGGATTATAGCGAATACCGGGTTTTTCTTGTTCCGATACTATTTTTTTAAAATAATCCTCAAACACAGGCATAAAAAGTTCTGTGAACCGTGCCCTTTCTTTTTGTATGGCAATCCCCAGTGGGACCATTTGCATGTTCCATAGATCCAGTTGATCCTGATCTACCCCCCCCTGGCTGGCAAACTGCCTCAACAAAGCATTTCGCTGGTCAATGACACGGTTGTACTGGATGAGATTTCGCAGATAAACCTGATCGTATTGGGAAATGAGCATGTCCATGAACTGGCGTCTTCCCGCTGATGGGCCATTGATCAGGTCTGTATCACTTGGAAGGATGGAAACCATGGGAATATAGCCAATGTGGTCGCTCATTCTTTTGAGGGGTTGAAGGTCGACCATTACTTTTTTCCCCTTACCTTTTTGATAATTGCACTGGACAGATTTTTCAATCTCTTTGCCATCTTTGGTGGTCTTACGAATGAGTTTTCCTCCATTGAAGAAAAAATCGGCACCTTTTTGAACCGCCTGTTGATCCTGGCTGGAACGAAAGCCCTTGGTAAAGGCAAGAAAATGTACCGCATCGAGGATATTGGTTTTCCCAGCACCATTTGCTCCTGTAAAACAATTGATTCCCTCACTCAGGCTTAGTAAAAGCTCGTCGTAGTTTCTAAACTGGATAAGTTGTAGTTGACGCAGGTACATGTAGGCGGTTGCAAGTCAAGCTTCTAAGAAGCAATATTTCTATGAAATTTGCAGGAAAAATGCTGTTTCATTCCTGATTGGCTAATTACAAAGGTACAACGGCAAAAATTATGCGCCCGATGATTTGTAAAAAATATCATTAATCTGGAACTTGCCTCTAATAAGTTCAATATCTGAATTTTTACGCCTAATCAATCTTGTATGTCAACCCATACTGAAATTAAATCCTACGACAAAGAGCTTCTGTTAAAGTGGTTTGAGCAAATGCTGCTGATCCGCAAATTCGAAGAACGCTCTAGTCAGCTCTATATGCAACAAAAGTTTAGAGGTTTCCTTCACCTGTACATTGGTCAGGAGGCTGTGGCTGTTGGTTTGGAATCTGCGATTCGTCCTGATGATTATGTAATTACTGCTTACAGGGACCACGGTGGTGCACTGGCAAGGGGAGTTGATCCTAAAGCGTGTATGGCAGAGCTTTTTGGGAAGGCAACAGGCTGTTCGAAAGGTAAGGGTGGCTCTATGCACTTTTTCTCTAAGGAGAAGAATTTCCTAGGGGGACACGGCATCGTTGGGGGTCAGATTCCTGTAGGCGCCGGATTGGCTTACGCCTGTAAATACAGGGGAGAAGATAAGCTGGCTGTTTGTATGATGGGAGATGGAGCTGTCCGTCAGGGCGCCTTCCATGAAACCATGAACCTGGCCATGCTGTGGGAACTTCCTGTGATTTTTATCATTGAGAACAACAACTACGCAATGGGTACCTCAGTAGAGCGTACCTCTAACGTAACTGACCTATACAAGTTGGGACTTTCTTACGACATGCCATCTCGTCCTGTAGATGGGATGGATATTGCTACGGTCTATGAAAACATGAAGGAAGTAGTTGATCATGTAAGAAGTGGTAAGGGACCTTACCTGGTTGAGATGAAAACCTACCGTTACAAAGGACACTCAATGTCTGACCCTGCCAAGTACCGTACCCGTGAGGAGTTGAACAAGTACCGTGGTAAAGATCCAATCGCTGATCTGAAAATCACCATGGCTGACAATCCAGACATCACCGATGAAGAAATTGGCTCTATCGATGCAAGAATCAAAAACCTTGTAGATGAGTGTGTAAAATTCGCTGAGGATTCTCCATATCCTGATACCAGCGCCCTTTACGAAGATAATTACGTAGGAGAATATCCATTTATCATGGACTAAGTATTCCCTTAAATCATAACTTAATGCCCGGAGTCTATTGGCTTCGGGCTTTTTTTGGGGCTAAACTTTTAAGTTAAACTTCTGTTTGAAAAGCATGCCTAAAGGTAAAAACAAGGTCAAGAGAATCACCAAATCAAATCTTCCAAGCAAGATTTGTCCTGTCTGCGGGCTTCCATTTTCATGGCGAAAAAAATGGGAGAGAAACTGGGAAGAAGTGACTTATTGTAGCGAAAGGTGTCGGAGGAATAAATGAAATGCCTGTAAACTGCTTTAGCTTTTCGTCGCAGAGACGTTGCATGGCAAGTCTATACGGGTTTAATTTGTATAAAAATCACCACACACCATGGCTGGAACAGAAAAAGGCCCCATTTATGCAGCGGTTGCTGCCAATATTGCCATTGCAATTGCCAAATTCGTAGGCTCATTCATCAGTGGAAGTGCCGCGATGCTATCCGAAGGGATTCACTCTTTGGTGGATTCAGGCAATGGTTTACTCCTCTTATATGGTATTCAGCGCTCCAAAATCGGTCCTGATGAAGAACATCCAATGGGACATGGGAAAGAATTATACTTCTGGTCGTTGGTAGTGGCTATTCTGATTTTTGCTTTGGGTGGCGGGGTATCATTCATCGAAGGTTATAACCATGTGATGGAATCCCTTAGCCATGAAGGCCACCTTGAAAAGCCCGGTGATCCTACCCTAAACTATATTATCCTTGTCTTGGCGATGATTTTTGAAGGTGCAGCGCTGTTTTTTGCATTGCGAAGTTTCAACAAGGAGCGCCGCAAGAGAAAATTTGGTTTTTGGGAGGCCATCAGAAAATCGAAAGACCCGTCTAGATTTGCGGTAATTTTTGAAGATACTGCAGCTCTCTTGGGCTTGATGGTAGCTATGGCGGGTGTTTGGTTGACAGACTACACAGGAAATCCCATCTATGATGGTATTGCTTCTATCGTAATTGGTGTGATCCTGGCAGTGATAGCAGTGATCCTGGCTTCGGAGACCAAGGCTTTGTTGATCGGAGAAAGTGCACTTCCTGAAGTCAGGCTGGGCATCGAAAAAATCGTAGAAGAAGATGAAGAAGTCTTCAACGCCAAACCTCCTATTACCATGCACTTTGGGCCGGATGACTTGTTTGTAGCATTAGATGTAGAATTCAAGGATAACCTGAAATCCGATGAGATAGAGGAAGTAGTTCGCAGGATAGAAAACAACATTCGAGAGAAATATCCCATCGTAAAGAAGATCTACGTTGAAGCTCAAGCAGTGACGAAGCTGACCAAAGGAGGAGCCAATGCCTGAGGAGGGTAAGGTTAATGTCAAGCTTATTGCTCGAGTAAGTTTCGTTTTAGGCTTTATTGGCAACTGGCTTTTGATATACCTCTTTGGAAGGTATCCTTTTGAAATTCCATTGCCCCCCGAATGGATGACCCTTTCCATGGTCATTGTATCCTTAGGCATTGGACTCATACTGTTTGTATGCATTCTTTCAGTCACATTTCTTCAACGATTAATAATGAGAGTTCTGCGAAAAAGAGAAAACTCATAACGTGTAAAGGAAATCCTTCCGAATTGGGAAGGATTTTTTCTTGCTTAAGAATATGGGCAAAGCGAGAAAGAATAAAATAAATATTACTGCAATCATTTTGGCCAGTGTCATTATGGGAACATTGGCATGGGGTGTTTTTATGATTCTACTAAGCCAAGCTCCTGTTCCTCTAAGTCCGGAATTCTTACCCATTTCATGGCTGTTCTTCATCCTGATTGCCTTTGCTGTAATTATGCTTGGCGCAGTGATCAGGCTATTGATCTTAAGATATCGACGGAGGGGTTCCTGATCATCTGCTTTGGCTCTGGTTGACAGGTTTTTCACCTTACTGTATATAATTTCTAAAACGTACTTCCTCTTCGAGGGAGGAGGTCTTATCAAAAGGACGAATGGCCTTCCTGCAAATTCTTAACATCTGCAGAAAGACCACCATATTCTTCACCAGTACTTAGAAAAGTGGGTTTAGAAGTAACAAATACTATATCAATTTCACATCGGTTTTGACCTCCAATAGGGCTGGCCCATCATGTGCCATGATCTGTTTCATCGCTTCGTCCAGATCCTCGCGTTTCGTCACCTGTACACCCAAAGCTCCAATGCTGGTGGCATAAGCAGCAAAATCAGGATTTACCAAACTGGTTGCCCATACATCGACCTCTAGTGCTCGCTGCTCCTTAGAGATTTTTCCCAGCTCATTGTTGTTTATGATAATGGTTTTTATGGGCATGTTGTACTTGACTGCGGTGGTCAACTCTGCCAGATATTGGCAAAAACCCCCATCACCTGCCACGGCAATAACCGGACGGCTGTCTTTTACCGCTGCCCAAGCTCCCATCGCCGCCGGAAAGGCAAAACCAATCGAACCCAGATAACCTGACATGAGGAAGGAATGATTTTGTGTTTCAAAATACCTCCCGAAGGAGTAAGCATTGTTCCCTACGTCCACACACATTACCGCATCATCAGGGGCAAGACGAGTCAAGGAGTCAAAAACCGCGATAGAACTCAATCCTTCTCCGCGATCTTCAATCAAGCGTTTCGCCTTCTCACTTCGCCAAATGGCCCATCTTTTGGCAATTTCTGGCCTGCGATCCACTTTGTTGTTGTATTCGCTCAACTGCTCATTCAGCATATCCACTGTTACAGAAATTTCCCCCCAGACAGCAGCATCTACTTTGTGAAATTTACTTAGAGCCAATGGATCGAAATCTATTTGGATCGTTGGAAGCTTGGGGGTAATGCCTGTATGCTTTGAAAATGATGCCCCAATCACCAACAATAAATCTGCCTCATTCATGAACCAGGAAGCAATTGGAGTTCCACTCCTACCCAGGACTCCACAACCCAATGGATGCTGATCGGAGATCTGGCCTTTGCCCTTGAAGGTTGTCAACACAGGGCAGTTCATTTTTTCTGCAAAGGCTACTACCTTGTCCATGTGGAACCTTGCACCATGGCCAACAATGATCACTGGACGCTCCGCTTTGTTGAGCATCTCCAGCGCCTTGTCGAAGGTCTCCTTGGGAGGAGCAATGGTCATCGGAGTGATACGTCCCTCAGAGGTCTGAGCCTTTGCCCCATCTGCCGCAACTTGTTGCTGCACCTCATCCGGGAAGGTCAAATGCGCTACATCTCTTTTCAGCAAGGCATTTTTAATGGCCAAACTCATCAGTTCGCTGTGCTTGCTTGTATGCTGCACCCTGTGGTTAAACTCTGCTACAGTCTGAAAGGCTCTTACCAAGTCTAATTCCTGGAAATTTCCCGTTCCCAACACCTGGGTCGCGACTTGTCCAGTCAAGGCTAGAATTGGCGCACGGTCTACCTTGGCATCCCATAGTCCGGTAAACATATTCGTAGCCCCAGGCCCCGCAATTGCAAAGCAGCCCGCTGGGCGTCCCGTCAACTTGCCATAGGCAGAAGCAGCAAAAGAGGCAGCGCCCTCATGCCTGATCCCATAATAATTCAATTTCCCTTCCTCAGCTTTTCTCCTCATGGCATCGGCAAAGCCTAAATTTGAATGCCCTACCATTCCAAATACTGTATCAACCCCCCAGTTCACCATTGTGTCCACCATCAGGTCAGAAATGGTAGTTTCATGTGGTGGTTCTGCTTCCAATCCCACAAATATCTCATTTCCTTCAACTTTTAATTCATAAGTTTCCACTCCATCGTCATAGCCTGGAGCTTTTCCTGTACAGGGGTGGTAATCCCAGCCATGCCATGGACATCTCAAAAGCCCATTTTCGATTGAACCCTCTCCCAAGGGACCTCCCTGGTGGGGACATTTGTTGTCAAGGGCAGCATATTTTCCCTCAAAATGGGTAAGGCAGATGGATTTATGGCCTGCATTTACAGTCATCACACGACCCTCTGCTAGCTCATTTTTATTTTCTAATACAAGATGCCAAACAATTTCTTTTTCCATGATTAGGGGTTTTAATATGATTTTTTTGTCTTAGTTTTTTAATCTTTTTACCAACGCTCCAATCGATAATCCTTGGACCAGGATGGAGAAAATAACGATCAGGTAAGTGGCAAATAATATAGGTTCACGGCTCATTGAGTCGGAGAGGTTCAATGCAAGGGCAATAGAAATCCCACCTCGGAGTCCTGCCCAGGTCAAAATCACCAGTTCCTTCGAATTTGACCTATGAGCCTTTGGAAGAAGGCTATTCCCAATCAAGACCGAAATATATCTTGAAACTAATACTAGCAGGATGGCCACTCCACCAAAGATAAAGTAACGTGAATCCATTCCTTCAAGGATTAATACTTCAATCCCAATCATTACAAATAAAACCGCATTGAGTACCTCGTCCAGGATAAGCCAGAAGGTATTCATATTTGTCTTCACTGCTTGAGGTATATCAGGTCGAGACAAGCTGTTTCCAATCATCAATCCAGCCACAACCATTGCAAGTGCTCCTGATATACCCAAGGTTTCTGCCAAGGCATAGCCTCCCATCACAATTGCGATGGTGATGTGCACCTCAATTATAGGCTCATCATTTATCGCATTCAGAGATAAAATCCCCAAGTAGCCCAATAATGCCCCCAAGAGTAGGCCTCCTCCCGCTTCCTTCAGCAAGGATATAGCAATGCTGCTAACTGTAATTTCTTCGCCACCTCCATGACTCATCCCACCTGCTATCGCTAGAAGCGTTAGGAATACTACAATGCCAATCCCATCATTGAATAAGGATTCTCCAACAATTTTTATTTCCAATTTCTTGTCAACATTGGCCTTTCTCAATAGGTTAAGCACCGCGACAGGATCTGTAGGAGAAATTAGTGCTCCAAACACCAGGGCTTCCGGTAATTTTAGGCCCAAACTCAAAGCCTCAGAAAGGAGAAATACAAGGCCTCCAATAATGAAAGTGGAGACCACAACTCCTAAGGTCGCAAACACAATCACAGGACCACGCTCCTCCAGTAGTTGAGTTAGATTCACATGAATCGCTCCGGCAAACAGTAGAAACCCGAGGAGAAACTTGAACAGAATGGTTCTGAAATCAAGGTTGGTAACCACCTCGCAGAAGGTCAGAAAGTTATCTGGAAAAAATACCTGAAAGCCTACCAACACCAAGGATATTGCCAGGGATAAGGTAAGGACCCCAATTGCAGAGGGCAACTTTAATAGCTTGTGGTTGATAAAGCTGAATAAGGCAGCAATCGCCACGACCAATGAAAACACTTCAAACATAAAGCAATGGTATTTTGGGGTCAATCTGTAATTTATCCTCCACAGGTCGATGAGACTCCTTCTGCTCCATAATAAGAGAGCCTTATTATTTCTGATTCAGGCTCAAGTTTAAATACATACCAATCGTCCTGCATAATCAACTCTCCACAAATCCGAACTTTGTCAGCAACAAATGGCAACACTTCTTCATTGATTTTTTCTCCTTTAGGCCCAAGCAAAATGGCATGCAAAACCTGTCCATCTGCAAAACTTGCCCTAAAAATAGGAGGAATGCCTCCTGAGATACACCTTATGGCGCATGACCTATGAGGTTTGCCATAGCCAGGCTTCATTACCCCTAGTGCACACTTTGGATCAAGGATTTCTCCTGAAAGGGTCTTCCTTCCAAAAGAAGAAATGGCTGGCTCTGCCTTTAGTTGATCACCTTCAGCACCCACGAAGGAATCCAGCCCGTCGGTAAGTTCCAACGCAGATTTTCCATTATGGTAAATGCGTGTCCCCTTGAGTGTTACCTTCAGGGAGGCGTCTTGCTCAAGTTGTATGTTTTCTTTCTTAAGGATCTGATCAATGGTGGCTTCAGATCCAAATTTTCCCAGCCCTACCAATAACATGCCCTCAGATCTGCCTTCCTTTGATACCCTGAGCATTGGAACTGGATCAAGAGTCAAAAAACCCTCCAGCTGAGTAGTTTCTCCAAATTCGAATACAGAGTCTGCAAATCCTTTTTGGTTGATGACCAAAACCGCAGCAGTCATTGCACCTAAAAATAGACTCAGCAGTGCAAATATCCTTGCTGCCCGGCCAAATTTACCAGGGGCTTTGTCCTGCCAACCAATGTAAAAATCTTCTTTGTTGGTATTATTTTCCATTGCTGCTTGGGCTTGAGGGTGTATAAATTGCCGGAGGTCTTTCTGTGCCTTCTGGATAGGGTTTGGGATTCACATAAATTTTCTCCCCTATGATTTTCACATCATAGGTTTCGACTTTTTCGGTAAATGGAGGAGGCGATTGGCCATTTTCGGGGAGATACTGATAGCCATGCCAGGGGCAGGTTATGCAACCATCCAGGATTTTGCCTTCGCCCAAGGGGCCATTTTGATGGCGACAAAGGTTGTTGACCGCCGAGACCTTTTGATCGTATTTGAAGACTGCGATATTTTGATCTTCAATCATGACCGTTTTGGCCCTATTTTCCAGTATATCGTCCCATTCACATACAAATACAAAGTCTTCATCCAATTTCTCATCAGGCTTTTCTGTACCCTTTAACTCCTGCAAACTTGCCATGAGATGAAGCCCAATCAAGCTGACCATTCCGATACCAAGAAGTCCTATGTTAAAGAATGAGTTTTCTGTCTGTACAACCCCAAGCAATACATGGAAAATCAGCAATCCATAAGCTACATATACCATCATGTGCAAGCCCTTCCACACCCTAGGGCTAAGATTTTTTAGCCAAAAATCATGACTGGTAGCTGCCATCAAAAAGAGTATCAACAAGGCAAAAAATCCCAAACTCTGGAAAGGAAAGCGGGTCAAGGAATTGTAGTGCTCGTTAGAGGTAAAAATGGATAGTATGGGATCTGAATTGCCAAAAGAATGAAATTGGATGAGATTGAATATCCCATGAACCAATGCAACGATGAACATACTTACCCCAAAATGTCTCCTATTATAAAGAAGAGGAAGAAAAACAGGGTTTAACCTTGCAATGGGACCAATCGCCAAAATGATATGCAGCATCACAAAGGCAAGGGTACCTGTAGCTCGAATGATCAAGCTCTCTGCAGTTATTTCAGGGAAAAATATCAGTTGGCAAGCGATGAAAATTGCCAAAAACAGGAAGATTCCTCCCCACAATACGAGGTCGTAGATTTTCTTTTGGCGGTTCCAAAGAACCGGGACATAGGTATGGCTCATGGATTTTGGGTAGTTTGTGTGTGTGATGATTGATCCGGCAATACAGGAAATTCGTCATTCTGAACTTCTTGTTGGGGAATTAGGAGTACAGCCAATGCAAAAAGAATGGGCAAGATAAGCGCCCAGGCCATCCATATCCAGCGATGCCTTTTTCTGAGTTTGGGGTTCATGACAGCTTAGTTTTTATGATTAAGGGCTTTTCTCAACAAAACAGGCCAAAGGGCCACAGCTCCTGGAAATAATAGCAATTTGGTGTACCACTTGGCTCCTCTGATGTCTTCATCAATTTTGGCAGCAGCAGTTGCCAGAAACCATGCCCCTACCAGGACACCTATGATCATGTAGGCATATAATAGCCATATAAAAATCTGTATGGGTAGCATAACTAATTTGGGCTTTTCGCTTGTAATATTATTGAGGCTTTCAATCTTGAATTGTTGGCTACAGGACAAGAATGGAATCTATATTTAATCTAAGCAATGGGCTGGAAAATGAGAAACGAAAATAGGAGAGAGCTTGATTTATCAATGGATCAAAAGCTGAAACAATTGCCAAATTCCAAATAAGATAAATATTGCTCCAATTGCCTTATTAACTCTACCAATGATCTGAGGCAAGTTTGAAATCATCGCCTTGCTTAGCCAGATATATACCAACATGGCCAGGAAGGTGCCCATGCCTACCCCAAAGCCTAGAAAAAGGCTGTCTACTATGCCTAATCCAAGCCAGGACTTTGTTTGGAGATATGTTCCATAAAATAACCAATAAGGGTAAGCCAGGAAGTTCAAACCGGACACCACCACCCCCAGCAGAAAATCTTTATAGGGATAGGATTTAGACGAAGGCTGTAATTTGGTCTCCAGGCGAATCAGGTAAATTCCCAAAGCTAAGAATACAATTATAGCAGCCCAACGGAAATATGTCATCAGCTTTTCCTGGCTGCTTATGAGTTGGGAAAACTGCACTGAAACAATGGCCTGTACCATTTCCACCAAAGCCGCTCCCAGAGCTATCCGCATGGCAGTTTTTCGGCCTGATTCCAGGTTCTCCCTTGTTACCGTAAGGCTGATCAGTCCAGGCGGCAATGACCCGAAGAAGCTCAGAACCAAACCACTTAACCAGCCCGTTAATAGGGCAAGATTAAGACTCATGAGCCAAATTTCGTTTGAAAGACTTGATGTACTTCAGGTGGCGGCGAAGTGTATCCCACATTTCGGAGAACTTCATATAAGCTACCCCATCTTTCTCATGAACCTCTTTGCTGATTTCGTAGACCTTTTCCCAATGGGCAAAAAGATCACGATAAGCCTGAAGAACTGAATACTCAGGATCATAAATATGGGCAGGCTCTCCCAAAACCCCATTAATCTCCAATATTTTGAATTCTTTCCCTTCCCTCAATGACTCCAGATCCTTACATTTCAAGTCATACCTACAAATGTAAATCCCTTCCAGTTGATGGCTGATCTTGTCAAAAGTATCAAGCAACTGCTTATCAATCTTAGGATTTGCATTCAAAAACATGGCGCCGCGAGCGTGGTTTCCGATCGGTAAAAGCACCAACTTCTCTCCTTCTAGGAGAATTTCCTCCATGCGATCGGCATAACGCTTTTCCATTTCGTCCAGTTGGAGAAGGGCACGATCCTTTCCCTTGATCAGTTGCCTCAAGCTGGAGGTTCCATCCCCCACTACAAAGAGGTGTACCTTATGGCAAAGCGAAGTGATGTTTCCCTGCTTGGAATTGGGGAAACGATAATGCAGAACACTATATTCCTCTGAGTAATCAACGTATTCCTGAATAATCAGATCTACTTGTACCTTTTTAAGGTAGGCATTAAGGGCAGCCTGATTATTTATTTTTTCTACTCCAAGCCCTCTTTCTCCAACATTTGGTTTGACTACCAATGGAAAATGGAGTCCACTGGCTTCTATTTTATCATGAACTTTATCCAGTTCCTCTCCAGGAACCCAAAGGGTTTGCGGTTTGTAGGCCTCGGCTACTTGATTGAGAATATCAATTTTTGACTCTCCCATCACTCCACCATTCTCAATAGCTGGGTTGGCAGCATTAAAAAAGAATAAGCTGCGAGACCTAATGGCGAAGTACAACCAGAAAAAGCCAACCGGAATATTTGTCAACCATGCAGGCCAGTATTCCCATGACCTAAGTTTTATCCAAAAAGATGATTTTTTTCCTCCCATGATCCTCTTTTATGCTTTTACCTTATTGTATCTCAAGGTTGATGGATTCACCCCAAATCCTTCTGGGACGACAAAGTCCGGCGCAATTGCTCTCAGGCCAATCTTGATGATCGCCATATGGTGAATGGCATGGTCAATGTTGTAAACCAGTTCACGCTCAAAACAGCTTTCGACCAAATTTGATTCAGCTCCAGTCAGGGAGTAATCCACCTGCAACTTCAAAGGCTTACGGGCAGGAATCATTGTAAGCAACTCGCCTACTTCGGCCACACAATCAGCCGCATAAAACGGATCAGTCTCTATATGGAGATTTCTTTGGCGTTTGTCATAACAGATACATTCTTCTCCAGCTTGATGAGCGAGGCACTGAAAAAATTCAATAAGGTGGCGCGTGTGCTGCCCTATGGAAGAAGAAGATAGGAGAGGAATTTTTTGGATGTAAACTTCTTTTGGAACTTTTCTAAGGAAATTTTCTACATCAAAAAGGACAATTTTGGCTATGTCAACCATGGAATTAGTTTTTGATTTTCATTAGGTAATCTATCCACTAAAGGAGATTGGCTGTACCCTTTATGGTCGTGCTCGTTCTGCGTAAAGAACATGACAAATTTCAGTAACTATTGTCAGAAGAAAAACATTTTATTAAATATCCCACATATTTATTATGTACATAGGCTGAATACTGAGGATAAAGAGTGATAAGTAACTATTTTCTCAAGTGACTGCAGCTAATGGCATTTGTCGCAATTGTTATTATGGATTAATTTGCACATATGCGTGATCATACCACTAAGGCCTATCAAGAGAGGATAGGACAGCACCAAAAAAAGCTAGATGAAACTCAGGGAAGCTTTTTATTCATTTCATATGCTCGTTTAGCTATTTTTCTACTTGGAGCTGTAGCCACCTACTTTTTGTTCCCAATAAATGCACTATATGGCTTACTCGCGGGGAGTTTTGCATTCATTCTTTTTCTATATCTGGTCAAAATACACTCAGATATAGCACATAAGAGGGATCACCTGAAAACATTGATCGCCATTTGTACTGCTGAAATTACAGGGCTTTCTGGAGACTTATCTTCATTTGATGAGGGTGAAGAATTTATCAATCCGCAGCATGAATTCAGCTTCGATCTGGATATTTTTGGTAAAAACTCCATTTGGCAGCTGGTAAATCGGACCGGAACCATTCTGGGGCGGCAGGAGTTGGTAAGGCAAATCGAATACCCGGAACAGTCATCTGAAGAAATCAGTCTAAGGCAGAAAGCCATTGCAGAGTTGGCCAAAAAGATTGACTGGAACCTTGAATTCCAGGCGATTGCCAAAGACCAAAACGAATCTTTCGACGATACCAAGGCCATCCGTTGGTGGGTAGATCATCCCCTTCGTTTTTCTAAGAGTCCTTTGTATAAAATATTGGTCTGGTTACTACCCGCCCTTCTGGGAGTCAGCCTATTGTTGTGGTTGTTCAATTACATCCCCATCGGTGGAGGCAGTATATATGGAGAATTTCATTTCCCCCTCTTGCCAAGTATTTTGATCTTTTTCATACAACTATCCGTAGCCGGCATTAACCTAAATGCTACCAACGAACAGCAAGGACAAGTAGGACAAAAGTCCAGGATGTTAAGAAAATACGGCGCCCTCTTGGCATGGGTAGAAAAGGAAGGCTTTGAATCTGAATTATTGAAAGAATATCAAGGCTACCTTAAGTCAAAGGAGGGAAATACTGCCAGCGAAGCCTTTCAGGAATTGGCAGATGTAGCATATATGCTCGACCAAAGGCTCAACATCCTCATGGGAGTTGTCCTCAATGGCTGCTTTATGTGGGACATCAGGCAAATGATCCGCCTCGAAAAATGGCGCAGTACCTATAAGCCTTACCTTCCAGCATGGTTTACCCAAATTGGGAACCTGGATTCCCTCAACAGCCTGGGACGCTTTGCGTTCAATCATTCAGAATATGTCCTTCCTGAACTAGCTGATGTAGAATTCCTCATGGAAGCTGAAGGCCTTGGGCACCCCTTGCTAGATCCCTCCAGACGGGTAGATAATGACATTCACTTCCCCAAGCCAGGTACATTTATCATTACCACCGGCGCAAATATGGCAGGCAAGAGTACTTTCCTTAGAACGGTAGGGGTAAATCTGGTGTTTGCGATGATGGGCTTGCCAGTCTGCGCACGCAGCTTCCGCTTCGCTCCTATCGAGATGATGACCAGCGTCAGAATTACGGACTCTATCGCCGAAAACGAATCCTTCTTCTATGCAGAATTAAAGCGCCTCAAGAAAATCATTGACTCCCTTAGAGGCGGTGGAAAGCCCATATTTATCATTGTAGATGAGATGCTCAGGGGAACCAATTCCAAGGATAAAACCAAAGGATCAAGGGGATTCATTGAGCAATTGATCAAACTGAGAGGTGTAGGCATGATTGCCACACATGACCTTTCACTCGGGACCCTTGCGGAAGAATATCCAGCCTTGGCAGTAAACAAACGTTTTGAAGTGTCCATCACAGATGACAAACTGAGCTTTGATTACAAATTCCAGGATGGAATCTCACAAAACCTGAATGCCACCTTTTTAATGGAACAGATGGGAATTATAGAAAAAGCCGGGAATTGATCAGGCTCCCAGCTTTTTCTTCCAGTATCTCATCAAACCTGCTACGCTCATCCATGCAGGGTTGGCGGCGTCATACCTGGCGACTTCCTTTTCAGAAAGGCCCTTGGCCTTGAGTTGACCGTTGGCATACGCCTGAAACTCGGGGGTAACGTCCCTGGGATCGCGCCCTTGCTCAAAAGGCACCTTCATCCAGGCTGCCCAGTCTTGCAGGATTTCCTTCAGCTCGTTGAAGTGGGTTTCGACCTCACTTACCTCCCCAAAATGGGTCAGTAAAATCCTGGAAGGCTTGAGTCCAAGAATCCTATCAATAGAGGCATGCCAATCTTCGATGTTGATGTCAGGTGGTGGACAGGGTGGAACTACAGGACCCTGCTTGATCTTGCAGCCTGCAACATCTCCTGCGAAAACCAAGTCTCCCAATTGCCATGCGATGTGATGTGAGGCATGCCCTGGGGTATGCCATCCGATGAATGTCGCATCTCCAACGATTATTTCAGTACCATCTTCTACTGAGATCAGATTTTCTTCAGCAATTCCTTCCATCAATCCCCACAGGCGTTCCATTTGATCGCCATAAATTCTTTTTGCTGAATTGTAGAGCTTGGAAGGGGCTAATAGATGCTTATACCCAAATGGATGAACATAGACCTTCGCTCCTTTCTGAGCAAGCGCCCAGGCAGCCCCTGCATGATCAAAGTGGATGTGGGTAAGCAAGACATGTTTGATGTCCTCAAGACCATATCCCAGGTCAGAAAGCCCTCTCTCAAGGTTTTTTAATGTTGAATGTGGCCCTGTCTCTACCAGCACAGGTCCATCAGAACTTTCTACCACAAAAGAAGCGATGGCTTCATCAGTAAGGAAATTCAAGTCGAGTGTATGTATGTCCATTCCGAGTAATAATTTTAATTGCTTGTAATCAAGGGCAATTCTCCAGGTCTTCTTATCCCCTGATTAGCAATTTATGAATAGATCTCTGTTCTCCCGAAGAAATCTCAAGGAAATATAAGAAACTGGCGGAGCCATTTAGAGCTCCGCCAGAATGATTATTTTGATAAGTAACCCAAGTTGCCAATTAGGGCACTTAAAAGGTAAATGCCATTTCCTTTGAGCAAATAAAACATGTAGCACCAATGGCAACTTGGGTTAAATAATGTTCCTGAAAAAAGCTCTTAAGTTATCAGCGCCTTATCAGGAATTTATGGACATAGCGCTTACCTCCTGTTGATATCTGTAGGAAATACATGCCCTGATCCATGCCCTGAAGGTTCCAGTTGTAGGTATCGCTTCGGAAGTTTACCCTTCTCATCTCTTGGCCTAGGCCATTAAATATGACTGCCTCCTTAGGTGAATTGAAAGGCAATTCGCTTGAAAACTCCATTTTCAGGATGTTCTGGACTGGATTTGGGAAGACTTTGAATATGTCGCCTTCGATTTCAGGTACAAAGGTACCCGTTCCTGTAGAGTCTGTTGTGGTATCTGTTAGCGCAGCACAATAGCCAAAGGCAGTGTCTTTTTTAACGAGGATCAGTCCTCCTTCTTCTGTTCCAATCACAAAAGTCAAGTCTCCAGACTCATCCAGTTTGGCTACCGCAGGGCTCAGCCTTGCCCTAAATCGTCTATTCATCAGAGTATCTGGATCGCTTAGAGGCTTCTGCAAAGCCTGGAAGGCATCTGTCCAGATTTCAATGTAGCCGGTCTCGCTACCTACAATCAGGTCGGCACGACCGTCTCCGTTATAGTCTCCCATGACGGGGCGGACAATCTCGATGGTATCTCCGAAGGAGTTTCGAATCCTCACATCCCCAAAACGATCCGTAACCAATTCAAAACTAAATGAACTCGCCGTTCCTATATTCTGATAATAGTAAATCCTTCCCAAACCATTTCCCACAAATAAATCGAGGTCTCCATCGCCATCATAGTCATGTAACTCAGGCGCGGCATTGTTGACCACGATAATTGGGACATTGTTTTTGTCTCTCAACAATACATCAGGAGATAATACAAAATCGGCTGTTGGGCCGGAAGTTGCCTGGTTGATGTAGTAATAAATTCTACCATCACTGGCACCTATGAGCATGTCTGTATCCCCATCATTGTCCAGGTCTCCTGCCGCAGGTTCTGGTGTATTGATAAATGGGGGACCAGAACTAAAGTCAATGTAATTATCCGAAACAAACCTATACTCAGGATTGCTGGCAGTACCTACATTTTCATACATGTAAAAAGGAGTGCTGGTTCTGATGGCCCCACCAACTAGGTCTGTAGAGAACCTTGTGCCAAAACAAATATCCATCTTGCCATCGTTGTTATAATCCAGGAATTCAGGTAGGGATTCATAACCTCCATCTATGCCACTGCTGGCGATGGTAGTCCTGTCTCTGAATTTAAAATCGGCCAAACTTGGTATCCCTGTATTCTCATACCAAGCCATCCCATTCTTTGTCTCGATGCGATCAGGGGTAGGTTCATGTGGAGTAACGGCCAAGTCTTTGAGTCCATCTCCATTTAGATCCAGATAAGAACTTGCCAAAAATTCTGCCATATATATGCTGCTATCAGTTTGTGGGTACCTGTAAACAGCCTTGTTCATGAACGCCTCTATTTTTCTTCCCTGATTCTGGACAAGTGTAAGTCTATAGCTTTCAATATCCCCAAGAAATACATCCATGAGTGAGTCCCCGTTTACATCTACCAACAGGATTGTAGTTCCTGAGTGTCTGGCTCCGCTTGACCTCCTCCATGGATAAATCAAATCACAACCAAAGCTGGTAGTATCTCCCAAGGACAATTGTTCATTCAGGTTATTTTCTGAAAAATGTCCCCAGCAATAAGTTTCATCATCAAACTCAAGGGTTCCAACAGGATTCCCTTTCTCAACATCCAGGTTCTTGAAGTAGGTAAGGCGGCCATTGAATGAATTGGAAGTAATGATGTCTATATCGCCGTCAAAATCTACATCAGCAATACCAGGAATATCAGTTCTGGCTTGATTAACTTGGGAGGTATCGACTTCAGAATTTCTTTGAAAATTTAACGGATCTTTATGGATCACAAAACTGAAGGAGTCTCGACAATGCTCAATGGTCTTGTAAACCTTGAAATTTGAGCCAGGATTCCTCCCACAAAATATATCCGGGATGGAATCATTGTTAAAGTCTTGTAGAACTGCCCATTCGAAACAATCACAATCGTCGAACATGTATTCATACTCTGGAGCATAGCGAAACTCTGTTCCCTTCACATGGACGAAGGGGACAAAAGAAATTCTTTTATAATGGCCACCGAATTCAGTCATCACCACATCCATTCGCCCGTCTCCATTAAGGTCAAAGTTGTGGGGATGTACAGTATCAAAGCCCCCGGACCAGGCGCGTTTTAACTCCTGTCCATTGATGTCCTTCACAACTATATCAGACCCAATTCGGTACTCCTGGGAATAGGAATTTATCCAACAGCCTGCTATGAATATCAGGCAGCTTAGCAACTTGGTAGAATTACTTACTCGCATAGGCTTAAATTTCGTAATTTATATTCATTTCTTCCAAAACTAATGGTAGCTCTCGTCACCAAGAAGACGAAACAATTTAACTGATATCAACTCATTTTGTCTTTTTAACCAAGCAAGAGTTTCCCTATACATATTAGGACTAAGATCTGCTACTTCCCCTTTTTTACTACCAAAAAACCATACTCATCCCTAACTTTATCCCATAAAGTGATACCTATGAACTTGTTGCCACTATTTAAGAAGTATGGTTCCGTGTCCACAGACACTAGAAAAATCAAAAAAGGGGACATTTTTTTTGCACTAAAAGGAGCAAATTTTGATGGGAACAAGTTTGCTGCCCAGGCACTTGACGCTGGGGCATCCATAGCAATTATTGATGATCCAGCTTTTTACCCTGCCCAAGACCAGAGGTATGTACTTGTAGAAGATGTGTTGAAAAGCCTGCAAGAACTATCAACCGAATGGAGGAAAGACCTGGGGTTGAATATTTTTGGATTGACAGGTAGTAATGGGAAAACAACTACCAAAGAATTGCTGGCTTCAGTCCTTGGAACAGAGAAAAAGATCTATGCCACCGCAGGCAATTTCAACAACCACATAGGTGTACCTTTGACCCTGCTTTCTATCAAAGAAGGGATAGAACTTGCCATTGTCGAAATGGGTGCCAATCAACCCGGAGACATCAAAGAGTTGGCAGAAATCGCCATGCCCGATATGGGGCTCATCACCAACGTAGGACATGCACATCTTGAAAAGCTAGGCAACCTGGAAGGAGTTCGAATAACCAAAGGTGCATTATTTGATTTCGTAGGAGGACAAGAGGGAAGCATTTTTGTAAATGTAGCTGACCCCAATGTCAAATTGGCGGCTCAGCCCTACCCCAATCAAATCACTTATGGAACCCCAGAAGCTGATTATTACTACGAATTGGTCAACAACGACCTTCATGAAATGAAGTTGAGGGTATTTGGGCATCGCTGGGACAGTCCGCTGGAGTTGAAATCCAGGCTCACTGGCAGTTACAACTGCATGAATATCCTCGCGGCAAGTGCCGTAGCGGCAGAACTTGGAGTTAGCAGAGAGGGTATCCAGGAAGGTATTTGGGCATACCAGTCTACCAACAACCGTTCACAGGTTATAAAAAAAGGAGAGTTAACCATTTGGATGGATGCGTATAATGCAAATCCAACTTCCATGAAAGCTGCCATTCAACACATTCTGTCAGAAAAAGGATCAAATACAGGCCTGATTCTGGGAGATATGTACGAATTGGGGGATGAAGAAGCAGAAATGCACAGAGAGATCGGTCAATTTGCCAGTTCTTTGAAAGCCAAACTCTTTATAGGGGTTGGGCCCAGGATGCGACATGCCGTAGAAGGATACTCTGGTGAAAATGGACATTGGTTTGCAGACAAAGAAGCCCTGATCGGAGAACTCGGAGAGCTTATAAGGGACATAGACACCTTGTTGATCAAGGGTTCAAGGTCAATGGCCATGGAAAAGCTATTGGATAAGCTATGATCAAAGGCCAGAGATGGCGACTTGCTTTATCTCACAGACTTCGTCTTCCCTCATAAACTGAATGATTCTACATTTATAGGTTCCATCCGGACCTTCAAAATCCAGTAAATCGTCATAAGGAACCCTATAATAGCTATTTGTTTTGGGCAGTTCCCAAAGCCCTGCCGCGCTGGCAAATCGCTGATTCAGTAACAGTTCTTTTTCACTTCCATCCGGCCCCGTGTACATGACCTTCACGTAGAAGTTCTGAAAAGGAAATTCTTCTTTCAGATCTACCAATAATTGACCCACTTTTCCATCTTTCTTCTCCAGAGCAACATGTATGGTATCCTGAATGCCCCAACACTCACTGGGGAAGCGGTGGCTGAAGGTAAAATTATCTTGTCCGCAGGAAGAAAGCAGGACAATTGCTGTTATAAGAATGGGAAAAACCGATTTCATACCTATATATCAACTTTTATCACTTTCTCCCCCCTGCGGAGCTCCCGAATTCCCTTCCTTTCTTCTATTTGGTCCTCTACGAGGATTTTTTCTTTTCTGATTCGGGTTCTGATTCTTGGGGTTATTTCTTGAGTTAGGATTTTTGGATTGTTGATTTTTGGATTGAGGGTTCCTATTCTGTCCTCCTTGCTTCTTTTTGCCACCTCTATTATCCTGTCCTCCTCCGGAATTACCGCGTTTATTTTTATCCGATTGGTTCCCTTTCTGGGCGTTGTTGGATGGACGGCGACCTCTTTTGTTGTTGGAATTTCTTCCCTTCCCACGATTCTGCCTTGGCTTTCTTTTGTGCTCTTCATTTTTTCTTTCTTCGAGCAAATCAGCCGCACCTACGAAATCCACCATTTCGAAGTCCTCTTCTCCTGAGGGAGAATCCATGAGTCCAAAGTTGGAAACGCCTTTCAGTTCGACCTCGGGGCGTTCCCCTTTCTTATTCGCCGCGACGATTTCCTTTACTTTATCTACATTAACAGGATACCAGGTATTTTCCTTTTCATAAGAAAACCACATGATACGCTTGAAAATATCTGTCTTTTCCAGCCTTGCATTTCCTTTGGCTGTCTGAATCAAGGAAACCTCAGGAAAGTCAATCAATGCATCCATATAGGTTTCAAGTTCATAATTGAGGCAACACTTCAGGCGGCCACACATCCCCGAAATCTTCATGGGGTTCAAAGAAAGGTTCTGATACCTTGCAGCAGAAGTACTTACTGTTTTGAATTCTGTCAGCCAGGTAGAGCAACAAAGTTCACGCCCACAGGAGCCAATTCCTCCTACGAGTCCAGCCTCATGTCTAAGGCCAATTTGCTTCATCTCAACCCTGATCCTGAACTCTCTGGCCAATACTTTGATGAGTTCACGGAAATCTACCCGATGATCAGCGATGTAGTAAAAAATCGCCTTGGAATTATCTCCCTGAAACTCTACTTCACTGAGTTTCATATCAAGTTTCAGGTCCTCAATGATCTCACGGGTTTTGACAAGGGTTTCATGCTCCCTTTCTCTTACCGCTTTTAATTGCTCGAGGTCTGCCTCATTGGCTTTCCTGTATATTTTGGGGATCTCTTTTAGCTTTTTTTCAAGGCCTTTTTTCTTCATTTGAAGCTCTGCCAGCACACCCCCAAGTGAAAGCGTACCAACGTCGTAGCCACGATCACTCTCGACGACTACGTTGTCTCCGATGTATAGCCTTAAGCCATTGACATTACGATAAAAGCCTTTACGGGTATTTTTGAACCTGACTTCATAGATGTTATCGACCTCGCTTTGGTCGGGGGAAAGCATATTTCCCAGCCAGTCATATGTATTGAGCTTATTACAGCCCCCAGTAGCGCAACCTCCATTTTGACCACAACCGCCCGTAGAGCAGCCTCCTGGCCCACAAGTGCCACAACCCATTGATATATATGTTTATAAGGAGCGTGAAGCGGAAGGTAATATGCTATGGATATATATAGGATTCCCTTATTCAAAGGGACGAATCTCAATTTGGATTCCGTATCATCAAAGCAAAAGAAGTTTTATATATAAAACTGGACTTAACCAGGTTACATCTTCGCCGTCAATTTCCAACCCTGCATACCTTCCATCGAGTGCCTCAAAGCCTCCATGTGATTAATTTATGATAACGATTTGCGATTTATACTAAAGTAGAAACAAAAGCAAACAGTATAATCCTGCCAAAGCTGGTTTCCAAAAGAACGTGGGGAAACAAATCGTTTTTTCTTAATGTAGGAAATATAGAAAAAGTTCTCCTGCTTTGAAAAAATTCGCCAAAATACCCCTCACAGACCCCTGAATTTCAACAGTTGGGTTTTGAGGTAACGCTTATATTTTTGGCTGTTAAACTTTTGCTTGTACTGAAGATAAAGTTTCTCACTCAGGGAATAATTATCCATGGCCAATTGTTGGAAGATTAGTCTTGAGATGAATACATCATGTGTTTCGTTGGTCAGGAGGGAATCAGCCAGGGTCAACTGCCTACCAACCACCTCCTCATAATCCAATTCCTTTAACTGACCTTGCTGAAGATGGGAGAAGTAAGCATTCAGATAAAGGTAATAATAGTAAGAAAAGACTGCCTTTGGGTTATCAATGACTACCTCATCCAGCAACTCCTCCTCGACTTCCTTGTTGTAGGCAGCAGATAGTTTCAAATAAGCTTTTTGGTAGAGGATTTCATTTTTCTCAAACTCAACAAACCACGCTGGAAGGGTATTAAACACCTCCTGCTCCACCAGGAAAACCAATTCTCTGGCAGCCATGGAATCCACTGCCTTAGAATAGTTTCCAAAGCCTTGAGTCAAAACCACATGGCGACTTGCTCTTATATTTTGCTGTTTGAGTTTTTTCCGTTTATCGAGGTGATAATAAGCCATAGAAGCTGACTCCCCATTGAAATAGACATCCGAAAGGCTTCCATCCTCCTTGGCAAAGTTCAATTGAATCTTCAAACTGGTATCTCCAGGCAATAAAATGACGTCCAGTGCTTCCTCATTTACATAAATGGTGGCAGGTCTTGGGCTATTTACCCTGAAAATGAGTTTTAACCTAAAACTATCTATGTCTCTGGCTGCTACGATTTGTTTCCTCCCTTCCAGGATGTTGTTGAAGCGGCCATAGACCTCCGGGGTCTCTTCCAGCCCCACACAAAAAACTTCTACAGTGGTAGAATCATAGAAGTTATAACTGGGGTCAGTCGGACCGCGATTTTCTGCATAATAGGACAGTGCGAACACATAAAATCCCATGAACAACAAAATGATCCATGGAAATACGGGATGCCTCATTTTCACAAAATCAGTACTGGCTCAAAATCAACCACATTCAGGTCGATTGATTCTTTTATATAATATACGATACATTCAATTAAGGAAATAAGGATTCTGCACAATTCTATCACAGGCTGATGTTAGCTTTGCAATATTCCGTGCATTCTCAAGGATAGGGCTGTAAATCCCATTCGGGGGTTGGCGTTTCCTGAAATTGCCTGATAGGTATCCTCCATTTGAGTAATGATCTGCTCAACTTTCTCGGGGTTTACTACCTTGGAGAAGTTCTCCTGAAACTTCGTTTCTTCATCTGTTGCTAAGGCAAGCTCGGAGATACCCAAATGATACAAAAGTGAATCTCGCATCTTTTTGATGCCAAATTCCAGGAACAGCTTTTGGAACTCTTTGCTTTCCTCAATTACTCCATCCAGTTGATCCTGAATTTTCTGATAATCTCCCATATAAACTGCTCGCATCCATTCTGCATAATGTCTGCTCATACTTTGACTCCCTTCAGAGAGGTAAGTACGGGCTTGGCCTAAGCTCCCCTCAGAGATCCTGGCGATCTCCTTGGCCCTTCCTTCTTCGACCTGGTACTTCTCCTGAAGGTATGTCAGGACTTCTGCCTCAGGAATTCTTCCCATCATGATTCTTTGCACCCTTGAGTTGATGGTAGTAAGCAGAAGCGAAGGATCGCTACATGTCATAAGGATTAACGTCCGCTCTGGTGGTTCTTCCAATAATTTGAGGAAGGCATTGGCTCCTTCCACATTGATTTTTTCTGCATTCCAAATGATGACTACCTTGTATTTGCCTTCAAAGGATTTTAGATAAATGCCTTTTTTGAGTTCACGGATTTCATGTACTGAAATGAACAATTGTTTGTTCATCCCGCCCAATTGCTGCTGCCATTCTGAAAAACCATAATAGGGATCTGTAAAAAACTCCTCGCGAAACTGATCGAAATAGGAAGCACTTAATAATCTTTTCCCGCCTTCAGTTTTGGAAATTACAGGAAGAATATAGGTAAGGTCAGGATGAATTCCCTTAGAAATCTTTATGCAGGCCGAGCATTTGCCACATGAATCACCGTCCTTGGGCTGAAGACAATTCACATATTGAGCGATAGCGGTAGCCATGGCCATTTTCCCGACTCCCTGCGGTCCCATCAAAAGGATTCCATGAGCAAGACGGCCTTTTTCGATGCTCTCTTGTACGTGTTGAACCGCCTTTTCCTGGCCTACTATGTCTTTGAATCTCACTGAATAAGTTTTTGGAGGTTGATTTACTTCCTTGCAACGAGGACATATTGATAAGGCAACAATTCTTCGTCCAACAGAAAATCCGAAAAACCAGCTGTTGTCAGTTCTGCCATTACTTCCTCACCTGAAAACTTCATTTCGACTGGAGGGCCTTCAGGAACCTCTTCTTTGACAAAATCAACAACCATCAGGCGGCCGTTTTCTTTTAGGCCTTTCAGCACTTGTGCAAAATATGCTTCTCTTTTTTCTATGTGATGGTAAGTGTTTACAATGATCACCACGTCTACCTCTGCGGGATCAAGCTCAGGGGAATCGTAAGGAAGTTTCTTCGTTTCCAGGCTACCACCTTCTAATTGACTGGATTTACTTTTATCATTTACATAGGATAAAAATCGATCATCTACATCTGAACACACTACATCCGCACCTGCCTCTACCAACCTGAAAGCAAAGTATCCTGTCCCGCAGCCAATATCCATGACTTTCAATCCTGAAATATCGCCCAGCATGGAGATGACGGCATCAGGTTTTTGCCATTCCAGCCTGGCACTGTCTTCGAATCTGGAAACCAGTTCCTCAAAAGAAATTTTATTCATGAAATGATTGGCATGTCCATGTGTTTCATGGCCATGCTGCTCCTCATGAGATGAGTTGCAAGACCAGAAACTTAATAGAAGAAGCCCTATGATTAGCTTGACAATTGTATTCATACTTAAAGCTACAACCCAATTACTAATGGGTCAAACTTTCTTTGCTACTGAGGGCATATAGGGCAAATGATGCCAGCCAATGCTCCCCTGCATAATCTCCGCTGGTCATTTTTTCCAGGCTGGATGACATATGTTCATCTGCCAGTTGTACGAATTCTGCCTTTTGGTCTTTCATATTTGCTGTGAGCCTATACAGAACCCATGCCCGGCTGAAATTGAGCCCATCCAGGTGGACAATTTTCCCATCAGATCGATCACTTACTACCGCAGGCTTTAGCTGCTTGACATTGGGGAGGAAATCGGCAAACCAGCGTTCAAACTCCTCCTCTCCCAGGACTCGGCTCATGATATCAGCCTCTTGGAGGCAAGGTGAAAGAAAGTCAAAACCTCCAGGCTCCCAACTTAGCGGACACTGCTTATCTGACATATAATAATCCCTTGCTCGGGATTCAATGAGTGTTTTGAGTTCTTCCTGATTTGTCTGTATGGCATAATCCCAGGCAAAAGTGAGCCCGAATGCTGTATTGGGATGCTCTCCTACGCGAATTGGATAGCTTAATTTGGGTAAGAATTCAAGGTATTTGTCTACGATTAGTTCCTCTAATGGCCTAAGGTTTTCTCTCCATTCCTTTCCCTGGGGATCATCCCACGAATCAAGCTCTGTAAGCAGTTTTAAGAGCCAGGCCCAGCCATAGGTACGTTCATAATTTTTGTTATGCTTATCCTGAAAGTAGAGGACTTCTTTCTTGATATTCTCAGCTGTGAGGTTCTTTGCCAGTTTTTTTCTGATCTCTGTTGCGAGTTCAATCTCAGGGAAACTCTTTAAGATGCGGACAAGAGCCCAATGTCCATGGACAGCAGAATGCCAGTCAAAGCATCCATAGAATGCGGGATGTAACTCGCGAGGGCCAGCCAAATAGGAAGAATCACCAAGAACTTGTCCCAGTTTGTTTGGATATTCCTGATCAATGCAATGAAATGCCATTTTGCTGAGCTTATTGGCTTCTTCGATGCTGAGGGAAATTTTTTCTCCCATAGTTTCACTATCTGAACTTGTTGTTTCGCTTTGACAAGAAACAAGCAAAAAGAGTAAGATCAAATAAAAGCAGATTCTCATATCATTTTGGAGTTTGCGGAATAGTCAATATCAGAATTTTCAGGAAATTTCAAAATGCCATAATTATCATTTATCATATTTTTAACAATTCATACACATTATGTATTTAGAAGAAAAAGGTCGTTTCTAACCCCTAAAGGTTAATTTTTTCATTTCAAAAATAACCTTTAGGGTGTGGTTGATGATCCGATTTTTTTCACAATTTCATGTAGCATTTTGATTGATTTTAACGACATATAGGTCCCTACACCAACCATCCCCCTGTCAGAGACAAAGAAGCATTTGATATTTGACAACGCAGGCTGACTTAAACAAAGGTTTTTCCCTCAATGAAAACAATGATATAGTTAGCCTGCACTTTTTTTGTAAGCTCCAAGGATTTTGTACCAAAAATGAAATTTTATCGTAGTTAAATGTGACACAAATCCACAAACCCAATTAATTATGAAGTACAGCCGTCCCTATTTGCATATCCATAAGGATACTGCAAATTCTGTATTCGAGGTTTCAATCTTGTTACCTCTCGAAGATGATTACGACAATGTTTCCTTCAATTCGGACATTCTGGAATCCGGCGTTGAGATAACCATTACCCTTGGTGACTCCGTCGGACAGAATGAGCATGTCGAACGCTTCAGTTCAAACAACTTTACATTCGCAGAAATGACTTCTTTGAAGGTGGTGGTTGAAGATTCTACAGGCAATAGCCTGGGAGAATTCTTTACCGACGACCCCCAAAATGAAGCTGATCCTGAACCCACAGATGAAGTAAGCCACTACATCTACATCAACCAGCCCCCAGACCAGGATGTTCAATTGCATGTCCTTATTGATATTGATGAAAAATATCGAAATAAGGATACCGTAAATCTTAGTCTGGTAGACAACAGCGGTGGGGTTTACACCATTGAGATTGAGAAGGAAGACGACCAACGCAATGGAATGCCATTGGAAGGTAGCATCAGCTTCCCGGGAAATGATCCCACCATTGTCATCAATGCCGAGGATGTCTCCAACCTGCGTAAAAGAGGGCCTAAAAAGTTCAAAATCTCCAATAGAGACGTTCGACCATAAAGAATGTTTGATTTTACACTCGAAATAATCCGGATACCTAAAGGATCCCCCCTTTAGTTAAGAACAATAGAGGAAGTTTTTCTTCCTCTATCTTATTTTAATAGCTATATTCCACTATACAAAGCCATCCAAGAAATGATAAACAAAACCTTTCCTTCCATATTGCTAATTGC
This sequence comes from Bacteroidia bacterium, assembly GCA_022760475.1. Classification (GTDB taxonomy): domain Bacteria; phylum Bacteroidota; class Bacteroidia; order J057; family J057; genus JALEFZ01. Next base: position 34,847 of record JALEFZ010000005.1, on the reverse strand, counting down.
CTTTATTTTTCCCCTATTTGGATACAGCAAAGACAGCATACCCTACCTTCTTAATCAGTTGGAAAAGGTCTCTGGAAAAGACAAAATCCATGTTTATCACGACCTGGCCTGGGAATACAAAAACATCGAGCTCGATTCTGCTACCTATTTCATTGAGCAGGCCATCAAACTCTCTCAAAAAACTCGTTCAGATGAAGAGATATTTATCAACCTGCTGCTATACGGCACGATTGAGAGCAATAAAGGGAATTACTCCAGGTCTTCAGAATTATATTATGAAGCCTTGGGAATAGCAGAAAGATCTAATTCTTCCATAAACCTTGAGCCTCTCTATGTCAACCTTTCCAATCTTCATAATAAAATGGGAGAATACCCCAAAGCGCTCTCCTGCTATCTACATGCAGTAAAAGTACTTCCGGAAAAAGAAAAAACTCCTGAAAATTTGCTTAGAAATAGCCTTGCCCTATCCAACCTTTACTTCAACATAGATAGGCCAGATAGTGCTGAATACTATAAAAGAGCAGGTTTGAAATACCTTCCTCAAGTCAAGGAAAAAGAAGTTCGGGTTGATGCTATGAATTCTTTAGGATTGGGCTACCTGAATGTAGGTCAACTTGATTCTGCCTTATTTTATTTGCAGAAATCCCTTGAATTAAACAGAGAACTGGGAGACCTTAAATGGGAAGGCATTACGATGCTACATTTGGGGGGAATTTATGCCCAGGAACTAAACCTGCCACAAAAAGCTATTGACGAGTATTTCATGCCGGCCCTTGGAATATTTCAAAGAATTCAGAATCAAAACCAGTTGCTGGAAACTTACGATTGGATATCACTAGCTTATGAGGAAATCAATATAGATTCGGCTTATGAATACCTGAACCTCTATGTAGGACTAAGTGAGGAATTGTTTGAAAGGGACAAAATCAAAGAGATCAATGAACTCGAGAAGCGTTATCAGACCGTAAAGTTTGCCAGGGATAAGGCTCAGTTATCCAATAAAATCAATGGTTTGCTGGCCTTGAGTATTTTCCTGGCTTTATTGGCAACTGCTTTTGGTTTTCAGTACCAGCGAATGCGGGTCAAAAGAATTCTGGAGGATCAAGAAAATCAGGAGCAAAAGCAATTGCTACTGGAAAGGCTCAGAAATCAGGAGATTTCATCCATGAATGCCATGATGGAGCTTCAGGGCAATGAACGCGAGCGTATCGCGGCAGACCTACATGACCGGGTGGGAAGCCTTTTGGCCACACTTAAGTTCAACTATGAAGCTATGGAAGATCCAATCGAAAGGCTAAGCCCTGCCATCAGCCAAAATTTCATTCAAACCAATAAAATCCTGGATCAGGCTTGCAAAGATGTAAGAGCGATCTCTCATGACATCAATTCTGGCATACTCACTCAATTTGGCTTGGTCCATGCCATCGAAGAAATGAAGGAGGCAATAGAAAGATCTGGAAAAATGACCATAAATTTGGATACCTTTGGCATAGATGACAGGCTGGAAAGCACCCAGGAAATCTTTTTGTACAGGATTATCCAGGAAATGGTTACAAATGTGATCAAGCATGCAGATGCGAGTGAGGTTGACATTCAGCTTTCCAGAAATGAAAATGAAATATCCCTGATCATTGAAGACAATGGCAAAGGATTTGATTCTCAAAAGATTAAAGAGAAGAAGGGAATGGGGTTGAATAATCTCAAAATGAGGGTTGAGCAACTTGGAGGGAAGTTTAACATTGACTCCAGTATAGGTCAGGGCACTTCAATCGTAATTGAGGTACCTGCGCAAACAAAAATGAAGGCTTAAACTGCTTATATCATGGTAAAAGTAATTCTTGCAGACGATCATCAGGTATTCATGGATGGAATTACCCTGATCCTTGCTCAAAAAGGCATTGAGGTTATTGGTCAGGCCTCAAATGGAGAAAGGCTGATGGAATTGCTCAAAATCAAGCAACCAGACATCGTATTCCTGGATTTGTCTATGCCCAAAATGAACGGCTTTGAAGCTTTCCGAGAAATCAAAAAGACCTATCCGGACTTGAGGGTCATTGCCCTAAGCATGAACGCAGACTACAGGTCTATCAAACCATTGATCCAGGAAAAAATCGATGGATATGTCCTCAAAGACCTAGGCCAAAAAGAAATATTTAAAGCCATAGAAAAAGTCCGAATGGGCAATATCTACTATAGCGAGGAAGTATGGCAAATTTACGGCAAAGGAAAGCAAAAAGAATCAGAAAACATTAATAGCCAGGAGTTTGGCTTCACGAAAAGGGAGCTGGAAATCATAAACCTTATAGCACTGGGGCTTACCACGGTAGAAATTAGTAAAAAGCTGCACCGCGCTCCGGAAACCATCGCCCGCCATAGGAAAAACATGATCCACAAGGCAAAAACCATGTTGGGGTTAAATAACATGACTGCCCTTGTTGCATATGCCAAGGACAAGGGCTTCATTGACTAGTCTTTCAGTACGGGATAATGCAGGCGGGGATTTTTCTCCTTTGTCCATGGCAAATCACTTAGTTTGAGTACATTTTCAGACTCGTAAAGTTTGCCAAATCTTTTAGGGTCATCTGATCCTGGATCGTCCCACTTCATGAACCATAGCCATTTAGGCTGGTTTTTTAGGATTTCTACGGAAGGAGGAATGCCCACTTCTCCGAGTGCAATGGGTTTGTTGCTTTTTTGGGCTAGCTGTGTCAGTTGCTTATAATTCGCTTCATTATAGCCCGTGCGATACACATCAGTAGCTATGATGTCTACGTATTCATCTCCAGGATAATAAACTTCGTGTCCATCCACCCCCAATTTGATTTCATTGGTATTGTATACCCAAATGAGGTTGTTGAGCTTGTGAAACTTCACCAATCGGTCAAACAACATCCGATAGAGCTCCTGATATTCCCCCTTCTTCTTGCCCCACCAAAACCAACCTCCATTCATCTCATGGTAGGGCCTCCAAATCACCGGGACTTTGGCGTACTTCAATTGCTTTAAAAACCACGCGATTACATCGACTTGCGATTTCCACCTCTCGTTGAGGGGACTTCCTTCTGTCAGGAGTTCTTCCCATTGGGAAGGGCTGAGGCTACCTTGTATGCCCTCCTCAAAGCTGACAGGTTCATCCATAGTTGGAGGTACAGCATGCCACATCAAGCTGATAATGAATCCTTGCTCATGCCTTCGTATAGCATTGTCTACAATTTGTTGACGGTAATTTATCCCGTCCCAGTAGCCTGGATAGCTAAAACCAAAATCCTGACCAAATAATGCTGGATACTGTTTGGTTTTCCGATGGACTACTGACAACCTTGTATCAGCCAGAAGTGGTGGACAGTGTTGACCCGCAAGGGTCTTTTTTCCTGATATGGAAAGTAAGTAAGCATAGAGGGCTTTTGCCTCATCGGAAGGTTTGGGGTTTACCAATTTTGTACTGTCATTTTGGGCTTGTAAATGAAATTGACAAAGCGCAACAAGTAATGCAACCAAGGTAATCTTTAGATTTATTTTCATGGATTTAGGAAGAATGATCAATACAGAATAGGCTTTATTTTAATCAGAATATTCAAAATTGCCACCCCTTTATACGTTTTTTGTCAAAGTCGGCCCGATTTATGAACAACTTGAGAAAATTTTACCTGAATAAGCTCGAATATTTCAGGAATTAGATATCAACCAAGGACGAATTAAAACTTTAAAAAAAGGGAGCTATTTTGTCCATACAAATTGATAAAGCCCTAATCTATTGATTAACATGAATGGCAGAGGCTCGCTGGTGATTTTTTTCTTAACACTATTTTTGATTGGGTGGAATAGCCCCAATAGCCTTTATGCTAGAAGCAATACAAAAATTTTTCTGGACAAAAACGAATATTGCTCTGGAGACTCATTGGTTCTGACCATCCTGAATGGAGAAAAACTTGTAGCCAAGGATTCGGTATTTTTCCTATCCTACCGACAACTTGAGGAATTGGATTTCAAGCCTGTGATAATAGGGGAACTTCACCTGAACCAAGCAGAAGGACAATTTACAATTGAACTCCCCAACACCTTTGAAGAAAAAACCGCCATAGAATTTTTGCTGAGCAATTCTAGAAACAATTCCAAATCACTAATCTGGAAAGAAAAAACCTGGGTCAACACATTGCCTGAGGTAAGCATTGACCCACTGCCCAAAGTTTGTCTCAACTCAGCACCTATTAGCTTGAATCATGGCCAACCAGCAGGGGGAAGATACTTCGGTCCTGGAGTTGAGGATGGAAAGTTTGATCCTGTGGACTTGATCCCAGCATTATTTACTATACAATATGAATATGAAGCTCCGAATGGGTGTAGGGCACGTAGCTCAGCTGATATAGAAATTCTTCCAGTACCTGAGGTAGAAAGTTTCCCTGTAACAGATTCAACTTATTGCCTGACAGATCAGCCTGTAATACTTTCAAAGGGACTTCCCAAAGGAGGTTACCTAGCTGGAACAGGTTTGGGGGACTCGACATTTTATCCTGAGTTAGCAGGCCCGGGGCTCCACAAAATCTCTTATGTAATCGAAAAATGGGGATGCACAGATTCTATTTCTTCCCTTTTTGAAGTCTTACCCAGGCCAAATTTTTCTTTTCCAACTATTCCACCTATTTGTGTGGGTAGCGATACCATCCAGTTAAGTGCCCATCCTCCAGGTGGTAGGTTTTCAGGGGAAGGTGTATGGCAGGAAGAATTTCATACCAGAGGACTGAGCCAAGGTTCCTATGAAATTACTTATGAGTTGGAAAATGTTCGTTGCCCCGATAAGGAACGATTTCAAGTAGAACTGGTCTCCATGGAGACTCCCCCACTTATCCAGAGCAATGGAGATTCTCTATGGTTAGATGTAAAGCATCATGGAATCCAGTGGTGGCTGGACGGTGAACCACTGGAAGGTGAGTTGAGGCCTTACATTCGACCAGAAAAAGATGGAATTTATAGGGTGAATATAAAGGGTCAGGAGGGTTGCGAGGCATTCTCACAACCCATTGAGTGGAAACTTACTCCTGCTATTGTGGAAAACAGACTTCTGGATGAATGGTCAATTTTTCCCAATCCGGCTAAGGATTACGCCATCATCAACTGGCGAAATAATTTCAAAGCCAATTCAGAAATTCGGATTTATACAAGTGCGGGTCAATTGATCAAACGGCAAGTCCTCCCAGAAGACTCTAACATTTATGTCTTGGTAGTCGATAATTGGGAAAGCGGAATCTACATTGCCAAAATCAAGGCAGGAAACCTGAGCACCCAACGCAAAATAGTAGTTGACCACAACTGAGGAGGATCATATTCCCCAAGAGTCCAACAGTTCCGACTTGGATGCAAATAATACCAATCCAGCAGTATTTCTTGCTCCGGTCTTCTCCAAAAGTCTGTTCCGATAACCTTCAACAGTTCTGGGACTCAAGAAAAGTTTTTCCGCGATCTCCGCAGTGGTCATTTCCTTACAAATGAGCATCAAAACTTCTGTTTCCCGATCTGTCAGTTGGATATTATTTTTAAAAGCCGGCTTAATTTTATTCTTCTTCACAAGTTGGTTCAGCATGGCTTTGGACACATCCTCACTAAAGAAATATCCATTGTTCAAGGTACCTTCGATGGCTTCTTTGAGTTCGTCTCCATCCGCATCTTTCAGGACATAGCCATTGGCACCTTTTTCCATAAGGTGGGCCATCAGACTTTCATCTGAATGCATGGAAAGAATAATCACATGGACATCGCCATGCTTTTCTTGAAGAAAAGGAAGGGTTGCAATGCCATCAAGTTCAGGCATTTCAAGATCAAGGAGGATAATGTCAGGGGATTGGGGTTTTAGATCTTCCAGTTTATCCAAAAGGTCTTTTCCGTTTTCCGCTTCGATAATCACATCAAATCCTTCATTCTGTTGAAGAATGGATTTCATTCCCTCTCGAAAGAGTTTATGATCATCACACAGAGCAATGTTGATTTGATTAAGGGGCATTTTTGATTGATTTAGGGGTTTGGGGGACAAAAATTCTCAAGGCTAGTCCTGAATTATCATTCTCCAAAAAGGAGATGCTACCATTCATGACCTGAAGACGGGATTGGATATTTTTCCAACCCAGTCCTGCCTCATGTTTGAGTTGTTCAAGGCTTTGCTGGTCGAGTCCTTTGCCATTATCACTAAAAATTATGACAAGGCCTTCCAGTTCGTAGTTGAGAATGCATTTGATTAAAGTCGCATTTGCATGTTGGATGCTTTGATTGGTGAGTTCGTTGACGATTCGGTAGATAAGCATTTCATGCTTCTGTGGTATCCGATACGGAACCCTGCTTGAATTGAAGCTGATGCGAATATTTTTACCTTCTTGCACCTGGATAAAAAGCCTTTCCAGGGCAGAGCCTAGTCCAAGGTGGTCCAGGGTAGGAGGTAGCAGGTCGTGGGAGATCTGCCTTACTTTCCAGATTGCATCGGAGAGGTTGTTGCTGGGTTTAGCAAATTCGGCTCTAGCCTGTTCAGGAACATGATTAGCCACCTGTGCAAATTGTAATTTTACCAGTGAAAGAGTAGCTCCAACCCCATCGTGAAGGTCTTTGGCTATTTTTTGCCTTTCATTTTCCTGAACCATGACCAAAGCAGCCAAAAGTTCCCTTTGCTGTTCGGTTTCTTGCTCTTGCTCAGCCATTCTTTGTACCATTAGCTGTCTTTTGCCATTGATGATCAACAGCAATATGACAAGGATCACAACAGTGAAGACCAAAGCCCCGGCCAAGAGTATATATGTTACTGTGATTCCTTCCAATGACATAATATAGCACGAGTATAAAAGAGGTATAATATAGTATTTAATATGCCATGAATGGCCCAAATTTCTTTGAATGTTAATGCACCGATTTCAGATGACTGACCTAGCTTTCCTACATAATTGCTGTAGATGAACAAAAGGAGATTTGCCGTAAAGTATAGCAGCACTCCTGCACTTACCCAAAACATCGGATGGCTATTCAAATCTTTGATGTCTAATCTTTTAAGGGACAGAACAAAGAATCCCATAGCCATCGCTATGAGAAAAATAGCCTCCAGGGTTCTGGTATTTGAACTGTATTCAAATAGGCCTTGGAAGAAAATTACATTCAATATACAGATAAGGCCGAAGCCTGAAATAATTAACAACTCCCCATTCCTGGAAATATAATTCCTATACCCCCTTGAAAATGCAAGGGTAAGAAGGATGAATTCCAGCAAGACGAATATATGTAAGACTACCAGGTTATTTCCGATGGTTCGGCTGAGTATCAGGCTGGATAATTCAGCCAATATGGCTACAACAGTTAAGCCAAATATCAACTTTTGAGAAATATGGAGCTGCCTCCACCTAATGAGTCCCACCACGAAGGGAATAAAAACGACCCATTTTGTCGCATATATCAATGAACCTAACCAATCTTCCATAGCCTGATTCTCCCTTTAGGTTATTGATTTGAAGCTATTTCGGAGGTCTGAAGCTTGTTTTTTGACCCACACAGAATAGGACAGGGTTGTGCAAAATCGAGATAAGCGCTTTCGCTTTCACCCGTTCCCTCATCCCCACTCAATACCAATTTGAATTGATAGTAGGAGGGCAGGGGGTCAACAGCAGGGATCTCTTCGAGACCTATGCTTGCTGCAACGTAGGCATACTGCGTAGAATCCAGAAAGTCTGCTTTCGCCTTCGTAACATTAAATGCAAAGGCCAACTTGGGTTGTACCCAATCACCCGTAATGGGATCTTCTATCACCGTGTCGCAAGTACCAATACCATCGAAGAAACTCCTCCACGTTTCTGTTAGAATACTTGCTTCAATCATACTGTCCCCATTCCAATAAAAGAGGTTCTCATCCAGATTCACATCAATATCCGAACAATTGGTGGTATCAAACCTCGTGACGATAAGCCTTATCGTGTTCAGGTTTTCACTCGCCAGGCCGAAATAAACCCTGAAACCATCATATCCGTCCACAAAGTTTTGCAAAGCTGCGGTTGGACACCGGAAAGTATCCGGTACAGGCTGACCATTTTCTTCGTAGAGGTCCTGAAATTGTTGAAGCCAGGTTGCTACTGTATCAGGGGAGACCAGTCTATCGGTAAGCTCACAAATAGTTGGGTCTGAGGCACAAATCCTTTCAAAAGTTGCCTGTTGTTCACTTTCGCTTTTACAAGACCACGCGGCCATTATAATCAAAAAGATAAGGCTAATTTGAAACGGGGTGTGCAAAAATTTCATAACAGCTAATTATTAGGAGGATACAGAAGTGCGTTTTCAATAAATATAGATCTAATTTAAATAATTCAATAAATCGGAAGGAAAAAGGGATAGTTATACTTGTAGAAACAGGTATTTATACCTATGCCAACTGTTTATCAAAAAACCCAATAATCCCTGAGTCCAGCATTTGTCATTTTTTGTTCGAAATCCTTATTTTTTAGGCTTATTGGTTTCCATTCAAAAAATCTCTGCTATGAAACTTGATTTTCATTTAAAATGCTTGTTACTAGGCCTGTTGCTATCACCAAACTTTATGATATCGCAAATAGACCTCGAATACCAACTTCCCCCCCAAGAAATTTTAGAACTGGCTGATGCCAAATTGCCGCCGGTAAGTATGTGGAACGACGAGGGAGACATATTTATCATGGCAGATAGGAGTCAGTTTAAGAGCATAGACGAACTGTCCCAGAAGGAAATGCGCTTGGGCGGTCTCCGAATCAATCCCGTAACCAATACAGGATCAAGAACACGTCATTATACCAATCTGGAGATCCTAAGATTGGGAGAGGGATCAACAGGGGTAAAGGGTCTCCCAAATAAGCCTAAGCTGAGTAATTTTGCCTGGTCTCCAGATGAAACGAAGATGGCTTTCCTCCACACCACAGCCAAAGGAGCGGAACTATGGATGCTGGACATCGAAAGTGGAAACGCAAAAAAACTTTCGGAAGCTAATGTTCATGCCAACATGGGTGGAGTAATGGTTTGGACAAGGGACAGCAAAAGTATCCTTATCAGAATGTTGCCTGCCAACCGCCCTGATATAATCGAACGCAGTGCAGTGGTACCGACGGGTCCCAAAATCTCTGTGAACGATGGCCAAAAAGCCCAAAACAGGACCTACCAGGATCTTTTGAAGGATAAAATAGATGAGCAAAACTTTGAAACCCTCGCCAAGTCAGAGATATTCAAAGTTGACATGGATGGAAATGCGAAAAAGTGGTTAAGCGAAGACATGTATGGCTCCATGAGCCTTTCGCCAGATGGACAATATGTATTGCTAAACAAGATTTCCACTCCATTCTCTTACCTGGTTCCTTATTACCGATTCCCTACTGTATTTCAGGTGTATGACCTTAATGGGAAATTGGTAAAAACTGTGGAGGAAGTTCCCTTGATGGAAGAACTGCCTAAAGGCTTCAATGCAGTAAGAACGGGTAAAAGGAGTTTCCGATGGAGAGCTGACAAGCCTTCCACACTTGTGTGGGTAGAGGCACTCGATGGAGGTGATCCTGCAAAAGAAGTGGAATTCAGAGAGGAAGTCTTCGAACAGCCAGCTCCCTTCCAGGGGGAGGCCAAGAGCTTGATCAAACTGAAAAACCGTTTTGCTGGTTTGACTTGGGGAGATGATGAACACGCAGTGGCTTATGACCGCTGGTTCTTAAACAGAAACTCCAAAACGTACCTGTTTAACCCATCGAATTCTGACCAGGAAGCGCAGGTTCTTTATGACCGAAATTACCAGGACAGGTATAGCTCACCTGGTTCTTTTGTAACTAAAAAGAATGAAATGGGTCGATCTGTTCTGGATATTCAGAAAGGTAAACTTACACTCATAGGTGCTGGTTATAGCCCTGAAGGAATATTCCCTTTCGTAGATCAAAGAGATATAGAGACAGGAGAAGTCAAAAGGCTTTGGAGAGCCGAAGATAATGGAACGCTAGAGCGGGTATATGATGCCATAGACTTGAAGAAAGGCAAGTTCCTGGTAAGGGTAGAATCTCCGAACCAATTCCCTAACTATTACATCAGGGACATCAAGGCCAAAAAGCAGCCACTGACTCCTGTTACCAGTTTCAAAAATCCTTTCGCAAAGTTAGGGGATGCGCATAAAGAAGTAATCAAGTATAAAAGAGAAGATGGCCTGGAACTTTCTGGAGTCCTTTACCTTCCTCCTGGATACGACAAAGAGAAAAAAGAAAAACTTCCCATGATTATGTGGGCCTATCCTGTAGAATATAAGGATAAATCCTCAGGCGGACAGGTTACTTCCTCTCCTTACGAATTTACCTATGTCTACTATGGTTCACCCGTATTCTGGCTAGCCAGAGGCTATGCAGTCCTGGATGATGCTGCATTTCCAATTATTGGTGAAGGCGATGAAGAGCCCAATGACAGTTTCAGGAAGCAGTTGGTAGGGAATGCAAAGGCGGCCATTGATGCTGTGGATGAGCTTGGATACATAGATCGCAATAGAGTAGCCGTAGGTGGACACTCTTATGGAGCCTTCATGACGGCTAATCTACTTTCACACTCTAACTTGTTCGCTGCGGGAATCGCTCGTTCAGGCGCTTATAACCGTACACTTACCCCATTTGGATTCCAACGTGAGGAACGAAATTATTGGGAAGCTCCTAATGTCTATTACACCATGTCTCCATTCATGCATGCTGAGAAAATGAAAACTCCACTGCTTTTGATTCATGGAATGGAAGACAACAATTCCGGTACTTACCCTATGCAAAGTGAGCGATATTTCAATGCCCTCAAAGGCTTGGGTGCTACGGTGAGGTTGGTTATGCTTCCAAAAGAAAGCCATGGATACTCAGCCCGAGAATCTGTTCTCCATGTACTTTGGGAGCAAGACCAGTGGCTAGAGAAGTACGTAAAAAACAGAAACATGGAAAGTCGAGGCAAAAAGAAATAAGCCTCCCCATTTATAGGGATAAGACATTTTTGAAAGCCTCCTCATTTGAGGGGGTTTTTATTTTTAATGAGGAAATCCAGAACAAAAGGTCGTATCGTAGGTCTCCAAAGACATTCAAAACTCTTTACCAAACAAGTTTTAACTCTTTATGACTTACAAACATTTACCTTTAATTCTGCTGCTGTTGATGCTGGGAAATCTGGGCTTTGGTCAGACCACCCACACCGTCAACAACCAGGGATTGACATTTGTCCCCTCCTCGATTACGATCCAACAGGGAGACATCGTCAATTGGCAGATCGCCAATAACCACAACGTTGTCCAGGTATCGCAAGCCACCTGGAATGCCAACGGAACAGCCCCACTAACGGGTGGTTTCAACATCCCATTTGGAGGAGGACAGTTTACCTTCAACACTCCCGGAACATTTTATTATGTGTGTCAGCCTCATGCTGGATTAAGCATGAAAGGAACCGTTACAGTAAATGCCGTTTCCAGCAATCCGGACCCTTCCTATGTTGCCAACCTCAGAGGAGCTCAGGAGTTCCCTTCTGTGGTAAGTCCAGGATTTGGACAGGTTGAATTAGGCCTCAGAGATGATACATTGTTTGTTTCAGGTGAAATCGAAAGCCTAAGCTCCCCAATCAATACAAACATCGGAATTCATATCCATGATGGATTGGCAGGTTCAAATGGTCCTGTAGTATTTCCCTTGACCTTCACTACAACAGCTGGGGGTACTGGAGCCATCATCAGTGCAGATGACAACAAATTTGAACTCAGCCAGGCTCAATTAGAAAACCTGAACAATCGCGGTTTTTATGTAAATGTTCACACAGAAAAATTTGGTTCAGGAGAGATTCGAGGTCAAATCCAACCCATCAATGGCTTGACAAATCTTGGAGAAAACCTTTACTCTACCAACCTCTTTGGGTCAAATGAAGTTCCAAGCATCATGACCACCGCTTCTGGTGCCATTGTTTTTGACATGGTGGGAGATACCCTGACAGCTTCTGGTACATTTTCAGGACTAAGTTCAATGGTAAATGTGGCCCTGGCAGGCGGTGCTCACATTCACCTTGGCTTTGCTGGACAAAATGGAGGCATTGAACTCCTTTTGAACATAGATCTGGATGCTGACGGACTTGGAGGAACATTCTCTGCCGACTCTAACCGATTTACTCTTACTGCTGCACAAAAATCTCTACTACAAACAAGGTCCCTTTACGTTAACATTCACAGTCTAAATTTTGCAGGAGGAGAATTAAGAGGTCAAATTGTAAAACAGCCTTTGAGCACATTCAGGGCATTTTTGGCAGGAGCACAGGAAGTTCCATCTGTCTTGAGTGGCGGTCAAGGAAATGTATTGCTAGAATTATTCCCGGATTCAGTAGTAGCCTCGGGGAGCTTTGTTGGACTGGGTTCTGACTTCAACAGCAACATTGGCGCACACATCCACCAGGCTTTCGCAGGAAGAAATGGAGGAGTGGTATTTGCCCTATCTCCTGATCTGGACAACGACCTTCGTGGAGGATCATTTTCGAGCTTGAACAATACTTTTGCCACAACTCCTGCTCAGGTTTCGGCCATGCTAAACAGGGAATTCTATGTCAATGTGCATACATTGGGAAGCCCTAGCGGCGAAGTCAGGGGACAATTGGTGGCGGAAAGCAATTTCTTCCTTTATGCCTTGTTGTCAGGAAGTCAGGAGGTTGAACCCGTCTACTCACTGGGAACAGGAGCCGCTATCGTAGAATATCATGCGGGAAAGGCCACCCTTTCGGGAACTTTCAACAACATGCTTTCAGGCTTTAACGAAGCCATCGGTGGAGGTGCTCATATCCATGAAGGATTTACAGGGGAAAATGGAGGCGTAGAACTATTACTCAAGGCAGAACTGGATGCCGCAGAGACTTCAGGGGTTTTCCTGGCTGACTCAAATACCTTTGACATCAGCGAGACCTTTCTTGATACCCTCCAAGGGAGACAAACCTACATCAACATTCACTCTGACAACATTCCGTCTGGAGAATTGAGGGGGCAGATTCTTGGAGAAGCCCAAAACTACTTCTTCTCTCCACTTTCAGGTACTAGTGAACCTGCGCCAGTAAATACCGAAGCATTTGGTGGGCTTGCCCACGAGTGGCTTGGTGGGACTTTGAGGTCTTCAGGAAGTTTCTCCAACTTGAGCAGCGAGCTTGATGTCAACATCGCAGGGGGAGCACACATCCATGTGGGACTTCCAGGCCAGAATGGCCCTGTGCAGTTCTTGCTGAACAGCTTTACTTTCCAGGGTAATACTTCGGGAGAGTTCTATGCAGACTCCAATGTCTTTGATGTAAGTGGTAGCTTGACTACGGATACCCTACTGAGAAGGAAACTCTATGTCAACATTCACAGCACCAATTTTGGAGGAGGGGAACTCAGGGGGCAACTTCTTCCACCTGCCCAGGCTTATTTTACTACTTCTTTGGCAGGTAAAAATGAGACTGATCCAAATAATAGTACAGCGATTGGAGCTATCAAAGGTGAACTGACCAGAGATAGTGCACTGGTAATCAGTGGATGGTTCAGCGGATTGGATGGAGACTTTGACGAAAGTATCGCTGGTGGCGCACATATCCACGCTGGAGCAGTAGGAAGCAATGGTGGCATAGAGCTGCTATTGAACTCTGAGCTTGTCGCAGGATTGAAAGCCGGAGGCTTTGAAGCAGATAGCAACAGCTTCATCCTTAGCCCTGCTCAAGTAAACAAACTGATTGGCGATAGCCTTTATGTAAATATCCATACTACCACCTACGGTTCGGGAGAGTTGAGGGGGCAGGTTTTATTGGAAACAAACTCATTCCCTGATTCTGCCTCACAAATTACGGCCCCTTCTTCATCAAGCACAGTATTCATCAATGGAGATGGAAGTACGGCTTTTGCCGCGACTTGGGACGATTCTAGCGATCCAGATGGAAATCCACTGGCTTATATCTGGGAATTATCAGCAGCGCAGGACTTCTCGACCACCATACTGAAAGTAAATGTAGGCAATGCCACCAGTTTCAATTCAGATTTTGCAACAATAGACTCTATCCTGAATGATGCCGGAGTAACGGTAGGAGACAGCATTTTGCTCTACCACAGAGCAACTGTCCTGGATGGGGCTGTTTGTATCATTGGTGAGGCTGACTCAGTCTTCCTGAAAAGAGGTTCGTTGACTTCAATTGAAGAGATTCCAGTGAGCGATTTCTCTATTTACCCTAATCCAACATCCAGCCAGTTTACCCTGGACATAGAGGATGCCGAAGCTCGCAGCCTATCCATTTACCTTTTCAATGCAGAAGGTAAGCAAGTATGGATACAAAAAGCGGACGTTTTCCTTGGAGACTACAGGACTACGGTAAACATAAGCAGCTTCCCAACTGGGATTTATCAACTATTGATCATTGACAATGAAGGCAGGAGCCTGAATAGAAAAATATTAAAAAAGTAGATTTGTGGTTGTTTTTATAAAAAAAGCCTCCAGTTGGGGGCTTTTTTTTATTTCATGAAATCCAAAGCCACTCCTCCCCTCGTAAGTAGTTCGATTCATAACACCTAAAACCATTTATTTTAATGGAATTATTACAAAATTATTTACGCACATGGCTTTGGGGGGCACTTGCTCTGTTCCTTCTAGCCCCGCAAGGAGTGTTTGCTTCCAGCCACCGGGAGGCTCCACTCATTGCCAACGACCCACTGGCGGACAACACGGATGTTTACGCATTCCGCAGTCCGGATGACCCAAACACGATCACGCTGATCGCCAATTACATTCCGGCAGAACTTCCATTTGGCGGTCCCAATTACAACACATTCGGTGAGGATATTCGTTACGAGATCCACATTGATAATGATGTGAACAGCCCAGGAGATGACATCATTTACAGGGCTACTTTTCAGCAGGTAAATGAAGATACCACTACCTTCTTCAACATCAGGCTGGGACTTCAAAACCTGAAAACCACCTATACCCTGGAAAGAAGCATAGATGGAGGAAATACCTTTCAGGTGATCGTAAGCAACGGCATGGTTCCTCCAACCAATATCGGCGCAAGATCCATCGAATCTCCCGTAGGCTTGGGAGCCAGCAGCTACGAGGCTCTTATTCAACAGTCCATTGCTACTGCTTCCACAGGAGAAACTGTTTTTTGTGGGCCTGTCGACGATCCGTTTTATGTAGACCTGGGAGGAATCTTTGATTTGGGCAATTCCCCAAGACAGGGCACCAACATCATGAGAGATGGGGTTGCCAAGACCAATGTTCATAGCATTGTCATCAAAGTACCTATTTCTACCTTGCAGAAGGATGGTAAGGCCGTTTCTCAAGCAACGGATATCCTGGATGGAGACTTTGTCATTGGGGTATGGGCATCTGCTAGCCGCCGCCAAATCAGGACCCTTGGAGTAGGAGAAGTCAATGACAGCGGTGCATGGGTCCAGGTATCAAGGTTGGGAATGCCATTAACCAATGAAGCGGTTATTCCAATTGGAGAAAAGGATGAGTGGAATGCCAGAACTCCCTACAATGAGAATCCGGCTCATTTTGAGTATTTCTACAATCCAGAGTTGGCCCTGTACATGGACGACGATTTGTTTGGGACAGCTGTACCTGCCTTTAATGCCCTTAGAATTCAAAGAAGCTCATTAGGAGTATTTGATTTTGGAAATGGGCAGGATGGCTTATTTGTATTGAAAGGTAATCCAGCTCTAAACGGCACGGCCCTGGATGATGCGGTTTTCGGAACCCTTTTGCTTCCTGATTCTGCCAAACCAAGGTCGGTGGACATTTGGCCAGCTTTCCATACCGGAGTACCCAACTTCCCTCCATATCAATTGGCTACAGGCAAAAATGGCAATCCATTGGCAGCCGGAAAACCCTTCGTCAACAATTTCCTTCCCAACGGTGGAGATATGCTTCGCTTAAACATGGCTACGCCCGTTACGGACAGGAATGATCCCAACTTCAGTTCGCTAGGTTTGATCCAGGCGGCGGTATTGGGACTGACAGATCCTGCATTTGCCTCCAATGCGAACCTTCAATTCATCCCCAACATGGATGGTTTCCCTAATGGACGCAGGTTGGAAGATGACGTTACCCGAATCGAACTTCAGGCAGTAGCCGGGGTAGTCCTGGCGGCCATTGGACTTTGGTATGACGATTTCAATCCCAATGATCCAAATGCTTCTCCTGTTACCAACCAATTGATCAATGTACTGCAGTACTCTACTGGAGTAGAAGCAAATGACACTACTTTTAGATCTACCTTTCCCTATGTTCAGAGCCCATGGAGAGGTACTGAGGTAGGTAAATAAACATCCATCACTTACTAGAAAAATAACAATTCATACCTGATGAAAAATTTAGCGTATAGCACCATCGTGCTATGGTGCCTGGGATTTCTATTGCTCGGAAATACCCTTTGGGCATCCTCTCATAGAGAAGCTCCACTCATCGCCAATGATCCATTGGCCGATAATACGGACGTCTACGCCTTTCGGAGCCCTGATGCACCCAATACAGTTACACTGATTGCCAATTATGTGCCATTGCAGCTACCTCAAGGTGGACCCAACTACTACCAGTTTGGCGAAGATATCCGCTACGAGATTCATGTAGACAATGACGTCAATACCCCAGGTGATGACATCATCTACCGATTTACTTTCAGCATCACGAATGATGATCCCACGACCTTTTTCAACATTCGTCTGGGACAGGAAAACCTCAAGACCACCTACAAAATGGAGAGATCTTTGGACGGTGGACAGACTTTCAGCACCATCATTGCACAGGGAGCTGTCCCCCCACCAAATATTGGCCCAAGATCCATCAATGGCCCTATAGGTGTGGGACAGGATTACAACAGCCTGATTGCCAGCGCCATTGAAACAACCAACAGTGGAGAGAAGGTTTTCTGTGGGACTGCTGATGATCCATTCTTTGTAGACCTTGGAGGCATTTTTGACCTGGGAGATTCCCCACGCCAAAATGGAAAAGCAAGAGATGGCGTAGCTTGCCTGAATGTAAGCACCATTGCTGTTCAAGTTCCTATTAGCCTTCTTCAGAAGGATGGAAAATCTGCATCACAAGCCCACGACATCCTGGACGGAGACTTCGTGATCGGTGTTTGGGCTTCTGCAAGCCGTAAGGAAATCCGCACCCTTGGCACCAATGCCAGTCCTTCTTACACGGGAAATTGGGTACAGGTTTCTCGCCTGGGCATGCCTTTGACCAATGAAGCAGTGATTCCAATTGGAGCAAAAGATGAGTGGAATTCCAGAACTCCCTATAATGAAAACCCTGCCCATTTCGAATACTTCTACAATCCTGAACTAGGCCTCTACATGGATGACTCCCTGTTTGGAGGAGCAGTACCTGCATTCTCTCAGTTGAGGATTCAAAGAAACTCCTTGGGTGCCTTTGATTTTGGGAATGGAAATGATGGCTTATTTGGACTGAAAGGCAGCGCTGCAGTTGCGGGAACTGCTCTGGACGATGCTGTATTCGGAAGCCTTTTATTGCCAGGACCGGGGAAACCGCGCTCAGTAGACCTTTGGCCTGCCTTCCACACGGGTGTACCCAACTTCCCTCCATACCAATTGGCTACAGGGAAAAATGGCAATCCATTGGCCACGGGAAAACCCTTTGTCAACAACTTTTTGCCAAATGGAGGAGATATGTTGCGCCTGAACATGGCAACTCCCGTAACGGATAGAAACGACCCTGGCTTTAGCTCTCTTGGCCTTATCCAGGCAGCAGTTTTGGGCTTGACTGACCCGACATATGCAGGAAGTGCCCACTTACAGTTTATCCCCAATATGGATGGCTTTCCAAATGGAAGGCGATTGGAGGACGATGTAACGAGAATCGAATTGCAAGCAGTAAGCGGGGTTGTTTTGGCGGCCATTGGACTTTGGTATGATGATTTTGACCCGAATGACCCGAATGCGTCTCCTGTTACCCAGGATCTGCTGGATGTCTTGACCTATACTACCGGGGTAGAGGAGAATGACACTACCTTCAAATCCAGTTTCCCATACGTACAGACTCCATGGTCAGGTGCAGGAGCTTGTGGAGGTGAAGAAGTATTCTATCAGCAGCCGATTGTACTTGACCCAACAGGTAGCCTGAATGCACCTACCAATCTGATGGTCAACTCTGATACCTTTTTCATTGCTCCACTGAGTTGGGAGGACAACACCACCAATGAACTGGGTTACATCATCAGAAAGACGGTGGGCAACAACACTCAGATCCTGGATACAGTAGGTGCCAATGTAAGCTCATTTGTAGATACAGTGCTTGTGTTTGGTCAGACCATTGAATATGTAGTATCTGCCTATTCTGCCATGGGTGAGTCCATGCCTTCGAATACAGTAAGTTTCAGTCAGCCCAACATCATAAAGAGGCTAAAACTGAGCTACGTTTGTTTTGACCCAGCTTCTGACATGCTTACGTGGAGGGTAGAAAATCCTAACCAAAGATTTCTACCTTACATTTATGCCCAGTGGTGGAGTCCTCAAAGGGATACCCTTCTGGCTAATCCGGGGACTTCATTCTTCAAAACGAAAAATAACCCTCAGAATCCTGCCACCTTTGGCGATGACAACATCACAGGTGTATGGTGGGCTGATCACAGGTTGCTACCAGGAGATCCATTTAGCCTGGTGCTTAGGCCCTCTTTGAGTGTAAGATGTAATACACTTCGAATACCTCAAGAAAATGCTGCTGTATCTGGTGGAAAATTCTTTAATGGAGTTTTGGCAAGGAAGATTGAACAGGGACAATTTGAGCAAGTATTCCTTGAAGAAAACATCATGCTCGCTCCCAACCCATTCGATCAATTCCTTGAGATCCGAACAGAGGACATCCAGGAAGAAGCTCAAATCAGGCTTATTTCTATTACGGGTCAAGAACTTCGTTTGGAAAGGACTCAGTTAAAGGGAAGTGTCAAAATGGATCTTTCTGAGATTGCATCAGGAGCTTATCTTTTGGAAATTCGGGTAAAAGATAAGATTATCACAAAAAGAATCGTTAAGAAATAAATTCTTCAAAGCTGGAATATACAAGGAAGTTTGTCCAGACTTTGGGCATTCTTCCTTGCATATGTTCAAAAGGAAAAGGTTTTTATTAGGTGCACAAAAAAAATTTTGCCTTCTTGGCTTAAGATTTGTTTTGTGATTATCGGACTGTCAATCTGTTACAACCATTTTCTCATTAGGTAAACATTGATCTCTACACCCCCGCAAGATACAATAGAAGAAAAGATCGTACAGTTTCTTCGCGAAAGGAACCCACAAGCGATCCGACTGATAGACCAACATTACCAGTTGGCTCTCTTCGGGGTGATCTTCAAAATCGTAGGAATTCAAGAAATGGCTGAAGATGTTTGGCAAGAAAGCCTGATTAAATTCTGGAGATTTGGAAACCAATACGACCCTGAGAAAGGACGCCTTTTCACATGGCTGCTCAACATATGCCGCAGGACTTCAATCGACAAAATCAGATCCAGGGATTTCCGCGAGCAAAAAAGCGGAAGACAATTAGAAGAAACCAATACCAAAGAATCAACTATTTCGAAAAGCCTCATTGAAGAGCCCTATGTCGAAGGCATAGGCATCAAAGAGATGGTTGACAAGCTTGAACCCAAGTACAAAGACCTCATTGATCTTTTGTATTTTAGGGGTCATACCCAACAGGAGGCAGCCAAAGAGTTACAAATCCCATTGGGCACTGTGAAGACAAGGATACGCCAGGGAATAAATTTATTAAGGCAATGGCTGAGGAGTTAAACAAAGATGAAATACGGGATTCCGGGATGCTGGAATTGTATGTGGCCGGGACTCTTCCTGAGGAAGAATCTCAGAGAATTCATCAATTGGTGAAGTCCGATCCTGATTTGCAAAAGGAGGTCATTGAAATTGAGCGTGCCCTGATGGATGTTTCCTCCTCCTTCGTACAACAAAAACCCAAGATAAATACTGTTTATCAGGTTCTCAATAAGATCGAGGAAGAGATCTCCAATGAAAAAGGCGAAGGGGCCAACATCATTGACCTTCTTGAGAAAAAGGACAAAAAAGACCTCAGATGGCTTCAAATAGCTGCCGCAATTGCCCTTATTTTAAGTTTTAGCGTCAATTTGCTCTTTTATTTCAGGCTAAATGATCAGCAAAGCCAATTGAGTGATTCTCAAGATAAACTGGAAAAGATTCAGAAATCCACCCAGGTATTACTCAGTCAAAACAAAGACCAGAAAGATTTCATTGAACTTGTAAATGGAAAGAGCACGCAAAAGGTAGAGCTGAAAAGGATTGCCCGCGAGGAAAGCAATAAGCTATCTGTCATTTACAATGAGGATGCAGGTAAAATAGCCCTTTCACAATGGTCATTGGCAGAATTGACAGCGCAGGAGGCCTACCAGCTTTGGGCCATCTATGGCAAGGAAGTCGTAAGTCTGGGAGTGCTTCCCAAAGATTCAAAAGGCTTCGTTTTCAAGACCCTGGACAGGAAAGAGGCTCCGGACGCCTTTGCTATCTCCTACGAACCCAATGGAGAAAGTCTGACCCCTACCGAAGTCATCATGATAAGTGCTTAGAGAAATTTATTTCAATGATAAACATTTGGGGCTTGGAAATATTTTTTCCAGGCGTTATATTTTAGATGCCTGACAAATATAACCCCTAATTACCTGAAAAGTGTCTCATATCATTGAACCCAAATCCCATCTCATAGACAGGGTAAAATTACCGTTTAGCTACGATGTAAAGCGCATGCGAGAGGAATACCTGGCCATGCAACTCCCCGAATTCATCTATTATTCTGTCCTTCAGCTTCGAGCCCCGGCACACCTGGTGGATACCTCATTGCCCTTTCCTCCCCCAGCGGACGATTATGCCGATGGTTCCTGGACGGATTGGTTAAATACCCCTGAACTGGAGAAATCTCCTTACCTGAAGCGCATAATCGAAGAATTCCAGGCACATACCAAGGTAACGCTGGTTAGAATCCTACGGTTGGAACCAGGATCTGAAGTCAAGGAACATACAGATCCTACCCTGGCCCTTCACATTGAACGATCAGTCATCAGGTTGACTATTCCAATTTTCAGGAGTGAGGAAGTTGAGTTTTATCTGAATAATAAGCCCATTCCCATGAAGCCTGGAGAATGTTGGTACCTAAGGCTTACCGATCCCCACAAAATCATCAATTCTGGAAGTACAGAACGTGTCAACCTGACCATCGACATGATACCAAATGAATGGATAAGAAATATCATCGAAGAAAGTATCTGAAATTTCTTTGATGCTTGATTTCTAAAAGGGCTATGAATTCTTCTTCATGGCCCTTTTTATATGCCAATGTATAAGTGATTGTATAAGATTTAATTTTTTTTCCTTTCGGGAAATCCAGTTGGCCCCATGGCCTCGTAGGTAGTTCAAATTTTAATCCAAAAGCCTACGACTATGCGTTTCCTATCATTATCACTAATATTGGCTCTTAGCTTTTTGATTTCTTGCTCAGAAAAACAACAGGCTAAGCAATATCAATTTGCTAGCAAAACTACCATGGCCAATCAGGTTATCCCTGAATTGCTTCCAAGGAATCCGAAGATTGGCTCTCCGGCAGAGCAAGAAAAGGTCTATATGACCTACCACAAATTGAAATCAGAAATTTCTCGTAATCCCAGCAATTATCGAAAAAGAATCCAGTTGGCTCAGCTATTTATGTTGGAAGCCAGAGCAACCGGCGAGCATGGCCATTACTATCCCGCCAGCCTGACTATTTTGAATGGCATCCTGATGGAAAATCCTCCCAAGGATGTTGTATTTGGAGTAAAATCCTTAAAAGCCTCTGTAATGCTATCCCTTCATGAGTTCAAAGAAGCTCGCGAATTGGCTAAGGAAGCCATTGAAATCAATGGTTACAATGCCCTGATCTATGGATCTTTGGTTGATGCGGAAGTCGAGCTCGGCAACTACGAAACGGCCGTTGCGATGGCTGATAAAATGATGTCCATCAGGCCTGACATCCGTTCATACTCAAGGGTCTCTTACCTAAGAGAAATCCATGGAGACATGGAGGGAGCTATAGATGCCATGAAGTTGGCGGTTAAGGCTGGTTATCCAGGATATGAGGAGACTGCCTGGGCGGGACTTATTCTCGGCCAACTCCTCGAAGCTCAAGGTCAACTCGACAGGGCAGAAGAGGTCTTCAAAGGAATACTTGCTGAAAGAGAAAATTACCCATTTGCCATAGAAGCCCTTGCCAGAATCGCCAGGAAGAAAGGCGACATGAAAAAAGCAGAACGCCTACTCAAAGATGCCTGTGCCATCATCCCAGAGGTATCTTTCTACGAAAACCTAGCAAAACTCTACCTGGAAACCGGCAGAATTGAAGAGGCAAAAAAGCTCAATGAAGAAATTCTGGAAATGCTGGCAGACGACGAAGCCAAAGGCCACAAAATGGGCATGGAGTACAGCCGTGTATACCTCGAATTATTCAATGACCACAAAAAAGCCCTCGAATACGCATGGACAGAATACGAATACCGTCCTCAAAACAAGGACGCCAACCAATTATTAGCCGCCATTTACCTAAAGATGGAGGATTATAAGCAAGCTGAAAAACATTTGAAAGTAGCCTTGGCCACTGGTTCTACAAATGCAGAACTGAAGGCGATGGAGGCTTTGGTTCTCCATGAAAAGGGACAAGAAAATGCTGCCAAAAAGCTATTTAAGAAATACTTTAACCAAGATCCTTATCAGGATCACATTTTTCTGTCAGAAGCCAAGAATATGATTGGGGCTTAGTTGTAAGGATTTCCCTGGCACATCCGTGTCAGGGGATCCACTTTCAAACATTTCACAAATCCATCCTAATGAAAAAGATTTTACTTACCATTTTTATGGTGGGAGTGATGGGGCTTCCATATCTCCTCGCCAAATCAAATCCCTTGCCACTTGTACTCAAAGATGCCCAAACCGGAGAAGTTTTGGTGGGTGCCAGCATTAGCTTCGGAAAAAGTAAAAAGCTGCTGTTCTCGGATGTTCTGGGGAAGGTCTACATTCCAGGACAAGACGAAAACCAAATCAGCTTGAGAGTTGAATTGTTGGGTTATCATCCCAGGGTATTCACACTTTCCCTGGACCAAAGCAGAGAATCACCCTTTCTCATCTCCTTGGAACCCAAAAGCATCTCAATCGAGGAAGTCAATATCACCGCCTCCAACGGTAAGCTCCTGAGCCCACTCAAAGCTTTGGATCTACAACTCAGGCCGCTAAACTCCTCTCAGGACATTCTCAGACAGGTTCCCGGTTTGAGCATTGCCCAGCATGCAGGGGGAGGCAAGGCCGAACAGATATTCCTAAGGGGATTTGACCTGGATCACGGAACCGACATCCAGATCAATGTAGATGGGCTTCCGGTCAACATGGTTTCCCATGCCCATGGCCAAGGCTATGCCGACCTGCATTTCCTAATACCTGAAACGGTGGAAAGACTTGATTTTGGCAAGGGACCTTATGATGCCGAGAAGGGAAATTTTGCCACTGCCGCCTTTGTAGATTTTCAGACAAAAAATGCCCTTGATAAGAGCCTCGCCAAGATCGAGATAGGCCAATTCAATACTATTCGCAGTCTATTGATGAGCGACCTATCTCCCAAATCCAATAAGACTCAGGCCTATGTCGCAGCAGAATTCCTGGGAACTGATGGTTACTTTGACGCCTCCCAGGACATGCGTCGGGTAAACCTATTTGGAAAATTTTCAAGAAGTCTTGGACAGAATAGCCTGTTAAGGCTATCAGCTTCGCACTTTCAAAGTTCATGGAATGCCTCAGGGCAGATTCCAGGGCGCGCCATCACTCGGGGAGAAATAGGATATTTTGGAGCCATTGATTCCACCGAAGGTGGCAGTACGTCCAGACAGAATGTCAATGCGCAGTTTTTTCATAGCTTCAATGAAAATGCCTCCCTCCAAAGTCAGGTGTATTTCAGCCGTCTGAGCTTTGACCTCTTCTCCAACTTCACATTCTTTCTGGAAGATCCAGAGAATGGCGATCAAATTCAGCAAACCGAAAAGAGAGATATCCTGGGGGTAAATTTGAAATACTCCTATAAAAATGAAAACGGCAGGTTTCCTTCTAAAACAGATTTGGGCTTCAATTTAAGATTGGATCAGATTGGAGATTTGGGACTGTTTCACACCAAAAACAGAATTCAAATCCTAGAGGAACTGGCAAATGGAGAAGTCCAGGAATTGAACGCTGCCTTTTTTGTCAATCATCAAGTCAACTTGGGTAGGAAACTCAAGTTCAATGCAGGATTGCGTTTGGATCAGTTTACATTTTCCTATTCTGATTTCCTGAATGAAAACGCCATCAAACAAAGCCAACAAAAACTCTTACCCAGTGCCAAATTGCGCCTTCAATACTCTCCAATTACCAAACTCCTGTTTTACGTCCATGCGGGCACAGGTTTCCACTCCAATGATAGCAGAGTAGTCCTGGCGAATCAACCTTCTTCGATCCTACCTGTTGCATATGGACTAGACTTGGGCTTTATTTTCAAGCCTATCAAAAATGTTTTTTTGCAAGCGGCTATTTGGGGGCTAGACCTGGAAGAAGAGTTTGTCTATGTAGGAGATGCAGGCATTGTAGAACCCAGTGGCAAAAGCCGCAGAATGGGAGTGGATATAAGCAGCAGGATTCAGCTTAAGCCTTACTTGTTTGTGGATTCGGATGTCAATGTTACCCATCCAAGGTCTCTTGAAAACGAGCCTGGCGAAGACTTCATTCCTCTGGCACCCATATGGTCTGCTTCGAATGGATTGACCTTGAAGACAAATAAAAACCTATCTGGCAGTCTGAGGCACAGGTTTCTGGGGGATCGTCCTGCAAATGAAGACTATAGTTTGACAGCTGAAGGCTACCACCTCTTTGACTTTGTAGGCCAGTATCAACATGACTCCTTCCAAATTCAATTATCTATTGAGAATATTTTTAATGTCAAATGGAAGGAAGCTCAATTTGAAACCACCAGTTTACTCCAGAGCGAATCAGCAGCTGTTACAGAGGTTCACTTTACCCCTGGCACCCCTTTCTTTGCCAAACTTGGATTTACAGTCTTTTGGTAGATAAAAAACTAAAAGAGAGGAGTTCCAGAATAGCAGATTTTGGATAAATCACATTCTTGTTGGATGGTTATGCTTAGTTGAAAAAGACATGCATTTGATCGAAAGCCTATAAATAACAAGGGAACTTATTTCAAATTGGGCACAGATCATTCATCCAAAAAACAGAAAAGCCATGAATCTAAAATCTGCAATTTTTCCTCTCTTACTCTCTTTTCTAATCGTTTTCAGTTCTTGTAATCAACCAGAAAACACCAATCTTGAACTACGCGATCAATTGTATCAGTCGAAACTTGACGACATCCGCCTAGGTGATGGGGTTCCGCTGGATATTGAGATTGCAATCCGCTGGAGGATTACAGATTTGGTAGACTTCCACACCCAGTTTGCACACCCCAAGGCTTTTGATACGCTTATCATTGCCCCCAGGAGCCGCGAATTGGCCAACAAGGTAGCCATCGCCTATCCAAGTGTAGACTCGGTCTTTGGTTCGTGGAGAGAACAATTCATCCATGCCCTTAAGGAAAGTTTCTCTGAGGACCTTGGCGAAAAAGGCCTTTCTATTGAGGAGGTCATCATACCCGAGATTCATTTCCCAAACACCTACACCCAGGCTTTGGAGGCTTCGGGCATGAAGGAACGTGAATTGGAGGCGATTCGCCAGAAAAATGAGGTAGAGATTGCCGCTGCGGCTGCCAATAAGAAGCGTGCTACCGCTGAAGGAGAGGTAGCCATCGAGCATGCCCGCATGGAAGGCAAGCTCCAGCAGATTCAGGCCAAGACCGAAGAAATTCGTCGCCGCACAGAATTGGCGAAGGCGGAAACCCAGCGTCAGGTGACTGAAAAGCAATCTTTGGCTGAAAAAAGAAGGGCTGTCCTCCTTGCAGAAGCTGAGGTTACGAAGATGCGCGCCTTGAAAAAGGCGGAAGCCAACCACAAAAGAGAATTGGAAATGATCACCGTTGAAAAGCAGCGCGCTTCGGACAAGGCCAGTCTTGAGCGCGAACTGGAAGTAGCGAAGCTGTGCGCCTCTAATCCAAGCTATGCTTCCTATGTGGTCAATAAAGAATTGGCTTCCAAGGTGCAAATCGCCGTTCTGCCTTCCAATATGGATGGAAATATTTTCGGCAACCTTCTGAAAATGCAAACACCTGCGCAGACGGTTTCCAGCAAAAAAGACTAAAAACTACAGCCGATTACCATGTTTTCAAGTAAGGTCGTCCTACGCATTTGGACGGCCTTTTATAGTAAAAATACCTAATCAATAAAATCGGTGCTTCTTCTCTAATATATCCAGGGTGGATTGAGCAGCTTTGTATCATATTCAAACCCTTAATTATAGCAACTATGTCTGCCCACAGTGTAAAAGACCTAAACCTGAACATAGATAAGGCTCAGCTGAAGCCCTTGTACGAAATGAACCCCCTCCGTCATGCCTTGGATATGGCACTCAACTGGATGCTCATCCTGGGAACCATTTTCCTGACAGCGACTTATTTCAATCCGTTCTTATATGTGCTTAGTGTAATCATCATTGGTGCGAGGATGCATGCATTGGCCATCTTGATGCATGACGCCTCGCACTTCCGTTTTTTGCCAAACAGAAAATGGAATGACATGGTGACAAACCTGGTAACTCTATACCCTATTTTTACCACCATTGAGGCCTACAGACAAAATCACCTTAGACACCACAACCACCTCAATACCGAGCACGATCCTGACTGGGTGGCCAAGCTGGGAAAAAGGGCATTTACCTTCCCCAAAACTAAGGCTGAATTCGTGCTAAGGGTACTTTCCTACTTCGGTATGGTGGAAGGAGCCAAAGATGCTTTCTGGTTCTTCAAGAGATTTGTATTGGACGCCCCCAAGCCCAAGAAAAAGAAGAAATCCGTAAATGGCATCGTCAGAATTGCATACTACATCTCTTTGATCATTGTGCTTTCTGTACTTGGAATCTGGAAAGAATACCTGATGTACTGGATCATTCCTTACCTATCGACCTTCTTCATGTTTCAGTACATCCGTTCGGTTGCAGAGCACTTTGGTGAATTGGGCTATGAGCACGCCTTAAATTCCACCAGAACAGTAAAAACGAATTTGATTGAAAGATTTTTCCTTGCTCCCCACAATGTAGGATATCATCTGGAGCACCATCTCTACCCTGGCGTTCCTTACTACAACCTTCACAAATTGCACAAGGTGCTGATGGAATCTGAAGGATATGCAGAGAAGGCACACATCACGGAGGGATACCTGTCAGGCTTGATGAATGAATTAGGAAAAGCCCAATTAGGCGCAAAAGTACAGTAGTAGTGGTAGTATTTTAAAAAGCCCGTTCCTTAACTGGATCGGGCTTTACTTTTTAGGAATTGAGTTAGATCATTTTGCAGCAATGGGGACTTTATGGGTTCTGGCCCAGGCAACAAAGCCAGCTATTCCACCAAAGATGACGTTGCTAAGAATGGCGGGGTATTCCCCTCTTACGATATGGAAAATTGCAGCCAAGACCATGATCGTTACGATGCCATAGGCAGCCAGGACGCTCAATTTGGGACGAATGCGCAACAAAGAAGGGAGAAGCAAGCCAATGCCTCCGGTAAGTTCTGCAGCTCCGATGAACTTTACCAGCCAGGCTGGGACGGCAGCAGCCCATGCCATGTGTTCGCCGCTGGCGACGATTTCTTCGACGGGAGTCATCAGTTTCATAGCACCAGCGCCCAGCATGGCCAATGCCAGTAACACTTGCAAAATCCAGGTCAATACTTTCATAATGGTGTCGTTAGTTCAGGTTTTATATGTAGATAATTCAATATATAAAAATTAATGTTAGAACACAGAATTGCAGGCTAAATTTTTATGTATTGACATCTCCCTTCTAGGCTCTTCTTTAGGTTTTTTCGTAAATTGATGGAGAGATAAATGCTATGGCAGAGAAAGCGATTGATACATACACCCTTGAGGCATATCTGGAACTCGAGAACAGTTCTGAAGAGAAGTACGAATTTGTAAATGGGCTTATCCGATTGATGGCTGGTGGAAGTCCTACGCACGGACTCCTAGGAGCGAATTTTATCACATCCATAAATATCGGCTTTCGAGAGAACAAAAGGCCTTGTAATACCTTTAGTTCTGATACAAGGGTTTCTGTTTCTGCTGCCAATGGTAGGTTTTATCCTGATTTCTCAGTAATCTGTGGACAAGTAGAATTAGATGAAAAAGACTCAAACTCTATCACGAATCCGGTTCTTCTTGGCGAGATTCTATCTGACTCTACAGAATCTTACGATAGAGGCGAAAAATTCCATTCTTACCAGCTGATTAAAACCCTTAAGGATTATGTTTTGGTAAATCAAAACAAATACTTAGTGGAGGTTTTTTCCAGGGATGAGAAGGGTCTTTGGAGTATTAGGTACTATTCATCCCTTGAAGAAATGATCTACTTCCCTGGGATTAATGTCCAGGTAAGTATGGAAGATATATATTTGGGAATAGATCTTACTAACCAAAAGTTAGGCTTAACCTAATCACTTAGTACCCAATCTATCCAACAATTCCGCCAAAGCCTTACTCAAATTCTTCCTGCTATACTTCTCATATCCCTGGCTTTGACTTTTAACTGAACCGATCTCTTTGTATTCCAGGTATTTTTCCTTGAGAATGCGAACCAATTTATCACGGTCTTCAAAATCGCAGGCTACCCCACCCTGACACTCATTCATGACATTGGCGGCGTCCCCATCCTCAGGCCCAATGATGAGAATAGGCCTTTCCGATGCGAGGTATTCGAAGATTTTTCCTGTCAACTTACCTTTGGCATTTCGTTCGGATTGATTGATCAGGATCAGCAGGAGTTGCGAGCGTTGCATGGCCTGTATGGCCTCCTTGTGTGAGATATATCCAAGATTAACAAGATTCTCGCCCAGGCCTTCATTTTCAAAATCCTCAATTACAGCTCCTGAGATTTTTCCAGCCAATTGAATCCGCAGGTCATTTCGGAAATCAGGAAACTCCTCGCTCAATTTATTCAAGGCAAAATACAAGCTGTCCAGGCTTCGGTCTTTTTCAAAAGTCCCAATGTGGCTGATCATGAAGTGTGGACTCACAGCTTCCTTTTCCCCTTCAAAATCCTTGTCATCATAGCCATTGGGCAACCAATCGATGTTCTTGACGCCGATTGACTTGTCGTAGTTGATGAAATCCTTTCCCACCTCATTCACATGGTCGGCACCTGTGAGGACGGCCTTTTCAAGGCGGCGGTGCTTGCGTTCTGCCCAGTTGCTAAGCATGAGATGCTCAAAAAACTCGATGTTGGTCCAGGGATCGCGCATATCGCAATACCATGGCAAGCCCGTTTTCTTCTTGAGTCCCTTGCCAATCAGGTGGATGCTATGCGGGGGGCCTGTTGTGGCGATGGCATCCACAGGATTCTCCTTCAAATACTGGCTCAAAAATTTGATAGAGGGCTTTACCCAGGTCATTCGCGCATCGGGAATAAAGAAATTTCCCCTGATCCAGATGGTGAGGTTGTCTTTAAAGGACCTTTCGGACGGGTCGAGGTAAAAGAGGCCATCCAGGCTTTTTTTCTTACCCTTGGGATTTTTGTTGTTTTCCTTCCTAGGAAAAAGTCCTGCCACAGCCTTTCGGGCTTCCCAGATGGGATGCTTGATGACGGTCAATCCTTTTGGAATATCCGCTACCAGGCTAGGGTCCTGAAGGGGATAGTCGGGATTCTCCGGCGCATAGACGATGGGTTCCCACCCAAACTCGGGCAAGTACTTGGTGAATTTGAGCCAGCGTTGCACGCCACCACCTCCCGCCGGAGGCCAATAGTAGAGGATGATCAGAACTTTTTTCATAGAAAAACTCTCCTAAGGGGGATTGGTGGGGAAATTACGAAAAGTTTGTGGGGAGATCTGGATTATTAGAAGAAATGCGGATTGCAGATCTTCGTATATTGGGGTAGTATGTGAAATATGGCGTATATACTATAGTTGTGCTTCATTATAACCAACCATTAACCAATGATAAAATTCTTTAGAAAAATTAGACAAAATTTACTTTCAGAAGGAAAAACTGGAAAGTATTTTAAATATGCAATTGGCGAAATTATTCTTGTGGTTATTGGAATATTAATCGCATTGCAGATTAACAATTGGAATGAAAATAGAAAGGCGGAAAATGAAGAGGAACAATTGCTCGAGAGTTTAAAAATGGAAATGGAAGAAAATTTGATCTTAATCGATGAATATTTAGTAATAGCTAATTATTTGGAAAAGGATTACAACACACTTCTGAATTATGCAAATACTAATTATTCTTTCAAGAAAGAAGATAGTTTAGTCTACATACTTAGCAGAACCTTTAATTTGTTAGCTTTTACACCAAAGAATGCGTTATTGAATGCAGCAGAAAGCTCGAATTCAATAAGACTTATAAAGGACAAGTCAATAAAAACAGGCCTGTCTGAATGGAAATTGTCATTGCAAAAACAAATAGCCTTGGATGTTACATCAAATGAACATTATTATGGATTAATGCCTATTATTTCTAGTCACTTTCCACTGCAGAATGTCACGTATTACCTTTCTAGTGGAAAAAATGGCGCTAAAAGTAGTCACAAGATTGAATTAGAAAAATTGTTTAGAAGTCTGGAATTCGAAAATAGTTTATACAGAATGGGAAGATTAAGTAAAGTTAGAATATCAACAGCTAAAGACTTGAAGACTGAGACTTTGAACTTGATTGAGTATTTAAATAACGAATTGAATAAAAAATAACGAAAGCACAACAATGTACATGCCAGCATGGCGACTTCGCCGCCTCGCCGCATGTACTATCCGTTGTGCTTCATTATCAAAAACCGCTAACCAATGATAAAATTCTTTAGAAAAATTCGACAAAACTTGCTTTCAGGAGGAAAGACTGGAAAGTATTTTAAATATGCTATTGGTGAAATTCTACTTGTAGTAATTGGAATTTTGATAGCTCTTGGGATTAATAATTGGAATGAGAATCGGAAGAAAGTAAAAATTGAAATACAATATGTCGATAATCTGATACAAGACCTTAAGAATGACCAAGCCTTCTACGAAACAAGAGTTTCGGTGCTAAATAATTTATCAAATATTCATAATAATTTCATTAGCATAATAGAAAATGGTGATGTACGTAATGAATCACAAAAAGAATTACCTTCTCAATATGCCTTTGGAGCAGGATTAGCATTCGAGTCATCTATGATTAAAAATAACCCTGATTTCAGAAATTATATTTCTTCGCCAGATATTTTAGACCAATTAAAGAAGGTTTATTTTAATTATGAGTATGTTGATAAAGGGTTTTCAAGGTATAATGAACTGAGAAAAGAACTTGGAATACCAATGGATATCATGGAATACGAAAATTTGAAAGATGTGAATAAAGTACCCCAATATAAAGACTTTACAAAAGTCATAAACAATCAGAATACTCTAGGTATCTTAACTATTATGAATCGACATAATCAAAATGCCTTGATTCAACTTGATAAATTAAAAATAGAAATGGATATCTTAATGGGATTATTAATCGAGTGGAAAACATCCAACAATTAGAAATAGAAATAACGAAAGCACAACAATGGCTATGCCGATAATGCTCCCTATCGGTCGCATTCAAGTTATAGGTGACTCTTTGATTGTTCATAGAGACCCTGGATACGGGTACGGCCTGTTCTTCAAATTTATATATGAATACAGCCGTATAAATGAAGATCAGTTTGTTTTACAAGGTATTTCTCATTTTATGGATTCTAAGCCTGGCAACTCTTTCGCTCGAGTTGAAGGATTTGAATGGCATGAAGACACGCTAAGAGTGAAATACATGGAAGAGAATGAAAGTAAATATAGGACAAATTTTACAACATATTGGTCAACTCAATTCGAAAATTTATGCCGTAAAATCTGGCTTACTACGCAGCTATTCAATAGATAAAAAGGGTAAAGAACATATTTTTATGTTTGCACCTGAAGGTTGGACAATTGCAGATTCTGTTAGTCCTGAAAGACCAAGTGAATTATTTATCCAAGCTTTAGAAGATTCGGAAGTTATTGTTCAAGAAAAGAAAATTTCTAACACTGCTGACACCAAAGCTCTAGTAAACAGGATAAATGTTTTACAGAAAAGAGTAATAATGCTTATGAGTGCATCTGCTATAGAGCGTTATCAGCATTTTATTGAAACATACTCAGACATTGTTCAGCGAGTTCCTCAAAGAATGATTGCCTCTTATCTTGGCGTAACTCCTGAAAGCCTAAGTGCCGCCAAAAATGCTTGGTATAAAAACCAAGCAAAGTGAATTCTTATGATACATTAATGCACAGAAATTATAAGAAATAGACATTTGCTTTAAAGAAAAATAAAGCAATATGTCTAAAAAAATAGTTGCATTTGGAGCTTCCAACAGCCATCAATCCATAAACAAACGATTTGCAGAATTTACTGCCAGTCAATTGAGTGATATAAAAACGACTCTACTTGATCTAAATAACTTTGAACTACCAGTTTATTCACCCCACTTAGAAAAGACATCAGGTGTGCCCATTAACGCTGTTCGGTTTTCACAGTTTATCGAGGAGTCAGATGGGATTATAATTTCACTCGCTGAATATAACGGACTCTACACAAGCGCATTTAAAAATCTTTGGGATTGGTTGTCCAGAATATCAACCCCAAAAATTTGGCACGATAAGCCTATGCTCTTGATAGGAACAAGTCCTAGTAGGCGACCAAGCTCTTACGTAATGAAGGTCTCAGAATATCTATTTCCTTTTTTCGGCGCCAACATTATATCAAGCTATCATCTCCCATCATTCAACCAATTCTTTAAAGATGGAAAAATTGTTGAGTTTGAACAGAAAGAAAAGTTCAATGAAGCATTAAAAAAGTTTCAAATGCATATAAATGCAAATTGAAAACAACAATACATTTCCAAATAAGCTAAAAATTCTCAATTTATGAATATTGTAATCACAGGTGGACACTCAGGAATAGGGTTCAAATTAACAAAGAAGCTCCTATCCGAAGGACATCAAATCGGGCTGATTGTTAGAAGCGAAAAAAGAAAAGCTGAAACTCAGCAATTATTTTCAACCAAAGATAAATTATACATTTTCGTAGCAGACCTTAGCCAAAGAGATGAAATAGCATCAGTAGCTGAGGAAATACAATCGAGCTTTAGCTACTTAGATGGCATTTTTAACAATGCAGGTGTCCTTCTTGAAAAGCTCTATTTTTCTGATTACGGAAATGAATTACAATTGGAAATCAATGCCATTAGTCCTTATCTGTTAACCAAAGCATTGTTGCCATTACTTGAAAAGTCGGAAAACCCCTTTGTTGTAAGTACGGCCACAGGAACACTAGAAAAGAAAAAATCACTGGATATTTCAGCATTTAAAAAACCGGAAAATTTTACCAAGCTCACCGGTTCCTATATGGATTCAAAATTGACCATGGTAACACTCATGAACCATTTAAGTAAGCAACATACAAATATACGCTTCGTTAGTGTTAATCCTGGAGCGATTAAAACAAAGATGACATCTGGTAAAGGGATGCCTTTTTGGTTAAAACCAATCAGAAATCTACTTTTTAAGTTACCCGCAGAAGGTGCTGCCAATTTATATAAAGGAGCATTTAACGAAGGTTTAAAGGGGAAGGGAGTTTATGTAAGTGGAGGCAAGGTAAGAAATATGGAAGTTTCAATAACCGACAAACAAATAACTGAGTTGTTCAAATAAGAACGGCATACAATATGGTAAAAAACACATAGTATCAAGCCCATGGGCTTGATACTATGTCTTATATGGAATGCTGATGGTAATTAAAAAAATGAAAGAAAAATTCATATTGTCTATTATTTCGAATAATAAAATCCGAAAAATCGTACTAAACAACAATCTGGCAAAATAGCATTGGAACCATCAAGCCAATATTGGGCAACTCCCCGGCCCTAAAATTAATTCAATTTCCCAGAGGACAATACTTAAGCATTTGTATATTAAGTTGAATGATTCAGTGTAGCTCATCAAATATTTTTCCATCCTGAAAAAATACCATCGCATTTGACATAAAAAAGCTCCCTGATTGCTTATGGATCATGGATAGAAAAAGAGAAAAACGAAAATTGAGGTGATGTACCTCAGGTCTGTTTGCTTAAACTAATCCATGCTGTACCAGATAAATTGCAAAGCCACTTCGTTCAATATCTTTTCAGGAGGTCTTCTAATCTGGATGAGTATCTGGCACATTCAATTCTTCACCCCAAGTGGTGAGTCCAAACTTTTGCCCCTCAACCCCGAAGAGATCTTCAAAATTCCATGTTAACAATCTCCTATTTTCTCAAGGTGGATATGCATTTCTTTGTAAAAAAAGTCTATGTCAAAGTTTTGTTTAGTTATTGGATTTCTGTTGAGTTTTCAAGTATCATTTTCTCAAGAAAGCCCCTTTGAGATAGAAGAACTCAAAGATGGTTGGGGACAATCCGCCATACTTAAAACCAACCCCAAACTTAGGGAAATGGACAGTTTGATAAAGTCCGGCCATTTCAAAAAAATCTCCAGCGTTGTCATGGCTCACAAAGGCAAATTGGTTTATGAGGGAGTATTCAACTAACTGTGTCAAATTGGTTTGAAATGTAAAGAACGATTAGAGGGATTTCCTTCGTTTTTTGGGGTGAGTTGGCCCTTGCTGTG
>JALEFZ010000060.1 GCA_022760475.1 Bacteroidia bacterium | reverse complement strand
GTGGATTCTCAATTGGAACACCATCAACAATAATCAACGGTTGGTTGTTACCAGATATGTTGTTATTACCTCTGATGGTAATTCGGGTGGTACCTCCATCTACCCCATTTGGAGAAATAACCTGTAATCCTGGGGAAAGACCACTCAAGGCATTTACAATATTGGGCGCATTGGACAAGGCCAATCTACCACCAGATACATTATCTGTTGAGTAACCCAACTCTCTTTTTTGCCTCTTGATTCCTAATCCGGTTATCACGACATCATCCAGGTGAAGGTTATCCCTTTTCAGTTTTATCGTGGTAGTTTCTCCTTCCATCAGTTGAATCTCCAGGGACTCATATCCTAGGTAAGAGACAACTACAAAGGGATTTTTTGCACTTGTACTTATTTCAAATACCCCAGCTGTACCACTTAAGCTCCCATTATTTACTCCTTTCTCCACAACCGTGGCACCTATCAATGCTTGAGAGTTATCAGAATCAATGATTTTCCCTCTGTAAAGCAGCTCTTGGGCAGGCAATATGCCTACAATCAGAAATATTAGGAGAGGAAGTATGAAGTATTTATTAAAGAATTCCATGTACTGGCAATTTGAGGAAGAGAATAGGCGCAAATGAAAAACAGTCCTGTCAGGGACTTTGCCTTTCATTTGCACCAATAGTAGTTAGGTATTTTCAGATTCAGACTAATAGAGATTACCTGAGATTGACAATTTTTCCAGATCCAGATGAGGTTCCATCCGAATTGGAAATGGTGTACAGGTACATTCCACTCCCTTCAATTCTAAACTTTTGACTAGCCTTGCCCAACTTTATTTGCTGAAGAAGTTTACCGTTCAAAGAATAAATTCTCAGCGTACTCCCCGACCAAAATTTATCATACTGAGCCATAAAGTTGCCATCTTGGGATGGGTTTGGGAAAATGCTGAAACTGAATTGGTCAAAAATTTCTTCATTGCCTACTGATCCGGTGCTTTTGGGGAGTGAAGACAGAAGGATATTATCGCCTGGATTGTCATCAGTATTGCTCGCCACCTCTACAAAAATGCTATTGGATATCAGGGTATCAATCGCCTGAGGACTGTTGAGTATGACCTGCTTAGTAAGTGTATCTCCAGCAGCTACAGGATCGCTAAAGGCCTGTATATCAACAAGCTGTTTGTTGTAAAAAATCTTCACTTCATAATTGGAGATGGCCTCAAAACCATTGTTTACAATTGAAACTGTTACAGAATCAAGGGCAGAGTTGCTTACAAAGCCTGTGGCAGCGTGATTCTCAAGGTTTTTATAATCCCTGTAGGGAGTAGGAGAGCTTTCAATAAAATAGCTAAAGATCTTGTAATAAGGCTCGGTATGAGAGCTGTTGTTGTACCCGGTATTTAGAAGGTTTGTATAGGGTTGAAGTACATAATCCAATGGCAAAGAATCACCAGGATTAAGCTGAGAACTTGTATTGATGATGTAAGGATCAACTGATTGACCGGGACACCATCCTGCACGAGGGAATAGCCAGCTACCCTGTTGGTTGGCACAGGGATTTTGGGCACAATCAGCCTTCCATAGATTATGTGTATCATGAGTAGTTCCATCAATGGTAAACTGGTGGTTCACATTAAAAAACTCTGCTGCATTATTCGTATTTCCCTGTCCATGTCCAGTTATGGTCATTCTGACATGGTTAGAAGTTGTGTTTCCCTTGATTTTGACTGGAATGGCAGGCAAATCGTAGCTGATACCTGGATCTCCATAGACCTGGAAAGGCAACTCCCACAATCTGCTTAGGTAGCTATAGGTGTCTGTTGGGTTATTGTCAATCAAGTCAACACTCATGTCTAGGAGCCAACCCTTTGCAGTAAAGACATCAATTGTTGTCTGAAAATCCACCTCCCCTCCTAGCACACTCTTGAAGTCTGTAATATCTACTATCCAACCTCCACAGGCAATCCCATATGGGGTAATGTACCTGGCCAACTCATAAGAACCAGAGCTTGTAACAGCTACCAGATTTGCCAGTACATCCCAGGGGCCACATCCTCCGCTTGGGCAAGTCAGGTCAATGTTAAGCAAGACTTGCTCGTATTTATGCAAATCTTGAGGCAGGGTAACTTTATTTGAATTAAAATTCTCACCGTTTTTGTGCAACACCTTGTCCTTAACAATAACTTT
This sequence comes from Bacteroidia bacterium, assembly GCA_022760475.1. Taxonomy (GTDB): domain Bacteria; phylum Bacteroidota; class Bacteroidia; order J057; family J057; genus JALEFZ01. The sequence continues at coordinate 13,221 of JALEFZ010000060.1, read as the reverse complement.
GGTAGAGGTTCCGGTTTTTACGGTCAGGGAACGGATATTATTTAACGCATTGCTGTCATCTATCTGCTGGGCTTCTACACTGATTTCAGGGTCAGTAAGCCCTATCAGGTTGAGGGGCAAAACGAATTCATAATTAAAGGTATCTCCTGCGGGAATAGATTGATTTATTCTCTCGGTTTGGTACAGATTCCCATTAATCTTCACTTTAAGATCCACATCACTAATTGCCTGCCCACCAGTATTTTGAACTACTGCACTTAACTTAATGGGACGATCAATCATATTTACCACGTCAATGCCAAACAGCCCCTTCAATGCTACATCATAATCTGGAACAGAATAGCCATTCACCCAGTTTGAGTTATCCATGAAGTTGAAGGAGGCATTGTTTTGTGTCGGAGACTGGTCATTGGCAATGCTGCCCATGCCTTCATTCATAGGAAAATACCCCACCAGTCCAGCTTCATTTCCATTCAGATCACTGGTAATTGTGCTTTGAAGATCAGCCTGAGACCTGGCGATATCCCAGATTCTTACTTCGTCAATTACGCCGTCAAAGTTTCTTCCTCCAAAACCAGGAGAACCTCCAATGTTTATGTCAAGATCATTTCCATGAGACGCTGTACCTGTAAAAGAGTTTGTTGCAGCCTGCTGTCCGTCTACATACAATTTCATATTTCCATTGTCAACCACCACAGCCACGTGATGCCACTGGTTAGCATTCATTATAGGTGATGTAAACACCTCTTGCCAGACATTTCCCACGGACATGACAAAAGATAAAATACCGTTGTTCCCACATCGGAAGGAAAAGCCCCTGTCAGGGCCTTGATTATCCTTTGCAACAATACTACCCTGCCACTGCTGTTGCCTCCATTGATTGGCAAGAATCCATGCCTCGATGGTAAATCCGGTTCCAATATTATAAGAGTTATTATGTGAAATCGTCAAATATTCCTCTGTCCCATCAAAGCTGAGCGCGGAGTTTTGAGCATAGCTGGAGATTAGGAAAAAAGTTGAGATAAAGATGGTAAGGTATCGTTTCATAGAAATAAGTAGTTAGAATTTAATTCCTAAACTCAAATATATTTAAAAAATCAAGATTTTTAGATATGTCCAAACAACTGTTTGAAAGAAAAGGATAAGGATTTTTCAAATTGATTTAGAGTTGGAGGGAGGCTAGAGAAAGATATTACGATCCAAAAAACAAAATCTCAATGTTGAGAGCTCCAATCTTCTGGCTATGAATAGATTGCCTAAAAATAACAAAATCAAACTGCTGCATTAACCTTTATTTCCAGAATAAGCAAACACTAAATATTACTCATGCATAAATAAATCCAATCAGAAATAATTCGATGAAAAGGCAGAAACTGCTTTAAGTTCCATATTCAGTAGGGTTATCTAAAGAAGTATTGTTGTTCCTTCCAATTTCATGTGAGAAGGCTTTAACCTTTGGGCTTATCAAAAAGCTTCTCCAACACGTCATCTCGGTAACTACCTCCAATTGGAAGAATGATGTCCCCCAATTCAAGCTGATTCCCATTCAGGCTATTGACTCTGTTTTTCGCTACAATATAGGATTTATGAATGCGCATGAAATCTGCCGAGGGCAGTTTTTCTTCTAAACTTTTGAGCGAGCCCCACGCCATGACCTTTCCTTGATCCGTAACGTAGCTTACATACTCCTTCATACTCTGGATATATAAGATATCCTTAAAGTATATCCTATGTAACTTGTGGTCCGCATTTATGAGTAAGTACTCAAGAGGAGTTTGGCTAGTGGAGGGGATTTTTGCAATTATTTCAGATTTGGCATTATCCTTAAGCTCGATCAATTCTGTTGCTTTATTTACCGCTTGCATAAATCGAGTAAAACTGAAAGGCTTCAACAAATAATCAATAACCGATAATTGGTATCCCTCCAAGGCATATTGATCATAGGCAGTAGTAAAGATAATAGCTGGGGTTCTTGAAAGTGTTTTCAAGAACTCAATTCCTGTCATGGATGGCATCTGGATATCCAGAAAAACAAGATCAACGGTTTCTACCCTTATACTTGATATCGCCTCAAGCGGATTACCATACTTTCCCAATAGCTCTACATGAGGAATTCTCCCAATAAAATTCTCCAAGAGGTCTCTAGCGATCTCTTCGTCGTCGATAATGATGCAAGAGTAATTTCTCATGCGCAGTCAAGTTCTAGCTTTATGTTGAAAGAAGCCTCTGTTTCTGTGATAAATAATCGATGTTTATCAGGATAAAGCAATTTCAAGCGCTGCTCAATGTTCCTCAGGCCAATTCCTCCAATCTTATCTTTCTTATAGGCTTCCTGTGGCTTGCTATTGTCCACTTTAAAAATAAGCCTATTTCCTGAAGTTTTTAGACTTATGTAGACATAGCCGTTCTCAAGGTCTTCAATTTTGCTATGCTTGAAAGCATTTTCTACAAAGGGGATAAAAAGAAGGGGGGATACATTTATACCTTCATATCCAATCCCTAGGTCAAAACGCACGTCCATACCCCTGCTATCCTTCAATAAAGCTAGTTCAATATAGTTCTTTAAATAATCGACTTCCCTTTTTAAGGGAACCTTATCTTCATTGGATTCATAAAGCATATATCTTAGGATATTCGACAGCTTCAGCAATTGATCAGGTGCCCGATCTGACTGAATGATAGTTAATCCATAGATATTATGAAGGGTATTGAATAGAAAGTGAGGGTTAATTTGGGACTTCAGGAACTTAATTTCTGTTTCCAATTTAGCTTTCTCCAAATGATTCAATTCTTTTTCTTTTTCACTGGCCAGTTTACTAAAGGCAACCAAAGAACTACCGAGCAAACTAATTAATAGAGGTGGCAAGTTTCTAACCAACCATCGGAAGTTCCCATCAACTTTCCGATTATTTGCATGTTCAAATGCCGCTGGATCTTTTTTCTCCTTAATGCGTTCCAATCCATTCCTTTTATCCAGATTCCAGAGGAGTTGGTCGGAGTGCATGCCCCAAACTACAAACATAAGTACCGCAGCGGTAGCAAGGAAGTAGGCAATTTTTTCCTTTTTGAAATAAAGAGGAAGAAGCCATTTGAGGTTAACAAAAACAATTATGGAAGTCCCCACAACCATTAGGATAGCCCTCCTCCAGAAACTCGCATCAAATTCATTGCCAGTATCCAGGATTAGCAGAACAAAAAGCCAGCCAAGTCCCCATATAAGAACCTGTGTAATGATATACTTTACTGAATCAATTTGCATTCTGTAATGTGGGATGAAATTTTTGATTGCTCAATTCTTTTCAATGAAAATGGTTTTTTTTTCAATGAAATCACTTTAAGGCATGATCCTGTAGATTTAGCTTAAGGAGAGCCCCAAATGATCGAAATCGTTGAAAAAACAGCCTCTTTAGTTGAATAAATTTTCGGAACTGATTAGGTATGCGCAGATTTATATATCGTTTCTGATCAATGGAATGGTAACCATCCCAAATTAGATTAGAGACATTGATAAAAAACTAAACCTGGAATAGAGAATGAGGAAGACACTTTTTGGGGCTGGATTAGTATTTCTGATAACCATTGTGTGTATTTATGCAACGGCCAGGAATGATCATGAAGCATCTTTTGCCTTCAATTTCCCTTCAACAATTGTCTTCGAGGAGAAACTCTCCGCCTATAAAATTTTCGACGGGAATCCAGTGGATCTAACACCAAACAGTAACTTTAAGTTGGTGGAGCTGAGTTCTGTTCTCTTTACGGATTTTGCACAAAAACAACGGCTGGTAAAAGTTCCTAAAGGATCAAAGATCAAGGGACAGGATGATGGAAGGGTTGAATACCCTGATGGAAGCATTCTGGTTAAGACCTTCTTTTATTATAATGATGAAAGAAAGCCGGAATTGGGGAAGCAAATCATGGAAACCCGATTAGAGATCAAAGAAAACGGGGTATGGAATATCGCCTCCTACTTGTGGAACCAGGCACAAACAGATGCGAGTTTGGCCATTGATGGTTTTGACAAAAAAGTGAGATGGATTAGTGCTGGGGGCAATAGTCGGTCTACCCTTTATCATGTTCCTGCCCAAAACGAATGCATGAGCTGTCATCAGTCAAACTCAGCAATAAGCCCAATAGGTCCAAGTTTGAGAAATTTAAATCGCATGGTGGAGCGAGATGGAAAAAAACTAAATCAGATCCAGCATTTGCAGGCACTGGGTATTTTGAGCGACTTTGATACAAACCAAATTTCCCAGATGGTGGATTACAAGGACAGCAGTGCATCTTTATCAGAAAGAGGGAGGGCATATCTGGATATAAACTGCGCCCATTGCCATCAGCCAAATGGTTGGAAAAAATCGAACCAAAGAAATTTTGATTTCAGATATGAAACCTCTCTTGCACAATCAGGAATCCTACATAAGAGAGAAAAGATTTCAAGGACGTTACGAAATGGGAGGATGCCATATATTGGAACTACAATGATAGATGAGGAGGGTATTAGATTAGTAAGTGATTATTTAAATAGCTTATGATGAGCATTGTGAACCACAACATGAGTCTATATGAAGTGAAGTTTACCCGATAGCCATTTTAGTCCAACTCAACAAGATAACAATGAACAAGACAGTTTTTTTTATAATTGGATTCGTTTTCATCATGATTTGTGCTTGCAATCCAGACCGAATTAGGCCAAATGGTAGGTTAACCATTCCTGACTTCAACTTCCCTGAAACAATTGTCTTCGAACAGAATCTCTCTGCCTACAACATATTTGAGGGGAATGCAGCAGATCTTATTCCAGCCAGTGATTTTCATTTGGTAGAATTGAGTTCGATTCTCTTCACAGATTATTCTCACAAGCAGCGACTTATAAAAGTTCCGGCAGGGACAAAAATGACCAAACAAAATGATGGAACAATTGACTACCCTGATGGGACCATCATGACCAAGACCTTTTTTTACCAAAACGATGAGAGAGACAGTAGCCTAGGCAAAAGAATCATAGAAACGCGACTGGAAATCAAAGAAAATGGGATATGGAATATTGCCACCTACCTCTGGAACCAGAGCCAAACCGAAGCGACCTTGTCGCTAGATGGCCTGGATACCCAGGTTAATTGGGTAAACGCAGCCGGAATCCCTCGATCAACCCTATACCATGTCCCAAGCCAAAATGAATGCATGACTTGTCACCAATCCGATTCGGAGATAAGCCCGATAGGACCAAGTTTACGCAACCTGAATCGCTTGGTGGAGCGAAATGGTACAAACTTAAATCAACTTACCCATTTACAAAGTATTGGCATTCTGGATGATTTTGACATCACTCAGGCTTCACGGATTGTGAATTATAATGATCCGACTGCCTCATTGTCTGACAGAGGAAGGGCATATATGGATATGAACTGTGCCCATTGCCACAATCCAGATGGATGGGACTACGCAACTGAAAGGCAATTTGATTTCAGGTATGAAACATCACTTGCCCAAAGTGGAATCTTATTTGAAGAAGATAAAATAAGCAATGCGCTATTGGATGGAGAAATGCCTTTTATTGGTACAACCCTGCTTGATGAGGAGGGGGTTAGCCTGGTAATTGAGTATTTGGACAGCTTGTAAAAATTAAGAAAGGCACTTACGATTTTCGTCTCGTAAGTGCCTGATTGATGTGGCGCAGGGGGGATTTATCATTTTGACCCTAATTAGCTGATTTTCAGTATGGTTTTTGTCTGTGAAAATATGTTATGTCTGTCTGGGATTTTACTGTCAATTTCATGTATGATAAGCGCAAAAAATTAGCTCTGGAAGATTCGACGAGATAGGTTCAAAACAGCCAAACTAATGCTATTGAACTCCACTTTCTCTTTCTCAAACTCCACGGCTCCTACCCTACTGACCCGCTCTAATTTTTTGGCTCGTCCCTCCAGGACAGAAAGCTCATCCTTAAGCTCCCCCCGGACATGGTTTTTTAAGGCCTGAATGGCCTCAACAGGCTCCCCACTGGATACCAGGTCAGCGACCTTGTCTTGCGTCTGCTTGATCATCTCCATCGGAGGCCTCTCCCTCCGCTTAAACAACTCAATAAAGGCATCCGACAAGGTATGATCCTTCGTATCAACCGCATGCTGGATCAGCTCCTCCCTCAACTGCGCCGCCTGCTGATACTCCAGCTTAAACGCCAACAAGAAATAAACCCCACGAAAGCGCGGATCATCAAAGTGAGCAGGTATCAAGTCTTTGCGCTTCAAAAACTCCTGGGTCATGAAAAAGTCCATGATTTTGTCATGGCGGAAGTACCATTTTTTCACTTCCCTATTTTCCTCATTCACCTGGATTCGAGAGACCACCATCTTCCAACGATCCATGGCCTTGATTTCTGCCTGAAATTCTTCATCCGGGATTTCTCGCTTGTCATCGAGGCGCATCTGGAAAACCACCTCAGAAAACTTCGCCAAGGGAAAATCGGCTTGCTGATTTACCTTCTTGAAGTCCTTGGCCATGACCTGGTATTGCTGCTCTTGCAGGTCCAACAAAGAAGGCTTCTCCCCCCTGGCAATCAACTGTGCCACCAGGACCAGGTCCATGGGGTTGGAAAGGATCTGGTTGTTGGCCTTGAGGGTATCATCATCCAGATTGCTGTCAAAGGCTTCAGCCAGGTAATCCTCACATCGCTTTTTATAAGCCGATTCATTGATGGCATCGGTTCGATTGATAAAGGGATAGCGGGTAGCCAGAAACTCCCGGGTATCTGCCTCTCCCAAGGGCAACAACTCATACTGCCTGGCGGAAGCAGGCGCCTCCCAATCCATGGGCTGGGTGGTCATGATGAGGTTGCCCTTGAAGTGCTGGACTATTTCGTTCGTAAGACGGGCGCAGGCATTGGCGCTGATCTCATTTAGGCCATCAATCAGGATGTCAATGGCCCCTGCATATACCAATGCTTGCAGGAAGTCAGGGTCATGTTGGGCGATGGGTAATTTTCGCTGAATGCCAGGGATCAATCCCTCCGAGCAATCACTGGCCGCCAGGTAAACCATGACCTGAGGGGCATCCTCAGCTACCTTCCGTAAAAACATGGTTTTCCCCAGGCCAGAAGCCCCTTCCACCAAGGCCTGACCTTCGAAAGGAATCAAAGTCTCCATTATCGGCATCTCCCTTTTATCTTTAGCAGAAAAAATATCAGCTTTGGGGTAATACTCTTCCTTGTTCCAAAGTGCTGGGAAGGCACCTGAAAGCAAATCATCATTAAATGGTTCAAATATTTTCCTTCTTAACCATGGAATTCTAGTCAAGAGGAACTCCACATAACCTAACCCAAGCCATTGTCTAATTAAAGGATCCCAAAAAATATTTTTCCGAATCAGAATATTTCGAGCATAAAAAGCAAATAGCATTGCCCATGCAAGAAAATGAAAAGCTATTAGCAGAAAAATTTGGAAGACGTAGTTTCTATTTTGTAGTTCATTTATCTGGTCTTGGATAAATGCTGTCTTAGTAGGATTAACCTTTAGAGTAACCTCTATACTTTTTTCTAACCTTTTTAAATCCTTTGTTTGCCAACCCCCTTCTACTGCCCGGATGATTTCAGGTATAACATTTCCTAATTCATTATTAAAGAGAGGGAGTTCCCTTTCTGAAAAATCCATCCCCAATATTAGATCTAAAGTATTCCTTGCTTCTTTTATTGATATTTTTTGGGGTAACTTTGAAGGACGACATAACCACTTTAATGGTAATATAATTCTAGGATCTCCTCCAGATACTTCATATAAAAGCATTCGAAGCATTAATGGATTTACAGAAATTTCCTTATCTGATTCTTTATCCTGCTCCCCATCTATTTGGGAAATTGAACTCAAGGTTACTTCATTATACAACATTAATGCCCGTTCACTCAAAAAAGGAAAATATTGATACCAATCTTCAACCGAGTTTCTATAAAATGAAATGGATGTAATTAGACTAGCAAAAATTGATGAATCCTTAAGCAATGGGAGAGTCCTTTTTTTCTGTTCATTTGTAACATTAGGATTGAAACAGATAGCAAGCATTGCACTTACTCGAACTTCCATGTCCTTATCTTTCAATAATGGAAATATATATTGAATATTCTTAGTAACATTGTCAGTTGAATCTTGTAATCTCAAATAATTTATTGCTTCCCCACGTACGTTTTTGCTAGTATCTTTTAAATATGATATTACTTGCTTATTTAGGGATTCTTCAAATACTCTGTTTTTAGTCAAAATCTTCAACGTAGACTCAATCACTAATGGATCACTTTGGTATAACATCTTTGAGATTTTCTCTATTTTATCTTTGTCAAGTGAGTTTTGATAACCTAAAATTTTAAGCACTATTCCCTTGTTATAGTCTGATTCACTGTCTAATACAGAAAGTAGGCTATCTACAACCTCTACCTCCAAAGGAGATATTTCTTCTAAAATTTGAAAGATTCTTTTGCTATTGTAACTATTTAGGTCATCTTCTATTAGGTCTATTATCTGAAAAACATTTTCTAAAGTAAAGCTAGATTGAGATTCTATTGTTCGTTTCGCATCCCAACTGGTTATATATGATTTATCATTTAAACGAGAAATGACCTGTCCTAGAAGATCTACATTAAATTTTTCCAATATAACATCATAGTATTTTAGTATAAATTCTAATTTTCCAGACTTAGCAAGTTGGAGTATTTTTTTTTCATTTAAAGGTGATAATTGGTCAATTGACAGAAGACATTTAAACGCAGCTTCTTGTACCTCAATAGATTGATCATTTAATAAGGAGGCAATATTATTTTGAAATGAGGATAGGATTGGCCCTCTTGAATTAAGAGCATTTAATACAGAAATTCTTACAGAAGAATCCGGATTTGCTAGAAATGGGATTAATTCTTCTGACCTTATGAATTCTGTGGTTTCTATGTGCTCTAAAATTTTAAAAACTTCTTGGCTAACATAGGAGGATTCATCACTTGCAAACGGGAAAATAACTTTGATGTATTCACCAACATAAACACCAGGATTATTTAAAGAAGATATTGCAAAACTACGGTTAGCAGGATCGGAATCCTTAAATAAGGGGATTATTTGATCTATTACTTTAGAACTTAATTTTTTCTGACGGCTTAATAGATTTGAGGCATTTACTCTCGTCCTAAGGTCATTAGCTTTTAATAGAGGAATAATTTTTATGAGGATCGAATCATTCAAATCTTTGGTTTGTTGAAGAGCAAATAATGCCGAATTCCTAATGCCTTCATTCTCATGATCCAAGAATGGAGCTATTTTTTTAATGATTCGATAATCAGATATACTTATAAGTGAAAATATTTCTAGAAAGCTTCTTGTCTTTGATGGATTATTATTATTATTTAAAATCCCAAAAATAGTTTGGATCGTATTCTCCGGGAGGGTGTCTTGAAAGGCCAAAATTACTTGGGAATTATGGGCAATTTTTAGATCATCACTACTTATCAATGGAATTACCTCAGCCAGGACTGAACTATTTAAATCATTAAAATTAGTAAGGAACTCTAATACTCTTTTCTGGGTAGCAGAATTGGGAGAACTCAGTAAATCTATAATTTTATTGATACATGAATCAGGCAGATTCTTGCTCCAATAATTTGATTGATTATCCAACTGAAAGATTACTAAGTCTTTTACTATTGGAGAATTATCATTTAAAGCAGCCATGAGACCCTTCAATTGTCTATTTCTCAATCTTTCTATAATAGAATCTTCGGTTCCTATTTGGCTTAGGAAGTTGAACCCGTCTAATAACTGTGCATTCAGAAGGGATCTGTTAAATGTAAAAAGGCAAAGAATTAATATTATACGTTTCATAAAACATGAGCTGAAATTTCTAAGCAAAAAATTCATTGTACACAATTATCCCCTACTCCAACCCATCCGCCAACACCAAAATCGCTTCATTGATCTGATTTCTCCTCACCGTCCCGTTCTCGAAATTCACCGTTCCCTTCAATTGCTCACGCTCCAAGGCCTCGCTTTGCACCTGCAAAGCCACCACGTCCTTTTCCCTTTTCCTGCCTGCATATTTCTCCAGGACTTCCAAGGCCTCCTTGTGCTGCCCCCTTGCCAGGTGCCTGGCTACCTGCGCCCGCATGGCATCCAGTTCTACCAGGCGCGGGACTTCCCTGCGCATAAACAACTGGACAAAGGTATCCGACAAACTATGGTCCTTCGTCTCAGACGCATGATGGATCAATCGCTCCCTCAACTGCCGCGCTACCTCTATCGGCAGCTTATGTGCCAACAAAAAGTAAACCCCACGAAAACGTGGATCGCTCAAATGCTCCTCGATCAGGGCATAGTCCCCCAAAAACTCCTGCACCAAAAAGTAATCCATCACCTTGTCATGCCGGAAGTACCACTTCCTCACCTCCTTCCCCTTCTCATCCCTAAACTGCCGCAGCTGCACCATCTTCCACCTTTCCAGGCTCTTGATCTCATCCCCAAATTCCTCAGCAGGGATTGCCGACTCATCCCCTAGCCGCATCTCATAGACCGACTTCGAAAACTTCTCCAGGGGAAAGTCCCGATTCTGATTCTTCTCCTTGAAGTCCGCTGCCATGAGGCGGTACTGCTGCTCCTGCAAGTCCAGCAAACCAGGCTTCTCCCCCCTGCCCAACAACTGCGCCACCACCACCAGGTCCATGGGATTGGAGAGGACGTGGCGATTAGCCTTGAGACTCACTGCATCCAGCTCCTTGTCAAATACCTCCTGGAGGTACTCCTTCGCCTTGGATTCGTAGACCGACTCCGGGATGAGATCCTCCTGACTGAGGTAGGGATAACGGCCCAACAAAAACTTCCCGATCGCCTCCTCACTCAACGGCTGAAGCTTGTAGAGGCGTGCCGTAGCTGGAGGCTCCCACTCCATGGGCTGTGAGGTGAGAATGAGGTTGCCCTTGAAGTAACGCTCCACCTCATTTATGAGCTTGGAGCGGGCATCAACCGAGATCTCATTCAGCCCATCTATGTATAGGTCTATGGCTCCCGCATAGATGAGCTTGCGGAGGTAGCCTTCATCTGCAGCGGCTCCATGTAGCTTGTGCTGGATGGCAGGGATAAGCCCCGCAGCACAACGGTTCGCAGGCAGAAAGGCCACGATGCGGCCTGTCCCATAGGCCATCTCCCTCAAAAACATGGTCTTACCCAGGCCAGACTCTCCCTGAAGCAATACCTGCCCACGCAGGGGACGGAGGGCTTGGAAGATGCCATCTGTCTTTTTTTCCTTGAGCGAATAAACTTGGGATTCTGGAAAATACTCCTGCTTATTCCAATGGGCAGGGAAGGCATCTGCCAACAGGTTTTCCTTAAAGGGGGCAAACATCCGCTTGCGAAGGAAGGGAATCCAGGTGGTGAGGAAACTGACATAAGGAAAGCCAAATATTTTCCTGACGTAGGGATGCCAAAAGAAAATGGCCTGTACCATGCTAGAATGGGGATAGGCAAAAATGAGTAGCAGCCAAAAAAGGAAGTGGATGAGCAGTACCCTCCAAAGGACATTGTACCATCGGCCCCAGATCAAGTCGTCGATCAAGCCCTGCACTTTAGCTGTACCTGGAGCCTTATATTTCTTTAGAATGTCTCTGGCTTTTCTGAGATCTGTCAAATCCTTCGAGGCAGTCCAACCTGGCTCCGCAGCCTGTATCAAGTTGGGCAAGGCATCCAACAATTCCTTGCGAAATTTAAGCAGGGTATCCAATTGGCTTTCCTCAAACTTTACCATCAAGTCGAGGGTCTTTCTGGATTCCTCAATCTTCATCTTAGCTGGATATTTAGAGTCTAAAGGCTGGCACATCCAAAGCCACAAACGATACAGGTCCCCCCGCCCCCCCGAGGCCTCGAAAAGGCATTTTCTGAGGGTATAGGAATTGAATTCTATGTTTATGTTTAGAAAATCAACTTCATAGCTTCCGCTAATTGTTTTGCCGCTATTTATATCAGCTAACAAACTTTGAAACTTTTCTGTCAGAAAAGGAAATGCCTTCATCCATTCCGTTGAGTCATTTACAAAAAGATTTCTTAGCACGCTTTCACCTACAAACCAAGATGCATCTGCCAGCAGAGCATATTGAGGATCAAGATAAGTTAAAGTTGAGTTTGATTGCTTACCAAGGGCCTCAACCGCGGAGCTACGGACATCATAATCCTCATCCTTTAACAAGGCCACAAAAGCTTGCAGATAAGCCTCGCTTAGCTTTTCTTGACGACCAAGGGCATAAACCGCGGAGCTACGGACATTATAATCCTCATCCTTTAACAAGGCCACAATAGCTTGCAGAACCGCCTCGCTTAGCTTTTCTTGACGACCAAGGGCCTCAACCGCGGAGATACGGACATAAGAAGACTCATCCTTTAACAAGGCCACAATAGCTTGCAGAACCGCCTCGCTTAGCTTTTCTTGACGACCAAGGGCCTCAACCGCGGAGATACGGACTTGCCAATCCTCATCCTTTAAAAAGGCCACAATAGCTTGCAGATAAGCCTCGCTTAGATTTTCTTGACCACCAAGGGCCTCAACCGCGAAGCGACGGACCTCAGAATCCTCATCCTTTAACAAGGCCACAATAGCTTGCAGATAAGCATCCCTTAGCTTTTCTTGACGACCAAGGGCCGAAACCGCGGAACGACGGACAAGAAAATCCTCATCCTTGAACAAAGCCACAATAGCTTGCAGATAAGCCTCGCTTAGCTTTTCTTGACGACCAAGGGCATAAACCGCGGAGCGACGGACATAAGAATACTCATCCTTTAAAAAGGCCACAATAGCTTGCAGATAAGCCTCGCTTAGCTTTTCTTGACGACCAAGGGCCTCAACCGCGTAGCTACGGACAGAAGAATCCTCATCCTTTAACAAGGCCACAATAGCTTGCAGATAAGCATCCCTTAGCTTTTCTTGACGACCAAGGGCCGAAACCGCGGAGCGACGGACATAAGAATACTCATCCTTTAAAAAGGCCACAATAGCTTGCAGAACCGCCTCGCTTAGCTTTTCTTGACGACCAAGGGCCGAAACCGCGGAGTTACGGACATCGGATTCCTCATCCTTTAACAAGGCCACAATAGCTTGCAGAACCGCCTCTCTTAGCTTTTCTTGACTACCAAGGGCCTCAACCGCGGAGCTACGGACATTATAATCCTCATCCTTTAACAAGGCCACAATAGCTTGCAGAACCGCCTCGCT
>JALEFZ010000059.1 GCA_022760475.1 Bacteroidia bacterium | reverse complement strand
CTGGAACAGGTTCATTTACCGAATCCGGTTAAGGAATTCTCCAAGGTGATCAAGGAAAAGTCTGCTTTGAGATAAGCTAGATCATTAAATAGAAAGGCCTGACGGTAAGTCAGGCCTTTTTTTATAGTGAGAGAGAAAGGGAATATTTATTTTCCTCCAAATAGTCCTCCAATAAGGCCACCTAGACCTCCTTTGCTCTTACCAGATGCCATATTTGCGATATCATCTAGGATGGAGCCGTCTCCGTCAGCATCCAGGAATTTATTTGCCATATCCATCAATGGATTTTCCTGAGCTGCCTGGTTGATATTGTTTTTTTCCTGGTTCAACATATCTGCCAAGCCATTTTCGTCCAAGCCATTTTGCTGCTTTTGCTTGGAAAGGAATCCCATGACAATAGGAGCGAGATTAGCTAGAAGCTGGCCACTCTGCTGGCTGTTCAGACCGGACATTTTAGAAATGCCATTTTCCATGTTTCCTTGATTCCCTCCAAAAAGGTTGCTAAGGATACCTGCTGCAGGCCCATTTTCGGTAGTTCCAAGAAATCCTACCAAGTCATCCATGATATTTCCATCACCATCAGCATCAATCATGGACATAATACCATTTGTACCTCCACCTTGAGACTGTTTGGCCATTTGCCCCATAAGCAGAGGCAGTGCTGCAGTAATTGCATTTGAAGTAGATTCCTGGTCGGCACCGATTTGACCACTCAGGGCTTCAAGAGCTGGGCCGCTCAATTGTTGTGTTAGTTGGTTAATTAAAGACATTATTTGGGTGATTAGTTAAGTAATTCAATTCAAATTCAATTTTAAGATAAGATTTCTTTTTCAAAGTCATTTTTTCTTTTGCATAAAGGATAAAAAAGTAATTTTGGTTTCATGAATGCCTATCCGATTGTCATTGAAAATACTGCCCTGGAGTGGTTGTCGTCTTTTTTATCTGAAAGGAAATTTTCGAAAATTTTGCTGATCAGTGATCAGCATACACGAAAGCATTGTTATCCAATTCTGGAGTCCTTTCTCCCTCCGCATGAAATTTATGAGATTGCTCCTGGAGAAATCTATAAAAACTTAGATACCTGTCAGCTTCTCTGGGAGGCATTGACCCATCGGAAAATGGACAGACAGTCTGTGGTGATCAACCTTGGTGGGGGAGTAATTGGAGATATGGGTGGATTTGTGGCTGCTACCTACAAACGTGGAATTTCATTTATACAGGTTCCTACTACCTTGCTTTCGATGGTGGATGCATCGGTGGGGGGGAAATTGGGTATAGATTTTAAGGGCTTTAAAAACCATATCGGGATCTTCTGCGAGCCTGAAGCTGTGGTTATTTACCCACCTTTTTTGGATACCCTTCCAGAGGAAGAGTTGGCATCAGGCTTCGCAGAGGTGATCAAGCACCACCTTATTGCAGACCGTGAGCGATGGGGTACGCTTAAGCAGGTCAAGGATATTCGAAATCAAAACCTGGCCAAAATCATTCGTCATTCGGTTGATGTTAAACAAAAGATAGTTGAGATTGATCCCTTTGAAAAGGGCATACGTAAGGCGCTGAATTTTGGGCATACGGTTGGCCATGCGATAGAAGGTCATGCCCTTGAGCAAGGCGAACCAATGCTGCATGGGGAGGCAGTTGCCATTGGGATGATCGCTGAAAGTTGGATCTCCATGCAGCGGGGGCTGCTTGCCGAGGCGGAGCTGGGAGAAATTAAGGAATTGATTGGGCGGTTATATCCTGGAAGGCAGATTATGGAGGTCGATTTCGAGGTGTTATATGCACGGGCCCAGAACGACAAGAAAAATATTGGTGGAGAGGTGATTTGTAGTCTTCTGGAAGGAATTGGAAAACCCTTGGTGAATGTGGCGATAAGTAAGGAGGAGTTTATGGGAGCCTTGACTTTTGCGAATATAGTTTATGGGTTTTAGGAATCGGGTTTGATTTGGAAGGATTGAATATCCCTGACAGGGTTATAACCCTGTCAGGGTGTAGTGGGAGCAAAGAGTTTTACCTATAACAAAGCTCTTAATTAGGATGTAAAGCCCACATAGTTCGAAAATGGGTTTAAATCATTGAAGTATTTTTATACTGCTTTTCCTTGCCAAAAGTTGATTTATATAGCCTATGATGAAGCTGTTAGCTAAGGCAGGACAGCTTAAGGGTGGTTTTACCACATAATTTGCCTGACTAAATCAATCTCTTATCAAATGTTTAAGTTCTGAAGAGATATTTGTAGAATATTTTTGTACAACCCTGTCAGGGTTATAACCCTGACAGGGCTAGTTTTCAACCCAGCTTAAAACCAGTCCAACAAAATCAATCAATTTCCCGGGAAACCAATTCCAGGCACATCTTCCAATGCTTCCCTTGATCAACGTCTTTGGTCTGTTTGACTTTCTTCTTCAAATCCTTCTCCAAAGTTTCCAACTCCCCCAAAGCCGCCGACGAAATGTCAGATGGTTTCTTATAGCCTGCCTTTACCTTGGTTCTTAGCCCATTGATGAGTTCAAATTGCAGGTTTCTGCGATTAATGTCCGGGAAGGACAATGGGAAAGTCATATAACCTCTTTGGCCCTGAGGGTATACCTCGGCAAAAATTCCCAGCCTTAGATCTCTCATCATCTCCTGAATGGTGTAACTGTCTTCTCCAGAAAGCTGTGCCGTCGTTTCCATCATGCGATTCAGACGGCTATCCGCCAAAAGCGATCTTAAAGCCCTCCCCTGCATACTCCTGACCATCTCTACAGATCCTTCACCTCGGATATAGGAGGTTATCTCAGGATTGACCAACCATTCCGGAGTAATGAAGACATCCTTGATTATAAATTTCATCGCATCTCTTTGCCAATCTGGATCTACAGGTGTGAAAATAGGCCCTTCCTGGTTAGAATATTTGAAATCTTGTTTTACCCCACCAATTACCGCTACCACATGCGAAATATATCTATTCCATTGTCCTGCAAATTCCCGGTAAACCTCAGCCAAATCTTCGTATGACTGATTTTCTCCTGTTGTCCACTTCTTCAAATTGGGCGCTACCTTTTTGAGGTTGGCAAGCCCAAGCCTGGAGGCTTCCACCATGTTGTCTCCCAATGATTCGCGGTTGTACCTGGGATCAGAGAAGGAAAATCCTCCAAATTCATAGACAGGATCACCTGCCTTTTCCATGATCACTTTTTGGAGCGTCTCTATTTCCTGCTCAGGATTCTCAACATCGGGATACCAACGGTAGCCCCAGTTTACCGCATAAGCATCATAAGGTCCTACCTTGCGGATGAATCTGATTCCTTCATCCCCGGGTTGTGCCACATAGTTAACCCTTGCATAGTCCATAATGGAAGGCGAAATCCCGTTTTTATGCGTAAATGGACCATTTCGTAGGGAGTCAATAGGGTATGCGGCCGATGATTTAAAGTTGTGTGGGAAGCCAAGTGTATGACCAACCTCATGGGCAATTACCGCTCTGATCATCTCTCCAATGTCTTCCTCTGGCAGTTTAAGTGTCCTGGCGCGTGGGTTTGCAGCAGCTGTTTCAATCAGGTAACGGTTCCTGTAAGAGCGAATATGGTTATGGAACCACATGATATCACTTTCAAGGATCTCACCACTCCTGGGATCTGAAACCGAAGGTCCCATGGCGTTTCTAGTGAGGTTGGCCACATACCTGATCACCGAATACCTGGCGTCCTCCGGGCTGAATTCTGGATCTTCTTCTGGAGTTGGCGGGTATTTACAAATGATGGCATTCTTAAATCCTGCTGCTTCAAAACAAGGCTGCCAATCTTCTACTCCCTTTTTGAACCAAGGACGCCACTTCTCCGGGGTGGCTGGGTCAAGGTAGTATACAATCGGCTTTTTGGGCTCTACCAATTCGCCTCTCATATAGGCCTCAGGATCCTTGGGTTCAAGCCTCCACCTCCTGATGTAGGTTTTACGATCTGCTTTGAGGGCTTCAGATCCAAAATCAATCTGAGAGGTCGTAAACCATCCTACCCTTGGGTCATAAATTCTAGGTGTCATGGTTTCTTTGGGAAGAAGGACCATGGATTGATTCATAAGGAAAGACATGGTTCCTGTACTGCTTTGGGCAGGTGCTTTTCCAGCATTATAAGTCAAGCTATGTTTGACTTCTACATTGATGGGGTAGGAGCTTACCTTTTCTACAAAGCTGCGCTTCGAGTCCAGGTTTTTGACTTGATATGCTTTCCTGAGCCTGTCTGGGACAGGGCCAATCGCTCTCACATCTGAGGTAAACATCTTCGAGACCTCAATGACCCATGCATTGGAATCAGGGCTTACAGTTTCAATTTTAAATGCAGCAATGATGGGATGGTAATTGCTGTTTTGGACAGCTTTATAGATAGGCAAAGAGTCTGCCGCTACGGAATTGAAGGAAACGATTCGAAGTAAAAGCTGTTTGTGCTTTTTTTCCCAGCGAACCACCTGCTCATGAACCTTGGCACCTCCACTTAGAAATCCACTATAGTTGGTCGGAGTTTGAGCGATTCGACTTACCAACAACATATCTCTCCCCAGCAAGCTGTCAGGGACTTCAAAGTATAGTTTGGAGTCAATTTGGTGAACTTTAAAAAGCCCTTCATCGCTCTCGGCTTCTGAGGTGATCACCTTGGAATAAGCTTTGAAAGGAGGTTTTGTTTTTGCGGTGTCCTTGGATGCTCCTTTATCTTGTGCAAATACACTTTGCGGAATGATCAGGACTACCGAGAGGAGCAGTCCACAAACAGCATATATGGTTCTTTTCATAAACGGAATTTTTGCGTTAATCGAAAACTAGGAAGTTTGCAAGGGAATTGCAAAGAAGATCGATCTAATCAGGGAAGATGGCAAAATTCACTAGCTCACTGAAAATCAGAGAGCCAAGATTTCTATTTTTACATATGTTGTCTTAGTCTTATCTAAAGATTCTTATTAATCAGGCTTTTAAGGGAGGAAACTTCTTTCCAGCATTCCAATTTAACAATGACGGTTTTATCTAGCTCTTGAACTTTAAGCTCCTGCTTTAATTCAAAATAGGCATCTAACAGTTTTTTGGTATTCTTAATGGCTTGATCAGGCAGTAAGGGAATCATCGCATTCAAAAGCTCAAAAAGGGCTTTTTTGTGAAGCGAAGATACATCCAACATTCCCCCAAATATGATGTCAGTAAATCGTTTTAGGGGAGCAAATTCTACTGATTCCATCTTGCCAAGGGTTCTTCCCAAACGTACAGAGTCCATTTTACCCAAAGAAACAGCCTTGATCCACGTTTCCAATGCCAATTCCTTGCAGATCTTCTTTTTATGTAAAAATGAACCAGCTAGCAGGACAAAGACTTCTTCACCATAATTTCCTCGATGCCATGTCTCATTAAGAACCCTCAGGCCACTTGCAATATTTCTGGCATCTACTTCACCTGAGTATTGTGAGTAAACAAGGTTCTTTTTGATAATCAATCGAACCATGTGCTCAGGATAAGAAGGAAAGAAATACAGGAATCTTTCCGTATCGAAGGAGTTTGGTTCAAAGTAGGAATTCACATCTTCCAGATAAGTAACATATCCCAAAATAGAACTCCTGCTTTCCGTATTCATTCCAAGAAATTTCTTTGCCTGTTTAATAAATGGGCTGATATTGGATTTGATCAATAAGCTTTTATCCGCTTGGAAAACAAGTTTTCGCTCTATATAAAAATCTCCCGAATCCTCCATTTTCCTGGAGGTATAGTTAAACTGCCTTTCCCGTTTCCGAGTTGCTTTTGCCTCCCAATGCAAGGGCTTGATTTTTTCAAGTTTTTCCAATTCTAGCAAAGGGGCGATCTCCTCTAACTCCTTTTTTTCATTCCTTATGAGAATCAAGGGCAACCAAAGCTGAAGGTTCGCCCTCGCCGCTTGGGGGAGTGAGGCATATCCCAAATGGTAGTTCAGCATATCTCCCAGTTCCCCTTTCTGAATTTGGGCCAGATCTGCTTCTGTGATTTTAGCGTTGCTCTCAGGCGCAAGCCTCAAGAAGGCCAACTGAAGGTCATAAAAGTCAATGTTGAACCTGTTTGCCTCATAATTTTTGATCCTTTTAATGAAAATTTTTGGATCTATCCAACAAGGTCTATGGGTAGGTTTGGACAACAATTCTAGCTGATGCCCAGATTCAAGAATATTTTTGGATTTCATCATCAGTTTCCAGAAGATGAAATAAAGGTTGGCCTTGGGTTTGTGCCCATCGATAGGTTTTAATCTTGGTAGGTAAAAGTCCTTGTTCCAATGTTCTTCCTTGAATTTTTCTCGTTTTAACCTCCTGTAATCCCTGTAATTTTCCATTTGGGCAGGAAAATCATTCATCAATTTTTTTCCATAATCATTTAGGTATCTATAATAATCGAATTCCATATCGCCCCTGTTGACACTCCATGATTCTTTTCTTCCAAAACTATCCAGGGCTCGCTTAAGGAAGGGTTCCAGGCGATTGACCAACTGAGGTTCTAAAAGTCTATGGAGTTTCGGAAGGTAGGATAAGGCAAGTTCCAGGTCAATCAATTCATTCCTATCGAGAGATTGATTGAGAAAGAAAAGGATGTCGTCAAAGTTTTCATATTCGGCTAATTTATTTCCCTCTTCCAGGACATTATATTCTTCCAAAAGAAAATCATCCATCTCTTCCTCCTCCTCTGGATCCAGCCATTGACCAACGAGTTCCTTTGCTTCATAAAAGAGAAAGGGGGCATATTCCAAAATTTTTAATTTAAGCTCATCGCTTTCAATTGCTCCATACTTTTTGACTAATTTAGACACCCTAACCTGAATATTCTTATCCTGATGGATGTAAGCCTCAGTAGCCAAGAGGCATACTTCTCCTTTTAAATCTTTCCATTTACGCCCTAGTTTATCAAGTATCATTAAGCTACTGGTGACAATGGATTTGGTTTCTGATGTAAGCAATTCCGGGGCTTGCTGGATAAATTGGCGATGATCAAATGCCGATTTTTTTACCAGACCTTTGAAAATCTTCAAGATATCGTTAATAACCTTGGAATATGGGGAGTTTAAGGCAATGAAGAATTCCTCCTGCAAGATCAGCAATTCTTCTTCCTTCGGCTCGAAGCTATTGAACAAGTTCATGAACCAAATGGACAGATTTCTGTCAAGGTCCCGGCTTTGAGCAGCAAGGCAGCCTTTCATAACCCGCTCTCTTGGCAGCTTTCCTTCGTCTACCAATTGGTGAAAGGCCTGATGCCAGCGGTTGGTTTCAGAATCGGCTGCATAATACCCCAGGTTGATGGAGGTGGGATGCTCAAAGACTTTCCAAATATGATCCTCAAGGGTTTGTGGATAGGTCTCCAGGACATTCAATTTGTATGCCCATGGCTCCTTGGAGAAACCATGATTTCGCTCAGTAAGGATTCCCACCAACTTCTGGGCAATCAAAGCATCTGATGGTTGGAGGATGTCCATTTCCGTCCATTCGATGATCTTAAGGTAATCTAATCGCCAAGGTGGGTCCTCATTGATTAGTTCGCTGAACCAGGAAGGAACATACCAACTCAGGATTTTTTCCTCGTATTTCCCGTCTATGACATGATTGGAGGCACTCCAGTCCAGCCGTTGGTAATCCTTAAGCGTACAGCAAATGAAACCCGCCTCAATGATCCTGGATTTACGACCCTCTCCATGGGCGGCTATGATCCTTGGCAGGCTATCCAGAATTTTTGTCTTGGCTTTTTGGTCCCATGAATTGTGAAACCTGCCCAGTTTTTTGATGGTGGGTACCAAGGCCTTCTTTTCCTTGTTATCCAGGTTTTTGAGGAAGGGAATTACTTGTTTTGAATAATGAATCAGCACCAAAAACTGATCGATAAGCGCATCTTTTTGTTCCTTAAGCATGCTGTACCATCTTTTTAACCGCCAAAATGTGTTTACAAATGCCCCTTTCACCCTGATTTCGGCTGAACCACATGCAGGTGCATCGGGAGTTTTCACCTTCTAGTAATACATAATGCCAGACACCTGAACCTTCAACCCTGGCCTCCACCTTGTTATCAGTCCTGGATACAATTTTAACCTTTCCTTCGGCCAATAACTTATCCGCATTCTTAAGGCGAGGGTTCAGGGAAAGGATACGTTTGAGTTTGAAGGGTAAGCGGCGATAGAAAAATCCATTATCCTCGAGGTCAAAGCCGAGTAATCCCATAGCGGCGAGTTTGGTAGCCAATTTGTCTACTTTTTTCAACTCGATATCTTCTTCTATGGAAAGTAGGGTAGGGTTGAATACTTGATTGGTAAATGTGTAGTTGTCAAATGCCTGGATGAGTTTATCAGGAATGTCTTCAAGCAGTTCTTCGAGGACTGCTCCCTCTCCCGAAAAGCCTCTCCAGGAATCTCTGGACAGAGAAAATATAAAATTGATCTGGTCAAATTTCAGGATAAAACTGATCGACTGATTATTGGGGTGGGGGTAAATGTGAAGGCTCTTTACCAATGAAATCAGGGGCTTGATCAATTTTAGGCGATGCACCCCGCCGATGGTGATGGCGTTGCTTGATTTCAATTGGGAGAAGGAATACTTGTTCCCTCTTTTGATGAGGTAGTAGTCTACTTTTACGCTGCCTTTTGGCAGGCTCTGAAAGAGCTGCAAGGCCTGAATCCTGCTTAGGCGCAATTCAGTTTCAGTTTCTGAAAAATAATGTTGAACAGTAGTAAGTCCCTTGATCCATTTGCTAGGGAGGGGTACTTTGCGTTCAATGATGGATTTGCCATCCTTATGAAAACCGACTTCTTTTTTGCCGACAGAGAGCATGAGCTCGTCGTTTTGTTTGATACGGCTAAGTTCTGCGATGAGGGGCGGATTGAAATCCACATTGGTGGTGCCATTCTCAAGGAATTCGCCATCCTGACCTCCTTCTAGCACATCTACCCGTCCATAGACGCCCGCGCAATGCGAAAATGCTTCGAAACGAATGCGGTTGTTGCCAGCGGTGACGATGGGATCTTTGAGCAGGGCTATCTCAAAAGGAGACAAACTAAAGCTGGATTGCACGGTCTTACTCAGGGTGATGAGACAACGAGAAAGTACATAGGGATTATGAAGCCGTCCCCAAAAAAAGCAGGACGAAGACCCACGTTCTACCTCACTGAATTTGGAGAGTAGAAGTTGTTCGCCATCAGGCCCTTGAGCAAGAGATGAGGGACTATTGTAGAGGTAGTCTAGTGTAGTTGAAGCCATATGAGTTTTCAGCTTGGCAAATGAAATTACCAATTATTGTTAGCAATGGATAGTGGGATTATCCTTTTGGGAGGGCTTTGCTAAAAAGGATAGGGCGGTGTCTCATTGTTCGTAAAATATTGGGAAAGGTTGTGGCTAAATTAGATTTTCTAATATTAGATACTAAAAAAGTAGTCTAAGTCAGTCTTAAGATCATATATCATCCCCAACCATTCAACCCATAAAAAACAAAGTCCCCATGCCCGTAAGCATCACATATTTCAACAAGCTGGACTGCTTTCCAAAGTCCTCGGGTACCTCTTCCTTCAACATCATTCGCATGATCCAGACAGCAGGCAATTGAACCAAAAGAATAGAGAGTCCCAGGTAAGTCCACTTCTGAAGGTCATACACAAAATAATAGTAGAAAAACGGCAACCAGGTCGAAAGGATGAATAGCGAATAAAGAAGGGTCAAAAATTGCTTGGTTCGCTTCATGCCCACCTGTATGATCAATGTCCTGACCTGGAAGGCAAGGTCTCCTTTGATGTCCTGAACATCCTTGGTCACTTCTCGGATCAATGTAATTTCAAAGGAAAAAACGATTGCCCAGACCAACGCCATATTGATTTGCCCCGTGAGGTAATAGGCCAGGATAAGTACCAAGGCTATCATAAATGAGATCAACAGGTTGCCAATGACTCCCATCCTTTTGAGGTAGGAGGCATATATGAATAGACAGAAAACCGATACAAAATTGATGAAGGTGATGTTGGGCTTTTCATGATAAATTCCCAAGAATAGAAACGAAAAAGCAAGCACCAACATATTGGCGATGAAGTAAACCGTAAGGACTTTTTTTACAGATAAGATAGCATTGACAACAGCTTTTTCCGGCTTATTTATTCGGTCGATCCTGAAATCATAGACGTCATTGATCCAGTAGCCTGAAGCAGCTATTACGGTGATGGTCAGTGCCGTCCCCCAGAATGCAGAATCAAGCAGGAAATTTATGGAGTTGGTGGCCAGGTAGCAGGACAAACCAAAGGCAAGGAAGGACATGACAACATTGGTAGGTCGCGATATCCGAAAAAATGCCTTGAAATCCTGGAACATGAGCAGGGTATTTGTTAGTGTTGGATGCTGGCCTGAGATCAGTTTGAGGGTTTTCGCTTCATGCTTGGTTTTTCTTTCCAAAGAAAGAAGAGCTTTATAGTTAGGCCTCCTAAACATACAGAAAATCCAAATTCTTATACGACTAACAAAAAATATTCTGAAATGATCACGGAATATTAAATTTTCTCTTAAAAGCAATGGTTTGTTTCAGACTCACCTTAGGGGGCTCGCTGATGTTTCCTGTTTTTTTCTTAAAAATAGATCTTTGGAAAATTGCAAAAGCTCAGTAGTCGTAGGGGTATCTTTTAATTGTCTGTTTATTAGGTGCTTATATTTATGGTTTTTGATTGTTTCACCCGCAGGATGTTGTTAAGGATTGCCTGAAAAGGATGAATATTTAAGAGTTGAAATACACTTTTTTTCCTCTTTCTTCAAGAAAAGTATTTAGGCCTCCGACTTCATTATACGTTGCGCAACCAGAAAAGCCGGAAGCTGCCTTGTGAAAATTTCGGCACAACTAATGGTTTTTACGATTGGCATTTTTAGGAAGCCAGTGCCAGATGAAATACAATCCATGAAAGCACTTGCCTAAATGAGAACAAACTCTCGTGAAACAACCAAAAACACTATTTACAAATGTTACTTTTAAAGTCTAAAAATTTTCGAATCGTAGCTGTAATAGCTATCCTGGTATCCATCTTCTATGGGTGTCAAACTACCTTGGAGCAGGATCTTGCTCCAGCCAAGACCACGAACCAAATCGACGGGAATCTTCCTAATCTCGAAGGAATCGAGATCCAGTTCGAGCAGGTGACCAGAGCAATTGTTCCAATCATGGAAAACGCTGAATTCAGGGTTTTGGTGAAAGACATCGCTTCTATCCAGTTTGATGGAGACTATGATGTATTGATGTCTCAAATCATCAAGCACCAGTTTTCTGATGGTCAGACCCTACGTCAGAAACTTGACGCTTCCTTTGCGGAGGTTCACAATCTTTCTGCCAAAGAAGCTGCTACAGAAGTTTCTAACATCCTGAAAGAGAATCCACTTCTTACATTGAGTGTTCCTGTGAACATCGAAAAGTGGAATGCTGAGGAAGAATTCATTCCTGTTGTAACCCGTCCACTTGATGGTGGTGAAAAAGGTGGTGTTACTCACTTGAAAGGATACAAGCAGGGAATGGAAGAAATCCTGCTTCCTATCGAGGCTGCACCTGACTTTCCTGTTCTTGCAATCGGTGAGAATGAAAGGGTTTATGCCAATGGTGAGGTTAAAGACGGAATGTTGAACCTGCCTGGAGAAGCATCTTCTCCCAAGGCAAGAAGCTTCTCAGCTGGTCAGAGAGTAGAGCTATGGCAGGTAAACTGTCCTGACCTGGGCTCAGTTGAGTCCTGGATTGCTGGTAAGCCTGAGTTTTTCTGTTCTGTAAGGGGAGGAACAGTTGTAACTTCGAGTGTAAGCGAAGGTTACATCATGGAAGAATTCCACTTCACCGGTAAGCGTAATCAGTTTGATCCCGGAGACTGGTTTGTTCTTGACAAGTACATCATCAACAGATGGGACAATGATGATCCAGGTAAAAACCTGTCTCTTACCTTCATGGAAGAAGATGGTGGAGTACCTGCGAAGTTCAAGCTAAAATTGTTTGAAATCGAAGTTGACCCTAGTAGCTCTGTTAGCTGGTGGCCAAGCTGGCTCAAGTTCAACGTTGGTCCTGAGTTGACCATCGAAGAATTGGGTAAAAATACCACAGGAATGGGTACTGCAACTTGTAGAAGAGACGATACTTGCTGGACCGATTACTACACTGGTTCTACCAAGAATGCGCCTAAGAGCATGCGTTTCTACCTAAACTGCCCATAATTTGAAACAATGATCCTTTTCGAATAGAATTGGAAATATCAAAGAGGCTTCCCTGTCAAAGGGAAGCCTCTTCATACTTACTTCAACAAATAAACCCGTATACCTCAAATCATTTATCATGAACCGAGTCATTGTAATTCTCGCTATTTTTTCTGTGGCTTTGCTACAGTCTTGCCAGGTCAATCTCGAAGAAGAGTTTGTCGCATCTGTAGAAGGAAACTGGGAAATTGTTTCCATCACCCTTGAGGATAAAAACCAAACCATCAATTTTGATAATTTCCGACCCTTGATGGAGTTTTCTGCCTGCGAAAGAAATGAAGTCATGTGCCCGGCCTTGATCACAGATCAGAATGGAAACATTGGTACCTATGAGTTTCGTGGGGAGTTTGAGACCAATGACAAAACCAATGGCAACATCAACCTTATTCCCAACATTGCCGATTTTGCTACCAATTATTGGGATACCCTACAAATTTCGGATAGGTTCACATTTATCCTGGAAGAGGATACCCTTTTGCTTTCAGGTGGAATCATCAGCTCCTTTCAGATTGGCCCAGAAATTTCTGACAACGCCAGCCTGAAATTGGTCCGTGAGCCATAAAAAATCCTTTGTGCTTCCATAAACACTATTGATCCCTTAGACTCATAAACGAGGGCTTTGATAGAGTTATAGGTTAAAAATCAGATAAAGAGCTTTTTAGTGGAGTGGACAGAAATAAATCTGTAGCCACTCCATTTATTTTTAATACCTTTGAAGCAAGCATTACGGAAACATTCACCAAATTTGTTTGGTTTGAATAGGAAAGATTGAATAATTTCGTAGCAGCAATACACGCGCATGGCAAAAAACATCGGAATTACTAAAGGCAGCAAGAAAGAACGCCAGCTTACTACCCTTGGCAAACTCTATATCCCTGAAGTGATCAAAGGACTTGCTTATACATTACGCCAAATGTTTCGTCCCAAGGTTACCATCAGATATCCCGAGCAAAAGCCTGAATTGGGTCCTGAGTTTCGTGGACGTCCTGTACTTGTAAAGGAGCATGACAAGGAGCGTTGTGTAGCATGTGGCCTTTGTGCGAGGGCATGTCCTCCTTTTGCAATTAGCATGCAAGCTGCCGAGGTAGAAAGTGATGATCCAAAAGAAAGATACCCTGAGACCTTCGAAATCGACATGCTGCGCTGTATTTATTGCGGTTACTGTGAGGAGGTTTGTCCAGAAGAAGCCATCGTCATGAGCCCTCATTATGACTTCAATTTCAAGACCAGGGAGGACGCCATCCATAAAAAAGACAGGTTACTGGTGGATAAAGAAGACGTAAAAGATCGCCTTGAATTCTTGGAGAAAAGAAGAAATCCGAATTTTGGCGAGGTCTACGACTTTGATCCTAAGAATAACATTCACACCCTCAGAAACAGGGATGAGGTAATGGGCGAATAAATCCTTTTTACCTTTATTAGATATTTCAGAAAGGAACCTGTTCAGGTTCCTTTTTTTATGCAGCATTTTTCATATGATTTGCGTTCTGAAGAAAAATCAAATCATGAAATACAACCTGCTACTTTTCCTATTCCTGCTTAGCTATCCAGGGCTTCACGCTCAAAATTGGGAGATCATCAATCCTGATCGCGATTATTTTTATTCATATCAAGGTGCTCCATATGCAGCCTTTCATATACTCTCTATAGAAAGGGATTCCCAGACTACCATTTACCATAATTATGTTCGTCCTACTCTTTGTACTTCAGGAGTTTTTTTGGAGCCTCAGGTCTTTATCACAGAACCAAGCAGATACGATAGCCTTGCTGGACATTATACTTTCCTGAATAACAATAGCGATTCCATCTACTTCAAGATCAGGACCAGAGTCGGAGATAGTTTTCTTATGATGAAAAGATCATTGGGGGCTGATATTAGAGCTGTTCACCTTCAGACAGATTGGGTATCTGTACTAGGAGTGATGGATAGTGTAAAAACTTTTGAAATTATTGACGACGAGGGGAGTGTATGGAGTAATAAAGCCTTCTCTTTATCAAAAACCCACGGCCTGATCTCGTTTTTTGATATAGCCCAATTCGGCACTTCCAATTTCACAAAACTGGATCTTTGGGGGGCAACCAATCCCATGATTGGGGAGCAAATGCTTCGAGCCTCGGACATTTGGGATTTTCAGGCTGGTGATCTTTATCAATATCACTACAACAGCAGTTGGGACCTGAATAGCTGGGATTGGTCTTATCGGGATATTTGGGACCAATGGGACATTCTCTCAAGGGATTCGACTGAAAATATAGACAGCATTGTCTACCAAATTCAAGTATGGAGAATAGATTTCGACCAAAAGCCAGCCTTCCCCACTGGAAATAGAAAGATCGATCAAAGCATCGATACCATCAGGTATGCAGTTTCAACCAGGTGCATTTATCCAGGAGAGTTGGATAGTTTAGAGGGGTATAAATTCAAGTTTACTGATTCTTGGACAACGACGGGAGGGTTATTCTACTATAATTATAAAAAGGTCGGAAATGAAATAATTCCTATTAGAAGCCACGGGGTATGGTGGAACTCCCAGTATTCTTGTTATTTTATTGATCCAAATTATTACGAAGTAATTGACAAGCCAGGAATAGGTGGTCCCTTATACGGATATCGATCTGGACGATATGGAAGCATCACCCGGAATCTGCAATACTATCGGAAAGGAAACCAAAACTATGGAAATTACCTGGACATGGACAGCATTTACCTAATCAACAATGCAAAGGTGTTGAACAATGAAGAGCTCTTTGATTCCGACCTGGTGATTTTTCCTAATCCTATTCGAGAAAGATTACACATAAAAGGTTCTTCAGGTATAAGCATGCTTGAAATATTTGACCTTAAGGGTGCATTGGTAAAAAAGATAAGTATTCAGCCTAACGAATCTGTGTCTCTTAAAGCACTTGATTCTGGCTTGTATATTTACAAGCTAGAAGATTCCCAGGGACATAGACGGAGGGGAAAATTCTTCAAAGAATAAAAAAAAGAGGCTCATCGAAAATCGGTGAGCCTCCACATAAATAAAAAATACATCTATTTTCGAAGCAGTATTTCAGTCATTTTTGTCAGTTGGCCGTAGGAGTCAAATTCTTCCGCTTGCCATTTTTGGTAATCTGATTCCTTGTCTTTCACCTTGTAGATTTTTGCCTTTTTTCCGTCCTTGTGATCAATGCTAATCTCCTTTTTGTCCTTGTCATAAGACCATTTGATGCTGTGCTTTTTTTCGTGCTTGCTTCCCTCATGGGTCATCTGGGCTTCTCCTTCTCCACCTTTTTCCAACAGGATAAATCCTGCATCCTCACTTTTTATGGCGCCGCCTTTTATTACAACGGCATGCCTTGCAATGTTCCACTTTCCAATCATCAGCTCAGTCTCTTTAGGGTCTGCACTTTGAGAAACTTTTTCTTCCTCTTCGGTGAGTGGGTTTTCAGGCTGACAGGCAAATAACAAAACAGAAAAGAGCAACAGGGTGGGTAGTCGTAGGATAGGGGTCATTTTCAGGGGTAAAAATTTCTACATAATGGAAATAATTCTTACATAATTAACCAATAATTGTGCCTGAATTAATTTTTGAGGAAGTAAAATACTTTGGGTCATCAAAATAACTGGCTTTACACTCTCACAAACTTATTTTTGTAAAGTAATGGGGATTGTTATAAAATTGGTTTCAAAGATTTTGATAGATGAAAGAAGAAAGAAACCCGTATTTCCACAATAATATACACGCTACGACAGTTCTTGGACTCTTCCACAATGGGCAAATGGCCCTTGGGGCGGACGGACAGGCCACCATGGGCAATACCGTAGCCAAAGGCAACGTCAAGAAAATTCGTTTCATCGGTGACGGAAAAATCCTGGTAGGCTTCGCTGGTTCTACATCTGATGCTTTCACTTTGGTGGAAAAATTTGAAGAAAAACTGAGCGCCTACCGAACAAATCTTACACGCGCAGCGGTAGAACTGGCCAAGGAGTGGAGAACCGATCAATACCTCCGAAAATTGGAGGCGCTGTTGGTGGTGATGGACAAAGAGACCGGCTTGGTCATCAGCGGAGACGGAAATGTCCTTTCTCCCGACGAAGGTGTGCTGGCAATTGGTTCCGGTGGCGAGTACGCACGTTCGGCAGCATTGGCACTAAAAAAACATGCGCCGCAGCTAAGTGCAGAGGAGATTGTGAGGGAGGCGCTAACCATCGCAGCAGATATTTGTATCTACACCAATCATAACTTTGTGATAGAGAGCTTGTAATTATTACTGAAATAGATAATATAAATGCCCAAAAATGGTTCATTTTTGGGCATTATTAATTTTAAAAAAAGGACAAATTGGAGAATCGTAAAAAATAGAAAATTAGATAGCCATGACCATTAAACTAAATTTTACAATAGCTCTCCAGTTCTGTGGATTTCATTCACAAACATCAGAACCCGTCTGTTCAACTGATTCTTTGATGTTTGATACTCAGAGAAACTAATCGTTCCACTTACGTACTCTTTTCTCAGACTTCTGAACTCAGAACTAATTAGAAGAAGCTCGAATAGTGGCTCCTTACTTTCAACCTGCCGTCTAGTCCACCTAATCAGCTCATCAATAGCAGTCTGTATCTGATCTTCAGCAATCAGATTTTCAACTCTCTTGTTGAATTCCTCGATTTTTTGTTGGGGCAATCTATTAAGCATTTCACTTACAGAAATGCATAAGGCCTCGAAAAGTCTGGTTTGAAAAAAAATAAATTTTAATCAGACAAATGGGGAGTTCGTGCATTAACCAATTGAATAGCACCCAAATCAATGAAAGGAAAAAATATCCAATACACCGATTTAGAACTTTACCAAAAGTTTCTCGAAGGGGATAAGCACGCCTTGGGATTTTTATACCAAAGGCTATTCCCTAAGTTATTTGTGTATTCGTTTCACTTGGTACAGAAGAAGCCGCTTGCCAAAGACATGGTACAAGACGCCTTCAGAAAGCTAATTGAAAATCCTTGCGAGGAAATGTATCAGGTAGAAGGATATTTACGCAATGCCATCCGTAACCGATGGCGTTCTGATTTGAGGAACAGGAGAAGCCGATTGGAGCATCTTGAAATTTTTTATGAAGAAGCTTCAAAGGAATCTAACCCTTATCACGGTTTTGACCTCGCTATTCTTAAGGAACTTATTGCCAGGGTTCTGAACCCAACAAACGCACAAATTATCCTCCTTGATTCAAGAGGATTTAAAAATAAAGAGATCGCAGAAGAATTAGGAATCACCGAGAAACAGGTTCGCGAAAGAAAATCGCGTTCCAAAAAGTTGCTTAAGGATGAATTAGGCAAAAACGGCTTTGACTTCTAATGAGATGAGTTTCACTATGGGACAAAAAATCAATAACAAATTTAAGATGCCTCTTGAGATCCTATTGGATTTCGTCGACGGCCAGCTAAGTGACGCGGAAGTAGAAGTAATTCTGGAGTATTTGAGAGATAATCCGGATGAGCTTTATGTATTGGAAGGAGCGCTTGCATTTTATGAGATGGATGATGGAGGCAGGTTAGGTTTGGAAAAATTTATTGAAAAAGAATCCCAGGACTATGATTTTATATTTGAAGAAGCTCCTGTCGTTGTTCCATTTTGGCAGGTGTTATCCAAGAAACTTTGGGAGTTTTTCAATGGCTTAAATCAACCCATCTGGGGAACATTCGCTTTGTGTGGACTTGTGATGATAGTATTGTGCAGTCCTGCCTTTCAGGGGCAGTTTCGGCAAGCAGCCAGCAGTACTATTCAAATAACGAACCGGGGACAAGGAGACATTTATAAGATGGACAATGGAGCACGTACATTTGAGTATCTGGCCAGAAGTCGGAATGTGTTTGATTTTCAAATGATTGAAAGAGCCTCTTTTTCCCAAAGCCCTGTAATAGATCAATACCCGATGAATTCATACAAGCCCAACTTATCATTTGTTGGAAATGTATTGGCCTATAAGGGGATTTCCTGTAGGATAAATAAAGTGAAAAGTGATTCTGAAAGGGATTTACTTTATATGGATAAGACAAATACGAAATTGGTTTTGAAGCCCAAGAAGCAAGGTATTATGAGTAGTAAAAATAAGTTAAAGACTAAATATGAAGGGAAATATACCAAGGATACCATAGTAATACCCAAGATGGAAGACGATTTATCAAATGAGAATATACATAAATGGTTGACTATCAGTAAGGGTGAGAGAGAAAAAGGAAGTAATTCAAAGATGATTAGCATAGAAAGTAGACGATCCTTAAAGTATTACCTTGCCTTGGCTTCGAAACCTTATTGCTTTCCAGTTAATGATTCCATCCTTTTGGAAAATAAAATGGAATCACATATGGGGAAAGATTCTTCGCGTACTGCATGGACTAATTCCTTTGTTTCTGTTGAACAAAAAGCGAAGGACAATCAAATGATCTTTCAATTTGCAATCTCCCCTCCCAGATATCCTACAGGAGGCTTAGCTTGGACTGCTTATCAAGGGCAGAATGCGAAAAGTATTCATTTTTATTCCGGACAGAAGGGAGAGCCAGTCAAAATTAAAAATGTTGCCCTGCCTGATTTAAAGCTGCATAAGTTGGCCAAGGCACACGAAGGTAGATCTGGACCCATAATGAATGCCTCACCATGAACCACAGGCCAGAAGATTTATCTAAGAGTGTCTATCCCATTTGCTCCCATGCAGCTTCGACCTCCTTCACAGGAAGTTGGCAGGTATAGCCTTCACAGACATAAATCATCGTTTCATCCTGAAAGCGGTTTGCCAATAATGGCAGGTCGCTTTCTTTTTCTGCTCCTGCAACCACCTTGTGGGGATGGTATTTTCCTTCCAGTTGCTGGGCGAAGCCTTGGGCGTTGGCTCCGGTAATGGCTACTTCGTAGAAAGGGTAAATCTGCTTCAGCATCAACTGACCCCATCTGGCATGCCAGGAAGGATTCTTAATCAACTCATCTCGCATGCTATTCTGCATGGAGAGGGATCGTTCAATCCAATCTTTCCGATCCATGATCAAGCCCAATTGATGTAGGCTATCCGCCAGGGTGGCATTTGAAGATGGAATGACATCGTCCTGGCGCTCCATTTTCCTGCGAACCAATACAGGATCTTCATCTGAGGTATAATAAAACAGCCCCGTATGCTCATCCAGAAAATGAACCTCCACATGTTCAACCCAGGCAGCAGCTTGATTTAGGTAAGACTCATCAAAAGTAACTTGATATAGTGCCGTGAAGCCATCAATCAAGTTGGCGTAGTCATCCAGGAAGGCATTGATGCTGGCCTTGCCATTTTTATAATTGCGGAATAAGCCCTTTCCATTTGACATAGAAGACTGAAGGAAGGCTGCATTTTTCATGGCTAGATCCAGGTACTCTTTTCTGTGAAATGCTTTGTATGCATTTACCAGCCCTTTTAACATGAGCCCATTCCATGATGCAAGAATCTTATCGTCCAAGCCTGGCCTTACTCGCTTTTCTCTGGCTTTGAACAACTTCATGGCACCTTCGGCCATTTCTACCGAAAACTCAGCCGGATTTAGCTTCCATTGTTTGGCAAAATTCTCCTCAGTATCCAGGACGAAAAGTACATTGGTATCTTCCCAGTTTCCGGTTGGGTGTACATTGAAGTAATCTGCGAAAGGTTTGATCTTGTCTCCTAGTATTTCTTCTACCTCCTCATAGGTCCATACGTAGAACTTCCCTTCAACTCCTTCACTGTCAGCATCGAGAGAAGAGTAGAATGCACCTTCATCAGACATGAGTTCTCTTTGGACAAATTCAATGCTTTGGCTTACCACGCGCTGATAGAGAGGGTTGCCACTGGCTTGGTAGGCTTCGCTGTAGAGGCTCACCAACTGGCCATTGTCATAGAGCATTTTCTCAAAGTGTGGCACCTTCCAGTAAGGGTCTACCGAATACCTGGCAAAGCCTCCACCCAGGTGGTCATAGATTCCTCCGAATGCCATTTTTTGAAGGGAAGTCTCTACTGCTTCTTTCAGGTCGAGGTCATTCATGAAATGAGCCGCCCTCAGAAGAAAAATATTGTTTTGAGGCAAAGGAAACTTATTGGCTTGAACATTTCTGCCTCCCCATTTGAAATCAAATTTTTCTAGCCATGTAGCCTTGATGCTGTATAGGTCTTCGACCTTAGCCTCCCCAAAACTGTTTTTGCGCTCAATGACATCCATCTGGTTCATGGCTTCGACCATGTTGCTGGCATATTCCTCCACCTTTGGAGGATTGCTTTGCCAGAGGGTAGATAGTTGTCCCAAAACATCCATCCAGTGTTCCTTGGGGTAGTAAGTGCCCCCATATACCGGTCTTCCATCAGGGGTGGCAAAGGCATTCAGTGGCCATCCTCCCCGACCCGTCATGAGCATAACCGCATCCATGTAGATTTTATCAATATCCGGCCTTTCTTCACGGTCTACCTTTATGCACACAAAATTGTCATTCATGGCTTTAGCCACTTCCTCATCCTCAAAACATTCATGCTCCATGACATGACACCAATGGCAGGCGGCATACCCAATACTTACAAGAAGGAGTTTGTTTTCGTCTTTGGCTTTCTGAAGAGCTTCATCACCCCAGGGATACCAGTCTACCGGATTGTTGGCATGTTGAAGTAGATAGGGGCTGCTTTCTTGGGCGAGGCGGTTTGGCATAGCTAGTATTTATTTGAATACAATTATACATCTGGACATACAGGGTTCCAAACAGTAAACAAAGGCTTTGGTTTGCATAATAGATACTCCTTAGCTAAAACCCTTTGTTATAAGTTACTTTTCCCTTATTATTTCGTATCAATAGCTAAGGTTTTCCCGAAGGAGGATCTTTAAGTAGATAAAGAATTGGTATATGGGTTCATTAGAGTTGATTTTAGGGGCATCCGTTGTATTGATAGCCTCGTATTTCTTCAACGTCGTTGCGAAGCGTACCAACGTCCCCGCAGTACTGATGTTGATGGTTTTGGGCTTTCTGATTCAGCAATTTGCAGGTTTTTCGCAGGATGCTATTTTGCCTTACCTGGAAGTCTTGGGTACGGTGGGAGTTATCCTAATTGTATTAGAAGCCGCACTTGACCTCAAACTTGAGAAAGAAAAGACGCGGATGATCATTACATCCGGGCTTCTTGCTGCACTTTTGCTGCTGTTGACGACCGCGATTATTGCCGTAGGCATCTACCTTTTTTACGGAACGGGCTTTGTTGAATTCTTTAGCCATGATGATCACATAGCTGATCCAAATCAAAAGGCCTGGTATGTAGCCTTTTTATATGCCATACCCCTGGCCGTTATGAGTAGTGCGATTATCATTCCTTCAGTTGGAGGCCTCATTGACTTGAAAAAGGAGTTGCTCATCTTCGAGTCAGCCTTCTCTGATATTCTTGGGATCATTTTCTTCTACGGAATGCTCAGTGCTGATCACGCAGAGGAAGGGAGCAACCTGATGTTGGGAACATTTGGAGGAATTTTCCTGACCATCGTTTTGTCAGTTGTGGTGAGTTACGCACTCATCGTCTTGTTCCAATACCTCTCCGATGGAGCCAAGTTGTCCTTGTTGATTGCAATTTTGTTAGGTTTTTATGCCTTAGGAAAGATTTATCACCTGTCTCCATTGATCCTTATTCTGGTCTTTGGTTTGATGTTGAATAACCAGAAATTGTTTTTCGCCGGACCTTTTAAAAGGCTTGTTAAGGAAGAGCGTTTCAAAGAAATATTACATAACCTCCACTTGATTACCCTGGAAGCTGCATTTGCAGTGCGAACATTTTTCTTCGTTATTTTCGGGATGTCGATTGTTCTCGCTCAATTATTACACTGGACAGTTCCACTTATAACCCTGATCGCTCTCTTTGCGATCTACGGAAGTAGATTTGTAGGCCTTAGGGTTGCCCTTGGAAAGGACATCTACCCTGAAGTATTTGTCGCTCCGCGTGGTCTGATTACAGTATTACTCTTTTATGCCATCCCTGCACACCTTATCCCATCCAGAGATCTGGGGGATGGGGTAAGCGAACCCATTTTTGAGTCAGGAATTCTGTTATTGACCATTCTTCTTACCAGCTTGATCATGACCTATGGTTTGATCCGTGATGCCAGGATAAATGCCAAAAATGCCAAGGCTGAGGCTGAAAGCAAAGAGGGGGGAGAATCCAATTCTAATGGAGAAGGTGGAGGTGAAAAAGTAGCTGAAAGCACTTCATCTGAAGGGGGAGGCTCAGAAAGCAGACCGCCCGTAAGCAGTTTTCCTCCTCCCGGGCAAGAGATAGACTAAGCTTTAGCTAATTTTATCAAATTAGAACCTTATATTTAGGCAGTTAAGCTGGGGAATGTTATTGGCATTCCCCAAATAATTGCTAGTTCATGACCCGAAATTTCTCTTCTGTCAAAAACCTGCTCATTGACCTTGGAGGGGTATTGTACGAGATCAATGTCCCCAAAACTTTTCATGCTTACCACAACCTATTGCCTGATTCTCTGAAAGAGAAGTCTTTAGAGGAACTTTCTTCCCATCCAGCATTCAAAAAGCTTGACAGGGGAGAACTGGAAATAGAGGAGATGGCAGAAGAGTTGATTAAGGATTGGAACCTTGCCACTACTGTGGAAGAAATAGAACGAATCTGGCTTGATTTGCTTGTTGGACTTTTTCCTGACCGTGTAAGATCCATTTCCCAATTAAAACAAAAGTTTAACCTGGCCTTGTTGAGCAATACGAGCCGTGTTCATTACAATTATTATATCGAGGAATGTAAACCCATGTTCGATATAATGGATAGGTGCTTTTTCTCGTTTGAAATGGGGATGAGCAAGCCGGGCAAGGAAATCTATCAGAAGGCATTGGAGACGATGGGGTGGAAAGCTGGGGAAACCCTTTTTCTGGATGATTCCCGTAGCAATATTCAGGGTGCAAGGGATGCTGGTCTTATGGCAGAATTGATTGAAAAGCCTTCTGATTTTGATGACTTGCTTACAGAATTAATAGAAAGAGAATGGGTATGAAGTACTGGATCATTGTTGTGTTCGTTGGCTTGTCTATGAGCCAAATGGCGAAAGGCCAGGCTACTTCTCCTGCCTTGATGAAAGGTATCAGCCTTTTTGACGAGGGTGATTATACGGAGTCTGTAAAACAAATCGCAGATCTTCTACAAAAACGCCAAATAAAGAAAGATGAGGAACCGAAGGCGAATTTTTTTCTGGGACAGTCTTATTTGGGACTTATTAGAGAGAATAAAAATTTCAGAAAGAAAAATCCCCTTGCAGTGGCCAGGGCATATACCCATACCCAAACTGCCAAAGTTCTGGATAGGGGAGGACGCTATGAAGCTATGGCAAATAGTGCCCTTGAAACCCTGCAGCCATACCTTTATAATGAAGGAGTCTATTATTTCAACAAGGGAGAGTATAAGTCATCAGACTATTACTTTATCAAAGCGATTTTTGTGGATTCCAAAGACTACGAAGCTTGGTTAGCCAGGAGTTATGTGGCCATGGCTCAGGAAGATACCCTTAGAGCTGTAAAAATATGGACGGGACTGACTGAAAGGTTCAAACTTCAGGAGGGCGATTCTGTTCCAGCAGCCATTGAAGAGAGTTACCAATTGCTGGCGAATTACCTGCAGGATCACGGTAAGGCGGACCTCGCCTTGAATCTATTAGATAAGGGGAGAGAAAAGTTTCCTGCTTCTATTGCCCTAAAGACTTCCGAACTCAAAGTGTATAAGGATCAGCCCCTAAAAAAAGAGGAAGCGATCTACTTATTTGAGGATATTCTTTCAAAATTCCCCAACGACAAAAAATCCGCCTTGGCCTATGCAGAATTGTTGCAATCCATGGGTAAAGAAGATACTGCGATGGTATTATATGGTCAGGTACTGAAAATTGATTCTTCTGAAATCCAGGCACATAAAAACCTTGCCGTTTATCAATTGAATAAGGCCGTATCTCTCTATGAATCTATTTCTGATATCAAGAATGGCGAGAAGAAGAAATTGAAGGAGAAGGAGATGAATGAATGGCTGCATAAGTCCATGCCTCACTTTGCCTACCTTCATAAGGCAGAACCAGACGAAGAACTTTGGCTAAAACAATTGGCTATGATTTCTAAAAGGCTGGATCATCCTGATGCAAAAACTTATGCTGAAAAACTGCAAGGTAAGTTGAGAGGAAATAGATAAAAAATTTGGTTTTTGAAACCAAAACTATTAGTTTTTCGTCAAAGAAAAAAAGCCGATCGCTTCTCAGCGTTTCGGCTTGACCTAAAGGATAATTTAGTAATAAAGAACGACCCTAACACATTTAGCAATGCTAAATGAGATTAAAAACCAGCTTAGCTGTATAATAACCCTAATTTATGCAGGTGAAGCTGTGTCACCTTTATATCTTTAAAGCCTGTTATTCGGGCTTTTTTAGTATCGATGTTAATGTCCCTTCGACCTATTATTTATCCAGGCCTTTAAAGGGTGGCCCATCAGGCCCCAGCTCTGTGAGCGGGGCCGAGGGAAAAAGGGTTTCCGCTGAAATGGAAGGTGTCCGACCACCCATGTCCGTAACTTCCATTTCCGGAGACATAAAGAACGATTCATGATTGTGTTGTAGGGGCATACCAGGCTCAGTCCACATGAGCATATAGATTGTCATCCATGCGGTAAGCACTGATAGGAATGCCAGTATGTGTTGAAAAAACCTTTTCATCTTCCTTATAGTCAGTATTAATTCCTTTTTGGCTAAGACATAGTCTACCCAGGTCATCTATTCTTATAGGTGATGACAGAATGAAAAATTCATAAAATGGTCTGAATCCCTTTCCGACTGCTAGTAGCAGCTATGCAATCCCTTTCAGGAGAAAGGCAAAATCTTGATAATTGATCAGATCTCGCTTTTCCTGATTTTTTTCCCAGCCAACTTCTTCATGGCTGAGGTCAATGATCTCTCTTGTCCGGCTTTCTTCGAAAGCCTCAACAACCTTTTCCATGCTTTGGAGCTCTTCCTCGGAGAAAAGACCCGCATCAAATTCCTTCACAGGAACAAATCGCTCTCCTACACCTCCATGATCAAACAGTTCTTCTTCAATCTGGATGAAGTTTTCACCGTGAAGGATGCCAAACAACTCATGAAAATGAGAGGGGACGGGGCCGAATGGGATCGCCCTGTAATTGCATCCAGAGATTGAGAATCCATGATTTTTGAAGTGGAGAAAATCGCTGTAGAAGAGCAACTTGTTAAGCCGAGTTTTTAGGGGCCTGGCTTTCTCTGCGAAGAAAAGTACAAAGTTGGCTACTTTTTCAAATTGGGGCTTGACGTAGCCGGTAAAAGCGTTGGCTTCCATGTGGAAGTTCCAAATGTATTCCATGACCTTGCTCAATTTGTCTTCCTTCATCAGAGAATTGATGTGGGCCATGACTTTGTTGTAGGTGTTTTTCGAAAATATAGCTTCCTTTTCTTGCACAAAGCGGAGGAAATTCTCGGGCTTGGCAGCCAGGCGAATCAACTTCGCATTGGCAAGAGAGGGGACTTCTCCTCCCTCGTAATTGCGGTAGCTGTTAGCTCCGAGGTCAAGGACCTCAGACATTTTGGCTGCAGAGAGCCCGTATTTAAGGCGAATTTGGCGAATCTCATCGGGGAAGGGTATGTGATGACGCTCTCTGTATTGGTTGTATACCTGCTGGGTATTCAATTCGTCAAGCTCCTCGCTTGTATACTCCTCTCCAGTATCAGGGTCAATCATGAAATGATGCCAAATCTCAAAGGATTCTTTGCGAAAAAACTCTGTTGCTTTTTCGTAACTGACATTTCCGATTTTCTTTGGATTCTCCTTGTTCATCTTTGACTAAAATAAAATT
This sequence comes from Bacteroidia bacterium, assembly GCA_022760475.1. GTDB lineage: Bacteria > Bacteroidota > Bacteroidia > J057 > J057 > JALEFZ01. The sequence continues at coordinate 223,632 of JALEFZ010000059.1, read as the reverse complement.
CTTGCTTTTTGAAACTGCCTTCAATCCTTGTAAGGATACTTGATTGGCCGTTCAGCTTCGTGAAATGAAAGACACCTGACAGCTTTTCCCTCCAAACCCAGTGAGATTTTTATATAGACCTCTTTCTTTCTCACTTTCTTGCCAAATTCCCAAAACTTTGTTCCCGTCAATACTCCATCTTCCTTAGGGCCTTTGTAGAAATCCTCAACCCTTAATCCATTCAAAACTTTGTTCCTTTGCTTGGCTGAAATCTCCAGCTGTAGAAGGGCTTTAAGGTTTTTTTTTCTCTGGTAAAACATGATGCCATGTGCATTTTTTTGTTCACTGAATAAATCCAAAAATTCCTGAATTTCTTCTTTGCTTGGCATTATCCTCATGTTTTAGGCTATCCCTTTCCCCTCCTTCCATTTTACATACGCAATAATGAGACATTTGTTTGAAATAAACAACTTTAAAGTAAATAAAATTGTATTTTTTTTTTAAATATCAAACTTAAAAGTGGAATTATTGATGTATTCGCTCTTTTTCTCAACTTAAAGTTGAACTTTTTAAATGAATGGGGGTGAAATGGGATTTTAGGGTTAGATATTTTTGCTACATGAGAGCTGAGGCCTACCCTAAGGACTAGGACATGTCTGATTGTATTGGGGTCAATTATTAAGTCATCAGATTTTCCCTGCATTAGAGAGAAAGCTCTATCTCCATTCCTGCGCTATTTTTTCAAAATCTTTGATTAACTTCATCCACCTTGTGGCCTGTATGCAGGTACAACCCTTCACAGTGAATTATTTATGAAAAAATTGATCTTCATTCTTGGACTGCTGGGATCTACCCTATATGCCCAGGATTTCGTCATTTCGCCGGAGACTTTTTTGGGGTATCCCCTTGGTTCTCAATTTACCCGACACCATAAAATCGTAGACTATTTCAAGGAAGTAGAACTTTCCAGCTCGAAGGTGGAGCTTGTTCCTTATGGGGAGACCATGGAAGGAAGGCCTTTAATACTTGCATTTATCAGCAGTCCCGAGAACCTGGCCAGAAAGGAAGAGATCAGAAAAAACAACCTCAGGGCGGTAGGTTTTGAGGAAGGAAAGCCTGAAGGTGCAAGAATTCCCATCATATGGTTGAGCTACAACATTCATGGAAATGAAGCTTCTTCTTCAGAGGCTGCCATGAAGACCATTTATGAATTGGTTACCAATGATAGCGCGAATTGGCTTAAAGATGCCCTGGTGATCATGGACCCTTGTGTAAATCCGGATGGAAGAGACAGGTATGTAAACTGGTTTAGACAGGTAAGTGGTTCAAGCGTAAATCCCAATCGCGAGGGTTGGGAACATGCGGAGCCATGGCCAGGAGGTCGCCCCAACCACTATCTCTTCGACCTTAATAGAGACTGGTGCTGGCAGACTCAGGTAGAAAGTCAGCAGCGTGCACAAATGTACCACAACTGGATGCCACAAGTTCATGTTGACTACCATGAGCAAGGGGTTAATTCACCTTATTATTTTGGGCCTGCTGCGGAGCCTTATCATGAGGTGATCACCGATTGGCAGCGCGAATTCCAGGAACTTGCCGGTATGAATCACGCCTCATATTTTGATAAAAATGGTTGGTTATACTTTACCAGGGAGATTTTTGACCTTTTTTATCCTTCATATGGAGACACCTGGCCTACTTTTCAGGGAGCTATTGGGTTTACCTATGAGCAGGCAGGTCATGGAACTGCAGGTTTGGCGATAAAAAAGCAGAATGGAGATACCCTTACGTTAGAAGACCGGTTGACCCACCACTTTGTAACGGGACTTTCAACCATAGAGATTTCCTGTAAAAAGAAGGATGAATTGATTTCCAACTTTGACCAATATTTCGAACAGGCCAGAAATAAGCCTGATGGAACTTATAAGAGTTACATCATTAGCCATAAAACTCCTCAGGATAAATTGAACAGCTTTCTCAAGTTGATGGATCAGAATGCCATTAAGTATGGACATCCAAAAGCCAGCAACAAGAAAATGGAAGGGTTTTCCTACCAAAGTCATGATAGGGAGGATTTTTCGGTCTCAGAGAAAGACATTCTTATCCCTCTTAAGCAGAGTCAGGCCAACCTGGTAAAGGTGCTGCTTGAGCCCAGCTCAAAACTTGAGGATTCTCTGACGTATGATTTGACTGCCTGGTCTTTGCTATATGCTTATGACTTGGAGGCTTATGCTACCGAGGAAGTTTTGAGTATCCAGAAAGGGTATGAGATTTCATATGAAGGCAATCAGCCTCGAGGCCCTGAGCCATATGGTTACGCCTTGTCGTGGCAAGATATGGGTTCAGCCAAGTTTCTGGCGAGGGCCTTGAAAAATGGTTTTCAGGCCAGGTATACTTCGGTGTCTACAAAAATTGGAGAGGCGGAACTGGAAGAAGGTAGTTTGGTTTTCCTTAAGGCAGATAATTGGGGTAAATCAATGACCGGCCTGATTGACCTCCTGGAGATCAATCAAAAACTGACTCCCATTAACTCAGGCTTCTCCAATACGGGAAAAGACCTTGGATCTGAGACATTTGAATTGATTGATTGGAAAAATATCGCTGTAGTTGGCGGGACTGGAACCAATAGCTATTCTTTTGGTGAGGTTTGGTATTTCTTTGAGCAACAGTTGGGATACCCCATTACTGTTATCCCAGCTAACAGGCTTAGGCAAAGTAGGCTATCTTCATACGATGTTTTGATCCTTACTTCGGGGAATTATCGTTCCAATGCTTCCAAATTGAAAAGCTATGTAGAGGGTGGAGGCCGTATCATTGCCCTTGAAAGGGCTATGTCAGTATTCGCGACTTCTGGAGACAAGCCACTCATTCCTACCAAGCTATCAGCTACACTTAAAGGCATAAAGAATGAGGAAGGCTTTGGAGATGAGCTTCAGCCCTATGGGCAGCGCGAGAGAAGCAGCATCAGCAACTTCACTGCGGGAAGTATTTATTCCCTCAAACTGGACAAAACACATCCTTTGACCTTCGGTCTTGGTGATCAGTTGCACATCATCAAGAGAAATAGCAGGGCTTTTCCTTATATAAAAGGAGGCTTTCAGATTGGAATCATCGAAGATGGAAAGCCGATAAGTGGGTTCACAGGAGCTTCTCTTCAAGATGAATTGGGAGATAGTTTTGTCTGGGGAGCAGAGAGAATGGGTAGGGGAGAAATTATCTATTTTGCTGATTCACCTATTTTCAGGGGCTTTTGGTATACGGGACAATTGGCCTTTGCCAATAGCATATTCTTTTGGTAAACGTACAGGATTTTCAGCATGGACGGAAATGCAGTAGTTTATACCCATGGTGCTTTTAAGGCCAATGAGGCTAAAACTGCACATGGGCTTATCCGAGGTTCTGAGCGGTATAATATTGTGGCATTTGTAGACCCTGTATTTGCCGGGAGGGATGCAGGCGAGCTTCTAGATGGTAAGCATCGTTCTATTCCTATTTTTCCGAATGTATCTGCCTTGGAGGCCTCAGGTCTTAAGTCAGGGTATTTTATTCTTGGAATTGCAAATGCCGGAGGTGTGCTCAACAGGGAGTGGTTTCCAGAGATTAAGGCTGCTATGGCGGCAGGCATGGGGATTGTGAGTGGCATGCATGAACCCATGCAAGAGGTTCCCGAACTGGCCGAATTGGCAAAAAATTATCAAGTAGAATTGGTTGACATCCGCTTGCCCAAGCGAAGGGAAGCCCTTCATTTTTGGACAGGAGAAATCGCTAAGGTAAGCTGCCCCATCGTACCTGTGATGGGAGTGGATTGTGCTGTGGGAAAAAGAACTACAGCAAAAATGTTGGTGGAGGCTTGCCGAAAGATGGGAAAAAAGGCAGAAATGATCTACACCGGGCAGACCGGATGGATGCAAGGATGGAAATACGGTTTTATTTTGGACTCTACATTGAATGATTTTGTAGGAGGTGAGTTAGAGCATGCGATTGTCTCTTGTTGGAGGAATGAACAGCCGGATATCATCTTCATTGAAGGTCAGGCCGCCATGCGCAATCCAAGTGGTCCATGTGGGGCAGAATTTCTGGTATCAGCTAAGGCCACCCAGGTTATCCTGGTATATCCCCCAGGTAGAAAACACTTTCAAGGCTGGGACAATTGGCAACCAATTCCTGAGCTGGGCAAAGAAATTCAGTTGATAGAGGCATTTGATGTGCCAGTAGCAGGCTTGGCATTGAATACCGGGGGCTTAAAGCCTGAGGATGCCAGGAAGTTTAAGTTACAATATGAGCAAGAGTTCCATCTGCCCGTAGCCTTGCCAATAGAGGAAGGGGTGGAGGAATTGGCCAAGGCTTTGCTTACTTAATTTAGACATTAAAATAAAAATGGGATGGATTAAAGAGGAAGCTGTCCAAAAGCATCCGGGAATTATTATTCCCTTAATATAAATTCTCCATATTCGTCCCATTAAGCACAAAAAAATATGAAAAAGAAGCTCCTGGTTTTAACTGGTGGGGGAGATTGCCCCGGATTGAATGCTGTAATACGTGCCATAGAGAGAAGGTCTCGTCAAGCTGATGATTGGGAAGTTTACGGATGTATTGATGCATTCAATGGCCTTTTGAAAGGGAAACCTTATAACATTGTGCCTTTGTCTGACGGCCGCACCTCAGGTATTCATGTTACAGGTGGTACCATTTTGGGGACAACCAATAAAGGTGGGCCGTTCAATTTTCCGGTAATCAAGGAAGATGGCAGCGTAGAATTGACTGATATGTCCGATGTACTGATCGAAAGGCTTTCGGAACTTGGTTTTGAAGCTGTGATCAGTATTGGGGGAGATGGTTCCCAGGAAATCTCAAGAAAATTACATGAAAAAGGAGTCAAGATCATTGGGGTACCGAAGACCATTGACAATGACCTTAGTGCAACGGACATGACGTTTGGGTACCAGACTGCTGTACAGATTGCTACGGAGAGTTTGGACAGGTTGGTAACGACTGCCGCTAGCCATAGCCGGACACTTATTATGGAGGTGATGGGGCGTGATGCAGGGTGGATCGCCTTGAGTACTGCGATTGCAGGAGGTGCAGAAATATGTCTGATTCCCGAAATCCCATACGATATCCAGGTAGTGAAGGAAAAAGTCGAATCTCGATATATAGATGGAAGAGGATTCTGCAACATCGTCATCGCTGAAGGTGCCAAGCCCAAAGACGGAACGGTGGTTTCTCACGAAAGTGATGAAGCAGGATACCGCAACAAAAGACTGGGGGGCGTAGGCTTCGCCTTGCAGGAAGAACTGAAATCCTGCGGTTGTCAGGTCGCTACACGTGTTACTGTTCTGGGCCACACCCAACGAGGAGGAATCCCAATTGCATTTGACAGGGTTTTGGCAACTCAGTTTGGAGTAAAAGCCTTCGAAATGGTACTGGAAGGTAAGTTCGGAAGAATGGCAGCCTACCGCAACAATACCATCATCGATGTGAGTCTGGCAGAAGCCACAGCCTCTTATAACCATGTAGACGCAAATTCATATTTGCTGACAACCGCCAGGGGCATGGGAATGTGTCTCGGTGATTGAATCCCATAGAAACGAAAAGCTGCCGACTTTATCGATCTGATAAGGTCGGCAGCTTTGTCTTTATCTTGAAGCATACTTGATACTTTAATCAATATAAACCTCATATATAGTAGTCTGACCAGCAGGAACATAGATAGAGTCCATGCCCCTTTTGCGTTCATTGTTCCACCTTTTTATATAATCGTAATATATTTTAACAAATTGGTCTCCTCCAACCAAATGCCTTCTGGAACTTGGAATATAAGCTTCCAAAACACTATCCGGAATTGAGTGCCCAATTTCTTTTTGAGCATACTGATAGGAGTAATTTAAAGCAAGCAGCCTGCCTGGAGCTCCTGAATCAAATTCAAACTTCAGCCAAGCCTTTGGTCTAAGAGGGATCTTTCCAAAAATGGAGTTATTGATTGGGTCTGGGATGGTATCCAGGTCAAAACGTGCTTTTTCTTCAAATTCTATTTCCAAAAAACCATCTCTAGCAGCGGATAGTATGAAATAACCATCTCTATCGAAGAGATCATCATCTGAGGGGACACTTAACGAAAAACTTCCATCTCTTAAGGAAGCCGTTGTGGCTAGGAGGCGGGTTCGATCGTCCCAAACTTTTCTGTCATAAGAATAAAGAAGCTCGACTGTGGCATCAAGTGGGACATCATTGTTAGGGTCATATACCTCCCCTTCGAAGATGAAACAATCAGATTGACACTCGACGTTTCGGAATTTAGGCCTTACACATGCGCACATAAGCATCATGCAGATCAGACCCATGATAGTTAAGATATGATTCATGGTATACTGTGTTGTTGGTTTTATCTACGAAGCAGAACTCCTGGCGTTGAGATTAGTCTCAATTTCAGACCACAACATTTGTATGTACCAAATCACGTTCGCCTTTTTCCAGTAATTTCCGAGGGACAGAACCCTTTATTACTTCTCCTATTTGCGCGATAAATGGTGATCTGAGGTGATTGGGCAGGTGGATGAGGCTTACCTCTCTTACCCTTTCTGGCCCTTCCAACTCTTTGATCATCGATTCCCTTTCTGAGTCGAATGAAATGGTTGTAAGTTCTGGTAAAATGGTAACTCCTCCCTTGTGTTCTACAATTCTGCAAAGGGATTCGATAGAGTTGCTCTCAAAGTAAAAAAGGGTGGAGGGACTGCGCTTTCTGGTATTCAGGTTGCAAATATCATCGACCTGATTTCGCAGACAGTTTCCTTCTTTTAGCAGCCAAATATCTCCTGGAGGTACAGTCGCAATGTCTATGCTTTCTGTTTCGAAAAGTTCATGTTTGCTTGATACAAAAAGTAGAAACTTTTCATAAAATAATGGGAGAACCTGGAACTTGATTTTGGATTCAATGGGGGTGGAAATGATTCCAAAGTCCAATTCGCCGGTTTTGATGCCCTCAATGATTTCTTCTGTTACGACTTCTCTTACCGTGATGTGAAGTTTTGGAAAAGATTCGTTCAATTGTTGGACGAAAAGGGGTAGCAGGTAGGGGGCAAGGGTTGGGATGATACCTATGTTGAATTTGCCCGAGTATTCTTCTCCCAGGTCTTTGCCTAGTTCTCTTAATTGTCTGGCTTGGGCCAGCAACAACTGCGCTTTGTCTAAAAAGAGTTGCCCCGCCTCAGTGGGCTTTACCATTCGGGTTGTCCTGTCAAATAGTACCAGCCCAAGAGAGTCCTCTAACCTTTTTATTTGCAAACTTATACCGGGTTGGGTTATCCCCATGGCTGTCGCAGTACGACTGTAACTGCCGTATTTTTGTAGGGCAAGGGCATATTCAAGTTGCTGTAAGGTCATAATCCGCGAGAAAAATGTGAAAAAATGAAAATCTGGTTGGTACAAATAGCTTAATAATCTATTGGTTTTTATTATGAATTTATAAAAATAATAAATAAAAGTTATATGACTTTTGGGTTCATTCATAAAGATTAAATGATCTTTTATCCTCAATAAAGAAGGAATTCCTGAGAGGAAATTTATTTATTTGTAGGTATGAGCAACCTAAACGATTTAATAAAAAAATCTGATTTAAACGGGATCTTAGCTGCCCTTGACAGACAGCCTGAACTGGTAAATCAGCCTGACCCAAGAGGGTTTTCGCCATTAACCCTTGCTTCGTATATTGGTAAGGATGAAATTGTAGATGCGCTGATTAGCAAGGGGGCAGACATCAACAGTCAGGATAAGTCTGGCAACACTGCCCTGATGGGAGTAACTTTTAAAGGCTTTGTTGGCATAGCAGAGAAGTTGATTGACCATGGGGCGGAGGTCAATGTAAAGAACTTCCAAGGGGCAACAGCACTTCACTTTGCAGCGACCTTTGGCCAGAAGGAAATGGCTGAGCTGTTGATCAAGCGTGGTGCCCAAAAGGGCATGGCTGATCAGGCAGGTAATACCCCATTGGATCATGCACGTTTCCAGGGAAATGCCGAGATGGAAAAGCTCCTATCTGCCTAAGAGAGAAATTTTCAGAGAAAATATAAGGAAGGGCTTTTCTGCAAAGAGTAATTCAAATTACAAAAAGGCCCTTATAATCAATGGATTTCTCAACTTACATCAAGATACCGTCTTTTGATTCGATCTTGGGAGGAAGTTCCTTCTTCCCGATCATTTCGAGGAGGTCAATTTCGATCGTTCGGCAAAGGGATAACATGGGAATGTCATTACTCATGCCCTGAAATGGATTTTCAGAGTAATCCCCTACCAATTCCATGACCAGATAAACCCAGGAAACCAGTACTGTGAATGGGATGGCTAACCATACGCCCCAGTCCCCCAGTTTGGCGAATTCTGACACCATACCAAAGGGTAACAGAAAAATGAATATCCCAACGAAGATCAATCCCATGCTTCCATACTGCCTTGGAAAGGGGAAATTTTTGATGCGTTCACATTTACCTTGATGCTCGTAAAAGTGATAAAGGATATTTTGGAGTTCCACAAGTCGTATGTCTTCTACCAGTCCTTGTTCTGTGAGTTCGGCCAGATCTTCTGATTGCTTATCTATGATTTGGGTCGCGGTGTTTCGATAGCCCATCAACTCATCATGTTCAGATTCGGGCAGGTAGAGCTTCATTTCGTAGGAGGTTACCCCGTCTTCTATCATGCCAATGCCTAACCTTTCTCGGGCAACCTGTGCACTCATGCCGATGTTTCCTCTTTGGCTGGCATGTTCCCATGGGGTAACGACCAGCAGCTGGCTCCTCAGGGCATAGAGCCATGCAATGTGGCGATGAATCAAACGTGTTTTGATTTCCTTTAGGCTTTCAGCAGAAACCGGGTTTTGGGCATCCTTATTGTTGATGAAACTCTTTACGTACATACCCCAGGCACGGCTGCTGTTCACGATTGCTCCCCATATCTTTCTGGCTTCCCACATCCTGCCATAAGAACTGTTGTTTTTAAAACCGACATAAAACGCAACGGCAGTACCGATCAAAGAGAGCGGTAGCCAGGGGATTTGTAGCCATTTGGAGTGAGAATAATGGTAAATCAGGGTAACCAGGGTGGCATAAAGGGTAAATCCAATGATGTACCTGCCAGAAAATCTCCAGACCCTCCTGAAGTTGAAATTCTTAACGATGAACATGTAAAGGCTAATTTTTCCAGAAGTTACAATGCTTTAAGGAAATCAACAATTCGCCTTTTTTCTGACAGATGATTGCGCGCACATGTGATAAATTTGTGATACCTCTTTTATTTCTTTGTATTATATGAAGTTACTTTATAGGTATGCTTCGTGTAAAGCCAAATTTCTATGAAAAAAGTCCTGATTGTTGAAGACGATCGAAATATAGCAGACTTGTTGTTTCTGCACCTGGAAGATATGGATTGTGAGGTTGATACAGCTTATGATGGCAAAACAGGCCTTGAAAAATCGCAAAGATACTCCTACAGCCTGATTATTTTAGATGTCATGCTGCCGGGAATGGATGGTATGGAAATCTGTCGTCGCATCAGGGAAAGTGAAAATTATACCCCCATCATGATGCTTACAGCTAAATCTGAGGAGTTGGACAAGATTCAGGGGCTTGAAAATGGGGCTGACGATTACCTAACCAAACCCTTCAGTGTGAGAGAATTCCTAGCAAGGGTAAAGGCGATTTTTAGGAGGCAGGAAATGAACCAGGAGAGCAAGGAATCCAACCCTGATGAAGTTAAGTTGTTAGAGTTTGGAGACCTTAGCATAGACCGACAAAAAAGAAAAGTCAGCCTGAAAGGAGTAAGGAAAGACCTGACTCCAAAAGAATTTGACCTATTGGTATTGCTGGCCTCGAATCCAGGGAGAAGCTACAACAGGGAGCAATTGTTGAACCTTGTATGGGGCTATGAGTTTTCTGGGTATGAGCATACCGTAAATGCCCATGTCAACCGCCTTAGGGGAAAGATCGAACCTCAACTGGACAAACCACAATATATCCTGACTACCTGGGGAGTCGGTTATAGATTTAATGACGAATTATAAACCAGATCTTATATGCTCACCTTTTTAAACCGAATAAGCAACAATCTTTATTGGAGGATTTCAGGGGTCTTTCTCCTAATGATCCTTCTTATTGGTTTGGTTTATGTGTTTATCACAGCATTTACCGCTCAGCGTTATTATGCCGAAACCACCCAAAGGCTAAATGCCGATGTCGCCGATCACCTTTTGGTGGAGGTGAAACCCTTTGTAAATGGCAAGGTCAATGAGGAAAGTTTGGGAACCATCATGCACTCGATGATGGCTGTAAATCCCAGCATCGAGGTTTATTTACTAGATCCAGATGGAAAAATCTTATCCTTTGTGGTACTTGAGAAAAAGGTCAAACTGCAATACGTCAGCATCAGCCCCATCAAGCGTTTTCTAGAAAGCAATGGAAAGGAACTAATCCTGGGGGATGATCCTCGAAATCCCAAAAAGAGTACGGTTTTTTCGGCTACAAAAGTGGAGGAAAATGGCCAACATCTGGGATATGTTTATATGGTCTTGGCAAGTGAACAGTACGAAAATATTTCTGAGACAGTCTGGAACAGTTATCTACTAAGTCTTGGAACAAGGTTTTTCGGCCTGAGTCTGGCTGCAGCCTTTGTATTGGGGCTGGTCATCATCTGGCTGCTCACCAGGAATCTCAGGAAGATCATCCATACGGTACGAAAGTTTGAAAAAGGAGATTTGCATGCAAGGATTCCCATTACATCTACAGGTGAGTTGGCGAAATTGTCCTACACTTTTAATCAAATGGCGGATACCATCCTTCAAAATATTGAAGACTTGAAGCAGGTGGATACCCTTCGCAGGGAATTGATCGCAAATGTATCTCATGACCTTCGTACCCCCCTTGCTGTGATCTCGGGCTATGTGGAAACCCTGATGATGAAGCAGGGAAAGCTGTCGATGGAGCAGGAGAAAAAGTACCTGGGGGTAATCATGCAGAGCAGTGAACACCTGTCTAGGTTGGTTTCTGACCTATTTGAACTTTCCAAGTTGGAAGCGAGGCAGGTGGAGCTGAATAAGCAACCATTCGTTTTGGCCGAATTGCTTCAGGATGTGAGTGCCAAATATAGCTTGATGGCCGAGGAGAAACAGTTGAGCATTACTGCTCAAATATCGGCCAGAGAAGCTCGAGTCAATGGAGACCTAAAAATGATTGAGCGCGTTCTCCAAAACCTGATTGAGAATGCAATCAAGCACAGTCCCGAAAATAGTGAAATCATCCTGAACCTTAGTGAAGCAGATTCCAAATTGGAACTCTCAGTTAAAAATACAGGGGTAGGCATTCCTGAAGAAGACCTACCCAAGATATTTGATCGTTATTACAAGGCTGAAAAGCATTATGGTGAACGTAAAGGGACGGGATTGGGCCTTGCCATTGTGAAAAACATCCTTGAAATGCACGAGTCCATCATCAAGGTCAAAAGCAAGGTGGGGGAGTACACCAGCTTCGCATTTGCCTTGCCAGTGTACCAATAAGACTCTTTACTCTCTCTTTTTCAGGTCAAGCACTCGGTAGACTTTGTCTCCAATTGCTTGGCCTTTTTCGTCTAACAAATTTCCATTTCTCCTGTCTTCCAGAATCTGAAGGAAGGTCTGGGCTACATACTTGAAATTTTGCTTATTCAAGTGGATTTCATCATACCAGTCCGAAAACTCCGGTGCAATGCCTCGGCAATCCACATGGAAAAGCCTTGGAAATCCCTGGTAGTTGGCCAGTTGGATTAGCATTTCGTTGAATTCGTGGATCATAACAAAGAGGATGGCTTGTTGTACCCTCTCTTCATAAATCCCCTTCATCATCAGTGGATCGTATAGCCACCTTCCTGTATCGAGGAAATTGTTGATTAATCTCCTACGTGGTTGAGCTGCGCCATTAACTATTTTCTTCCACCAGTTGCTCTTTCCGTTTTCCTTAGACCATGGGCCTCGTGGAGTCCTGGATGGAATGGGGGCATCATAGCCTTGGGTGGTGAAGATCACGTTGTCAAACTTTCTGCTGTTGAAGAGTTCGGAGAAGAGCAAGAAGTACTGACTCATGGTCAAGCTGATAAATTCGAAAAACTCGTCAGCCATATAGCCCAACCCAGTTTTGTACATATCAAATTTCGCAGGATTGTCCTTGAAAATTGGCTGTTTTTCTCTCAAATCCAAAAGCTCTTCAAGAATCGGATTTTTCTCCTGGCTATCCGAATCAGCATGAATGGTATTCAGGTTAATCTGCCTTCTTGGGTCCTGAGGGGATAGGACCATGGTCGCCAATCTTTTGCCTCCGAGCATGTCATTTCCCCCACCACTGAGCATGAACATGTCTACATTGATTTTGCTTAGCTCTTCAATGTAATGCCCGGATTTCATGATGTTGCTCAACCAATCACCTCCATAAGCGAGGTTGTAGATTGCATGAGACTTTTCTTCCTTGGTCAATTCATACATCCAGTCGATGGTATCCATCAAGGGGTCTCCGATAAATTTGATGTTGGGAAATTGGAACCAGGAGTCTCCTTCTGCCAAGATGACAAAATTCTTCTTGCTGGAGGCTGGGTCAGATCCCGCAAACCTGTTTCTCTGAAATTCGGCATCCCAGATCCTTTCCTGAAACTTTTTCAGTCTGAGTTGGAAAGTCCTTTCGTTGGCCGAACCGAGTTTTCCCTCATCAGCCTCTGACCGGTTCAAAATCGCAGGGTCATTGGTATCAAAGATCCTATTGATGATTTTCCTTGGCAGTCTGGGATGCAGTTTGGTATAAGCAATGACGTTGGCAAGGATGATATCATCTGATTCCCAACTTCTTACACGAACCGGGCTCAATGTTCTTGTGCCAGTCGCGAGCTTTTTTGCTACCATTTTAGCCACTTCTTCAGGCTCAGCAAGGTATTCGTAAACCTCTTCCCTTGAATTCCACTGAATTTTTTCTTCTATCAATGAAGTGATTGAAGAAGTTTGCATGATACTTTCCCAATCCAGGACTTTTTGGCCAAGGTTAAGGTTGAAATAGTACCACTTGAAGTTTTTTACCTGGTTGAGGAAGATGGCTTCCATCTTTGCCTGGAAGCTATTCCGATAATCGGAATTCCATACATTTTCCATGATGCTTGCTATCTAATGTTACTTTCTAATTCTATCTGAGCTGTTTGCTATTCAGCTACTCTTCACTATTGCTATGGATCGCTAATAACTTTTTTGAGCGATGCTGGATTGTTCAGGAATCTCCACGTATTGTTATTCTAATTTATCTAAGACCAGTTCGCGGTGAAAATTTACGTGGCTCCCTCGATTTGGTTGTTGTTGATTAATATTTATCTGAAAATAAATTCGGATACTAGATTTTTATAATTGAAGAATGGCCATAGTTCGTTTTAAATTATTGTATTTTAATAAAAACATGAAAAAACCATCACCCTTTTGCAATTATTGCAAAAGGATGCTTTGTTGGTAAGTGATTTGGTAAAGTTCTTTTGACTATTCTGCCACAATCACTTCCGTACTCGGGAAGTAGAGGTTAAAGAAACCATATCCTCCCTCTACATTAGACGGATAGTTTACGGGTTCACCAAGTAGGGCTGCGAAAATACTACTCCCACTTCTTTGTCTGGCATTCAGGAATTCGTAATATTCTTTACTGATATGGGATAAAGCTACACCTACAGTATCTCCAAAGCCAATGCCACTATAAGAAAGGGTGTCAAAGAAGGTCTCTCCACTGAGCAAGGCATCTGTAAAGGTAAATGTGGGCTGGCCCTGATTCAGGGTAAACAGATTCTCGGCTGGTTGGGGGGAGCCATCCTGAGATATGCGATACAGGTTTAGCATGTAATAATTGTCTCCTTCGAGGTCATCAAATGAAATGAAGAGGTCGAAGCTGGTGTCTTTGAAAACTGTATCTTGAAAATCAATGGATTGTTCCCTGAAACGATAAGCAACTGAATTAAATTCTGCCCTTTCCAATACTTCAGTTTGTGCAAAAACCGATAGGCCAGTTGCTGAATCGAAAACCGAAAGACGATAAATTTCATTCTCTAGCAGTTCGGTGCCCAGGTTGAGGTAAAAGCCCTGTTCCAGGTTGAGCAGGGTATCCTGGATATTTGGTCCCTCCAAAACCACTCTGGCGCTGTCTACCAAGAGTAGGTCCAGAAAATCCTGTTCCACTGTATCTCCATTTGTAGGAGTTTCTGTCAATGCATTGAAACTTTTGCTTACTTGAACCAGGACTCCCTGATTAAACAAAAGCTGGGAAGCCAGAACGAGTCGGGTTTCTGCCTGGGGAATTTCGATTTCCACTGGATCGGGAATACAGGCACTCAGGAAAATTATGGGAAGAAGTAGGATGATATATTTTTTCATGATGTAGTTTTCTTAGGTTAAAATTCAAAGTTCCAGGCGATGGAAGGTAGCCTTCCCAAAAAGGAGGGCTGTTCGTAGACATAACCTCTTTCTGGGTCGAAGGTCAGGTTTACCCGGATGGGGGTGGGGCTGTTGAGGAGGTTGTAACAGCTAAAGTGCCATTCGGAACGAAATTTCTTCCTGGGTTTATTGGCAAATACAAGGTTGAGGTCTACCCGGTTAGCTGCTGTAAGTCGTGTAGAGTTTCTTTCCGCAAAAATGGGAATGGTCTCTACACCTGTCAGGGAAGGATTGGGGGTGAGGTATTGGCCTACTTGAGGCGTAAATCTCGCTCCGGAAAGATAGGTATAGACTGCCGAGATCGAAATCTGATCAGTAGCTTTCCAGATCGTTACGACTGATAGGTCGTGTCTGCGATCGTATTTGGCCCAAAATGGCTTCCCTTCATTCAATTCTTCAAAAAATCGCTGCGAAAAGGAGAGGGTATAACCGATCCATCCATTGATCCTGCCTTCATCCCTTTTGAGCAGCAGTTCAAATCCGTATGACCTGCCATCTCCCTGGAGCAATTCGCTTTCAAAATTGTTGTTGAGGATCAAATTGGCTCCTTCTCTATATTCTGTCAAATTGTACATCCATTTGTAATAAGACTCCACAGTTAGAAGAGAATTGATTTTTTCGAAGTGATGGGTATAGGAAGCAGCTACCTGATGGGCAGTTTGAGGTTTTACGTCAGCAGTTACTGGATACCAAAGGTCTGTAGGCAGGGCTACTGTGGAGGATGAAACCAGGTGAAGGTATTGGCGCATGAGGGCATATCCTGCCTTGAAGGAGTTCTTGTCATCAAGGGTATAAACCGCTGAAAATCGGGGCTCCGGAGAGGCATACACCCTTTTGGGTACCACTGCTCCACTGATTCGAAGTCCTCCGGCAATTTTTAAATTTTCAGTCATTTGCCAATCATACTGTCCATAAATGGCGATTTCATCTGCAAAGATGTTGTTGACCTCGCTGTTTTCGATGATTTGACTGATGTCGCCCTGTGCAGAAATAACATTGGGACGAAATCTATGCCGAATGTACTGTCCGCCGAATCGAATGGTTTGCTCGGGATTTCTATAAAATCCAAAGTCGCTTTTAAGACTAAGATCAAGTACGGAGGAGCCAATGAAAATGGAATTGTTGAGGACATTGCCTGTAATGTCATATTTAAATCGATTGAAAATCAAGGAAGTATTGGAGAAAAGCCTTTCTGAAAAGAGGTGGTTCCAGCGCAAAGTGGAGGTCAGGTTTCCCAGTCTGAATCCAAAACCAGCGTTCAAATCTCCTACACCAGAGGTGTCATTAGGGTCTCCTTGGTCTTCAAGGTCTGGAGTATATAAGACATCATCTCCAAGGTAGGCCGACCAGAAAATCCGGTCTTTATCTCCCAACTTTACGTTGGCCTTTGCATTGACATCATAGAAATAATAAGGGACTGGCACATTGATCAATCCCAATACCTGGTCTATGTAGGTTCTTCTTCCGGATAGGCTGAATGAGGCCTTTTCCTTGACGATTGGTCCTTCTACGGTCAACCTTGATGACAAAAGGCCTATGCCGCCTTTGACATGATAGGATTTAAGGTTTCCTTCATTCATATTGATATCCAGAACTGATGACAGCCTGCCGCCATACTGACCTGGAAAGCCACCTTTGATGATGGTTAGGTCTTTCAACGCGTCCGGGTTGAATACGGAGAAAAATCCAAAGAGGTGGCTTACATTGTAGACCACCGCTTCATCGAGCAGGATCAGGTTTTGGTCGGGATCGCCTCCCCGAACCAGTATGGAAGTCGTGCCTTCTCCGCCTTTGGTTACTCCCGGTAGCAACTGGATCACCTTCATGATGTCTACCTCCCCCCCAATGGTAGGGACGAGTTTGAGGTTTTTCATCTGAAGGTTGATGCTGCTCATCTGAGGAGACTTTACCTCATTGGCGTAGGCTTCTTTTGCAGCAGAAATGACAACCTCCTCAACCTGGGTGCCTACGGCTTTCAGTTTGATTTCCAGCGGCCGGTTCTGATCAAGGATGACTGTCTGCGTATCAGTTTCGTAGCCAATGAAGCTAGAGAGCAATTGATATTTCCCCTTGGGAAGAGTGAGGGAAAAAAATCCATAATTGTTGGTGTAAACACCCTTTTTTCCTGGGAGTACCATGACGGCACTTCCCAAAAGGGCTTCTCCGGATTCGGCGTCCTGGACGTGGCCACTGATGGTGAAATTTTGTGCCCAAAGTCCCGATGAACTCCATAGTAGGAGAAGCAAAAGAGAATGAAGTCTTGTTTTCATGTATGTTTGTAAAGGTCTGGGTTTAAGCAAACAAAGTTTTACTTAGGATGCAAATGAGTAACCCAAAGCCTTTATTTACTAAATGAACAGGTCTATCTCCGTACCAATCCCCAAATTGCTATTTACCCTAATCTTCCCACCCCAACGATTTACCAATTCATGGATGATCTGCCACCCAAGGCCTGTGCCTTGTTCTCCAGCTGTACCGCGCTCTGAGCTCAGAATTTCTCCTTTTTGCAGGAGGTCAAGTTTTTCCTGAGGCATACCAAGCCCAGAATCCTTTACTGTAATTCGGGTTCTATCTCCATCTTTCTGAGCGGAAAGCCTGATTTCGCCTTCATTGGTATATTTAACGGCATTGTTGATCAGGTTGGTTAAGATGATGTTCAAGCCACGGCGATCTGCCTCGATTTGCAAGCCAGGATCAGCATCCAATGTCATCTGGATTCCTTTGGCTTGGGCTGCTTGTTGGTAATAGCTAAGAACCTCCTTCCCAAAGGTCTGAAAATGAAATTTTTCCTCTCTGGATTCATAAACCCCCAATTGTTGCAATGACCATGTGAGTAGGTTGTCAAGTAAATTTCTAACCCTACCAGCCTGTTGGTCAACCTGTAAGGAAATAGCTTTTAACACCTCTAAGTTCCCTTTTTCGATGTGATGGGTAAATATTTTTCCAGCCGTTTGGAGTCCTGTAACTGGCCCTCTCAGGTCATGAGAAATAATTGAAAACAGGCGATCTTTGGTGGCGTTTGCTTTTGCTAGTTCTTCACGCTGTTGCCTAATCCTCACAAAAAGCGCAAATATGGCCAATCCAGCCATTAGCAACACAAGGGCTATGCCCAGGAGTGTGTTCCGCTGGGCAGTTGTTTGGGCAATTTCCAAATCCTGGATTCTTTTGTCTTGCTCCAGGCTCTTGATTTGTGCTTCTTTTTGACTGGTTTCAAACTTCGTTTCATACTCGGCAACTGACTCTTTGTAGCGTTCTCTGAGCCTGGCAACTTCATTTGCAGCATAGAGGCTTTTGTATTTCAATGCCTGGGATGTATTTCCCAAGGCTGAATCACAGAAAGCCAGGTAGTAGTAGGCACTGGCAATGGGTTCTGCCTGTTTTTTTTCAATGGCCAACTCCAGTCCTTGTAGCAAGTTTGTTTTGGCCAATTTGTATTCCTTGAGTTGTTGGTGAAAAAAGCCTTTTCGGAGGTTTGCCTGTTGGACAATGTCATTTTCTTTGGCGGTCAAGGCGGGGCCAATGGTCGATATCGCTTCGCGGTACTTTCCTTGTTGGCCAAGGGCCCGGGCTCGCAAGAGGCGGAGTTGCCCCAGGCTTTCGGCAGAACCGAATTTTTTGGCTACAGCCTCGGATTTGTCCAGGTACACAATGGCTGAGTCCAGCTTGTCCTTCCTTAGGAAAAGCTCCCCTATCCCTTTAAGCATATCTGCCTGGGCGATGCTATTTACGCCTACGGCTTGACCCAATGCCAATTTCCAATAGCCAAGGCTGGTTTCCAGTTCTCCTTCCTTCATGTAGATATCCGCAAGGTTATAGTAGCCGTACATCCTTTCCACCGAGAGAGAGTCTGAAATGGCAATGCCACGTTCTATATGTACCAATGCTGAATCCACCTTGCCTTCGTTGCTATATATGTTGGCTACGACTGAGTGGGCCACTCCCTGAATCTGTCGGGCATCTTGATTTCGTGCCTGGTCAATGATGCGCAGCATGATATTTCTACAGCTATCCAACTTCCCGAGTTTAAAATAGATGATGCCCATGTTGTAAAGGGGGGCCAGGACTTCCTTTTTTTGGCCTGCTTTTCTTCCTAGGGCAATTGAGGCTCTGTAGTGGATCAAACTGCTGTCATATTGTTGGAGGCGCCCAAAAATCTGAGCCATGGCATTTTCTGAAGAAGATTGTATGGCCAGGCCCCCTGTTTTTGCAGATAGCTGAATGGCTTGCTTAATGACTACTTTAGCTGAGTCGTATTTGGTGGCATTTTTCAGTGCTAGTCCCAGCTCTTTTAATGCATTGGGTTCTTGGATCTCATCTTTAAGGTCTCTACACAGTTTCAAAGCCCTTTCGGCTGCCTTTTGGGCTTCGGAACTTTTGTATCTCGCATTTGCTAGCGAGGCTTTGGCCAGGAATGTGCGAATGGTTTCTTTCGAGGGGGGAAGAGCTTCGGCAAGCTCAATGGCTTTTAAGTTGAAGGCATTGGCAGAATCCAATGAAGTCAGGGTATACGACTTACTCAAAAGGTTATAGGCCTTGAGTTTTTCAACTGCTTCAACATCGGGGTTCGCCAAAATATTCTTTAGGCTATCAACGGGATTTGAAAGAAGAAGAATAGGGAGTAAGAGTATTTGTAGGGAAATAAGGAAGCGGATCATTCGAGGCTTTTACTTAGGATTTCGAAAAGACTATCATGAATATTAAATAGTTATGGGACATAACAAAAATTAACTCCACCTTTTTCTTAGCTATTTGTCAAACTTTTTTAGCTTGTCATTATAATTAACAGACTTCAAACTATTTGCAATGCAAAGAAATTGGTGGAAAGAAAGCTTTGTTTATCAAATTTACCCTCGCTCATTTATGGACAGCAATGGAGATGGCATCGGGGATATACCCGGTATCACTCAAAAGCTTGATTATCTGAAAGATCTAGGTGTGGAGACCCTTTGGTTAAGCCCTATTTTTAAATCCCCCAATGATGACAATGGATATGATGTGTCTGACTACTGCGACATCATGGATGAATTTGGGAACATGGATGATTTTGATGAAATGCTTGCTGAAATGAAAAAGAGGGGCATGCGATTGGTTTTAGACCTTGTCGCGAACCACTCTTCTGATGAGCACCACTGGTTTCAAGAAGCCAAAAAATCCAAAGATAACCCTTATCGGGATTATTATATCTGGCGAGAAGCCAATCCTGATGGATCTTTACCCAATAACTGGCAATCCATTTTTGAAGGGCCGGCATGGGAATACAATGAAGCAACGGATGATTATTACTTACATTTATTTACCCGAAAACAACCCGATCTCAACTGGGAAAACCCAAAACTGAGGAAGGAAATTTATGACATCATGCATTTTTGGTTCAAGAAGGGGATTGATGGTTTCCGCATGGATGTGATTCCATTTATTTCCAAAAGGGAGGGCTTACCTGATGTGCCTTACAATGATAATGAGCCAGCTATGATTAGCCAGACCAACTGGTATGCAAATGGTCCGAGGTTGCACGAATTTCTCCACGAGATGCATGAAGAAGTGCTGAAGCATTATGATTGCATGTCGGTAGGTGAGGGGATAGGTGTAGGGCCTGATGATGGGGTGCTTTATGTAGATCCTGAGCGGAAGGAGTTGAATATGGTCTATTACTTTGATCATATTTATTCTAATAGAGATTTCAAAGAGGGTGGCTTAAAGGATATTGATTGGATAGGCTTCAAAAAGATTATCCGGGATTGGGATGAGGCCATTCCTGAAGAAAAGGGTTGGAATACCTTTTACCTCGGCAACCATGACCAGGTGAGGTCGGTATCCTGTTTTGGAAATGATAAGGAGTATCGGGTGGAATCGGCAAAGATGTTGGCCACAATGTTATTGACCTTGAGGGTGACACCCTACGTTTATCAGGGGGAAGAACTGGGCATGACCAATACGCCTTTTTCCAGTGTGGAAGAGTTGAATGATGTCTGGATTTTGAATGAATATGAGGTGTTCAAGGAGAATGGAGGAAGCGAGGAAGATTTCCTAAAGCATGTCAATACAGCTAGCAGGGAGCATGCTAGGACCCCTTTCCTGTGGAATGACAAGGAGCACGCAGGCTTCACGACTGGCAAGCCCTGGCTGAAGGTAAACCCCAATTATACTGAAATCAATGCTGTGAAAGCTCAGCAAGATCCTGGTTCCGTATTTAATTTTTACAAGGAGCTGATCAAGCTAAGGAAAGATCATAAAGGGCTTATCTACGGGCTTTACAATGACCTAACGCCTGACTCTCAGGAGTTGTTTGTCTTTTCGAGAAAGGGAATTGATGGCAATTACCTGATTCTTTTAAACCTTACAGATAAAGAAAAGGAGTATGTATTGCCAAGTGAGTTAGGTCTTGGAAAGCTGCTCATTGGTAATTATGAAGGCAATAATTTCAATGGAAGATTGAAGCCTTATCAAGCCATGGTATTTGAAATTGTAGCCTAGTTTTCCTTAACTGCGAGTAAGTTAATAATTGATAATAAAGATCCTTAATCAAAAGTTAAGGATCTTTTTTTATTTTAAGACTTGAAATCAATTAATTCAGATGTACGAACCTTAAGAATTTAGAAGAATGAAACGAACCCTAATTTTTTCTGTGATTATTACCCTTTTTGGTGGGGTAGGTATGGCTCAGTTATCAGTGAAAAACTCCTCCGATGATGGAAACGGATTGTCCAAGGGAGACCTGTTGGTGGGAGCAGCTCCGTGTTTTGCATTCCAAAATACGGGTAATCCTGATTCTAACCAGCCGGGGAGCAATTCGAATGACCTGGGATTGAAACTGTCTGGTGATTATTTCCTGAGTGATAACCTGAGTGTTGGTGCCAATTTAGGTGTATTGAGACAGGCAGATAATTTTGGAGATGATTCAAAAAGTGTGATTTCTCAAGTGGGTGGGGGGCTGAGCTTGAACTTTTATCCGCCTAACTGTTTTTGTGATGGAGAGCCGAATGATGCCAGGTTTAGGCCTTTTGGAGGTCTTAATGCGAACTTTCACAGGGGAACCAGCAGCTTTTTGTCTGATAACTTTGAAACAGAGACTGGGATTCAGGACTTGGATTTTACCTTGAGCGCTGGGGTATTGGTGAATCTTAATGAGAACATTTATATGGGTGTGGAGGGGAACATATTGGGAGTGAACAATAGTCAAAGCTTCAACAAGGATACTGGGGATGTATTTTCTCAGTCAAACAACTTTTTCACCACCCTAAATAAAGCCCTTTGGTCTGTCAATTTTGCCATGGCTTTCTGAAAGAGGAAAACTTTTTAGCTGGGTTTTTCAGGCGTGATTATTTCAACCCTGACAGGGTTATAACCCTGTCAGGGTTGAAATTGAAAATTTTCAGAATTCCAAATATGATGCAATCATATCATGGAAATATTTCACGATTTTTAAGAATTGATGGACTTTCTCACTTGTTTCAAGGACATAGGAAGTTAGGCAACCCCACAGCCTAATAGGTTGGAGTTGGTTTTTATTACCATCATCCTGGACAATTACTAATCAGTTGTGTAATTTTTTTTCTCAAATAAAGAATAAATTTATGCAACAACTCAACCTGATTGCACACGGCTTTTGCTATCGATTCTCATGGCTTTGGGACTCTCTCATGGCTTCAGAAGAACGGTAAGCATCGACGCCATTACAGGACAATTGGTGGCAACTGATTTTTCTGTCTATACTGCCATAAACAAGGCCATCGCAAGCCTAAGTTTTGTTAAGAGGTTTTAATTCTGCTCACATCAGAGAATGGGTATTTATTTTTCCAAAAATCGAATATTTGTGAGATTAAAGGGTTTAATTGATAATGAGTAATTCAAATTATTCTTCACATACAACTAAACCCTTTAATTATGAACTTCCCTAAAGTTTTGATTTTTAGCTTTTTGCTTGGAGGATTGTTAAGTCTTCCTCTATTCTCGCAGGCTCAGAAAATGGAAATGAATGCCGCTAATGAAGAAGCTAAGACAGAAATGCGTAATGCCTTGAACATCATGGGGCATGACATGCCCAAGTACGCCCAGCACGTGATGAAGGCCTACGAATTGGACCCTAATATGCCCATGGCCATGTGTTTCATGACGGTTCTCACCCAAGCTGATAAGAAAAAATCCATGGAAATGGCCAAAAAGTTCACGGATTATGAAGGAGAGTTAAACGATGGTGAACAAGTCTTTTCAACCATGATGAGCCACTGGGGAGATACGACCTATATCGCATCCAACGATGCAAAAGAATTGCTTGAGCTATATCCTGAAGATGCAGGATTACATGTACTACTTGGATTTATTTTCATGGATGATAAAATGACTGACAAAGCCATTGCGGCCTTTGATAAAGCCATCGAATTGGATGACCTTCCAGGAGCGTACAATATGAAGGCATTTGCCTACATGGATAAGGGGGAAATGGACAATGCCAAGTCGTCTTTGGAAGCCTATATTAAGAGAATGCCCAATCACCCAAATCCTTATGATTCAATGGGAGATTTTTACATGGCACAAAAGGATTACAAAAATGCATATGAGCAGTATACCAAGGCCTCATCGATGGAAGGAGCTTTCCCTGAGTCTGCGGAGAAGGCCAAAAAGGCAAAAGAATTGATGGAACCTTAAGAGCTTTTCGCAAAAGTTGGAAATTCAAAATGTGTGCTGAAAGTATATGAGCAAGTTCTAGGAATTTTCAAGGAGTAAAAAAAATCCCCTGGCCATTGTTAGGGGATTTCTTTATTTAAAGCCAAGGTAAGTTGACCTACAACTTTAATTAATATGTTTCTTCTCAAGAATTTTAGCTTCTGTACTTGAAGTAGCCCGCTCAGGATAACCAATTAGGTAGATGATTTTTCCTCCCCTGCCATTGTCCAATTTTCCACTCCGCCAATAATAAGGTCTCTCATCAGATACGGGAAGCGATGCCGTCAATTCATTCAGGTCTTTGGGTGCATAAAGTTTGAACAAGGCCAGAAAGCCATCCAGAAAAGTTATGAAAGGAAGAATTGGAAGGAGATATGTGAAAATAATCCTTGACCACCTGAAGGGCTTGACCATGGGAGCAGTCAAAATCACTGTAAGAGGTACAAAAACAGTCATTCCCACCACCTGCCAAAGGCTGTCATTGTTTCCTTCTAGCACAACTATTGGATTTTGGCTTTTGCTAATACCTTCCAACAGGTTTTTGGCCTTTTTCATAGGTAACTGATGGAATGAATTAACAGATACGTACAAACCGGATTTACTTAAACTGGGATTGTAAAGGGAATCATGCGATACCTCCAAGGATGAATCAAGAAAGGGTTCAAGGGTTTCTATGCCAGCCCCACTTTTTCCATCCAGAAAAATAATATTATCTGCATGATTAAGCCCCTCTTCTACAATGGGCATAAAGGGTTTGGCTGCCTTTATTTGGTGAACAAACCAAGTCAAAAACTCATGGATATTCCTTCTGAGAAATGCTGGGAACCAGGATTGTTGGCTCACCTGAGGCATGTTTATTCGTTTCATTTGGCTGTTTTAAGTGAATAAAATGTATTTTAGTCCAAATGTACTAAAAAAAATAGTCCATGTGGACTAATTATGAAAAAAACGAAAAAAAACATCCTCGACTCTGCCCATGAACTCTTCAATCAAATAGGGGTAGCTGAGGTTTCACTAAGGGCTATAGCAGCCAATATGGACATCAGCCATGGCAACCTGCGCTATCATTTTCCCTCAAAGGGTAAAATTCTCGAAGCCCTGCATCAACGCATCCTTGAGGCTGCCATGGCAGAAAATAGACAATTGATTGGGGAGAAGCTGAGCCTTAAGAATTTCAAGCAGTCTACCCTCAGAGGTTTTTCGGTTTTGTATGACTATAGATTCTTCATGATTGACCTTCATAAGATCATGAAAGAAAATCCTGGACTTCACAAAACCTTCCTTGAGGTAGAGAAAATTAGGGAGAAGATGTATGAAGACCTTATTGAGCGATCCATTCAGGAAGGAGTAATGCGTGAAGAAGAATACCCTGGCGAATACAAAGATTTTATCCTTCGAATTCGGATTTTTAGTGATTTTTGGATTTCATCTGCAGGAATTTATGACCCTGTTCCTAAAGAGGAACTGGTAGAAAAATACGCCTCTTTGCTCATGAGCATGTTTTATCCTTATCTCACTCCAGAGGGAAAGTTAACTAGTGGGATAAGTCTAGGCGGGTAGGGCTATCAAAGCATAAATTTTACTTCGAGCCAAGCCTTCATGTCATCTTTTACAATGCAATAGGCCTCGACCGGAAGTGAGAGATTTTGATACTTCTATTGGAACTGTATGGTGAGAAAATTTCAAAGGACACTTCCTCTTCAGAAAAAAAGTAGGGTAGCTGAACTTTTCCGGGTTGTACCTTGTGCAAATTAAAAGTTCTAATGCTAAACAAGTAGCATTTAACAAGCATACATATCCCACATATAGGCTTATATGCTTTTTTCTATTTGCTTTTATTTATTCGGATATTGTTTGTGCTCAATTCCAAAATAAATGCTGAGACTCCCTTGTATACTTTTGTTGCTAATCGCTTCTACACCTACTTTTTCTCAAAACTCCCCCAAAAAGGACAGCCTGCTGAACTTATGGCTAAAGTCTGATAAGGCGGATACTGTAGGGATGAAGGCCCTTACGATTCTTATCCAGGACCATTATATTTCCAAGGACCCTGATAGCGCATACCTCCTAAGCATTCGCTTGTTTGAAAGCGCGCTAGAGGCAGAAAATCTTTTTTATCAGGCTGTAGGTCAAGGTAAAGCTGGAGAGGCCATGATGACCCAGGGGCAATATGAAAAGTCTAACGTACATCATCAAAAGGGGTTGGAAATTTGGAAACAGCTTGGCAATAAACCTCAGGTGTCCAGCAGCTACAATGCCTTGGGAGCGATCTTCAAACGCCTAGGAAAACTGGATCAGGCGATAGAGTTTTTGGAAAAAAGCATTGCCATAAACCGACAGATTGGGGATTCACTAAAAAATGCGGGTCCCTTCATTAATTTGGCGTCAATTCATGAGGTGAAGGGGGAACTCCTCACCTCATTGGCTTATAACAAGCGTGGACTTGAGCTGTGCAAGTTATCAAATGATGAGCTATTTCAAGCTATTGCTTGTAACAACCTGGCAAACAATTACAAAGACTTGGGAGACATTGTGAAGGCTTCTGAGAAATATCTGGAGGCTCAGGCCATCAATGAAAAAATTGGGGATACATGGGGAGTGGTCAATAACCTGAACAACCGCTCTGTAATGTTAATAGAAGACAAGCAATTCAAAAGGGCGTATAGTGATCTCGAAAAAGCGAAAGAGGTCTCACAGAGATCTGGTCTTGTACAAGGGGAAGCCATGAGCTATGCCAATATTGCCTTTTTATGGACCAGTCAAGAAAAATGGAAAGAAGGGCTGGATGTCCTGCAATTGGTTTATAAACTCAAGGAAGAAAAGAAACTGGAGGCACTCTTTGGAGCCTACCTGGAACAGGAACTGGGGAATGCGTTGATTCAGTTGAATAGATTGGACGAAGCAGAATCCTACATCAAAAAAGGCTTGGAAATCAACAAGAGCTTCGGGAATGTAGAAGGGATTGCTACGGTATACCACAGCCTGAGCCAACTTAACCGCAAAAAAGGGGACTGGAATCAAGCTTTTATCTATGCACAAAAAGGCTATAATCAGGCAACTACTCTGCAAAATGTGTTGCTCCAAAGCAATCTTGCCAAGGAATTGGTTGACATCCATAAGCATTTCAATCGTCCAGAAGAGGCCTTGGAAATGTATGAAATACATATGGGCTTGCGAGACAGCCTCTACAATGAAGAGAACACCCGTTCATTGATCAATCAAGGATACCGATATGCCTATGAGCAGCAAGCATTTCGAGATAGTGTAGAAAGTGCAATTATCATTGCACAAAAGGAGGAAGAAAACCGCCAGCGAAAGGCGACTTCGTATTTTTTGCTCTTCGGCTTGGCCATGACCATCTTATTTGGATTGGTCTTGTGGAACCGCTTTCGATTGACGCGCAGCCAGAAGAAGATCATCGAAGGGGAAAAAGTTAAGCTGGACAGGTCCAATACCCAGCTGAATGCTGCCAATCAAAAACTTAAAGAATTGGATCAATTCAAATCCCGCTTTTTTACCAACATATCCCATGAGTTCCGAACCCCGCTGACTGTCATTGGAGGGATGATTGATCAAGTCAGAACAAATCCCGAAAGGTGGCTGGAAAAAGGCAGCCAAATGATCAAAGCCAATGTCAATAACCTTTTGCACCTGATCAATCAAATCCTGGATTTACGGAAACTGGAATCAGGCAACCTTAAGCTATCCATTATTCAGGATGAGGTAGTGACCTTTTTTAGGACCCACACTGAATCCTTCCGCTCCTTGGCTGAGCACAAGGGTGTCGAGTTGAATTTTTATGCAGATTTTCCCCAGTTGAACATGGATTTTGATCCAGACAAGCTGGTTTTGATCCAGACCAATTTGATTTCAAATGCCATTAAATTTACGCCTACGGGCGGTACTGTGGAAGTCAAGGTAGGTAAGACCGATGAGGGGCAACTACTTTTCGAAGTCATAGACACTGGCATTGGCATTTCAACTGAACAGTTGCCTTTGATTTTTGACCGTTTTTATCAAGCTGATAATGAATATTCCCAAGCAGGCGAAGGGACAGGTATTGGGCTTTCTTTGACCAAAGAATTGGTTCGGCTTATGAAAGGCTCGATCAAGGTAGAAAGCCAGCAGGGCAAAGGCTCTACCTTCCGTGTAGGCCTGCCCATTACCCAAAATGCTCCCATCAGAAAAAAAGAAGTTATTTTTTCACTTCCCCAAATAAATATACAAGAAGAAGTAAAGCAGGAAGAAATAGGCAAAGTCACAGCAGAAGGCGAACTACCTAGCCTTCTTATAATTGAAGACAATCCAGACGTCGTAACCTACATTTCTGCCTGTTTGGAAGACTCATATCGCCTTTTTATTGCTCGGGATGGAGAGGAGGGAATTGCTACAGCCCTTGAGTATGTCCCCGACCTGATCATAAGCGATGTGATGATGCCCAAGAAGAATGGATATGAGGTGTGCCAGGTTCTCAAAACAGACGAGAGAACCAGCCACATTCCCATTGTATTGCTTACCGCGAAGGCAGACCGGGATTCCCGATTGGACGGTTTGGGAAAAGGTGCAGATGCCTACCTGACCAAGCCCTTTGACCAGGAGGAACTTTTTATTCGCCTTGAACAGCTGTTGGTACTTAGGAAAAGGCTACAAAGACGCTATGCCGGTGCAAGTCAGGCTCCTCCTCCAGAAGAGCCTGGTTTCCAGCAGGAAGATACTTTCATCGAGAAAGTTCGTCAAGCACTCTTGGACAGGCTCGATGACAGCAGTTACAAACCAGATGACCTAAACCGAGACCTTGGCATCAGCCGTACCCAAATGTACAACAAGGTAAAAGCCTTGACTGGGCAATCTCCCTCCCATTTTATTCGGTCAATCCGCTTGGCAAAGGCCAAAGAATTGCTACAGTCTCAAGACCTTAGAATTGCTGATATCGCCTATTCTGTAGGATTTGCTGATCCCCAATACTTCGCAAGGACATTTTCCAAGGAAAATGGCATGTCTCCCTCTGCCTGGCGGGAAAAACAAGGGGTGTAGTGTTTTCTGGGCTTCATTTCGTGAAATAGGCCCGGAGGAAAAAATTAGGGTGATTTGGAATTTTCCATTGTTTTATTCTTCAATTCTTGGATAAAAAGTAATACCTAATCGTCAGCCATTAATTAGGGAAGAATAGAGAACTTGGTTAGATTTAGATTATACAAGACTTATCAATTCGAAACAGGGGGAGTCTAACGCGCTGGTTACAATATTTAGTAATGGGGTGGCTATTAATGGGCTCAATCAATGCCCAAGACCTTGTTCTAAGAGATAGCCTAAAGCAGATCTGGCTAGATCCTGAGAATGTGGATAGCATCCGCTTCACAGCCTGTTTTGACTTGTTAGCTCAATACTATATTTATTATCATGTGGACAGTGTGCCACATTATGGTCAACAACTTTTTGCCCAAGCCAAACTTGCAGGGAATCAATTTTACCAAGCCCAAAGCCTTTATGCCATAGGGGTGGCCTATGAAAACATGGCTGATCTATCGAAGGCCATGGACAATTATAGGCGGTCATTAGCTATCTGGGAAGATATAAATGACCTGGAAAGACAGGCTCTTTTATACTCTTGTATAGGAGGGATCTACATCAAGCAGGGCCAGTATGAAGAGTCTATCCAGTCGGTTGAAAGAGCCTGGAGATCAACCAAAAAAGGGGAGATAGCCTTTCTAACGCATCAACCTATCTCACCTTGGCACAAATTTACAGGTTTCAAGGCGAAGTGTTTAAAGCAATTGAAAGCAATCAAAAGGCCATCGACTTAGCTCGTGCAGGGAAGATGGAAGGCACAGAGGTATTGGCAAAAGATAGACGTTTCTTTTTTAGTATAGAGTCCCCTTTCCGAGAGGAAATGGGGATTTTTTCTGTCCTGATCAATAGTCCATGCTTTTGGATCAATGGTACACATGCCAAAGGGTTAAAAACCAGAGTTTTGAGACATATCAATAATCAAATTTTATGAAACGTCTCATTTTAATTATGTGCTTCTTGGGGCTGTCCATAGCCCTGATCGCCCAGTCCGTGGGCATCAATGCCGACGGGGCACAACCCCATTCCAGTTCTATCCTTGATTTGGAATCTTCATCCAAGGGACTGCTCATGCCCCGAATGACTACCGAACAGCGGGATGCCATTGTACAGCCAGCGGAGGGCTTGATGATCTACAACCTGGATGATTCCTGTTTCAATTATTACTCGGCCAATCTTTGGATCAAAGATTGTGGAATCACTGATGGTGATGTGTCCGTCACTCCGCAGGTGATCGGAAGTTCTATAGGTAATATTATTTCAGCTAGGAGGATGGTGTCAGACCAGGCAGGCAATCGATTTTTAACTGCAGAATTCTCCGGAAGTATCAATTTGGGAGGTTTTGCCCTGAATTCAACCAGCAATGATATATTGGTGGCAAAGATCAGCCCAAAGGGAGTGTTCCTATGGGTAAAGCAATTTGGTGGCAATGGCAGCGAATTCGCAGGGCCACTCTTATTAGATCAGTCGGGCAATATCTACATTTCTGGATCTTTTTCGGGTGCTACACTTCCTGTAGGAGGTACTACTTTAATCAGTAATGGTAGCTTCGACATTTTTTTAATCAAACTAAATCCCAATGGGGATGTGCTTTGGGCAATCAACGATGGAGGGTCAGACAGTGAATCGACCCGCGGCCTTGCCCTTGATCCTGCTGGCAATCCAGTCATCGTAGGAAGTTGTAGAGCCAGAACCACCCTAGGAGGGATTACCTTCAATCTTACTCCTGGCAACAACAAAGGTTTTTTTCTAGTGAGGTATAACCCTGCGGGTCAGTTTTTGTCAGGAACTGTTTCTGGCTCAAATAACCTAAGCCACAGGGTAACGGATGTCGCCATTGACCGAAATGGAAACGCATATGTTACAGGTCATTTTGCTGGAAACGCTAACTTTGGCAGTACAAGTTTGACAGCCACATCCACTATTTCAAATGCTTTTCTGTGCAAGATTAGCCCAAGTAATCAGTTCCTTTGGGCTACCCAGATCACTGGGCCTGAATCTCGGGGGCTAAGTTTAGGTCTGGATCGGTTAGGCGAAATTTACTGGCTAGGTACCTTTAAAGGGACTTCAAATTTTGGCCCTACTCCAACATCCAGCCTGGGTGGCGATGATGCCTTTCTGGCAAAACTTGATCCCAACGGTCAATTTGTATGGGCCAATTCCATAGGAGGAACAGGGGATGACTTTGGGGGAAGGGTTAAGGTAGCGCCTACCGGTGAAAGCTATGCCACAGGTTGGTTCAGGGGCACGATAACTCCTGTAAGTCCGAGCTTGGTTGCCAGAGGGGGGGACGATGCTTTTGTCGTAAAATTTGATGCCCTCGGCCAGGCACTTTGGGCCAAGAGAGCTGGAAGCTCAGCTTTTGACAGCGGAACAGATCTGGCACTTGATTCTTTAGGAAACCTCTCTGTTTTAGGTAGTTTGGGTGTCAATAGCAATGATTTTGATGGAACCTCTGTCTCTGTTTCAGGCACGCCTCAATTTTTCCTTTGGACGCTGAATAGCCAAAATGGATCTCTGGGAGGAGTACCTGGAAGCCTTGCAGATCTCCAGGATGGGGACTCCGATGCGACCAATGAACTACAAACACTCAGTTTTACAAATCCAAACCTTAGCCTAAGTGGAGGAAATACCGTTGACTTATCTTCTCTAAGGGACAATTTGGGGAACCACTCTGCTACCACCAGCCTTCGGTTGAATGACCTGCCTATATATCTAAGGGCTGGCACGGATATCAACCATGGGCTACGCTATGCTGGATCGACAAGCAAATTTGCCAATCTGTCTCCAGATGGTCCTGCACTCTATGGATTTTCTGGTGGAATCCTAGGGACTACAAATGGGGGCCAAAAAGGGGTTTTATATTGGAGCAGCAACGGAAACGTAGGGATTGGCGCACCCAGCCCTCAGCATCGCCTGCAAGTAGGAATAAATGGCGACGGCTCCAATGCCCGCGCCAATGCCTGGACCACCTGGTCAGACTCTACCCTCAAACGGGACTTTGAGGAAATAAGCAATCCCCTCGCCATGTTATCCCAAATCAATGGCTACCATTATTACTGGAAAGAAGGTTCAACAGACACAAGCCGGCAGGTAGGGGTCATGGCCCAGGAGATTGATCGGGTACTCCCTGAGCTGGTCAGCAAGGATTCCAATGGAGTCATGGCGGTAGATTATGCCAAGCTGACTGCCCTTCTCATTGAAGTAAACCAGGCCCAGCAAAGGGAAATTGAACAGCTCAAAAAAGAAAGCCAATTCATGATAAATTCCTTCGATACACGCCTCAAAGCACTCGAAGCTCAACAGGCTACCAAGGCTACAGACAAACTCAGCAAAAGGTAGACGTTTCTTTATTTTTATTGAGTCCCCTTTCCGAGAGGAAATGGGGATTTTTTTCTGTCCTGATCAATAATCCATGCTTTTGGATCAATAGTACACAGGGCAAAGGGTTAAAAGTCAGAGGTTTGGGACGTTAACCTTAAATTTTTATTTATGAAACGTCTCTATCTGATAATCCTGTTTTCAGGGTTTTCTCTTACACTATTTGCCCAGTCGGTGGGCATCAATGCCAATGGCGCCAATCCGGATTCAAGTGCTATCCTGGATGTACAATCTGCTACGAAGGGTATGCTGCTACCCCGAATGACGACCGACCAGCGCGATGCCATTAGAAAGCCAGCGCCTGGCTTGATGATCTACAACCTGGATGATTCATGCTTCAATTATTATTCGGGGAATGAATGGATTCTGGATTGTGGTGTCCCTGGTGTTGGACCTGAAATATCGCCTGCTTCCCTGGGAGGCAGCAATTTCGAACTTGGCACAGCCATCGAAACTGATGGGAATGGAAACCGCTTGGTTTTGGGCAATTTTAGTGGCTCCACTACCTTGGGGAATACGATCCTTGTCAGCAGCGGAAGCCAGGACATCTTCCTGGCCAAAATCAATCCCCAAGGTCGTGTATTATGGGCTGTGAAAGCAGGTGGAATTGGCCTAGAGATTAGCAATGATCTTACGGTAGACGGGCAGGGGAATGTTTACATAACAGGCTTCTTAT
Source organism: Bacteroidia bacterium (assembly GCA_022760475.1). Taxonomy (GTDB): domain Bacteria; phylum Bacteroidota; class Bacteroidia; order J057; family J057; genus JALEFZ01. Next base: position 191,404 of record JALEFZ010000059.1, on the reverse strand, counting down.
CGGGAGGATCAGCCAGTTTTGGAGACACCACTTTGGTGGTTACAGGCTCCACGGACGGTTTCCTCGCCAAAATTGACCCTTCAGGTAAGTTTGTTTGGGCCTTATTGATAGATGGATCTATATCCGCTAGTTGTTCGGGCGTTGCATCAGATGCTGCTGGAAACCTCTTTCTAAGTTGCTCTGTGAGAGGAAATATCACGATAGGCAGCTATTTTAATTTTGTTGGTACTAGCTCTCAGTATGCCTTTGTTACCGTCAAACTAAATTCCTCTGGTCAGGTAATCTCTGAGTATAGTGCCTTAGGGCCTGCATCTATTCAGTCCACAGCTGTCTCGGTTGACGGTTTGGGCAACGATTACCATGTGGGTTATTTTTCTAGCGGTGCCTTTCCATTTGATCGCGATACATTGAGAGCTTCGGGCACAGTCGATCTATTTATAACTAAAGCCAACGGGAGTTCGAGTTTTGTTTGGACGAGGCAGGCAGGAGGATTGAATGGAACCATCTTCGGCTATGACATTGCTGTTGATCCTGCTGGCAATTCGTATGTTACAGGTACCTTTAACGGTACGATCAACTTTCAGTCTCTTTCTCTTACCAGCGGGGGCAATACGGACGTTTTTGTTGCAAAGCTGAATCCTGCAGGTCAGTTTCAATGGGCAACTCTGGCAGGTGGAGCCAACCGGGATGAGGGATTGGGTATAACGTTAGATATTGATGGGAATAGCTATATCACGGGTACATACAATGGTTCTGCAAACTTTGGAGGTACCAACCTGACTAGCAGTGGTAGTACAGAAATTTTTGTAGCTAAATTGAACACTTCTGGACAGTTTGTTTGGGCCAAGCGTGGACCTGCGGGTAGTGTACAGGCAATTGATTTTGATGGTATCCTGAAAGCCCCAGTACTTACAGGAAGTTATTCAGGAACAGCAAATTTTGGTGGAAAGCCCCTTACATCTCAGGGAAGTACCGATGTATTTGTTTGGTCCCTAGATGCAGAAGATGGGGGAGGGGCACGTATCGATAAAAATCTCTCTAATAGCCAAGACAAAGACAGCGACCCAGCCAATGAGCTTCAAAGCCTAAGATTAAGTGGTGATACCCTCAAATTGACCAATGGCGGTTCAGTTGTCCTTCCAGGAATCGCCATCCCAGACACAGCCTTGCCCATCCCCATCATCTTTCATGGATCGACCATCTTTGTCCATCCCGATGACAATGCTACCAATGTAAATTGGGCTACAGCTCAATCCACCTGCACCAACCTGACGGCCTTTGGCTTTTCGGACTGGTACCTGCCCTCACGGCTGGAGTTGGACGCCATGTACAAGCAATCCTACTACATCACCGGCTTGTCGCAGACCTCCCTGGTCAAATACTGGAGCAGCACCCAAATTGATGCCAATACAGCTTACAGCCAAAGGCTGGACTATGGAGGACCAGATCCTGATCCCAAGACCACAAATACCTCTCACAACTGTAGGTGTATCCGCAAAAACTAGGCTTTCCATTTTTTATCAACTATTAAGAACAAAATCATGCAACATATAAAATCAGTTCTGTTTATCCTGATCATCGGATTTTTGTCAACTCATACAAGCTTTGCCCAAAGTTTCAACCGGGTATTGGGAATAGGAGCAGGTAGTTCCCTCACCACAGGGAATAGAAATACCATAATCGGAGACTCCGCAGGTGTTTCAGTTACAACAGGAACCTTTAACACACTCTTAGGATTTGGGGCAGGGAGGTTCAATACTGCCCGAGAACTCACTGCCATCGGCTATTATGCAGGATACCGAAATACAAGAGGATCTGACAATACCTTTATTGGCGCTGAAGCAGGTAGATCAAACATCAACGGAAGCGACAACACATTCGTTGGTTCTGAAGCTGGAGAAGCAAACACCTCAGGAAGAGACAACACCTTTGTGGGAGATGAGGCTGGTAAGGCGAATGTGACAGGTAGAAGCAATGTATTCATTGGTGAAGATGCTGGCTACGATAATACAAGTGGAGATGAAAATACCTTTGTCGGTAGGAGGTCTGGGTATTTTAATACTACTGGGTATCAAAACACCTTTGTAGGAAATGTAGCAGGTGAGGATAATACCACTGGACATCACAATACTGCGCTGGGAGACTCTGCAGGTATAGACAACAGCGTAGGCCTCTACAATACCTTCATAGGCGCAGCTTCCGGGGCGGCCAGCGAGTACGCGGATTACAATACCTTTATTGGGGCCTATGCCGGCTGGGACAACAACCGACGCAACTTGACAACCAATGCCAACCGCAACACCTATGTGGGATTCAGGGCAGGCTACACCAATCGTGATGGACAGGACAATGTGGGGATGGGGGCATATTCCGATTTCAACAACACAGACAGGTCTCGCTGTACCTTTATTGGAGCTGCAAGCACTCCTGCTGAGAATGATGTAACCTCATTTGGATACAACAATTTCAATGGGGGGCAGTATGGCATCACCATTGGTAGCCAACTGGACTTACGAGCGATAGGAGCCATTGGCATCGGACGTACAGCCAGACTGAACAACGGGGCTAGGTATGCGATTGGAATTGGATATACCGTCGATGTAGACAGCACAGATGCCATCGGAATTGGCAGAACCGCCAATGTCAAGGGGAGAAACAGCATCGGTATTGGAGCCTCGACCACCGTATCTGAGGACGACGTAACCTCAATAGGATACAGTAATTCTAACAGTGGTCAGTATGGCGTCACCATCGGTAGTCAACTGACCCTGGAGGCAATAGGAGCGATTGGCATTGGACGTACAACCAGGGTGAAGGATGGGTCTGACTATGCGATTGGAATTGGATATGCCGTTACAGTAGACAGCACCAACGCCATTGCTATAGGCCGATCCACCATTGTAAATGGGAGAAGCAGCATCAGCTTTGGGGCAAACAATAGGGTAAATGGCTCCAATTCTATTTTGATAGGAAACAATTATACCTTGTCAGAGAAAAACCAGGTGTTTTTAGGGAATGTCTCTACCCGTACAATTGGTGGGACCGTCAACTGGACGGCCCTCTCCGATGGCCGTTTCAAAAGAGAGGTCAAAGAGGACATTCCAGGCTTGGATTTCATCAATGCCCTTCGCCCTGTCAGCTACCAGTTTGACGTGGACAGCATGCAGGCGTTTAATGGCAATGATTCTCTTGCCCAAGAACTGAAGGAAGGAGCAAGTCGTAAGGCGCAAACCAGGTTTAGTGGTTTCATTGCACAGGAAGTACTGAGAACTGCCCAAAACCTGGGCTATGATTTCAGCGGAGTAAAAGTACCTGAAGACTCTGTGAAACAGGCTTATGGCCTTCGTTACGCAGAATTTGTGGTGCCTCTCACAAAAGCTGTTCAGGAACTCAACCAAAAAGTAGCCCAACAAGAACAACAGATTACCCATCAAGCCCAGCAAATAAAAGCCTACGAACTGCAGCTTGCCCAGTTCAATGCCATCTTATCAGAGTTATCCGCTCGACTGGATATGGTCGAGCATAATTCAGCCACCCAAGTCCTTTCTCTCCAGGATTGATGGTCCAGGCTGTTGATGTGTCTTATCCTAAGCCTTTAGAAGGAAAGGCATATTATTGAAATGGGAATTTGCACTTTGAGCTAGCTGTAAGCCAGGAGAAAAAATAAATATTTTTTCTCCTGGCTATTTAATCCCGGGAGGCCAACTCATCAAATAGAATAACAATACCTGATTTACATTGCTCATTTATTGCTGGTCAACGCAAATCAGGATTGCTTTATACTGACCTTTGCCTTCAAGCTGTATATAATAATAGCCCTTTTCCAGAAGTGGTAACTCAATTCTTTTTTCCTGACTTCCCTCAGTAATTTCGGATTCAAGTACCTTTTGCCCCGATAATGAGAACAAGCTGACAGACTCAACAGATTTAGACAGTTGATCAAGAAATAAGAATTTGGAAGCAGGGTTGGGAAATACCCTGAACTGGACATTCGGAGAAAATTCTAAAGCTGTACTTATTTCCCAGGCCATGGGGCCCACATCTTGCGGCAAGAGGGGGACATTTAAGACAGTATCTTGCCCCAAATAATCAGCTCCTACCTGGCTCAGGGAAGGACGACTCTGTAGCTCTATGTCTTTGCTTACACTTAGATTGGTCAAGCCTGAAGGAAGGCTAGGGGTAGAGCTTGTCGGTTTCCATAGGCCATTGGTCTGGGCAAGGCCAGGATCTGTAACTTGAACCTGACTGTTTGAAAAGCTTGACCCATCGCTGGTAAGCACCGCTGTTCCAGTAGGATAAATGACGTTGTTGAACCAACTGACTTCTTGTCCAGGATGGTTCCCATCCATATAATTGATCAGGCTATTTTGGCTACCTGTGATCAGGTTGTTGCTGATCACAATGTCTTTGAGGCCTTTGCTGTATTTACCATTGTTGTCGAAACCAATTTCGATCCCATAGGCATTGTTTACCAGTGTATTGTAGGCAATAGTAATACGTTCAGCACGGAAGTGTTTGCTTAAACTAGAATTAGCTCCATCAACGGCATCCCCCTGAGTCAGGGCAATAGGGGCATCCCACCTTGTGCCTTGTAAACCCTCCATGTAATTGTTAATTATTACATGATCAGTACCATAAATTCGGATGCCTCCTGTATGAATAGTAGAAGCAGACCCACCGGAATTTGTGAAAGTACCATTAGCTTTTCCAGCACCAAAAAAATAATTTCCCTCAACCCGGTTGCGGTTTCCATGCCTCAAAGAAAGGGTCCCGTAACAAGCCCTAAATGTATTGTAACGGATCGTATTGTCGCAGGACTTTACGGAAATGATTTCTGGATCACCATCACAATTTTCAAATAAGTTATGTTCTACAATGGTAAATCCACTGGATTTTGACATCTCACTCCAGCCAATTCGAATAGATTCTTGTTCATTGGCAGCTCTCGGGCCATTATTAACAAAGTAATTGTGATCAATTCTGTCATATTGCGATTGCCTTATATCAGTATCGTCCTCATTGCTCGTCCCATCTATGGTAATGTAGTGTCCAGGGGTTTGTTTGTTTTTGAAAATATTGTGGTCAACACGGTTGTGATGACTCTGATACTCAAATGTATAATCATTCCAAAAACCACCAATAAAAACCCATTTGATAGATTCTGTCGTCTCTAGCTCAAATACATTTCGGGTAATTCTAATGTGATGGCATCCTTCCAACTTGACCAAGGTATTGTCATCTTGAGCATCAAAGACAAAGCCTTCCAGGATAATGTGGGCAGCTTTCTTAAATACAAAATGAGATTCCCCAGTTAAAGTTACCCCACCTACAGTCTCTGCTTTGACTATAATCGGTTGGGATGCCGTAGCTATGGCTGTAAAGCTTGACTCAAAGTCTTTATAACTGCCATTTGGAACAATAAAAACATCACCTGGGCTAGCAGCGTTTACCGCATCTTGCAAATCTTCTCCATCTGTATAGAAAGTTTGTCCAAAAACGAAGGAACATAATTGTACCCCAATGAATAAGATCATTATGGGGAGAATTTTATAGGCACAAATCATGGGTTCGACTTTATTAATTGTATATAAACTGAAAAACAGGGGGATATTTATCCCCCTGTATCAACTAAATGATTATAAAAACAGGAAATTATTTTTTAATCACTTTTTCCGTCTGAATAATTGACCCATCTGCGTTAATCCATCTTAGCAGATAAATCCCTGTAGGTATGTTAGTTACTACACTCAATTTTTCACCAGCCTTTAATTGATCCTGTCTCCAGTTGACCCTGCCCATCATATCGGTTAACTCCAATCGAGTACCCTCAGAAATTTCCAAAGGAAGTTCAATTCCAAGCTTAGAGGAAAATGGATTAGGAAAATACCTCAAGGATTCCATCTCAGGAGCAGCCATGCGGTTTGAGCTTCCTGCACAAATTACCTCAAATTCTTCAATGGAAGACCATGAGCCGCTATAACCAGATGCACCTGTGATAGTTAGCTTGATATACCTGGCAGCCTGAGCTGTAAAACTCCTATTGATTACCGAACCGCCAGAAGTATTTCCAGTTGCATCTGTTAGGGTTGAAAAGCCAGAAGTAGAGGATGATGTTGATCCCTCAACCCGAAATTGATAAGCTCTATTTTTATAAGGCATCAAGTTGATTTCATCTACCAGATAGGTAGCACCCAAATCAATGACAGCATATTGAGGGAAGTTCTGGGCAGACCAACGATTGTTGCTATTACCATCATTCAGGTTTCCTGATGGGTTGGTGCTTTGTTCAGAGCTAAAGTCTACAATTGATTCATTTTCCGCCAGGTTGGAACCTGAAGTACATGGAGTAGTGGAACCAATGGTTGTGAAGTTAGGGCCTTGGCCATCATTATAGTTTGATCCAGTATTGTTGCTACATTTAGACCTGACTTGCCATTCATAAGTAGTATTGGCCGAAAGACCAGAAATGGTGTATGAGGTCGTATTGCGGATGCTGCCAGAAGTAGTCCAGGTAGAGGTACCCTGCGCACGATGACGCACTTTGTAGTGGTCAATATTTGCAATAGAATTCCAAGAAACAGTCGCCGAACTAGTACCAATGCTTCCTACAGTTCTGTTTCCTGGAGCAGAAGCTGTACAGCTTCCTCCAACTGGTCCCATGGTCAAGACACTGAACCTGACTTCTCCAAAAGCAGTTGGGCTTTCATCAGCTACTCCATTTTTCTCTTCCCAAATGGATGATTGTGTATAGCATCCAGCCTTGAAATACCCATGAGAGTAGTTACTGTTGAAGGTATAGTTCCATTCTCCATTGCTGCCTGATACGTTCAGGTTGTCTAGTTCAATGGTAACCTGCCCATTATTGACATACATCCTTGATTCAATGGTCTGACCTACGCTATAGTCCATGATATCTGTCAGAGTTGTATTCTCATTGATGGTGACATGGATACCTTGAGTTCCATCCTGACGATATTCCAGGCGGAAAGCTTCCTCAGTTCCACTGGTATTATTGCTGTCGTTACCTTTAATTTGAAGCATGCACACCTCCTGTTTTTCATTGGGTACATTAGTTACCCTGAAGGTAGCATTTAGCTCATGTTCATCAGAGAATAACCATAGGTCATTTGTTCCGTTGGGTGTTTCTCTCAATTCACATCTGGGATAAGCATTCGCGCTGGTTAATGCTCCTGCACAGTGAGCCTTGAACACCACCTCATTGCCATCTACAAAGAAATATGGAGAATAAGTACTATTAGGTGTCCAATTTACCAGGTTATTTCTTTCCCAGGATTTGATAAGTGGGTTAGATCTGTTGTTCCAGGAAACTCCTGTATAATCATTCCCATTTACATCTAAAGGAAATGAAAGTTTGAAATAGGACAAGTCTGGCAATATAGATGATGGTGCTTGCGCCCACAAACCAATTGGAAGGACAAACGCCAACATAATTCCCCAAATTTTAATTGATTCCATTAAGAAGGATTGTTTTTGCCCTTTTAAAACAAGCTGATCAGAGTCAGCTGAAATTGCGTGTGAAGTGAAAATTCTTTTCATGGAAAAATAATTTTGTCCAGGATTTTTATATTTAGAAATCCTGAGTTAGATGAAATTGATTGAACCAATAGCCATACACAGACGCTTTATCTCATCGCTCAAATAGGATTAAAAGCAATAGAAAGTCTGAACCCATCTCCTTGTAGGCAGGGTTATAGTTTGACTATTTTTTGTGTAAATGCGGGGGATTGAAAAAAATTACAGAAGATCTGAGTAACCCTTGATTATAAAGGGCTATTGATTCCAAGTTATATTACCCTATCCCATCCCTAAAACGAGCTTGTGAAGGGCTGCTCATTTGGAAGGAAATAAATCGGACTAGGATTGTGTAATACAATGTAGGAGGGGGTTGGTGCAATTCCCCTCATGAGGGAATCATCTTAGGAGTTTAATCATAAGCGAGTGATTTTGTAGTTAGTAAATTGAAAATCCTTTTGCGAATAATTGGTCAACCAATAATTGGTCAGCCAATAATTGGTCAACCAATCTTATTCAATTATATAAGTTTTCTCAGATAATTGCAAATCTGAAAGGGGAAAAATAAAATTTTCTTTTAGTGATTTATTCGGTTTTTAAAATGAATCTTTGGCAGAAGACTAAGTCAGCTTTTTTCAAGTAAAAATCCGGATAAATTCCTTTCGGATATCCGGATTACAACTACTACTACGAAAGTTGGAACATAGAAAAGGTTCTTTATCCCGATGCTAAAAAATAGGACCCCCAGAGGTTATTTCTGGAAATTCAGGATTAGAATATTTTTTAAAGTTTTCCAAAAAGCTTTGTGCCAATTCACTTTCCTTTTTATCGTACTCCTCTTCTTGAGGCCAAGTATTCCTTGGGTTTAATAAGGCATTTGGAACATCTGGGCAGGTAATGGGTACTTCAAGCTGAAACAGGCTAAGGGTTTCTGTATCTGCTTTTTCCAATTTTCCTTCCAATGCTGCTTTGATCATTGCCCTGGTGTAGGCCAATTCAATTCTTTTACCTTCCCCGAAAGGGCCGCCAGTCCAGCCTGTATTTACTAGCCATATATTTATTGGATTATTGCTTTCATTTCCATGTCGTATTTTTTCTCCCAGCAACTTCGCATATTCAATAGCTGGTAAGGGAAGAAATGGAGCTCCAAAGCAGGAAGAGAATGTCGCTTCAGGTTCTTTATTTTCCTACAGATTGATCGTTTTTGCCGGATTTAGAAAAATCATTGATGGTGCCTCAGACCCTTTCAATATGATATTCGAAAAAGGAGAAGCCATGATCCCTGATGGGAGAGGGGGCAAAAAAGATGCTTTTATAGACCTGCCCGATCTTGCAGTTGTCTTTGGTGCCATGTGGCTGACCAACCTTGGTTAGTAGGGCTTTTAGCCAATACATTATCCAAAAAGGTCTGACCGCCAAGTCAATGAAGGAAGCAAGGCAGGGATTGGTATTTGCTGATTTCCTTAAAATTTTGGTGCCCCTGGTAGTTGTAATTCCAGGTATTACTGCCTATTACATCCTCAATACCGATCATATTTCCTTCAAGGCCTAACAGAGAAATTTGGAGGCCTCGATAATGTAGGATAACTGGATAAACCAGATTCAGCCTATTCCTGGCTGTTGAAATGTGGGTATTCGTGGATTGTCCTTTGCCTTATTTGCCCAGTCTGTGGGCATCAATGCCAATGGCACCAAGCTGGATTCCAATGCGATTCTGGATTTGCAATCCTTTTCTAAGGGGTGCTCCTGCCTCACATGGGTACACCACCCAACACAACCTAATCAAAAAACCAAAACCAGGGTCTGGCATTGGTGAGAGAAGCCCATACAGTCATAGTTAAGCATAACAGGTGGAAATTTTATGCCTGTTATCATCTCCTCCCTTCACATTGACCTGGCAAATAGCCCGATAAATTCGGTGGTAGGTAGGGTAATGGAAAACTTACAGATTAAGAGAATGTGTTTTTGCCAAACCAGACAAAACTCCGCTTTCAAGCAATCATTAAATTTCTTGTTTCACTTTTTATCATTAATAACCTGATGAAGTTTTCAGAAATATTAGGAAAACGAATGGCCTTATTAGGGCTTCCTGTTCTGCTGATCATGGCCTTGAGTCAGGATCTTTATGCCCAGTTTCCACTCCCGCAATCCAGTCCCCTGGACTTGCTCCCTACTCATCAAGCAAGTCATGTGGTCCAAAATTCAGGCAATTGGTCTGACCCAAATACCTGGGGGGGATCGTTGCCTACTAACCTGGCCAAAATCCATATTCCTTCAGGAAAAAGCTTGACCATCGACGGGGAGATTTCCACCCGGATCAAAATCATCCGAAATGATGGAAAACTGGCCTTTGCTACCCACAAAAATACAGCGCTTAAGGTCGAAACCATCGTACAGGGAATGATGGGCGAGCTGGAATTAGGTACAGCCAATAAGCCCATTCCTGCAGGAATTAGCTGTAAAATCACCATCGTTGATGAAGGGGACATAAACCTCAATACGGACCAGTGGGAGAAAGGCCTTGTGCTTATGGGGAAGACAGTGGCTTATGGCGCTGCCAAAACTGCATGGGTTGAATTGGCGACCAATCCTCGGAAAGGAGAGAATAGCCTGATTTTGAAGTCCGCTCCTTCAGGATGGGAAGTGGGAGACCGAATAGTTATAACAGGAACAGACATAGCAGATCCCAAAAGTGATGAAGTGGCTGTTATTCAGGCTATTTCAGGAAAGACTGTCAGCCTTGACCAAGCTTTGGTTCGAAACCACTTAAGCCCTGCGAGCGACTTGTTTGTACACGTTGCCAATCTTGACCGCAACATTGTCATCCAATCAGAAAATGCTACAGACACCCTTGACAGGGGGCATATCATGTTCATGCACACGCTGGATGTGGATTTCAACTATGTCAAAATGTTTCAGATGGGACGCTCTCGCAAGGACATCCCCATCAACGATTGGACCATTGGTGAGTCTGATCAATTTGTTAATGGTTCTCGCTCTAACATCCGAGGGCGATATTCTGTCCATTTCCATCGTGGAGGGGTCAAGCAAAACATGAATCCAGCTTACCTGCGTGGCTGTGTAGTAGAGGAAGATCCGGGTTGGGCTTATGCCAGTCATTCAGCTTTTGTGCATTTTGATAACAATGTGTCTTACAAGGTGATTGGTGGAGCTTTCCAAACCGAGGCAGGAGATGAGTTGGGATCATTTACCAACAATATAGCCATTCAGACAGTCAATGAAGATTTTCCACTTCGTTTTGAAGCCCCTGAAAATGCCCCCGATACCCGTGAAAATGCTCAGGATTTCGCTTTTCAGGGAGATGGATTTTGGGTGCATGGGGGAGGGGTATCTCTTAGTGGGAATGTAGCTGCTGGTTGTTCTGGGCATGGTTTTATTTATTGGCCTGAAGGGCTAATTGAGCCTGGTTCTCCTACGAATTCATGGCGCAACACCTTTGATCCCGCCAACATTGGCCTTCCCCAACTTCATTTTGATCATGAAATCAATGAATTGGCTACGGGATGGGTTAAGATTGCTGGATTTGAAGGCAATGTCACTTATGCTTCTAGCATTGGTTTTTCGTCCTACTACCTACATACTACATTTTTCGGAGACCAATCGGACTACGATGCCACTTACATTGATACCCTTCACTCTACATTGAAGGATTTTACGGCCTGGAATATCTACAATACCGGGATAGAACTCAACTTCACCGAGCGGGTTACCTTTGATGGGGTACGAATGGTAAATGGGGATGCCAATCAAGATTCCAAGGGAATATGGGCAAGCATGTACCGAATCATGAATGATATTGGTTTTAAAAATATCTCGATTGAGGGATTTGGGACTGGAATTGGCTTGCCTCCCCAGGGGCAGATAACAGTATCCTGCGGAAACCTGAAAAATGGAACCAACTTCTATATTCCTTCACCTACCCTAAAGCCTAGAGACCTGTTGATTCACGGCTTGGCCACAACTTCAGATCCTGCTTTTTCTAATCCTGCGGAGATACGTATGGAGGCCAGTTTTTCTCCTCCAGAAGATAAGTACCCTGCTTATTTTTTGTTGCCAGACAGGATGGTATTGAATTATGGACCATTTAGCGACCAGCGTTTATATTTTGATGAGCAAGCTGCAAACTATACGCCTCTGCCTGGCGACACTGATCCTTATACCTTCTTTGATGGAGAGCGCTACATCCTCTCCGAATTTGCTGGCAAAACCAACCAACAATTGCAAAACGACTATCAAATGTCCTTTGGGGGATCTTTACTCCCTTCTGCTGCTGTGAGTAGTCCAGGAATCATTGGTGGCAAAATTGCTGGTAGACAGAATGAGGCCATGAATGTTCCCGTGTGTGTGGACTTGATTAAGGAAACTAGATGGGATCTCATCAATGCTTGCATTACCGATGCCGGCACCGACAAAGTCGAGAGGACCCTACTGCCTTATGTTCATGATGTGAGCTGTATAGGAACGACTTCCAATCAGGAAAAAGAAATGCTATCAGGCTTTTCTGGTAAGGTTTATCCTAATCCAAGTTATGGGAATTTTCAAATTGAAGCACCATTTGAATCCTATAGAGTCATGGCCTATGGCCTGGATGGGAGGTTGATAGAGGCTTTGGGAGATTTTCGGGGAATAGGGAGTATAAATGCCTCTCATTGGAAGGCTGGGATTTATTTTCTGAGGGTTTATGACAGGCGGAGTTCTCAAACAATGACCTATAAGCTAATCAAGTTGGAGTAATGATATCTGGAGAATACTGAAGATGATGTTCTGAGGGGTTGATAGTCAGGAAAAATATTGCTCCAGCACTTTTTTGAAAGGAGATTTGGATGTCGTTAGGTTTTGTTTTACAAATGTATTGGGTAGCCCTGACAGGGTTATAACCCTGTCAGGGTTTGCATGGCCTGATCCCATCTTCATAGATGAAACCTAATCAGTTAAAAGCAACATCACAAAGCCAATTCTACACGAATAAGTTTGATGTGGCCTGTTCGGTCAAACAAATGCTTTGAATGTTCTTTACCTAAATGCTGGCCTTCCATTGTGATATCACCGCTTTGAGTTTGGAGATGAATACGGTTAGCCTCTGATTTACAGTAGATCACCGGAACCTGACAATAAGTAAAGCCCATTTCCCCTGCTTGCAGCTCGATAGTCTGTGCCTGACCTTCCTGGTCAAAGAGGTTGAAAGAAGCAGCTTCCTTAAGGAATTCATCCGGATGCATGAATTGAGGCGTAAAGGATAGTTCCCCATTTGAAACCCTGAGACCCAATTCTGCCCAGCGGTTCAGGATGTCCTCCTTCACCTGGCCAGTCATTCCTGGCTGCTGTGCTCCCTTGTGTGCAGGAGTATGCGAGTAGGGGTCTGTCGGGAAGGCTCCATAAAGGGAAGGGTTTTTATTGATGCCAATTCCTGCACGAATCTCGTAGTACCTGTCCACCAGCCTGTCGCGCAATTCATTATCCATATCAGGATAAGCATATAAAATCTCCTGTGTAGCCAAAAGAAGTTTGGAAACCATGTGCCAATAAATGCTTCCCAGACCTTCATAACCGAAGAATGTCCCTGATCGTCCTGTAAAGGCCTTGTGGTTAAACATGTCCTCGAATACTTCCAGATAAGCTTCCTTTTCCTGCTCAACCAACTCTCCATATCCCTCATTTGAGAGCTTTTCCAAGGCTTCTTTCAGGTCATTAGCATTGTGAAAGTCTCCAGCAAAATGGAAGTTCCCTTTTACATCTTTGTTCAAGAGGGTCTGATTGCCTTCTGAAAGTAAAGTTTGAGCAAGTTTGGAGCTTGCTACAAAATTTTCCGGAATAAGGTTCTTCGCAAGAAAACGAGGCAAGTTCCGATTGGGGTATAGGAGATAGCTGTACTGATCCTCCCTGTAAATAGGACTGGCCTTCAATGCGTCCAGTACATCCATAGACTGCTGGGCATCCAACAAGCCCGAAGATAGTACGGCTACCTGGCCCTCTAGCATTTCATATAAGTAAGAAACCTGAACCTCAGTATCTGTGCATGTAATCAGGTTGTAGGAGTGGAATAATCCATCTTCCCTGCGATTGAGATTGATGGCACTGTCTACATATTTCTGGGCATTTACAAAGAAGTCCATCAATTCCTGCTTACTCAGGTTATCATGCATGCCAATGAATCCCTTGTAACCCAGGATTCTGTATACCTCACCCAGCAGTCCCAACTCATCCAGCATCTGTTTTCTTTCACCATCACTGAAACCTGTGGTGGTTTTCTCAATATGAGCTTCAAAACAGGTGGCGATTCCCCTAAATAACTTTACAACGGGCTCGTTCAAACGGAAGGATTCAACATCCAGTTTGCCAAACAGTTCCTGGCAGAAGTTGATGTATCTCCTGATGTAACAAAGGGTTACCATGGATACCCCATTTCCTACAAGGGCATTGTTGGCATCATTCCACTCTGGTCTTTGGGTGTTCAACCAGATCCCGGTTTCGGGGACAAAGTTGTATAACTTGGTTAGCAGGGTCAGTAGCAATTTTTCCGTCAGGGTAGCTCGTACCATCTGGCCATCCTCATCATACACCAATTTGCCGTCTCCACCGGCCTCGCTACACCTTTGATCAATTATTTCACTTTCTGATTCGTCAAAGTCAATGGTATCCTGTGGGTCCAGAAGAATGTCCTTATAGCTTTTTATTCTGTAGGGAACATTGGAATAGACAAAGTGATCTGTCAGAAGTAGCTCATTAAGTGCATTGGGATCATGGGCATTCGAAACCTCCAGCAGTTTAAGCAAATATATGATCTGGTGGTCTCCCCAATAACCAATGAATGACCAGGGATCATCCGGCTCAATCACCTCCCAGTCAATGCCATTGCGGGTGATTCTGTATGGGTTGTATCCATCAATGGTGGATGCATTGACGAACTTCGTAATCATTGAATTGATGTAGCCAGGGAATGAAATAGCCAATGCCTCCCAGTTTTGGAAGATGTCCCGCCAGTTGCCCTGATAATATCGGCTTTTGCTTCCATCTTCTTTGGTCGTTTCAATGGAGAATTTATTCCAAGGGCGGCTAGGATCTCCATGCCTACGACTGAAGGAGATAGGGAGGTATTCGTAGGAAATTCTAACCAGATCGGAGTTATTGCTTGCCTTTGCTCTATTGATCAAGTCCATGTAATGGATATCCTCTGGCAGATCCTCAAAGAAGCTGATTTGCTCATCCATGGCTTTGGGACAAATGGTCTTCACATAGTCTAGCAAATCACTTTTTTCAAGGCTATACTGTTCTTCGAAAATTCCTCCTCTCATGATGTTGAAAAGTACATTCGAATAGTGCCTTCCTACACTGAGGGAATATCCAGTCATTTGAAGGCCATCAGCCATTCCAACGAGCTTCTTCAAGGCTTCAGTTCCAAGTGCAACATCTGAATTGAGGTCTGCGATCAAGTCTGCCTTGTCATTTTCAAGTAGGGAAATCAGTTGGATGACAGCAGAGTGATCCTGGTTGATCTCTGCTACCATGAACCAATCGGATGAACCTTTAGCGGATAGCTCAACTGAACTTTCTATAAAATAACTTCCTGGCTCTGCCCGCATATCGACCTCAGTCTCAATCTCTCTCCCCAAACGGAAGTTTGATACCTGACGGCTAGAGAGCAAATAGTTGGAGGCTTCTATGCCAGCTGACCATACAGTAGTGGCTTTCAATGCCTCACTGGGCTCCGCCTTATCAACGATCATGGCACTCAACATAAATAAGCCCAGACCTGAATCTTTTTCCAACTCACATTTTTTATAGGCATGGCTCAAGTTACTCCTCACATCCTGCAACATATTTGAAATGCCATAGGGCAGGATATTCTGCAAGCCATCCAAGAACTTTACTGTAGTTGCGCTGTCTGATAGGTTACTCAGCTGGGAATGCTTAACGAAACCATATTTAGCAGAAAACTTCCAACTGTATTGGAAGCTCAAATTGAGCTCGTGATTGGTCTCTTCAAAGATAAGGATATTCCCCGCGTCATTTTTATATAGATTCCTGCTGATAGGATACAAATGCTGGTAAGCTTGAGAAAATGGCTCCCATATATAGGTTTTTCCCTCTCTGTTAACTTTCAGAATGGTTTTGCTACCTGTAAACTCTGCACTGTCTGTCAGTTTATCGTCAGTATAATAAGGGAAAAGGGTATGTTTTTGGTTCTTTCGTCCAGCCGAAAGACCTCCCGTACTGGAAATAAAAAGCCAATGGTCTGTGTGACTTACAAGGGAAATGAAAAACGGCCTCATCGAATCATAATTCGATATTTTATAAAACTTTTGACCGTCAAGTACTTTGTATTCGCCTTCAATGGGCTTATTTTCTTGTTGGAGGGGAGTCGTGCCCAAAACATAAGGAGATGCCATATCGTCCAAGTATTAGCAGTGAGTTTTATTTGAAAAGGTATAAATCGGAGGAATGAACGGGAATATAAATGACCACCAAAGTTGTGCAAAAAAGGTGGTGAAATACAAGGACTTGGCCACAAATTGAAGGTATTTTCTTATCAATGGGGCTGCTAAGACGATTATTTTAACATTGGGAAGATCAATTGTTAAAACAATATTAAAATACAATCGAATCAGCTCTGTGTGTATTGGAATTAAGGCCTAATGAGAGAATTTATTTCCGCTATCATAAAATTCAGTTGGCCTTAAAATGTGTCGAATTTTCTTTTCACGAATACACCTTCTTCTTTTTATGTTCGCTATATTGATGGATACTCTTTTCAGCCTTGAACCCAATTTGCTTCCAAGGCTGAAAAGGGCATTATCGATAAATAACTCATAAATAAAGTTTAAAATGTCCGATCAAATTAAAACACTCCACCTTGACTCAGTTTTGGAAAAACATAGTCAGGATATGAGTGGAAAAGTTGTTGCCATTACAGGAACAACTTCCGGGACTGGTTATGTCTGTGCAAGGGAAGTTGCTAAAAAAGGAGCTACAGTACTTCTCTTGAACCGTGAAAGCGAGAGGTCTAGAAAATCTCTCCAGCAACTTCAGGGGGAGGTTCCTAACGGAAACTTTAAAGCCATCACTTGCGACCTGCAAAATTTTGAAAGTGTACGTAGTGCTGCTTTGCAGATTAGCTCTGCGCACCAAAGCCTGGATGTATTGGTAAACAATGCTGGTGTTATGGCTTTGGAAGATTATGCAACTGTGGACGGTTATGATGTCCAGATGCAAACGAATGTTATTAGCCATTTTCTGCTTACCAAAGAATTGTTTCCCCTGCTAAAAAATAGCCCTCAAGCCCGAATCGTCAATCACTCTTCGGGGGCACGTCTGGGTGGTCCGTTGGGAATGGAGTATTTTGAGAAAAATGGTGGAAACCTGGGTGGCAATGGCAGCGAAGAAGAAAATGCCAAATTTCAAGGCCCAAGATGGGAGCGTTACCACCAGACCAAGCTGGCTAATTGCTGCTTTACCTACGGCTTGAAGGAGCGCCTCGAAGCTGCCAATATCACCAACGTATTGCCACTCCTGGCGCATCCGGGTTTGGCATTGACGCAGTTGCAGGTTACAACCGCCAAGACAGGAGGCATGGATGCCAATAGTCCATTTATGGCCCAAGCCCAATCTGCAGAGGATGGAGCTACAGGGATCATTCGGGCGGCAATGGATCCTGCTTCGCAGGCTGGCGACTTTTATGGTCCTGCCGCAGGCTGGTCCGGTTTCCCTGAACTCCTGACTCCTGAAGAACTGCTGTATGATGAGTCCAATGTCAAAATCAACTGGGAAGGTTGTGAAAAGGCTGTGGGAGAGTTTGAGATTTAAGTTCCCGAGTAATTTGCACAAGTGGACTCGTGTGGCGAATAGGCCTGTCTGAACTCAGTGCTACTTAGCCCGATACCCACTTAGCCCTGTCAGGGTTATAACCCTGACAGGGTCTATATTTTACAGGCCCTATGGATGATAGGGTCTATATTTATGGGCATAATCCCGGATCCAGAAAAACATCATGAAGTTGCATTCTACCAGCATGCCCTACCCATGCAAGAAATGAAAAGGACATTTTCCTCCTTTCTTTCCCCCTGCTAATTCAGGATGAATAAAATGACCCGGCAATACTTCCTCTTTACCTTTTGGTGAAGGTATATTCTCCTTCACCTTAAGTCTTGCCTTAATGGCCTTGCCAGGCCTTAGGTTAATCTCTGGATTTGCTTCCACTTTCTGCCCCGACAACAACTCAAAGTCATATCGCTTGATCATCTTGGCCAGAACCATCTTCATTTCCATCAATGCAAACTGCCTTCCAATACAAAATCTTGGTCCCCCACCAAAGGGAATGTAGGCAAATGTATGTCGCCCCTTCTTGTTTTCCCTGGAAAAACGATCAGGATTGAACGCCTCAGGATCCTCCCATAACTTTTCCGAAGGGTGAATACCGTAGGTGTATATCCCGCAAATGGTTCCCTTCTTGATCTTGATCCCCTTGAATTCGTCGTCGTCTACCGCTACCCTGTTTGTCCCCCATATCGGAGGATACAGACGAATGGTCTCTTCCAGAACCTGTTGGGTGTAAGTCAATTTGGACAAGTCTTCATAGCTGATTTCATTTCCGTCTATGACCTGATCCACTTCTTGTCTCACTTTTTCAAGCACTTCAGGATGTTTTCCTAGTAGGTACCACGCCCAAGCCAGACCAGTCGCCGATGTTTCATGCCCCGCAATGAAGAGGATATTGATTTCGTCTACCAACTGCTTGTCAGTTATGCCTTCCCCAGTATCTTCATATCGTATGTCCATGAGCATCTGTAGAAAATCATTGTACTCGCCAGGATTTTTCCGCCTTTCCTGAATATATTTTTGGATGACTGACCATTCTTTATCTCTGATCTCCTCTTTGCTCTTCAATTTTCCAGTCACTTTTTTAAACCAGTTTAGATAGGGTTTTCGTGTTATATCAATGACAAATCCCTGAACTTCTGAAATGGCGTGGTTGATTTTATCAAAGTCTCTTTGATCCATGCTGGAACTAAAAGTCGCATTGGCAATAATTCGAAACGTTAGCTCCTGCATATCACTGTACATGTCCCTGATCGTACCCTTGGCGATCTTGGTGTCCAGTTCATTTAGGTAACTTTCAGTTACCCCGTCCATCAACTGAAACAGTTTTTTCAACCTGCCGGAGTGAAAACAGGGGCGAATCATTTTACGGTCTTGCTTCCATTGCTCCCCTTGACTGGTAAGAAGCCCTTGCCCCCAGAATTTCCTAATGATATTATAGGAATAGCTGTTTTTACTATAATTTTTCTGGTTTTTAAGCAGGATATGCTGAGATAGTTCCGGATCGGTAGTAATGATCATGGGATACCTGCCTCCTGCACGAAACTTTGCACTCGATCCATTTTTATTCATGAAATGATTTAACTGATCAATGGGAATCTGTGCATTCTTAAGGAGTTGAAGGAAAGTCCTCCAGCGAGAAATATAAGGTAATGCGGACATTTGCTTAATCTTAGGCTTATCAATTGTGTTCGTTCAGAGACAAGAAAAATCTGTCTGGCAGTTCCTTCCTGCCAAGCCCTATCCATCCATGATTGGAGGAGTAATTTTATTTATGATCTCTGTCCTGGTTTACGCCCATCCTTTAGTCAGGATAGAGGGAGATTATTATATCCCTTTTTTAGGGGAGGAGGAAAAATTGCCTGGATTTACCCTGATTTTTCTATGTGATTTTCATTGATAGAACTCACCCTTTTGTTCATAGAAGTTAATGGCTGCTAGGTTGAATATTTTTGCCTACTTCTCCATTAAACCACAATTTATTTCAGGATATCCACTTGGTCTTTTTTTAGAAGAAAAGTTGCAAGAAGAATTATTGGAAAAACCCTTAAAACAGGCTATTAGAACCCAAAAATGGCATTTGGAACAATAGTCCAAATATTTGGAACAATAGTCCAACGTGATTTTGAGCAAATCCTGCACCTTTGGATCAATGGTTATCGACCCCAAAGTTCTACGAAAACCAAAATTTAAATTTTCCCTATTCCCTAAGCTGAATAAAAATGAAAAATCTACTTATTCTTTGTGTACTAATATCCATACCATGCTTTGACTTAATTGCCCAAGTAAACATCACCGCTGGAACTCAAGTAAGGATCATGGGTACGACCCAAATTGTTATCCAGGATCTGGATTTGATCCAAAACGGTTCATTGACCCCTGAGCAGTCTACAGTAATTTTTAGTGGAAGCAATTCCAGCAGCATTTTGGGTAGCAGCATTGAGCTGTACAACTTGACTGTAAATAAAACAGGAGCCAACCTCATCATTGGAGATTCAACCAATGTGAGCAATAACGTCACCTTTACCCTTGGTAACATTGACCTGGCTGGTAAAAGCCTGAACCTCCTGAGTACAGGTAGCCTCCAAAATGAAAGCGAAAATGCCCGTGCCTTTAGTTCCTCCAATGGAGGAAGGATTCTCCGAGAATATGAGTTCATCGGGGCTGTCAACTCAGTCGATGCCGGTAATCTTGGCTTGACCCTATCTACTGGTGGAGTGATGGGGCTTACCCAGATCATCCGTTCGCATGACGCTCAGACATTTCCAGGTGGCGATGGCATCGACCGCTATTATGAGGTTATCCCTAATAACAATTCAGGCCTGAATGCTACGGTCCGCTTCGAATACTTCGACGGAGAATTGAATTCCTTGCCCGAAGGTGATCTCTTGCTCTACATCAGCCAAGACAATGGTTCCACATGGACTTCCCTGGGGGCTAGCAATAGCAACACCAATACCAATTTTTTGGAGCAATCAGGTATCAATGAATTTGGTAGGATCACTGCCGCTACCCAAGCAACATTCCCTGTAGAATGGCTTGATTTTACCGCAGAACCCTTCAAAAACAGATTCTCTCTGCTAACCTGGGTTACTGGCTCAGAACAAAACAACCAGGGCTTTTTGATCGAAAGAGGGCTTGAAAACAGCCCCAATCAATGGGAAACGATCGGGTTTGTAGAAGGTGAGGGCAATTCTACTACCCCTACCATTTACGAATTCGTAGACCAAAGCCCATCCAGTGGTGAGAATTTTTACCGAATCAAGCAGGTCGACTTCAATGGTACATTTGATTACTCCCAAATTCGCAGCGTCTTCTTCGAAGCTAGCTTTGCAGCTAATTTGTACCCAAATCCAGCCAACATCTCTACCTACATCGATTTTGAATTGGCAGACGATCAAAGGGTGAAAGTTCTGCTTTTTGATGGGGCCGGGAAGTTGATCCGAAGCAATGAATACGAGCTTTTCGCAGGCAAAAACAAAATAGAAATACCTGTTTCAGAGCTGGCAGATGGAATATATTACATTCGCCTAGAAGGCAAAGGCCTATCTACGAATCTGAAACTACAGGTTGATTGATAATTATCAGTTGGGGATAATTATGGGCAGAGAGAGGTGGGGGCCTCTCTTCTGCCCTCTTTTTTTTAAGGTGTTTTGAGTGCGAATGGGTTATTAGTTAATCCTGTTTTTATTAATAGAATTCAAGTTCATGTTGGTAGGTATAAATCGGGCTTCTGTTGAATAATTTTTCCATTCCCTTCTTTGAGAACTAGTATAGGGTATCATTAAACTAACCCCTAATAAAATGAAAAAGAGTTCACAATTCCCCCTGTTGATTCAGCTTTTTATATTCCTCTTGCTGTGGAATTCAAATACTTCCATGGCACAGCTTGCCATCAATACTGACGGAAGCAATCCCAACTCCAGTGCCATGTTGGACATCAAAAGCAGCAGCAAAGGCATCTTGATACCCAGGATGTCCGAAACTGAAAGGGCCAATATCATAAATCCCGCAAATGGCCTCATGGTCTTTGATACTACACACAACAGCTTCTGGTTCTTCAATGGAAGCCTTTGGATGGAAGTAGGAAAGGATGGACTAGGCAATCATGAAGCCAGCACCTCCTTATACCTGAACGGACAGCACTTATATTTTAGAGGAATAAGCGACACCAAAAATGGACTTCGGTGGTTTGGTTCGGGCAGTACCTTTTCAGGGATGAATATCAATGGGCCTGTTTTGTTTGGTGATGAAATGGGTGCCTTGGGAACCGCGAATGTATCAGAAGCTACTGCCCTTAGATGGCTGACTGACCGTCGAGTTTTAATTGGTGATATTAATAGCATCAACCAAAGTGCCTTTCAGGACAGTTCTAACCAGACAAACAAGGGATTCCTGCTTAGTCCATGGCTATATACAAATGCCATCGAGGCTAGAACCGAGGGAGGGTCAAGCTCCACCCTTATCACAATTGGAAGAGATGGTTACTTTGGAGAAAATGATGAAATACATCTGGTAACCAATGGCGAAGACAGGTTGGAGATCAACGATATAGGAGAAGTTTTTATCAAAGAATTGGCTGGTACAGGAAAGCAGCGGCTTTTTGTGGATTCCAATGGTAAATTGATATCATCTCCTGTAAGTAAGGGCGTATACAATGTGTCTCCATCAGATTTTTCGGCAAATTTATCAACTAATACGCTGCTCAAGAATTTTGTGCAAGGGGAGAAAGGCGCCTTCCTTAGAAGTGGGTCTGGGATTATAGCTGCCCCCGTTCACCTACCTCAGGGAGCCATAATTAATAAAGTGACTTATTGGTGTACAGATAGTTTGTCTGTGGGGGGGCTGACGATAACATTGTCCAGGGCAAGCATAGCCGGAAGTACTCAAAGAGGTATTTTATCCTCCTTTACCAGCCCGTCTGCCCCCATTGGTTTGGGGGGGGGATCATATACTGAAGTCGATGGAACTATAAACGCCCCAAATATCGATAATAGCCAGTATGTTTATTGGATAGAATGTAAACCTGAAATTGTAAACTGGGACTCGAATGGGCGACTTGCGATCAATGGGATCGCCATTGAGTATGAAATGCCCTGATGAAGGTAAGTTGAGGATCAAGTCAGAGCCATCCATATTCTTCTTAGCCCTGTCAGCGAATCAAGCCTGACAGGGCTATTTTTTTCTTTCCATCTAATTTATTTTAAAAAAATCCCAAGCCTACCCAACCTTTTCATTATTCCAGTCAGTCCTATAGTCGAAAGAAGATATACCACTCCTTTCTGGTCCTTTTACAACAAAATCATTTAACTAATGAAACGATTACTAATTCCTTTACTCTTTATCCTTGGCGTATTCGCTGGCACGGCCCAGGCTGGCAATGCCGAGATCTACGTCGCAGGGGTTGCGCTGGATACAGCCGGGAATCCGGTTCCAAACCTCAGCATCGAAATTGATGCAAGCGGGAATGCCATGGGCGGCGCCAATACAGTAACAACCTTTACCGACTCAAGTGGAACTTTCATCGAAGTAGTTCAACTTGACTCAGGCGTAACTTTCACTCCAAACGTAACTGTTTTCTACTCCTCTTGTCAGAATCCAGGGCAAAACTTGTCCATTGGATTGGGCAGCGCAGCAGATGGCGATACAATATTTGCTTTTATCTTCTCTGATTGTCCAGGTGTCCCTGTATCGGGAGGTGGAAGTTGCCACGCCAACTTCCGCTACAATGCCTACGGAGATACAGTTGTATTTACCAATGTTTCTTCAGGAAGCAACAACTTCATTTATTCCTGGGATTTTGGAGACAGTACTACCAGTACCTCTTCTAACCCTACCCATATTTATCCCAGTACTCCATTAGGTTTTTATTTCGCCTGTCTGACTGTTACAGATACAGTTACCGGTTGTACTGATACTTACTGTCAAACCATCGCTATAGGTGGCAATGGAGGAAACTGTTCTGCAAACTTCTACTCGCAATCAGTAGGATTGACCGTAGATTTTATTGCTACAAGTGGTGGCTTTCCTACTGGATCTGCCATTTATGAGTGGATATTGGGTGATGGATCGATCGCTTATGGACCCAATATACAGCATACTTATGCACAGGCTGGAACCTATCCAGTTTGTTTGATCTTGAATGATACCGGCTTTAACTGCGTGGATACCCTATGTCGAACACTTGTTGTTTCCGGTAACAATTCACCTTGTGCAGCTGACTTTACTTATTTCAACAGCAACGATACGGTAGCATTCTTCAATACTTCCTCTGCCCCCTCAGGCGCAAGCCTACTTTGGGACTTCGGCGATGGTACTACCTCTACAGATCCTATTCCGGTTCATATTTACAATGGATTGGGAACCTACAATGTGTGTCTAACCATCTCTGATTCTGCAGGGAATTGTACAGATACCAAATGTCAGTTGATCACACTTACCAATAATACGCCTACTTGTCAGGCACTTTTTACCTATAACCAATACGGAGATACTGTTGAGTTTGTCGATAACTCTACTTCCCAGGCTCCTGCTGGATCATTGGATTACTATTGGGACTTTGGGGATGGCAACTTCTCTTCCCAGCAAAATCCGAATCACATCTACAACAGTGGCGTCTACAATGCTTGCTTGACCATCTCTGATAGCTTGAGTGCTTGTTACAGCACCTACTGTGTGATTATTTTTGTAGGAAATAATGGAAATAACTGTGATGCAAGCTTTACTCAACTAGATCTGGGTGGCGGTCTTATCCAATTCTTTGATTCAGGCATTACCATACCTGGACAGACAGAGTTCTGGGACTTTGGAGATGGAAACTCTTCTACACAGGCAAATCCTACGCACCTATATGCACAGACAGGCCTTTACACCGTAACAAGGATCGTATCTGCGAATTCAGGCTCTGGATTCTGTTCTGACACTGCATCACAGTTGATCTCCGTTTCTGTCAACAATCCCAACTGTATGGCAGACTTCATGGTGAACTATGACACCCTTGCCAATACACTGGAGTTTTCTGCGATCAATCCACTACCTGGACAGACATTCTTCTGGGATCTTGGGGATGGTACCACTGCAACTGGTGCCTTTGTAGCCCATACCTATGCAAGCGCAGGATCTTACAATGTATGCCTGACTTTGACCGATACCTCTGGATGTTCTGACAGCATTTGCAAAATTACTCCTACTCTGCCTCCGCCAAATGTATTCGGAGTACTTGGAATTGTAAACCTTCCAGGTGGAGCGCCAGCCCTTGACTTTACTGCTTACCTGGTAGTATTGGATTCTGCTGCAGGAACCCTGACCGCCGTAGATACCTTCGTATCTGATCCCTCACTAGGACCTTTCTTCTTCTTCGCACCTCCAAATGGCGATTACCGCGTGAAAGTGGCTTTGAACCCTGGAGATCCTAACTATGCGAATTACCTGCCTACCTATTATGGAGATGATCCATTCTGGTACAATGCGACCGTGGTAAATCAACTTACCTTCCCATTGCTAGACATCACCATGGTAGGCGGAAGCAATCCTGGTGGACCTGGGTTCATCGGCGGTTTGATCTCACAAGGTGCTAACAGAACTACCACCAACATGGTCGAAAACATCGCTGTTGTCCTTACAGACATGAACGATGCTCCCTTGGATTACGCTGTAACCAATGTATCGGGTGAATTCAGATTCGAAAATCTCGCTGAAGGCCGCTACAAAGTATTGGTAGACATGTGGGGCAGGACTACTGAGTATTACGAAGTAGAAATCAGCCAGGGAAAGACCACCGTCGAAAACATCAACTTTGAATTCAATGATGTAAGCATTTGGAAGGCTGTTCCTACCAATGTAGCTCCTGAATTGGAAGAGACCGTGAAGATCTATCCCAACCCGGCAACTTCTTTTGTGAATGTTGAACTAGGACTCAAAGAAGCTAAAGAATTGAAGATCGTTTTGATAAATTCACTAGGACAGGAATTGATGAGCCAGAATTCCAACTTTGCTGCTGGAACGTCTGTAAAAGGCATCAACCTGGTGAACATGCCTAGAGGGATGTATCAAATAGCAATCTTTGAAGATGGCAAACCAATACTGACTGAAAGGATTGTTCTTAACTAAAATGGATATAATTTAGGTTGGTCCTTAATCTTTAAGGAAGCAGGTCCAAAGGCCTGCTTCCATTTGCTTTTTTACATTGATGACCTCAATTACGCAGAAACTCATCAAGGCTTGTCGAAAAAAAGACAAGAAAGCCCAAAGCAAGCTCTATGAGCTATGCTATGGCATCTTGATGCCTATTGCGATGAGGTATGCTACTTGTCAGGACGATGCCATGGCTTATCTGAACCTGGGATTCTATAAGATTCTCAAGAACCTCGATAAGCTGAAAGACATCCAGGCCTTCCCAGCATGGGCAAGAAAAGTCCTGATCCATTCAATTTTGGACGAATTGAAGAAGGAGAAACGTTATAATGAGAAGATTGTACTGGGAGACGAAAATGGTAAGGAAGAGTTGCCGGATGATTTTTTACAGGAAGCCCACATCAGTGCAGAAGACATTTACCATGCCATCCGCTCCCTACCTCCTGTTACTGCCAGTGTTTTTAATCTCTATGCAATAGATGGGTACAAGCAAAAAGAAATAGCAGAGATGTTGGGCGTTCAAATTGGCACAGTGAAGTGGCACTATGCCGAGGCAAGGAAAAGGCTTAAAGAAAAGCTCAGTCATTATTGTGATGCAAAGGCATCCGAAAAAAAAAGAAACTTAATTCGAGAAAATGGAAGAGGATAAATTGAATCGAATTATCAGGCAAAAGCTTGAAAACCAGATTCCTCCCTATCAGGAGGAGTTTTGGGAGCAAGCCTCCGCCCAAATGGACTTGTGGGACAAGCAAGAAAAACGCAGGAAGTTCCCCTTCATTTGGTTCTGGATGTTAGCTGGCCTTCTCATCTTGAGTGGAGGCTCCTTTGTGGCCATGAAGTATTCAGGGATTTACCAGGATCAAACAAGCAAGCCGTCTTTAGCAAGCGCTCTTTCCTCTTCAGAGCAGCTTACTATAAATGATTTGGAAGAAAATGATCTTGATAATGTTGTTGCTGAAACTAAGGAACCTGAATCCAAACTAGCTGGTCAACTTCCATCATCAGGGAAAAAAATCCCAACATCCTCCAGTCAGATCAAAGAGAAAGATGAAAAGATCGATGGGAAAGGTGAAAAAACAGGCCTCAAAAAATATAATGAGGGTGTGCTGGCTCTCACAGCTATGTCACCTGAAGACAACAGCTTGACTCCCCTGCGGACAAATGATGTTCTAGGAATTAGAATGAATATCAATAAAAGGAAAATCGCCTTCAGACAAGGGCATATGGCTAGCATTCAAGCGGCCTTTGGACATGAAATCACACTTCCTCCTGCTGATATGCAAGAACCTGGTTTGTCTTTTCCTAATAGACCATCACTAAGTATAGTCCTAGGTACAGCGGCCTCAGGCCTGATTCAAAAGCCTGCAGAGGGTGCAACAAGAAGAAATTTGATTGCTAAAGACTTTTCTGTAGGGGCAGAGCTGATGTTACCCCTTAAAAAGCGTAGCTATCTACAGACAGGCCTTCACTTTGTCTCTATGCCCTTACAAGGAGTGGAACTAAATGCAGAGGGGACAGCCTTCAGCTTCAGCTCAGAAAGAAGACAATTGAATTGGGTGCCAGATCAGGCTACATATCTATGGGTGCCTGTCAGGTTTGGGAAGGCTATCCTTCCCCGCCACAAGCTGGAAGCCGGACTTTCTATCCAGCGTTTGCTGGGCAGTAATGGAGTCGCCAATACTTCATTCATCAATGATTTCAGTGGACAAATTAATGAAAATGAGCGACTGAATGGAATTTCTTATGGAATGCGAAAGTGGGGTCTTGCTACGCAAGTAGGCTACAAACTGCTCATAAGCAAGAGACTATATGGAGGCATTCAATATCACTATGACCTGGGAGATTTGACTAGAGATGAAATCTTCCAGCCCAATCAATTTGATGCAAATAGAGGATTCCGATTTACCCTTCAATATATCTTAAGGTAATATGAGGAGATTGACATCGACAAGCTTATTTCTGTTGGGATTTGTTGTATGGCTATTGGTAAGCTGTAGAGATGAGCTTCCCCTTCCCCCGGAAGAAAGCCCGGTCTTTTACATCAATATGTCCTCAGATGGAAATTTAAAATCGATCAAGGCAGGGATTGATGATTGGTACATGGATGCCGATATGTTTCTTGGAGATGATCAGGTTCGCGTCTTTTCGGGTGCCTTTAGAAATTTTAACCAACAAAATACTGAAAGCCTTGAGTTTTTGTTGAGGGACGTAGCAAGCGTGGCATTACAAACTTCTCTTTCTACAAACTCCCTTGCTATCGGTGAAAAATTTTATGTAGGAGAGCTAGATCCAAGTAAACCACAAAGGAAATTTAAATTTCGAGCCAGTTCAAGAGGTAAAATGCCATTCTCCTACGAGTGGGATTTTGGAGATGGCAATACCTCTACTGTTGCAGAGCCTGTCCATGAGTACCTGAACGATGGAGAATATCAGGTCAACCTCTCCTTGAAAGATGGTAGAGGTTGCTGGGCTTTTGCAAGAGAAGAAGTCAATGCCGGGGAATCTTATGTGGAATGCAGGCTTGACATTGGCATAGCATATCAGGCTGATGGTACCGTCAAACTGACTGCCAATCTTTCTGAGGAAACAGAAGCCCCAAGCTCCCTGATTTGGTCATTAGGTGATGGCAACTCTGTGGAAAACCAAAGCGAGGTGGTACATCAATACAAAAATCAGGGTATTTATGAGGTGAAGTTAGCCGCTCACTTTCAGGATAAAACCTGCACAATTATTAGAAAGCTATATTCCCACTCGGGTCCAAGCTGTGTAACATTCATGGAGTATGGCCTCGAGGATGCTGCTTCCGCTTTTGGCCGAGCAATTATCAAGTATACCGACGGAAACGGAATAATGTATACCTCATCTCCTTTCAAAGGTCAGCCCGCTCAATCCAGTTTTCTGGTCAAGGAAGTTGAGGACTACGAGGCCAACCAATTTGGCAGTCCCACCAAGAAGATTCGCCTTGAATTTGAAGCACTTCTCTATAACGTAAACAATGAAAGCGATGTGATAAAAATCGAAAATGGAGAAGCTGTAATCGCCGTAGAGGTGCCCCAGTAAGCTATATTTGGGGCATATGTATACATTTTATCCTAAAATTTTTTACTGAGGTTTTTTTACAGCCTCTCAGTCCTACAAGGCTTTTTCCTAAAGTCTCTGTAACCTATTCCCATTCTTTAATTAAGACTATAAAACTTCCCTAAATTTGATCAAAGAAGAATTATTCATTTATTTCGATAAATAAGAAAATTCGAAAAGCCTAAAATAGATTTTTCCCATAACAATAGTCAGATTATGCAGCAAATTATGAAAAACAGACTTTTGACCCTGATCATGCTTTCGGCGATGGCTCTCCTCCTGCCATCCTGTGTGAGCAGCAGCAAACTCAAACAAGCGGAGGCTACCAATAAAGAGAGCCAAGAGAAACTCAAAAAACTCAATCAAAAGTACAGGGAACTGGCTTCTGCAAATAAGGAACTAAAGGCAGACGTAGACTCCTTGACCGCAGAGGGGGAATCCCTGACCCAGTCGATAGATTCTCTCGAAGAACAAATCTTTGCCCTTAAGGCAGAGCATAGCCACAAAAAAGACAGCATCGCTGCCGATTCTCAGAAAAAGGTCTTATTCAAGAAGATTGCCGATGCTCAGAAGAAGACCAAGAAGAAACAGGAGATCAAGAATAAAGATGTTCCTTCAGCCCTTGAATTCTATTCGCCTTCATTGGTCAAGCTGGTTAGGAGCTTGGTAGGAGAGGGGGTAACTGTAATTCCTTCAAGTATTAAGGCAAATAATTCCAGGTCTTCAAAGGCCTATGGCTACTTCAAGGACTCTACCAATAGCATCGGAATCCAGAAAGGGCTTTTGATGACCACAGGCTCGATTAAAAATGCCAAGGGGCCAAACCTTCGTAGTGGTAGTTCATATGCCCATAAAAACAAGGATCTGACAGACCTCGACCTTAATAAAATCATTGATCCCAAATACAGAACCTATGATGCCTGTGTGATCGAGTTTGACATCATTCCTTATGCAGACACCCTATCATTCAACTTTGTATTCGGTTCTGAGGAGTACGATGAATATGTATTCTCAAAATTTGATGATGTTTTTGCCTTTTATATCAGTGGTCCTGGCCTTAAAAGAAAGAAAAATATGGCCAAACTACCGGACAATAAGACCATCATCAGCATCAACAACATCAACCAGGGGTCTCCCCTGAATCCGGAGAAGCGTGTAAATGGCCGATTTCATGTGAGGAATACCCTCAATGAAAACCCAAACATTGGATACGATGGCTATACGAGGGTTTTGAAGATTCGCCAAAGGGTATTACCTAGGAGGAAATATCATTTGAAATTGGCAATTGCAGATGTATCCGATCGGATCCTGGACTCAGGTTTGTTCATCGAGGGGCGAAGCCTGATCTCATACTACAAGGAGTACCAACTGCTGTTTTCTTCTGGAAGTGCTTCTTTGGACAAGGCTGCAATCGAGGAAATCCAAAAAATTGTTACAAAGGCAAAGAGTCTGGGTGAAGATGTTAAAATCGAAGTAGAAGGACATACAGACGATCAAGGCACCATAGAGGCGAATCTTTCTCTATCGCAAAAGAGGGTAAATGCAGTTGTCAATCAATTGGCGAAGGCTGGGATCAAGGAAGAAAACTTTAAAAAGCGGGCCTGGGGAGAAAAAATGCCCCGTGTAGACAATGATACTCCCGAAGGGATGGCGTCCAATAGGAGGGTGGAAGTTCGGATTCTTGGCTTGAAGAAAAAGGCCATGCCATAGCCATCTATAAAAAAGCGATAAATACCGAGGCCATATCCTTGAAAGGATCTATGAATACCTTATATTTTTAATGTATTCACAGACAACCCTTTAGTTGGATGTGGCCTCTAAACTTTAAACATCACCGTAAACTCTGCACATGTATGAAAACGAGATTGATATTCTTTTGTATAGTTTTCTTTGCTCAGCTTGTTTGGGCGCAGGAAAATCCTCTATTGAAAGTTCAGTCCTACCAATTGGATAACGGCTTGACCATATTTCTTAATGAAGATAGTACAGCTACAAGGGTTTTTGGTGCTGTCATGGTGAATGCTGGTGCCAAACACGAATTCCCCGAAGCTACGGGAATGGCTCACTACCTGGAGCATTTGCTTTTTAAGGGTACCCAGACCATGGGAACCAAGGATTTTGAAAAGGAAAGGGTTCACCTTGATTCCATCAATGTCCTATATGACCAGTTGGCGAATACTGATGATCCAGAGGAACAAATAACTATTCAGAAAACCATTAACCAGCAAGCCATTAAAGCCTCGAATTACGGACTTCCGAACGAATTCGATAAGCTCCTCAAAAGTATTGGTGGGACAGGTATCAATGCCTTCACCAATTATGAGATGACCTTTTACCATAATTCATTCCCTGCCCATGAAGTTGAAAAATGGCTGGACTTGTACGCAAACCGTTTTCAAGATCCCATTTTTAGGTCATTTCAGTCAGAACTGGAGGTAGTTTATGAAGAAAAGAATAGAGCCATGGACAACATGGGAAGAAAGATCATCGAAAGGTTAAATGCAAATCTCTTTCCCAATCTTCCTTATGGTCAATGGTCAGTACTTGGCAAAACCGAGCACCTGAAAAAACCTTCATTGACCAAGATGTATGAGTTTTATAACAGAAATTATGTGGCGGGTAATATGGCATTGATCCTCACAGGTAATTTTAAAGCAGCAGATGTCAAACCTTTGATTGCCGAGAGCTTTAAAGACTTAAAAAAAGGCAAGGCGCCAAAGCCCAATTTGGAACAACTTGCTCCGGTAGTTTCAGAGGTCGAAAAAGTTCGAATGACTCCTATTAAAGCCGCTTTCATGGGCTGGCAAACGGTTCCATTAGGCCACAGGGATAGGTATGCGCTCGATGTCTGCGATTATATTCTCTTCAATAATTCTGAGACGGGCTTGCTCAATCAGTTACAATTGGATGGCAAAGTGATGGCCATGGGGGCATTTTCACAGCAATACAATGACGCTGGTGGATTTTTGATCTTCTACGTCCCCAAGTTGACGGGTTCGCTAAACAAGGCCGCAGAATTGGTAGAAGAAGCCATCGAGCAGGTGAAAATGGGTCAAATAAGTGACGAGATGTTTGCCGCGGCCAAAAATGAAATTGCAAATAGCTTTGAAGGTGGACTTGAAAACCTCACTTCCCGGGGAATCTCCATTGGTAATGCATTCAATCAGGGTATGAGTTGGGAGGAATACCTGGATTATCCTGCAAAAATCCGTTCAGTCAGTAAGGAAGAAGTCATGCAGGCTGCCCAAAAATACCTGGGAGAAGAACGAGCCGAGTTGATCTCAAGGACAGGCCTGAAAAAGCCGGAAAAACTTGAAAAACCACCTTACAAACCTGTAATCACCGACCAGAAAGGTTCTTCCCCCTATTCTGCTTCCTTCGCCAAACTAGGTTCGATGGAATTCAGCCCACGCTTTTTAGACTTTCAGAACGACATGGCCATGGCCACACTTCCTGGAGGACATGAGGTAATTGCTGTAAACAACCCCATAAATGAGCTTTTTTCCCTTGATATTAAATTCAAGAAAGGTACTTACCATGATCCGAAACTGGCGAATGTTGTTGACCTGATATATTATGCAGGAGCTGGGAAGTATGATTCTAAGGGGATTAGACAAGCCTTCGCGAGCTTGGGCTGTGAATATTTCATCTATACCAATTCAAACGAGACCGTCTTTGAATTGAGTGGTAACCTCAAAAACTTTGATAAAGCACTCAAGTTGGTCAACCTGATGCTTACTGATCCCAAGGCTGATGAGAAAAGCCTAAAGTTGGTAGTCAATGAGGCTTCAACTGGCCGAAAAGTCGAAAAAACAGACCGTAGTTTCATGGGTAGGTCTTTATTTTATTATGCCATTGAGGGGGAAAAAAGTGAAGAGAAAGCCAGACTTAGCGTCAAAGACATCAAAGCTGCAGACCTGGATGCCTGGATCAATTCCTACAAGGATTTATGCACCAACTATAAGGCAGAAATCAACTTTACTGGTAATAAAGACCTTGAGTCCTTGACCAGATCTTTGAGAGAAAATCTCAAACTGTCTTCAAGTCCCAAGGAAGAAGCAAAAATTATTCTTCCCAAAAAGACTCCTGAGAAAAACAAGATTTATCTCGTACATAGTAAAAAAGCTGTTCAAAGCCAGATTTACTTTCATGTTCAAGGAGAAAAATTTGAACTAGAGGATCATCATAAGCTAAGTGCCTTCAACGAGTATTTTGGTGGAGGATTTTCAGGCTTGGTATTACAAGAAATAAGAGAATACAGGTCTTTGGCCTACTCTGCATGGGGGCGATACTATCCCAATAGCCAGGTGAGTGAGAGAGGAAGGCTAATGACTTACATTGGTTGTCAAGGAGATAAAACCAATGAGGCGATTGAAGTAATGGTAGACCTGATCAAAAACATGCCTTCCAAGCCGGAAAGGGTCCCTAGTTTGAAATCTAGCCTTCAATTGAAGACCATCACCAATTTTCCTGATTTCAAATCAATCACCGGGACTTACAAATATTACAAAGAGTTGGGATTCGATGAAGACCCCAATACAAATTCCTATGATAAATACGCAAACTTGGAAATGGCTGATATTGAGCAATTTCACAAGGAAAATATTGCAGGGAAGCCCATGATCATTACCATTTATGGGGACAAATCTCGAATGAATTTGGAAAAATTGAAGGAGATTGGGGAAGTCGTAGAGCTTAAGGCCAAGGATGTTGTCAACTTCTAAGACAATATCATTTCAAAATGACAAAGGGGTCCATATGGACCCCTTTTGTGTTTGTCTATTGAAAAGAACGTAGGCTTATACGAAAATAAATGAGCTTAAAAGATTGGTCTTCATGATGTGCTGTAGGCTTGCTTATTTATTATCGAGCAGTTCCTGAGGTAGTCCCAGGAAGGGCATTTCAGATCCTGTAATCAGAATTTTGCTGTTTTGCGATCCAGCCAGGTTGATGAATGCTTCAATGGCCCGGTATCGTAGTACTTCTTCTGATAAGGATTTGTTGATCATGTCGTTGGCTTTGGCCTGGGCATCAGCCTCGATTTTGAGGGCGTTTGCGCGACCTTCAGCCTCGAGCTCAAGGGTTGCCTTCTCCGCTTCAGCTTCGATGATCCTGGAATCTTTGGCTCCTTTTGCCTGGATGATTCTCCTTTCGGCGTCAGCTTGCTCACGCTGTTTGACAAATACCATTCTCTGTGCTTCCTGTTCTGCTTCGAGTTTCTCTTCGATTGCCCTGGTCAGACCGGGAGGAAGAGAGATGCTCTTCATCAGTACATTGTCGATGATGATGCCTTTTCCGTCAAGGATCTCATTCATACGCTCAGCGATTTCAGATTCGATGGCTGCACGCGCACCGGAGTGCATATCCTTGGCCATGAACCTGGCCGATACATCGGCTACGGCAGAGCGGAAAACTGGCAAGATAAGCTCGTTCTCATAATTGAGACCTACCTTGTAGACCAACTGAGGGGCCTTTTCAGGAATAACTCGATACAATATGGAAATCTGTGAGTTGATGGTCAGACCTTCCTTTGAAGGAAGAGGAAGTTTTACTTCCAGGTTTACCGTACGGGTCGGAACGCGAATAACAACAGTGGAAAAGGGATTGAATCCTGATACTCCCTCTCTCAAGGGTACTTCATTTACCTTTCCAAACTTACGTTTAACTCCGACTTCCCCTTGTCGGATGATCACACAAGATGACAAAAAGATGGGGATCATTGCTAAAAAAACTACTTTCAGAAATGTTTTCATAGGCGTAACACTATGGGTTTAATGAATCAAATAACTCTTTGTACAAGGATACGCCTTTAATCAGGCCAGGGATAGCGTACATGCAAGCCAAAACGACACGGATGATAAACAACCTGACACAGCAGGGTAGGGTTTAACGTTTTGTTAGGAAATACGAGGCAACCTTTTTTGATATAGGCTGTATATATGGGTTTTTCTGGATGCGATTTTAGGGGAATCTAAAGAATTTTTTTTCGTTATTTTAAATAAAATAACCTCCATGCAAAAACCCAAGGCCCTCTTTTTCGACGTCAACGAAACCCTTCTTGATCTC
Source organism: Bacteroidia bacterium (assembly GCA_022760475.1). Taxonomy (GTDB): domain Bacteria; phylum Bacteroidota; class Bacteroidia; order J057; family J057; genus JALEFZ01. Next base: position 156,760 of record JALEFZ010000059.1, on the reverse strand, counting down.
AATGACCTACGGTCTTCAATATCGCAAGCCCTCGGTGGACGTGATGATTTGCTCGCTTTGTGGTTCAGGATGCTCCTGCATTATTCTCTCGTCGAAACAGCCTCGGGGCAGTTTCGTCCATTTGGACAGATCGGAGCCGCCTGCTTGCAAATGGTCGCCAAAAATATCGGCTTGGAACTGAGTTCTGAGCAGGCAATGGAGGCCATCAAACCCATCCTGTCTCTGAACCCGCATCCTGATGTCCAGTCAGGACTCAAACGGCTGAAAGCCGCAGGCTACAGGATGTTTACCCTGACCAATTCTTCTTTCGAAGGTGTTAGGACACAAATGGCCAATGCTGGTTTGACCCATTATTTCGAAGAATGTCTCAGCGTAGAGGCCATACAGATGTATAAGCCTTCTACCCAGGTGTATCGCTGGGCAGCAAGAAGGATTGGCTTAAAGCCGGAAGATTGTATGATGATCGCTGCCCATGGCTGGGATGTCGCAGGGGCCATGTGGGCGGGGATGCGCGCAGCCTTTATCGCCAGACCTGGCCAACAACTCTATCCCCATGCACCAAAAACAGAACTTGAAACCAAAAATCTTTCTGAACTCGTAGACAAGCTAATTACCATTCCCCAATAAGACAGCCTACCAAACTTTATCTTTAATTTTTATCACCAACAAATTCAAATCCATGAAACCCATCTATTTCATCTTGCTGATTCCCTTTTTCTTTTTTGCCTGTAAAGAAGAGCCGATGGAACCCGAAGAGACTCCAATTGAAAAATTAAACCGATTGGCTTGTACACAAGAGGCATTAAATGAAAGCCTGGGGCCCGATGCAAGGATCATGGGGCCTAGCATTTTCACACCCGATGCCGACGGAATCAATGATTTGTTCAGCTTCAGCTATGATTGGGATATTAGCAAACTTGCCACTTATAATTTGAAGCTGATTTTTGAAACTGATTCCAGTTCACAGGATGTTTTTGAGTCTACCGATCCACAAAACTTTTGGGATGGGACATTGGCACCCATGACTGTCCAGCCTGGAATCTATCAAATGACACTGAAGCTCACCTACGATGGACAAAGCTATTCCTTTGCCAAGGAAATCGTAGTTGTAAACCCCGCCAATGCTGTTTTTGCTTTGCAAAACTGTCAAGACTGCGTATTCCCTGACCAACTTAATGCAGCCAATAACGACTTGGACGATACCCAACAGTTTAATGTGGGCAGTCTTTGTCAATAAATAGGCAATTCTATTTTGATGTAAGTTCGGTTCTTGCAAAAGAATCGAACTTAACATCTTCTATAGACATGGTGTGTAGCAACTTTCCTTCTTTGAGTAAGTTGGAACCCACAGGCATTTTGGTAGGAAAAATGATGCCTCCATAATCCTTTAAGTCCTCAAACATCGCATGTCCAGTAACCCAGTTGTTGGCTTCGCGGATGGTATAAGCTACCTTTGATATGAGCTTGCTTTCCTGATCTACCCATACAATGTATTGATCGAAGTCTTTTTGCGCCTCTACTTTTTTCCAACTCACAAATACCATGTCTTTAGGCCTGCCATTGATTTCCTCCTTTCCTGCAAGCCTGAAAATTTCTGCCTCCAGAATTCTGGCGGGAAACTCAATGAAGTATTGATAGGTTGGCAACCAGAAAGTCGCATCCTTGGCTTCTTTTCCTGAACTCATATCGCCTTTGTAGGTGATTCCCTGGCTGAGTCCCCAGACCTCACCTTTTGACTTGCCTTCAGTAAAGGTCAACTTGGCATCTGCCTGCTTGGGGATATATTGGAGACGTAAGCTAACTGAGCCTCCCTTATATGGGCTGGCAAAATTACCCATTGCCCCATAAAACTCATCTTTAAAACTTACCTCATAAGTAGAAACAGAATTCCACTTTTCTACTCCATGAGCTTTTGCAGCAGCCTCCAGGATGGCCTTTGCCTGTGCATTGGTGTTACTCTTGGTCTCCTCATTACTAAGGTCTGCCATTTTGCATGAACTCAGGAAAAGTAAGGAGGCAGCAATCAGGAAGAATGTTCGCATTTTTTTTGTTGAATTTGGATGATTAATGTTGGATGTATTGTCAGGTAGCAGACGAGGATGTGAAGAGGAAATTTTAACACAAAGCGAAACATGTTTAACATTAAATGAAAAATCCATGCTCGGATTATGAGCTAGGCTATTTTGGAGATTTGGTTATAATGGCCTTTGAGTAAGTTATAAGTGTAAATTTGTAGGCTTTTATTCATAGGACAAACAAGTGGTTAAGAGCTTGGTAGCAAATATTCTGATTGCTTTTCCCCGTCAATTCCCTCATATTTACTTGCTCAAATCCTGTCCTTTGAATATTCTTTCCTTAAGTCGGAATGCTAATATGAGTGATAACCTACTAACTTCAACTGATCTTGCTTTTGAGATCATCGCTAAAGAAGAAAAGCGTCAAAAAGAAGGCATCGAACTGATTGCCTCAGAAAATTTTGTTTCTGAAGACGTTCTACGCGCCACAGGCAGCGTTTTGACCAACAAATATGCAGAAGGCCTTCCAGGCAAAAGATACTATGGCGGATGCCAGCATGTAGATGAGATTGAAAATCTGGCGAGAGAAAGAGCCAAAAGCCTCTTTGGTGCTGAGTGGGTAAACGTGCAGCCACATGCCGGTGCACAGGCCAACTCAGCAGTCATGCTTGCTCTGCTGAATGCCGGAGATACCATCATGGGATTTGACCTTGCACATGGTGGACACCTTACCCATGGTTCCCCCGTGAACTATTCAGGGAAGCTGTATAAACCTGTATTCTATGGTGTGCAGGAAGACACGGGCTTGATTGACATGGATGTGGTCAGAGATACTGCCCATAAGGAAAAACCCAAACTGATCATTACGGGTGCCAGTGCCTACTCAAGAGATTGGGACTACGAAGCATTCAGACAGATTGCTGATGAAGTTGGAGCCATGCTGATGGCTGATATTTCTCACCCTGCAGGGCTTATTGCTAAAGGTTTTCTGAACAATCCCCTGCCACACTGTCATTTGGTAACAACCACTACTCACAAGACCCTACGTTCGGCTCGTGGAGGGATGATCATGGTTGGAAATAATGTGGATAATCCATTGGGCATCAAAACAAGAAAAGGAACTGTCCGCTCTATCGGATCTATCCTTGATAGTTCTGTCTTCCCAGGTACCCAGGGTGGTCCTTTGATGCATTCCATTGCAGGAAAAGCCGTCGGTTTCGGTGAAGCCCTACGCCCTGAGTTTACGGCCTACACAGAGCAGACCATGAAGAACGCCCAAGTCCTGGCGCAAGCCATGGTAGATGCGGGATACAAAGTGATCTCCGGTGGAACCGACAATCATTTGATGCTCATCGACCTTAGGCCTAAGAGCGATACACTTACCGGTAAGCTTGCTGAAAATGCGCTGGTAAGGGCCGATATTACCATCAATAAAAATATGGTGCCCTTTGATAGCAGAAGCCCTATGGTTACATCAGGTATCCGTTTGGGAACCCCAGCTTTGACCACTCGTGGACTTAAGGAGGATGACATGAAAGTAATCGCTTCCTTCATTGACCGCGTATTGATGGATCCCGAAAATGAAGGACTTATCAATACAGTTAGAGGTGAAGTGAATGAGTTTATGGCTCAGTTTCCTATGTTCAAATGGTAGGGGAAAGCCAGATTTAGGGGTTTGAGTATAGAATTTGAAATAAAATAAAAAGAGGGAGCAATCCTTTGGCTCCCTCATTCGTCCAAGAAGAGGTGGAAACTAATAACAATTGCTGTGGGACTGATTAATCAATTCAAGAAATTCAGAGGAAAATCAAAAAAGACAGAGATGGAGAAAGAGATGTCTTTTTTGGATCACCTTGAAGAATTACGGTGGCACATTCTCCGTGCCTTTGCTGCCATCGTAGTAATAGCAATCTTCATCTTTGTCTACAGAAAGTTTGTAGTAGATGAAATTCTGTTTAGGCTGCTTTCGGAGGATTTTCCTACGAATAAGTGGCTATGCCTGCTCCGTGGTGAAGAGCTTGGGGCCTGTATGGAGGCTATCAATGCTAGGATAGTTTCTTTTTCTCCTCAGGAACAGTTTCTAAAGTCTATACAAGTAGGTTTTGTTGGAGGTTTTATTGTTGCTTTTCCTTACATCATTTGGGAATTGTGGTCATTCATCAGGCCAGGGCTACACAGATATGAGCAAAGGGCAGTAAGAGGAAGCGTATTTGTGATGAGTTTGCTCTTCTTTACTGGGGTTGCCTTTGGATACTTCATCATCGCACCCTTTTCCATACAATTCTTCTCCAACTTTACCATATCTGACTATGCAAACAATACCTGGGGGATTTCCAAGGTAATTGGCTTAATTACACAGATCATACTGGGGGCGGGAGTAATCTTCCAAATGCCCGTACTGATGTATTATCTGGCAAAAATGGGATTGGTTACACCAAAGTTTCTGAGGACTTACCGCAGGCATGCCGTTGCCATCCTGTTGCTGGCAGCCGCCATCATTACACCGCCTGATGTGATGTCTCAAATCCTGATTTTCATTCCGCTGTATAGCCTTTATGAGATCTCAATTGTGATCGCAGGAAGGGTAATTAAAAGGAAGGAGAAGATGTTGGCCGAGGAAAAGAAAAAGGAAGAAGAAGCCCGCAAAGCTGCTGAGATAGCTTCAAGCAATAGCGCGCCCTAGGTCAATACGATAAAAGAAAATCTTACAATCCCACAGGTATTCTTACCTGTGGGATTTTATCATTTATTCCCTAACATCCTGATTATAGGGGATTTTCGTACATGGAATACCCGATGGGGGGTATATTGAGGAAAAATATAACCCTTTCATCATGAATACTTTTGACCTGATTGTGATTCGAATTTTGATTGCTGCTTGCTCTTTGGGTTTCGTTCTCTTTTACTTTTTCCCATTTCTGTTGGCTTTGCCGGCATTGTTGGTATTGGGAGCTTTCCTAAGAGGAAATGAAAATCGAAGATTGAGCCGTGTGTAACATTTCGTGGCGGGCAAATTTTTTGCCCGCCACCCTTTATCGCTTCTTCCTGAAGTTTGTTTGGAACCTTAACCTTGTCCCACTTTGATCTTGGCGATATTTCCTGCCTTTGGGATCTTTTCTATAAACTTCTCCTAATTGCAAATAAAAGCTCCCGCCAAATCTTACTACTATAGAGTCATTGGGTACCTCAATTTTGGGATAAAGACCCCAATCCGAAACCTCTTTGGATTCAAAAATCTCTTGCCGTCCATAAGGGCCTGATTCAATGATTCTATAGCCCCTGATCTGATAAGATTGTTCGGCTGGATATTTTCTTCGGAATGTAGGACTGGTCTTTAGGGACAGGATGATCTGTGAACCCTCAGGGATGAAGTCGCCAGGGTGAAACTCTTCATCGTCAACGTAGAGAACTACCTGTGGAGGGCCATAGCCATAAGAAAGAGGGTCTCTATTTATCGAAATGGAGAAGTAAAGCCCATCCTTAATGAACGTAGGTTCATTAAATTTTCTTCCCTTGCTGTCCACCCGGATCAATTCTCTAAAAGTGAGCTTGTAATTCCCATCCTCACCTCCCTGGATAAGTGTCTCAAAGTCTATCTTAAACATAGCTGTATCCGCAATGGCACTCTCCCACAAGGAATCCTCATAAATTGCTCCTAAACCAAAGCCTGATTTTCTGTGAATGCTGACCCCCCGAAGCAGGTACCTGAATTCGCCTGGGTACATTTCATTTTCCAGGAAGCCCCCAGAAATACCTATATAAATGCTATCGGGCTTATTATTCCTTATCCAGATGTCTGCTGGCCAAGTCAACTGATTGGGATGGGTTCCAAGCTGAATTTGTGGAAAGAAATTGATGCCCGAAATGGCGAGCCGTGCTACACTATCAGCCAGATCTTCTCCTGTGATGCTTTCAGAAGATATTCCATAGTCATGTGGAGGATACTGCGAAGAAAATATATCCTGAGGCTTCTGAGCGCATAATATCAATGGGGAAATCAGTATTAAAAACATCTGAAGATACTTCATAGGTCTGAGATTTATCTCATAATGAAGTTTGATCCTTGATGTTACATATCCTAATCCCGCGAGCAAAAAATGGTGCTAGCGAAAGCATAAATCTTAAACAGCCCCTAAGTCAATTATTTTTGCTTTCAGAGCCTTCAACATCAAGAAATGCTTGAAGCCTTTCAAGTGAGTTTTTGCGAACATCAAGCCAGAAGATATTCAGGTCTCCGATATGATAGTTAGCTCCCTGGACGAAGGGCAATGGTCTGCTTACCCACAAAATGCCTTCATGTGCCTGGGCATCGACTTGCTGGTCTTTGATTTTTTTATAATCAATGCCTACCAATCCCTTATGCATTTCCTTGGAAGCATAGGAGCCGTCAGCCTTCCAGTTAATGGGGTTCACTACAAGTGCATCGTCATAAAAGCCTTTGAAGGCTTCGCCTGGTATTTTCCCTTTTTTCCAACTGCACCAACCGACCACACATCCGGTCTGGGAAGGTTCATTGCAGACGGGAATACTTTTAAAGGTGTCTTGTCTGATAGGCCATCCAATTAGATAGGCGCATACCAGCTTGTCTTGTAGATCTTTACCGTCAAAAAATTCCTTGACAAGACGAATACCATGGACCGTACCCTGGCTATGTGAGGCCAAAATGATAGGCCGCCCGTGGTTATAATTTTCTAGATAATGTTCAAAAGCTCCTTTTACATCCTCATAGGCAACTTCAACTGCTTTCATCATAGATGCTTTGTCCTCAGAATAAAATCCTCCCAACACCATTTGTCTATATCTTGGAGCGAAAACCCTGCCGGCAGCATTAAAAATACTTGCTTGGTGCTTGATAGCCAGGTTATCTGTCCTGTTATTGACTACATCATCTTCCAAAGCCGCATTCCATTCCTGTTCCCCCCTAAAAGTCGTAGGGTGAATAAAAAAAACATCTGCTTTTAGTTCTCTATCTGCTACTAAGGGAAGTGCAGCAAGGTCTCTGGGAACGGTATCTGCCAGGTCTTTCTTGTCGGGATGAGCTGACCAATGCTCAAGTTTTGTGTAGTCGGGAGAAGAAGGTATGCCCTCTACAGAAAAAGCCTGTTTGGGAGCTTCACGAGGGTTACAACTGAAGAATGCTAATGCCAAAATGAAAAAAGACAAGAGAGTCCAGGTCTTCATGGTTTTAGTGATTGGAAGGTTTATTATACATAACGGCAAAGTCCATTATTAGGATGAATTATTTTAACAAAAAATAAGGCTTACAGGAAAATCTTGTAAGGCTGATGTCCCTTTTGAAGATTTTTTTCCCATGAGATGGTTTAAAGCATGCTATCAAATTGGCATTTTTAGGCCTAAATTGTAGATTCGCTATAATAGGATTACAGTCATTAATGGCCTGAAATTAAAATTCAATTCAGTAAGTATTTAAAAATTGGCCGCTATATTTTGTACACAAACTACATGACCCTTAACATATTTGAATCTCTGACTACCTGGTTCAATAGCAGTGGGGGAGACTGGGAAATGATTTCGGTTATTTTGCTGGTTGTCCTCAGTGCCCTTGGTGGTATATGGAGATTCGGAATCTGGTTTTATAACCGTCGCAGAAAGCATGAGGCTGAAAAAGACCTACATCCCTTCTTCTCGCCCACAGATATAAAGAAAGCTACCCAATTTTACGTTTCAACCAAGTTTCAATCCAATCCCCCTTCACAATTCAGTGAATTGAAGGAATCCAATCGGATTGTAGCCAGAGAAAGACTCATCCCATTTTTCCTGTCCAAAGCCTTCAAACCTGGCAAGGATGATCAGCGGTTTTACATGATCCTCGCGGGTTCCGGGATGGGAAAAACCACCTTCATGTTGAACCTTTACCTGAGCTATCTCAGGCATCGCCAATTGGGGAGGGCGAAATACAAAATCAAATTGATGCCCTTGGGCTATCCCGATTTGCTTCAGCACATTGATAAAATTGAGGATAAGGAGAATACAATTCTGTTGTTGGACGGACTTGACGAAGACAATCAGGCCGTCAGAAGATACAAAAGACGACTGGACAGGATCATCAACAAAGTTCAGCATTTCAGGGTGGTAGTTTTTACCAGCCGCACCCAGTTTTTCCCTTCGGAGGAAGAAGAACCATTGGAGACTGGGATCAGGATCTACGGAAGCCGTCAGCGGTTCTTGACTTTTGCGAAGATGTATATTGCTCCCTTTGATGAGAAGGATATCCAGATTTATCTGGGCAAAAGATTCGGAAGGTTTCAAAAAAATAAAAAGGATAAAGCCCTTCAAATTGTCTCTCAATCACCTTCCTTGATGGTTCGCCCCATGATCCTGAGTTATATAGATGACCTTCTGGAGGAAAATGAGGCCTACGAAAATGTAGTTACCCTTTATGCCACCGTGATAAAGAAGTGGATTGAAAGAGAGGGAGGCCGTGTACCTGTAGAGAGAAGAAAGCATTTCGAAGACGAACTGTATCGCTTTTCCAAGGAAGTTGCGTTGAATATTTACGCCAACAGAAAAACACGGAATGGGTTGTTTATCACCGAAAAGGAAATCAACAACTTCGCTGATAAGCACGAGATTAAGTTGGAGGAGATGGAAATGAAAAGCCGTTCTCTCCTCAACAGGAACATGGCGGGGCAGTATAAATTTGCCCATAAATCTATCCTGGAGTACTTCTTGGCAATTGAATGCATAGAAAATCCTAAATTTGCAGATAAGGTTGATTTCGATGGAATGGATCAGGCAAGGGCTTTCTATCGGGAAATGCTTCTTAGCAAGGTGACCATTCCCTATCTCCAAAGCATGGACAAAAAAGCCTGGTGTAAGCTCGGACATAGCGAAAAACTTACCCCTTCCAGCTTGGAAGATCACAACCTTGCCAGAGTTACTGAATTAGGCTTGTCAGAGGCGAGCGACCTGATCCCCATCAGTCCCTTGTCCAGGCTTAAAAAATTGTGCCTCAACGAGACCCAGGTCAAAGACCTCCAACCCATTGCAGATTTTGCCGAACTGAAACACTTAGAAATAAGTGGCACCCGGGTAGATGACCTGGGGCCAATTTCGGAAATGAACCTGATGGAAGTCTTGAAGGTAGATGGTTGTCAGATCCGCAACTTACAACCTGTAAAAGGCCTTGAAAACCTAAGAACGCTTTCTATAAAAAATACAGAGGTTGAATCCCTTGCACAAGTTGGAGGGCTTGGCAGGCTGAAAGAATTGACCATTTCAGGTACCAGGATTAAAGACCTGGAGCCGTTGAAGAAACTCAAGGACCTGACTTCTTTAGATATGGGCCGGACAGCGGTTTCCTCACTCAATCCTATTCGAGACCTGAAAGGATTGAAATACCTCTCCTTTGGATCTTGTAAGGTTAAGAGCCTCAGCCCACTGAAAAGTATGACACAGCTCAAGGAACTGGATCTTTCTAGTAATCCTATTGGGAGTTTCAAACTCCTAAAGGACTTAAAACGCCTTCAAAAGATCCAACTCAGTGAAGACCAAATGACACACTCGGACATCAAGGAGCTCCGAAAAGCCCTGCCAAACTGTAAATTTATTCTGGCAGAGGAGCTTAGCTAGTCCAAAGGGAAAGCATTTTTTTATAATTTACGACTTAAACCACATCGCCAATAATCACCTATTATGCAGCTATACACCAAAATTCTGATTGGAATGGTCCTGGGCATCCTGGTCGGGGCTCTTTACAACGGAATCTATGATAAAGACACTTGGGCCAAATGGGACAGCAATCAGGACAATCAGGTCTCTCTTGCTGAATACCTTACCGCCAACGAGCTACCCGGAGAAAAAATCAGGGCTGATTTTGACAAAATCGATCAGGAGAATGACGGGAAGATTACCCTTAGAGAGTATCAACTTGATTTTTTCAACAAATCTGACCTCAACCAGGATGGTAAAGTTGTTCTTGAAGAATACTTGGATGGAGTGAAGGATTCTGCCTATTGGAAAGCCCTTTTCGAACAAGATGACGCCAATGGAAATGGATATGTCTCAATGTCAGAATTGGTTGAAGCCCATTTTGACCATGAGCGTTGGGCGGATATGGATAAAAATGATAATGGTGAACTGTCTTTTGGAGAATTTTTGGCAGAAAGCAAGGAAGAAAATGCTGCTGAAACAGGAGCCGCTTTTGCCTCCCTTGACAACAACAATGACGGAAATCTTTCCCTGACTGAGTTTAAAGCAGTTTATGGATGGCAGCGATTTGCCAAGTACACCGATCCAATTGGAGACATTTTCATCCGACTAGTCAAGATGCTGGTAGTGCCTTTGGTACTGGTTTCCTTGATTCTTGGAGCTGCCAGCCTTGGAGACATTCGTAAGGTCGGTAAAATAGGCCTTAAAGCATTTGGCTTTTTCATGGCTACCACTGCCATCGCAGCCTTAATTGGGATCGGAGTAGGAAATATCATTCGACCGGGGGATGGGCTTCCCCCTGAGAAACGGGACGATCTCGTCGCTCAGTATGAGGCTTCCGCCAGCGCCAAAACCCAGACCGATGACGCTGCCAAAATGAAAAAGCAGGATACCTTCGATAAGATTTCTGCTCTGGTTGTGCGCCTGGTACCTACCAATCCATTCAAAGCCCTATCAGAAGGCGACATGCTTGGGGTCATATTCTTCTCCTTATTCCTGGGATTGACGATCACCATGATACCCGATGAAAAGGCCTTGCCCATTATCAAAGCCTTTGATGGCTTGAATGATGCTGTGATAAAAATGGTAACCCTGGCCATGGAGACTGCTCCATATGGGGTATTTGCCCTTATGATCAATGTGGTTGCAGCTTTGGGAATGGATGTCTTGTTGATCCTGACAAAGTATGCCATTGCAGTCCTAATAGGTTTGCTCTTGCATGTGTCCTTAACACACGGAAGCTTGATCCTTTTCTACCTGCGCAAAAATCCAATTTTGTTTGTTCGGGCAGTAAAGGAATCCATTGTCATGGCCTTCTCGACCAGTTCGAGTAGTGCTGCCCTTCCAATAAGTTTGAACGTGTCTCAAACCAACCTAGGGGTTTCCAGACAGGTTTCTACCTTTATCCTGCCTTTGGGAGCTACGATCAACATGGATGGAACAGCCGTCTATCAAGCGATTGCTGCATTGTTTATCGCCCAGGTATACGACATTCCTCTGGACTTCACTCAGCAAATGACCATAATCCTTACAGCAACCCTGGCTTCAGTCGGTGCGGCGGGAGTACCGGGTGCAGGTATGATTACCCTTGCCTTGGTATTGTCTACATTGGGAGTACCAGAAGCTGGTATTGCATTGATATTTGGGCTGGACAGGATACTGGATATGTGCCGAACGACGGTGAATGTCATTGGAGACCTGACACTTTCAGCCATCATGGCAAAATCCGAAGGAGAAGAAATCAATATTCGCCTGGATAAAGATTTGATTCCTGGTTAATGTTATATGAAATACACTTCATGCCTGGATCTCTTAAAGGGAGGTTCAGGCATTTTTGATTTAACTATATCTCAAATTCATGCTACCTAGGCTTTTTTATATAGAGTTATCCTTGTTTGGATTGCCTTGCGAATAGTCTATATTGTTAAATATTCCAATTTTTGAGTGGTGAATCCTGCCATTCTTGTGGATTTACAATTCTTTACATTTGTATCTGAACTTGATGATGAGACAAGCGTACCTATAAACCTAGGCCCGACGGTAATTACCAGGGGAAAGCCGCAACTTTCCGTTTTGTAAAATGTCTTTCAGAAAAGCACCCTATCATGCAGCAATGTGACTCTTCCCACAGCAATAGTTGGATTTGGCTTCTGCTTATTGTCTTCTCCCTGGGTGGGATTCATCCCACTTATGCTAACCCCATCAAAATCAGGTTCAAGAAGAAGATGCCGCAAGAATCCGTGATCCGAATTTCAGGCCAGATTATCGAGCAATCCAGTCAAAGACCAGTTAAGAATGCAACTGTCATGGTTAGAGGGGGAGAACTTGCCTTAGCTAGTAAGAGAACAGACGGAGAAGGCCGATTCGAAATTTACATTCCTGCCAAAAAAATCACTTCTGCCGTTATTGCCCTACGAATCAACTATCAAAATCACATCTTTACCAAGGACGACATCACACCCATTTCTCAAGATATTTTGATCTATATCAATGGAAGGGTATTATTAGAAGAGAATCCAATGGCCGAATATAGCCTTCCGATTCATAAACTAGACGATCCTAAAATTGGAGAGTTGATGATCAGATTCTGATTTACCTTTTACATGAATATCGAAGAAGTCCGCAGTTATTGCCTGAATAAACCAGGTACCACAGAGAGTTTTCCCTTTGATGAAGATACCCTGGTTTTTAAAGTCATGGGTAAAATGTTTGCCCTGATTCCCCTTGAGAAAAGCCCTGGAATCTCCCTTAAGTGTGATCCGGAATATGCCATAGAACTGAGGGCTCACCATCCTGGCCTCATCGAGGGTGCCTACCACATGAATAAAAAACACTGGAATATGGTAAGCCTTGAAGGAAACCTAACCAATGATTTGATTCGATCCCTTATCGACCATTCCTACGAACTTGTAGTCTCCAAGTTGAAGAAAGCAGACAGAGAAAAGCTGAAAGACATGTCTTGATAGAAACTTCATGAAAATTCAATAATTTCTGAAACCTAGGCTTGGCTTATCTAGTTATATAGGTTCTGAAGCCAGCTTATTTATGAAATCATTTCCTTTTGCTTCCCACGCTATTCGTTGGGTTCCCCTGATTATTCTACTCATAGCCGTTTCATGCAGGTCAAGCCTGCAAGTGGTGTCTTCATTTTCTGACCAGAAAGTTGTTCACCCACTCAAGGCCTATCCTCAGGATACCACAGGTTCTTCAGAGAAAGGCTTTGAGTACATGAAGTACGGCCCTATGGTTGGGAACGGTATCCCCTGGGAGGTCAACAAAAAGATTTTTGGAGTATTAGAGGATACCGTTTTCAAACGAGAGGGTCTGAACGCCATGCTTCCTCATACCAATATTGCCTTTGAAGCAGTGCCAGGAGTTCCAGTCGTGAGCGGAAACTGTTTTACCTGCCATTCTCAGGAAATTAATGGAAAGATGGTCTTAGGGCTTGGGAATAGCTTCAGTGACTACACAAGGTCGCTGGGGCCATTGTTAAGGGCTTTAAATTTTAATGTCAAAAGAAAGTATGGCAAGAATTCTGAGGAATGGGAAACCTATGAAGAGCAAGGCAAATGGTACCTGGCCATTGCGCAAGCTACTGTCATGCCTAATCCCGGAACAAATCCTGCCTTTCGATTGGAAGAGGCTGTGGTCAGTTATAGGAATAAGGAAGACCTTAGCTTTTCGAAAAAGAAGAAATTTTTATTGGAAAAGCCATCTATTGGCAGTGATGTTCCCCCTCTATGGAATGTGAAAAAGAAAAAAGCCCTTTACTACACTGGATTGGGAAGGGGAGATTTCTCCAAGCTGTTGATGCAGGTATCTGTTCTTGGAGTTCATGACAGCACCAAAGCAAGGGAGATCCAGAAAAATTTCGTAGATGTAATGGCATGGCTCAATGAGTTGGAGCCCCCGGCTTATCCAGCGGAAATCAGTCAGGAATTGGCAGAGGAGGGAAGAAAAATCTTCCTGACAAATTGTTCGAAATGCCACGGGACATATGGAGATAATGAATCCTACCCCAACAAGATCATTCCTATTTCAAAGATTCAAACAGATCCGGTCTATGCGGAGTACAACCTCAATTCCCGTTTGATGGATTGGTACAATGAATCATGGTTTGGGCAGTCAACCCCTTATGCCCACCATTTGCCTTCTTATGGCTATGTAGCTCCACCGCTGGATGGGGTTTGGGCAACTGCTCCTTATTTGCATAATGGTTCTGTTCCGGATCTGTGGACTTTGCTGAAGAGTTCTGATCGTCCTATCTATTGGAGTAGGAGTGGTGAAAGGGATGATTTCAATTTTAAATTGGTGGGGTGGAATTATAAGAAAGAGAAGAATGGGAAAGGAAAATTAACCTATGACACCACTGAAAATGGAGCCGGAAAGGAGGGACACTATTTTGGGGATCGGTTGGAAGATGAGGAGCGCATGGCCTTGATCGAATACCTCAAAACCTTATAGAAAATCAGGCATTCACCCTAAGAGCTACCTCCATCATGCCATCAGAATTTACCTTTTGTAGCTGACTGGAAACGATTTGATTGGCGATCTGTCCTTCATACTGATGGGTAACCTTGATATAATTGTCAGTAAAGCCATGGATCTGGCCATCCTGATTCCTCTCTTCGAAGAGAACTGGTCGGTTTTGTCCTACAAATTGCTCGTAGAAATACCTTCTTTTCTTTTCAGAAAGAATCCTTAGGCGGTTGTTACGCTGATGGCGCTCTTTGACAGGGACAACCCCCGGCATTGAAACCGCAAGCGTGTTTTCTCTTTCTGAATAGGTAAACACATGGAGGTATGAAATATCCAGCTCTGTAAGGAACTGATAGGTATCGAGGAAATGATCTTCCGTCTCGCCAGGAAATCCAACAATAACGTCCACTCCAATGCATGCGTGAGGCATCAGGGATTTGATTTTTGCGACTCGGTCAGCATAAAGTTCCCTTCGGTATCTCCTCCTCATCTTACCCAACAATTCATTGTTTCCACTTTGCAATGGCATGTGAAAATGGGGCATGAAACGCTTGGATTGTGCCACAAATTCAATGATGCTGTCATTACAAAGGTTAGGCTCAATGGAAGAAATACGGAATCTGTCAATGCCTTCTACCTCATCCAGGGCTTTGATGACATCCAGGAATTCCTTTCCAGAATCCAGGCCTTTGCCATAATCTCCAATGTTGACCCCTGTCAAGACAATTTCCCTCACTCCTGAGTCAGCGATAGAATTAGCATTACGGAGGATATTCTTGAGGGTGTCGCTACGGCTCTTTCCCCTTGCAAGTGGAATGGTACAAAAAGTACATTTGTAATCACATCCATCTTGAATTTTCAAAAAAGTCCTTGTCCGATCACCTATAGAATATGCATCTACGAAGGAATTCACCTCTGTGATTTCGCTGTTGTAGACGCAAGGGTTTTTCTCTTTGGTGAAGTCATGAACCAATTCAAGAATGCGAAACTTGTCACCTGCACCCAGGACGATGTCAACGCCGGGAATCTCCGCAATTTCTTTGGGCTTGAGCTGGGCATAGCAGCCAATTACAGCGATATAGGTTTCAGGATTTTTTCGTAGGGCTTGCTTGATAACTTTTCGGCATTTCTTATTGGCCTCAGCAGTAACCGAACAGGTATTCACGATACACACATCAGCTCCTTCGGAGAAGTCTACCTTCTCGAAGCCTGCTTCCATGAACTGCCTGCCAATGGCTGACGTCTCGGAGAAATTGAGTTTGCAACCCAGTGTGTAAAATGAAACCGTCCTCATGTGATCTTGCCCGACTTTAATTGAGGCACAAAGATAAATATTTTTTACCGAAAGCTAATAGCATAGCAGAGGTTAGAATAATTCTCAAATTATCATCTTACTAAACTATTTTTTGCAAAAAATGCCATTTTCAGAAGATTAAGCCTCTAATCCAGCATCATTTCCCTGATAATGTTGAAGCCTGTTTATTTTTTTCATGGATTGCCAAGTCCTGGAATCCAAGAAGGTTTTGCGCAATCCTTTGATTCTGAATTGTGAGTAAAATTAGATAAGAAATAACTGCTCCAATGAGGAAATCCATCACTATTCACCTAAAATCTCTTTTGTTGATTTGCCCTTTTTGCTTTTCTAGCCAGACTTCCCATTCACAGGAAGTCATCAGAAAAGAGGCAAGTAATTCAAAAGCCATTCTGATCTGGCCAGGTCTCGGAGACAAAAAATCCAGTCGTAAAAAGCAGGAGGCATTTTTCTATCAGAAGGGCTATGATGTATTCATTCCCGATTTCCAATCCAGAAAGGCTTGGTATGAAACCCTTGCAAAATTCAATGATTTCATGGTTCGAGAACAATTGGGGAATTATGATTCAATCCTCGTTTTTTCCTATATCCTCGGCTCTTTGCTGATCAATGATTACATTAAAAATCATCCGCAGACCCACATTAAATCTATTCTCAACGATAGAAGTCCCATCCATGAACTGGCCCCGCTGTGTACAAAGGGGGGGCTGGGTTCGCTTCAAAGATTCTATCCTTTTAGTCTGTAAAAATTTACTACCATGCCAAGTATTTATCAGTTGAAACCATGGTTTCAGCGCCAGCTTTCGCCTTGCCTGGATTGGCTTTACAGACACAACATCTCAGCCAATACACTTACCTTCTCAGGTATCTTTTTGAGCCTGTTAGTTGGTGGCAGTATATGCTTTGTAAATGAAATACCTTTTATATGGCTTATAATGCCATTTGCCATGATTCTCAGAATGGGATTCAATGCACTGGATGGCATGATGGCCAGGAAGTTCAAGCAGGGTTCTGAATTTGGTGAAGTTTTGAATGAAATGGGGGACATGATCTCGGATATCTTCATTTACTTACCCTTAGCCCTGGCCGCACCATTTCATGCCGTTGTTGTGGTTTTGTTTGTGGTTTTATCCCTTCTCAATGAAGCAGCGGGGATTTTGGCCAAGGCCATTGCGGGAGAAAGACGCTACGATGGTCCCATGGGCAAGAGCGATAGAGCTATGTTGCTTGGCCTTATGGCATTGCTGATTTATTTCCTTCCCAAGCCTTTTTTGATTGTAAATGTTTTGCTCACCATCGCTTCTCTCTTAATGGTCATTTCTACCTTCAATCGCCTAAAATTTACCTTATCATGAATGCTCTTATAGAACAATTATCTATTCCCCCACAGGTAACCCAAATGGTAGGAGTAGTTTTGCTGATCCTGATTTTGGCGAGTCTAATTGGAAATATTTGGAGTAGCGTGAAACCCGGGGCCTTGGTAGATGAAATTCTGCTTAGGGTAAAATCCTGGTGGTTCATGACTGCTATATTTTTATTGGCTTTGCTTATTCATCCTGCCTTAACGTTTATTTCCATTGGTACGCTCTCTTTCCTTGCTTTCAGGGAGTTATTTAGCATCGGTACCTTTCAATCCTACGGACGCTCGGCTATATTCTGGGCATACTTGTCTATACCTATTCAATACTTCTTTGCCTACATGGGCTGGCTACATGCCTTTTTGACCTTTATACCTGTCTTCCTTTTTGTTTGGATGGCCTTTTGGATCATCATTCAGGATCAGACTGAAAAGGTGGTTGTAACCCTGGCAGTCTTGCCTGCTATGGTCATATTGACAGTATATGGATTGAGCCACATGGCTTTTTTGCTTTCGCTCCCGCAGATAGAAGGATTCAGCGCCAGTGGAAAGGGGCTCTTATTTTTCCTTGTCTTTTTGACTGAAATCAATGATGTGATGCAGTTTATATGGGGAAAAGTCTTTGGAAAGACTAAAATTTTACCTCAGATCAGCCCTGGCAAAACAGTGGAAGGTCTCCTTGGAGGAATGATATCCAGCATAATTATAGGAATAAGTATTCGATTTTTGACTCCCTTGTCTCTCTGGCAGGTGATGTTGGTATCCATGGTATTGAGTTTTACTGGTTTTATAGGTGATGTAGTGATGTCTGCCATCAAACGAAATATTGGCATAAAAGATACTGGGAAGAGCATTCCAGGGCATGGGGGCATATTGGATCGAATAGATTCGCTCACCCTTACCTCTTCTGTATTTTTTCATCTGTTGTATTTCATGTGCTACGCCTAAAATAAATCAAGATGCCTGGCAGGATATTTTTATTCCTTTTTCATCGCTTTTTCCTCCCACTTTTTTTAAGAATGGTGCTTGGGGTAAGATTTTTGGGCTTGGAAAATGTGCAGAAACTGAAAAATAAACAGTTCTTCATTGCCGCTAACCATAACAGCCACATGGATACCCTTTGTATTTTGTCAGCTTTGACATGGAAACAATATCTGAACACGAAGGTGGTAGCTGCTCAGGATTATTTTGGAGGGAAGGGAATTCGAACCAAAATGATCAGCTTTTTCTTTCGGACCCTTCTGATTCCCAGGAAAAGACCTGAGAATTCCCTTGAGCCTGACCCCATAGAAATTGTACAAGTTGAAATCAGGAAAGGCCATAACATTGTATTTTTCCCTGAAGGGAGCAGGGGAGTTATGGAAGAATTAGCTCCATTCAAAATGGGGATTGGCTATATCCTGAAGGATTTCCCCAAACTGGAAGTCCTCCCAGTATTCGCCGATGGTTTGGGCTTCATATTTCCGAAGGGAAGCCATTGGTTGTTGCCACACCATGCGAGGGTGAAATTTGGCGTTGGCTTTCAGGTAGATAGCCGTGGTCCAAAAGAAATAAGGGATGAAGTTGAATTTCGGGTAAAGATGTTAGGTAACTGGAAAGGGAAGATGCGAAAAACCTCCGAAGATTAAGGCTTGAAAATTATATGTGGAGTTTTACTTTAATGAAATTTAATTAATGTTTGTTGTGTGTAAATTTTGTTTTTTAAAATAATTGACTACTTGATATATAGGGGGTGAATAAACTGTAAGTTAACATAGACATGGGTCAGTCTAATTTCACATTTCATCCCTCTCTTGATTCGGAATATTTAAAGAAGTTTTACGAAGACGATTGGGAATATGCATATGACATGTTCGAAACTTATCGGGAGTCAGCCTCAAATGCCATAAGTGGGATGAAGAAAGCCATTAGTGAAAAAGACCAGGAAAATCTTGGGAGACACATTCACAAGCTCAGGCCTGCATTTATGATGGTTGGTTTGCGAAAATTGTATGAATTATCGGATGAAGTGGAGGAAAAGGGAGCCGAGAATTTTGTTTTTGGTGATTTGGTAGAGGCCGCAACTGAAATCATGAGGAAAATGGAGGAAAGCAATTCCATTATTATAGAAGAAATCTCCAGGCTGAGGGCAGTCACGATTTGAAAAGAGTATGATGGACAGGGGAAAAAAGTATACTTGCCTCATTGTGGATGATGATCCAATGGCCAGAAAGCAATTAGGTCACCTCATTGATAAGGTGGACTATTTATATTTATTAGAGGCCATTGATAAGCCTTTAAAGGCGCTAGAGGTGGTCAAAAGCCAGCAATTGGATCTTATTTTCCTTGACATTGAAATGCCTGAGCTGAGTGGTTTCGAATTGGCCAAGCATAAGCAGGCAGGGACCGGTTTGATCTTTACAACATCCAAGAAGAAATATGCCCTGGAAGCATTTGACATGGAGGCTGAGGATTATTTGATCAAACCCATCCTTTTTCCTCGCTTTCTTCAGTCAGTTCAGAAAGCCTTAAAGGCTCATCAATTTGCTTCTCCAGGCATTCATCATTCCTATCGGGATCATTTATTTTTAAAGGAAAATAAGCGACTGATTCGGACAGCCACCTCTGACATTTTCTACATTGAAAGTACGGGGGACTATGCCAAGTTTTTCACAGAGAACGGCATGGTAGTCGTCCACTCTACCCTGAAGAACATTCTGAAACTTCTTGACCCAAGTAAATTTGTAAAGGTTCACAGATCATTTGTGGTCAATGTTCAAAAAATCATTGACATCGAAGACAACTCTTTGTTGATTAAAGATAAGATCATTCCGATAAGCAGGGCCCAGAAATCAGAATTGATGCGCTTGATTCAGGTCATCTAGCTCCATACAAAAAAAGGCAGCGCAAAGCGCTACCCTTAATTAAAAATAGTAGTAATAGTAGTATTCTTTAATCTGCTGTGCTGATTAGCGGTTTCTGCCGTATTGTTCGTGGCTGGAAACCCAATCCGAAGATGAGATGGCAGATCCCAGCGAAACTTCCCCAGCGAGGACTGCACCAGCTACAATTTCAGCAAATTTTTTGACTTTTCCTTTACCCCAACAATCCAATAGTTCAAGACATTCTTTTTGGGTAGCCAATCCTGTTCCTCCTCCGTAGGTGGCTACGATCAGAGATGGAATGGTAATGGAGAAGTAAAGGTCTTTCTCCTCGGTCAATTCTGTATAGATAATTCCTGCGGAAGACTCTGATACGTTGGCTACATCTTGCCCGGTAGCGATGAACATCGCGGTGATGGCATTGGCGGAGTGCAGACCATTGTTATTGGCTCCTGAAAGGATGGTACCAATATTGGCAACCCCATGGTGGTAAGCCAATGTGGTCGTATCCACACGCATGTATTGATTAAGGATATCTCTTTTCAGAACTACCTCTGCGGTAACACGCTTACCTCTGGTGTGCATGACATTTACCTGGGAGGCTTTTTTGTCTGTCGCAAGGTTTGATTCCAGATAGAAATGTTCTACTGGGTTTTCTTTATAGTGGTCAAGTATCCAGCTACAAGCAGCGAAGGTCGCGCGACCCACCATGTTTTGTCCTGCAGCATCTCCGGTTTCATAGTTGAACCTTAGGTAGGCAAATTTACTGGCCAGATAATCATCTATGTATGAAAGTTTACCTACAGATGTGGTGGCTTCAGCTTGCTCACGGATTTTATCTTCATTAGCTCTAATCCATTTTACGAAGTCCCTGGCGGCTCTGGCATCTTGCATCACAAATACAGGTGCTCGTTGCATGGCATCGTCTACCACACTACACTTTACTCCACCGCATGCATTTATGACCTTAATTCCTCTGTTGTAGGATGCTACGAGGGTACCCTCGGTAGTTGCCATTGGGATCAGGAATTGTCCATCGGCATGTTCACCATTTACCTGGAGAGGCCCTGCGAAGCCCATCGGAATTTGAGCAACACCCGTGAAATGCTCACAATTTCCTTGCAGGATATGTGGATCAAAGGTATATGTCTTGATATGATCAACAGGCTTCCCTGTGAACTTGGCGACAAATTCTTGTCTTTTGGCGATGATCTCATCGCTATAGTCGTCTTCATTAGAACGAGGAATAACGATTCTGTTTTCTTTCTTTTCCTGTATGGCACCTTCGACCTTGAGCTTCAGTTTTCCAAAGGGTTTAGCCTCAAAATCGAGTCTGATTTCATGCTTTCCCAAAGGAAACTGTCCTGTATCAGCATGAATATCCACGATGGCTTTCAAGGGAAAGTCCAATGGGGTATCCTTGGATATACTGGAGGGGGAGTGGGAACTTCCATCAGAGAGCTGTATCCTGATCTTGTCAAGCGGAATTTCTTCTCCGCCTATGCTGAGGGAGTTTACCCCGGTGAGGGTTGCGTCGCTAAGCCTGTTTTTGAGCGAGAATGAGATACCTGAATCCGTATTTGTCAGGCTCCCAAAAGTGTAGAGCTGTTTTAGTAGTAGACTGGGAACGAGCATGAGCTAACGATAATTTAAAGTATATGATATTTTAAATTAATGAAAAGAATAGCTTTTCCAAAGGCTAGATATTAGAATTTTAGTTTGAATGTGACTTTATCATTTCCAGACCTTCATAATGATGAAAATTGAAAGCGGTAAATAGGCCAATTTCTGTCAATTCGTAGAATGTTAGGTTTGTGTGAATATATTTGTTTCCAGAAGGGCGCTCGGTTAAGCGCCCTTTTTTATATTTGCTCAAACTTGAATTTGATATGCAGGAATTTCAACAAATCATAGAGTCTGCCTGGGAAAACAGGGAGTTGCTCAAAGAAGAAAGTACCAAAGAGACTATCAGAGAAGTACTCGAATTGCTAGATAAGGGTAAACTTAGGTGTGCAGAGCCTACGGATGGTGGCTGGAAAGTCAACGACTGGGTGAAGAAGGCTGTGATCCTTTATTTCCCGATCCAGACCATGGAGCCAATTGAACTAGCCCCTTTTGAGTACCATGACAAGATGAAGCTCAAAACTGATTACAAGGGACAAGGGGTTAGGGTGGTTCCTCCCGCGACTGCACGATATGGAGCCCATTTGGCAAGTGGAGTGGTCATGATGCCTTCCTATGTAAACATTGGAGCCTATGTAGATAGTGGAACCATGGTGGATACCTGGGCTACTGTTGGATCATGCGCTCAGATTGGAAAAAATGTACACTTGAGTGGAGGTGTAGGAATCGGTGGGGTATTAGAGCCTGTTCAAGCAGCACCCGTAATTATCGAAGACAATGCTTTTATCGGTAGCCGATCCATTGTTGTGGAAGGTGTTCGTGTCGGAAGAGAAGCTGTATTGGGGGCCAATGTAGTTTTAACAGCTTCTTCAAAGATCATAGATGTCTCAGGGGAAGAACCCGTCGAATACAAGGGCTATGTACCTGAGCGCAGTGTGGTAATTCCTGGAAGTTACACCAAAAAATTCCCTGCCGGAGAATTCCAGGTCAGTGCTGCTTTGATCATTGGAAAGAGAAAAGAATCTACAGACAAAAAGGTTTCTTTAAACGATGCTTTGAGGAACTTTAATGTAGCTGTTTAAATGTCTATTTTCAAAAGGTCGGGCAGGCTTGCTCTGGCCTTTTGAAAATATTTTATGAAATACCTCATTTTTATCCTTTCTGGCCTTATTGCCCTTATTTGGCCGTCAGATGATTCTCATTCTCCCCAAAAAACAAGGCTTTGGCAAAAACTAATTCCCTATGAATGCCATGATTCCATCCAATTTGCGCTCTACGTCAAGCAAAAAAAATCTCCTTTCAAGCAAGCCGAAATAAACCAGCTAGAATTTTATTCAGAGGTAGAGACCCTCTTGATCGATGAATTCAACTTATTAGACAGCTCCAAGATTTCATCTTCCCTTTTGTATCAATGCGCCCTTTGTGCTCCCAAGCAATTAAAGCGGGCAGGAAAAAGGATGTCGTTTCGGCTTTCGGATTTTTTCGAAAAACCCAAGGACGTACAAGGTAGAATCTTTCTGACTTATAATCAGCTTGGGATTTTCGATGAGGAAACAAGTGGGTTTGAGTGTGCAATAAGTAGGACTAGGGTTTTTGAGTTAAGGTAGTGTGAAATGAATAGATAAGATCCTTTATTTTTGCTCAGGATGGCTCGAGGAGTTAATGGTTACCCAATGGAGTAAAGGTTGAAAACGACATGATTTACTTATAATAAGTATATGTCATGACCCTGCCCCATTCCAGTTCATAATTCCCTTCCTTAACAGCTTCATCCACCTCCAGATACAACATTTCTTCAAAATGCCCGTGCTTCTCCAAGTTGTAGGGCAAGTGCTTTTCAGGCGTCCGTTGGGCAATGGGATACATCCATTTATCGGTCAATCTCACATGGCCTGTCAACTTTCCATCTATAATTCTCGCCTTTTCAAATTGATATACCTGACCCTTTGAGATTAAAAAAACATAAGGCCTGGCAGCTACCCACTGCCTAAGTACAACTTCTTTATGCTTGGCAGTTTGTTCTGAAGTAAATCCCTTTTTGACAGACTTGATCTTGTAATAACATGATTGTAGCCCTATCGACAAGATCATTAGAATGAATAAACTGTGAATGCTGTATTTTTTCATGGCTGCTTTGTGGCTTAAAAGACTTTCTGCAACTTCCTAGTTCCACTCGATTACATGGACTTCATATCCAGAGAAATCAGAGGCAATTTCCTCTCCGATTTCATAAGTACCTCCAAATGCGATTTTTTGGCCTGGTACCAAGAACGGAAATTGTTCGGCCAAGGCATAGGTAGTACTTTCTTTTTGCATTCCCTTGCCTTTCCAAACCAGCTTGAGCTTTACCAACTTATAACTTGCCAAACCTTTATTTTCTAACTCTAATTCAATTCTGGCATAGGCCTTTTTGACGAGGGAGTTGTTGTTGATGTTAAGTTTGCGCTCCCTGAGCAGCAGTTCATGACCTTCCGGCTGGGGGACATCCCAAAGGACTTCTCCCTTCTCACGAGCGTCAGGGTAGACGCTTATGTTGGGATTTAGCTTTACCTTGGAAGGCTGAATACTGATATTCTCTATTGGATTTGAAAATTTCCCTTTGTGGTAGATCAGCATATCCCAGGGAATTTTATCTCCTGGTCTAGCATTGGCTTCATGGCTTTGAATCAAGGAGAACTCCTTCGGTGGAAGCGGAATGGCATTGGTCGAAAGATGCAAAGTGGTCATTACCTTCAATTCATCGATCTCTTGTTTGGCTACCAAATACCCATGAGCCTTATATGAAAAGGAGGCCTCATATTCAACCAGGTTTGAGCTAAGGACAATTATCTCAAAGGCTTCTTCATAATTTTCGTTAAATACCTCGACTGAAACTCCAAGATTTCCCTGACTCGGCAATTGTACCTCAGGTGTATTAGGTGTTTCTGGCGTAGAAGGAATATTTGCTGATTGGGTTTCGGCTTTTGAATCTGATTTTTGTCCCATTTGTTCGTTTGGTTGGCCTGCTTCGGGAGTAGTTAATACGAATATGCCAGCAGCAATAGCGATGAATAACACCAATGCAATAATGGCTAGAAAAGCCGTTGGCCTTCCGCCACCCTTATGGGCTACAAAACGTGGAACCTCTGCTGTGGCTTTCAAATCTGAAATCATCTTTAGCGATGGTTCATGTGAAGGGTCGAGGTCAAGCAAATTTCGGGCATAGGAAATGGCCTTTTCCTTGTCTTCGCCTTTGGATTTTGCCTTCCATAGTTCATAATGAGCCCTCGAAATTTCTCCCAAACTCTCCTGGTCAATTGGTTTGAGGGTAAGGGCTTGCTTAAATTCCTCTATGGCATCCTCCCAGTTTTCGTAACTGGCGAATCCTTTACCTCGCTGTTTATGGTCTTCGATTTCCTGGTCAATAAATGCCAGCTCACCCTCATTCAACCCTAGCTCAAGGGCTACCTTTTTGAGCTCTTCCTCTGATAAAGGAGCGTGAGACTGGTTCTTATCCTGAAGCTCCAGTATCCTGTTGATGTAATTTTTTAATAATTCCTTGGCGTCCATCTGCTCATTTGCTTTGATCTATCTCTACACTGTCTGCCATGATTGGTTGAATTCCAAGTACTTCTTCGAAGAACTTGAACGTAGATTCCTCGACTGAGCCCAAATCCTTTGATCTTAGTGAGGATGTCATCACATGGGCTCCCACATTTGGGAATGTTTCAACCCTTTTCCTTTCCTTGGGAGTCTTGGTATGTTTATCGAAGTACTTGATGGCATCGATAGAGATGGTGTTATCTTTCTCCTCTTCGTTCTTGTACCAATAGCCAATGTAATATGGAATGTCAATTTTGTTGAAAACTTCTTTGGTAGAAGTCTGGTCAATCAAGGCCTGGACAGCCATAAGACCTTCTATTCTATAGGTAGAAGTCCAGTATTTGGCTTCTTCTTTGCCAGCAAATCCCGGAATGTCTCTGTATTCTGAACCCACGACAGACGTGAGGATTTCTTTCCCCCAAGGTCCCGTAACCAATGGCATAAAGGGGTTGGCTACGCTGAAATTGGGAGAGTACATCACAAGGGCATGAACCAGCTCAGGGTGCTCTGCCGCCAGGTAGGCACTCAATGTACCGCCAGTAGAGCAGGAGATAAGGATCAATGTATCCCCCAAAAGCCTTGCTGTTGCGATGGCCTTTTTGGCGGAGTTCATATAATTCATGGGAGTAAGTTCTCCAAATGATTCTTTGTCGTCAATGCCGTGCCCTTCCAATCTGGGCACATATAGGTTGGAGCCATAGCGCTTTGCCAAGTCTTTGTGAAGTGGATCTCCTTCTGCGGGACTGGCAGAAAAACCATGAAGGTAAAGGAATACGTAGGGTGTTTTTCTGAAAGAATCTGCCCATACCACATACGCTTCATTGTTTGGTTTGATATTAGGAACCAGAGCTTCTTCCTTGGCAATGTATTCGTCGAGGCTATCAAGGCCTACCTCAAGGCTAGGCAGATAGGCATTTACCGTTTCATACTTTGGTTTGGGACCCATGTAGTAAATCCCGACACCTAAAAGTATTAGTCCAGTTAAAATCAGCAATATCCAAAGTAAAATTTTACCCATGACTTTATTAAAATGGCTTAAAGACTGTTTTAGATTTATTCTTATCGTTTACAGTTGGCTTTCAAAAACCCGAGTTCCTAATTTTTTTTCGCTTTAGCCCGACTAAAACTCAAAAAAATTACTTCCTCAAAACCTTAAAATCCTAGCTATAAAATTCAAATTCCAACTCTAAACAGCTGCTTAATTGATTCTGAGAAAAAGTTAATACAATTTTCCCTTTTTTTAATAGGTCTGGGTAGGGATATGTACATAGTAGGATGTCTGTTAATTTAGAGGCTGTATTTTTTTAAAAAAAATCCGGATTTTTGAACTTGGAGGCTACATTTTGCCCTTGAGTTTGTTAATCTTATCTTGGTATCCCAATTAACTTAAGTCCACAACTCGATGAGAAAACTTTATTTCCTATCCTTTATCTGGGTCCTGGCTATAGCATGTAACCCTACACAAAATCAAACTGCAGACAAGGAAGGCAGTTCCTCCAACTCGAGTAAAGAGGGTACTCAAGGAGTCTTGCAAGGTCCCAAAGTTCCCATCGAATGCAACATGCATGAGTATGATTACAAGGCCATGGCTAACAATTCGGGTGTAGAAGGTATGTTTCCTTATGTATACCGGGGGGCAGGAAGGAGTCGGATATTTGAGGCCTATACCATTGCATTCCAATTGACACATCAACCCCCATTGATTCCCCAAACCAACTACGAAATTCCATGGATGAATCCCGATAGTTATAATGAGCAAAACGGGAATTTTATTACCTATATCCGTAATGGATATGAAAAGAGCCTTCAAAACCCATATATCATGGTCCAATACATCAGAAAAGATGTCCCACATGCTGGTAGTGCGGATTCATTAATCAATTGGGTCGACAACTTCATTGACCACCAGGAAGGCGCAGTAGTCCTTAAGGATAATTACGAGCTTAAAACTGTCTCCGGCTTTACGGCAAAATGCAAGGATTACAAATATCCTAAGCAAGATGATAGGGAAGGCAAGTCATTGGCTTATGCCTATATCGATTACAACAAGGATTACATCGTCGGTATGGTACTGACTACTGTCCATGAAACAGATTTTCCTTTGAATAAGCCTTTATTTGAAGAACTGGTGAAGAGTTTCTGTAATTAATTCTGAATTATTTTTTAAGGAATTTCAGCCGTTGCGCCCTTTTGATCTTGAAAATGGATTCCTTTATTAAACAATTTCAAGAAAACTTATTTTTTAATGTAACTTTCTCTTGCTGCTGTATTAGTAGAGTAGAAAAATTTAGTGTGTCCCGCGAAACTTGGCAAAATTAAATCACATACGCACCCAGGCGGAGATCGAAAATGAGAACCGTTTGGTAGAAGCTGCGAAGAAAAACCCTCGCAGGTTCGCCCCTTTGTACGAACGGTACTTCGAAGTGATGTTCCTGTTTGTAGTCAAAAGGGTGGGTGAGGAAGAACTAGCCAGGGACTTGACCCAGCAGTTGTTTATCAAAGCCATGGAAAATCTGAAGAAATATCAATTCCGAGGTCTTCCATTTTCTGCCTGGTTGTACCAGATCGCAAAAAACGAGGTGGCACAGTTTTTTAGGAAAAATAAACAGCAGCGTGTGGTCAGCATGGAAACCCATCAGATCTCTGACCTGATGGAAGAAATGGACGAAAAGAACTCTGACGAAGGAGTAAGACGCATGGTGGATGCATTTCAGCTACTTTCTTTTGAAGAAGTGGAGTTGATCGAAATGAAGTACTTCGAAAAACTCCCTTATAAAGAAATCGCAGTTATCTATGGCATTTCAGTAAACAATGCCAAGGTTAAAATGCACCGTTTGTTACAGAAACTGAAGAAACTCATGCTAAAGGATGGGTTTCCTGAAAAAAAATATTAATCAATGGGATGTGGCTAATGGCTTGATTCCGATTTGTTTATGTCTAAATACAAGATACATATTGACAAACCTTTACCCGATTCTAAAACAATCCAGGGCTACAAGGACTTTGACGCCCTCTACGACCATTATCAGGTAAATACCCGCTTTGAGTTCTGGCGAAATTTGTATCGAAAGCCGAGAAATTTTGCCATACTCGCCATCGTGGTAGCAGTAGGGGCATTGGTTTTGGACGCTGCAAGAGATTCCAGAATCCAGGAACAGGATTTCTTTCTCAAGACACCTTCTGAAGGGTTTATGCCTGATTCAAAGGTGATTAACTTGAATGAAGATCCCTATTCACAGGAAATTGGAAGCAAATGGAATCTGGAAATTCCATCTGGTGTTTTTGTCGATACCTTCGGTAATGAGGTCAAGGGCGAAGTCTCCTTCTATTATCGTTGGTTGCCAACAGCCGAGGCCTGGATCAGGCGTGGGCTTCCTATGGAAGACAGTCAACATATGTATGCTTCAAAAGGGGTATTGGAGATTTTTGCCAGCCAAGGCAAAAAACCGCTGAAGTTGCTCCCTGGTAAAACACTTAGTTTAAGTGTTCCATTTGAAGATGATTCCAGAAATTACCAACCTATGCAGTTGGATACCCTTTCGCGGACATGGAAATACATGATAGATACTTCCTGGGTTCAATTATGGGATAGTTCTGCTTTAACTTCATTCGGAAATAGACCTGTCATGGACTCTGCCAGTGAAGAGTTGGTTGCGAAGGCTTCCCAAAATAGGCCTTCACCCCCAGCCAGACCTTTTGGAGTGGAAGTGCAAAACAAAAATCAATACCCGTATTTCAAGAATTACGAAAAGGTCTATTGGGAATATTTAGACTTGCCAGGATCTGCCAATCCCTGGAAGGAAAATCTCCTTGGAAAAGAGAACGGTTGGAACAAGGTTAGAATCAGGAAAGTTGGTAAGGATAAATTCACTTTGACCTTTAGCAAGATTTTGGGGAATGGGAACATGGTCCAAAAGAAGGTTATTGCCAGGCCATTGTATAAGGCTTCGAGTAAACAGGAAGCTGAAAAGATTTATCAGAAGAATCTTCAAGCCTACAATGATGCCCTGGCAAGCATAGAAAGGGAAAGGCAAGAGCTGGAAGCACAAAGGAAAATAGCCTATCAGCAAAGCGTCAGACAGTGGGAAGCCAAGAAACAAAACAGCATCGTTTCCAATGGGACCTTATGTAAAATAAGAATTCATCAATTGGGCTTTATTGGGCTAATGAAGGAATTAGAGGGCAAGGAGAATTTTGATGCCCCTAAGGAAGAAGATATTGAAAGGATGTGGTGGTCTGATGAGAGTGGAGACAGGTTGCTTGAACTTTCAGGTAAGAACAACAACATGATCCCAGCGGGGGATTCTTCCTTCATTTATAAAATCAAAGAAGGAAAACTGACCAGGTCTTATTTCTCTGAAAAATAGATACTCCAGAAACAGCATATAAAAAAAGTCCTGAAGGAATTCTTCAGGACTTTTTTTATTATCATAGAATCAGTCAGACCTATTCTTCCTCTTCTGGTTTCAGGTCAAAATCTTCCAAAAACTTCGTTGTGAAGTCTCCTGATTTGAATTTTTCATCGTGCATCAACTGCTTATGGAAAGGAATGGTTGTTTTCACTCCTTCTACGATGAATTCTTCCAATGCGCGAGACATTTTATTGATCACCGCTTCTCTTCCTTGGGCGGAAACGATGAGTTTACCAATCATGGAATCGTAATAAGGAGGAATCACATAGCTTGAGAACGCATGTGTGTCAACCCTTACGCTGTGGCCACCCGGTTTGTGGAAGTAAATGATCTTACCTGGATTGGGACGGAAATCTCTGAATACATCTTCTGCATTGATCCTCACTTCCATGGCGTGTTTGCCAGGAACCCTGGTATACTCTGAAATGGTCTCTCCTGCGGCCACGCGAATTTGCTCCGCAATTAAGTCTACATCGTAGATCTCTTCGGTTACGGGATGCTCAACCTGGATACGGGTATTCATTTCCATGAAGTAGAAGTTGCCATGCTTGTCATAAAGGAACTCTACTGTACCGGCACCTTCATAGTTCACATATTTTGCAGCTTTTACAGCGGCGGCACCCATCTTGTTACGGGTTTCCTCAGTGATAACCGGAGATGGAGCTTCCTCAACCAATTTTTGGTGGCGACGCTGAATAGAACAGTCTCTTTCTCCAAGGTGGAAAACGTTGCCATGCTGGTCAGCCATGATCTGAATCTCGATGTGGCGAGGCTCCTCAACAAACTTTTCAAGGTAAAGTCCATCATTGCCGAAGGCAGCAGCAGATTCCTGTCTGGCAGAATTCCAGGCTGCTTCCATTTCCTCCGGGCCGAATACTTTTCTCATCCCTTTACCCCCACCACCTGCTGTGGCTTTCAACAACACAGGGTATCCACTTTCTTCAGCTACTTCCAATGCTTGCTCAAGAGAGTCCAATAAGCCTTCCGATCCAGGGATTACCGGAACTCCGGCTTTTTTCATAGAGTCCTTGGCGGTAGACTTATCTCCCATGGCATCAATCACTGAACCTTTTGGTCCGATAAACTTGATTCCATGATCTTCGCAGAGTTGGGAGAACTGAGAGTTTTCAGCCATGAATCCATAACCGGGGTGGATGGCATCTACTCCAGTAATTTCTGCGGCGGAGATGATATTTACCATGCTCAGGTAACTATCGGAACTTGATGGTGGGCCTATGCAGACGGCCTCATCAGCAAATCTTACGTGGAGGCTATCCTTATCAGCAGTAGAGTACACCGCTACAGTACCGATTCCCATTTCCCGGGCAGTACGAATAACCCTTAAAGCAATTTCACCACGGTTTGCTATAAGTATTTTATTAAACATAGATTTGATCCTTAGTAGTACTTAGGCCCATGTCATTAATTAGCTATAAAACCTATAGCTAGAGAAATGAGCCATGTTGAATTTAGGCAAATACCTACCTTAGGCATCAGGTTCGATCAGGAATAATGGCTGATCGTATTCGACAGGCTTGGAATCTTCTACCAAAATCTTCACGATGGTTCCTGAAATTTCAGATTCAATTTCATTGAACAATTTCATCGCTTCGATGATGCAAAGTACCTGTCCTTTGGTAACCTTATCGCCAACCTTGGCAAAAGGAGGAGTCTCGGGATTGGAAGCACGATAAAAGGTTCCAATCATTGGAGATTTGAATTCTACAAGATTATCAGAAGCAGGGGCTTCAGCTTTAGCCGGGGCTTCAGGAGCTGCTTTGGGAGCAGCCTCTTTGGGCTCTGCTGGAGGCAAACTTACCGCAGGCTGTGCTACAGGCAATTGAGATACAGGCATAGCAGCCTGCTGGGTATAAATTACATTTGATTCAGGTGCCTTCCTTTTTATTTTGATCTTGAAGTCTCCATTTTCAATCTCGACTTCTGTAAGGTTGGTCCTATTAACCAGTTTGAGTATGTCCTGAATTTCTTTGAATTCCATAGTGTAGAGAATTAGGTAGTATGTATGTTAGGGCGAATTGAGTAATTGGAATTATTTCATTCTTTCCATGTACGCTTTGGTGGCTGTATCCACTTTCACCTTATCTCCCTGATTGATAAACAAAGGAACGCGAATTTCTGCACCACCTTCGATGGTTGCAGGTTTCAGCGTGTTGGTTGCAGTATCACCTTTGATGCCTGGCTCGGTATAAGTAACCTCCCTAATAACATATTGGGGCAGCTCTACAGTCAAAGCTACATCATCTTCGGTATTCCAAAGGACCTCTACCATCTCACCTTCAGTCAGAAGCTCCACATTATCAATGAGTTTCTTCGAAATGGGGATTTGTTCATAAGTCTCCTCATGCATGAAGGTCAAATCTTCCCCTGAGTCATAAAGGTATTGGTATTTGTGGCGTTCTACCCTGATGGCTTCAATCTGGGCACTTGCCTGGAAGTTATTCTCAATTACCTTTCCTGAGGTAAGGCTTTTCATTTTTACCCTCATTGAGGCTGCACCTCGGGCCTTTTTAACGTGTTGCGTCTCCAAAATGGAATAGATATCTCCATTGTATCTGATGCAAAGGCCTTTACGGAGATCTGAAATACCTGCCATAAATCAATAGGTTGAGTAGATAATATAATTGCAGTTTGTCCTGCTTTTTTTAATCTCGTTTTTCAAAATGGGTGGCAATTTAAGAAATATTGCGAGATAATTAATCTCTATTGCCAATGTAAAAATAGGAAGTTTCAATTTCTTCAGAAATCACCCCCAGTTTTTCTAATTCTCTACTTCTTATATTAAATCTTTCAAGTGTATCTTCTGAGACAAAGTAGACATCAGATTCAAAGAAGTCGACTTCCATTTGTGCAATGTCCTTGGTTAGGAAAAGCCTCCTAGTTGTGTCGACCTCTACATTTCTTAGCCATTCTTTTTCATAGGCAGATCGGAAGTACGGTGTGGCTCTAATAATCCTTATCGCGGTTTCATTTGTAAGTCCTAATACCTGAGAATTGTTCCAGTCTACGCTGGCTCGATACCAACGATCTTTCTCTTTCATCATGACAAGGATAGATGTTCGGTTGTCAGATTCAAGGTCAATGATGGGATAAAGCATTTGGGTCTCAGCCAAAAATGCAATTCCTGTTTCGTGGTAGGTATTCAGGTAAATGGAGTCCATGGGTATAAAAAACTTGGCACTCCTGTATAGGGCTTTTGCAGGCTTTCTGCTTGTCGGTACCAGCGTCAACTCTTTGTCTTTTTTATGAAAAAATCCTAGTTGCAGGTTTGATGTATCTGAGATCAGGAGATAGTCTTCCCCACTGCTGATATATGTGGGCTTTATGCCTTCAAGTTGGAAGCTCACGCTGCTAAAATCTTCAAGATTTACTTCATATAGGGAGTTCTCGCCTGCAAGGAGCCACAAGATATTTTCATTCCCTGACATGTCGTGCAACTCTTCAGAGATGCCCCATGCAGTAGCAATATCTCGGGAAAGATTGCCCTCAGTAATTCCAAGGATACTTTTGCCTTCCAATCCATTGAGTAAAAAATAGGCCCCTTTCGTTTCGGGGACAAATCTTTGATCATCATCCAGGGTACAGGATGTCAAAAAGGCCAAACAGATGCAGAAAAAGGAAACTACTCTCATTTTCAATAAAAAAACAGGGTTTTCGATATTGAAAACCCTGCTTAAAAAACAAATTAGTCTTTATATAATCAATCCTTTAATAAGCCCATTTCAAATAAATTGAGCCCCATGCAAATCCGCCACCGAAGGCAGCTAAAAGGAGGACATCTCCCTTGCTTAATTTAGACTCCCATTCCCATAGACATAGAGGGATGGTTGCGTTGGTGGTATTTCCGTATTTATGAATGTTGATCATTACCTTTTCTTCAGGTAGGCCTGCTCTATTGGCTGTAGCATCTATAATTCTCTTGTTTGCCTGGTGAGGAACGAGGTAGGCTACATCATCGGCTGTAAGATTATTTCTTTTCATCACCACTTCAGTGATGTCAGCCATGCCTTTCACAGCGTGCTTGAATACTGTTCGTCCTTCCTGGAAGATAAAGTGCTTTTTCGCCTTAACGGTTTCCACTGTAGTTGGCAAATAGGAACCTCCAGCTTCTTGCATCAAGAGCTTGGCACCAGAGCCATCCACTGCGAATTCAGAATCGAGGATTCCAACTTCTTCTTCAATAGGTTCAAGAAGGACGACACCTGCTCCGTCTCCAAATAAGATACAAGTGTTGCGGTCTTCGTAATTGACCCTCATGGTCATGTTGTCAGCACCAACGACCAGGACTTTTTTGTGCATACCACTCTCGATGAACTGTGAGCCGGTACGCAAAGCATAAAGGAAACCTGAACAAGCCGCGTTCATGTCGAATCCCCAGGATTGTGGGGCACCTATTTTATCTGCAATGATATTGGCCGTAGCTGGATAGACATGATCAGGGGAGACTGTAGACACGATGATCAGGTCAATATCCTGAGGAGTAATGTTGGTCTTTTTGAGCAAATCGTGTATGGCTTCTACGGCCATATCTGAGGTTGTTCTTCCCTCCTCAAGAATCCTTCTTTCAATTATGCCTGTCCTTTCACGGATCCATTCATCATTGGTATCTACCATCTTTTCGAGGTCCTTGTTGTGAAGGACTTTCTCAGGTACGTAACCACCAACAGCAGTGATTGCAGCTTTAATTTTCATTGAATAAAAATTGATAGTTTGTAAGTAGCAGGCGAAAAAGGATAAGGACAAAAAAGCAGGATTTATATAGGAATAGCAATTATTACATTTATTTTTTTGAATTCTTATTTATGTAAAATCAGAAAAAACAGGGCATTTG
The DNA here is from genome assembly GCA_022760475.1 of Bacteroidia bacterium. Lineage (GTDB taxonomy): Bacteria > Bacteroidota > Bacteroidia > J057 > J057 > JALEFZ01. The sequence goes on along the minus strand of JALEFZ010000059.1, from coordinate 122,599 downwards.
TTAAAAAAATATTAACCAGCGCTACATATTATTGGGGGATTTTGAAATGGGGCATAAGTTTGAAGGCTACTTCATTCGGAAAAGAAAAAATTAAGGCTATTTGCCAATGAAATCGTTTTCGATACACAAAATGATATATGCCATGCAATAATAATTGATATTTGGGTGGGAATGTCTGTATGTTTGAATTGAAAAAGCAGTTAATCGCCTAGATTTTCAGAATTATGAAATTGAAACGAATAGGAGTATATACATCCGGGGGAGATGCTCCCGGTATGAATGCCTGCCTTAGGGCAGTGGTAAGGACAGCTGTGGCTGAGGGGATGGAAGTGGTTGGAATCAGGAGAGGATACCAGGGGATGATTGAGGGCGATTTCATCAAGATGGAGGCCCACTCTGTGAGTAACATCATTCAACGTGGAGGAACGATTCTGAAGTCATCTCGTAGTGCACAATTTAGGTCTCCAGAGGGAAGACAACGTGCTTATAACAGGATAAAAGAAGCTGGGATAGAGGGCATGGTTGCGATTGGTGGAGACGGTACTTTTGCTGGAGCTAGTATTTTCTGCAATGAATTTAAAATTCCTATTGTAGGAGCACCTGGGACCATTGATAACGACCTTTATGGTACAGATTTTACCATTGGCTATGATACTGCACTGAATACAGCGATGGAAGCCATTGATAAGATCAGGGATACGGCAGACTCTCATAACCGCCTGTTCATCATTGAGGTGATGGGAAGGGACGCGGGCTTTATTGCATTGAATGTTGGAATTGCAGGAGGTGCTGAGGCTGTATTGATTCCTGAGGAAAAGACCTATATCGATGTGATATGTGATAAACTAGAGCAAGGCTGGATCAGGCATAAGACTTCTTCCATCATTATCGTCGCTGAAGGTGATGACGCAGGAGGAGCAGATGATGTAGCCAGACAAGTGAATGCAAGGTTCTCTCATTATGATACGCGAGTAGTTGTACTTGGGCATATCCAGCGTGGGGGAACTCCCTCCTGTATGGACAGGGTACTTGCCTCCAGACTTGGAAATGCTGCTGTGGAAGCCCTTTGTGAGGGACTTTCTAACATCATGGTGGGGCAGGTGAACAATAAGGTCGTCCATACTTCTTTTGCTAAGGCATGTAAGCTTAATCAGGAGATGGACCCTGCCTTGATGAACCTTCTGGAGGTACTATCCGTTTAGTAAGGCGTTAAACAAAAAGGTTACTTTTGGCAGGATTTTCGTCGAAAAAGTAGAAAAATTACTTTCTTTGCCCTTCCAGAAGGATGAGCTGTTCAATCGCAATACTAGATGTACTTAACAATTTTTAAATCAAAGATACACAGGGTCAAAGTTACCCAGGCAGAGTTAAATTATGTAGGGAGCATAACCATTGACCGCAACCTCATGGAGGCGGCCAATATGCTCGAAGGCGAAAGGGTCCAGATTGTCAACATTGACAATGGAGAAAGGCTGGAAACCTACGTAATCGCAGGAGAAAGAGGAAGTGGGACCATTTGCTTAAATGGACCGGCTGCCAGAAAAGTCCAGGTTGGAGACAAAATCATCATCATTAGCTATGCAATGATGAGTAGGGAAGAAGCCCAAGGCTATGAGCCTACCATCATCTTCCCTGATGAAAATAACCGCCTGCCTAAGGTTTGATAAAAATATAATTTGACATGACAAAATCCCTGCTACTGTTTTACCCGTAGCAGGGATTTTTTATGGGAAGATTATTTTCCTTACTGGGTAGGGTCTTCCTTACGTTCCTTCATTTCACATTTAGGGCAACTCCCTTTATAACAAACATACGTTGATGGGAAATCTGGAAGCCTGAGTTTTTGACATTGTTGAATTTGTTGCAATTTGTTGCATTGACAATATATCTCTCTAAAATCCACGTTTCCAGGTAGTGTTGAAATGTAGCTTAAGGGTAATTCCATTCCGAAAACATAACCGTAGAAATTTACCGCGATTAGTTTAGTTGGGCCCTCCATGTTGTGGTTTCCACTGGCAATGGCAGCCTCATGAGATGCGATTATGGAAAGACCTGTGGCAACTTCTTCCATGGCAAATATCTCTGGAGCCAATTCTGGCAATCCTTCAAGCTCATTGGAGGAACTTACAAATGAAAAGGGGTTATCTGTATTCAGTTTGTAGCCTTCGGTTCCAGCTTGTGTTACGGATTGGAGGGGATCAAGATTACTGGTAGAAGCCGTTTGAGCAACTTCCTGAGACTCCTGCATGGTACAAGCGTACACGGTCATGGCCATTGCGAGCAGGCAAGCAAAGATTTGAAAAATATTTTTCATATAACTCTAAGGTTTTAGGTTGTACTGTACCTTTAGAGTCGTATGCTTTTCTTTTTTTCTGAAAAAAAAATAGCCGATGATGTTTTTTGCACTTAACTTGTTGTTAAGCAATCCTTTGTAAGGAAGGGGATTTTGTTTTTATAATTCGAGTTCGAAGAAAGGAAGGGCCTTAAAAATTAAGGATTTGTCTGTTAAAGCTACATCTCAGAAGAGATGTTGCGCATTTTAGTGAATTAATTCACTATTCCGGTCTTGTCAACTAGTCCGGTCTTGTCAACTATAACCCTGTCAGGGTTTAAACCCTGACAGGGTTATGTTAAAAATTACGCCTATTTCCAAATGCTGATCTATGATCTACAGAAACTCCCAGAAATTGACCACCAAATCTAAAGGCATATACCCTTTAAATCAGCCCCTAACAGTATAACGCCAAGTTAAAGCAGTTGGAATAAATTTTGTTTTTGAACAAAGTTGATTCATTAGCTCAAGTTTTGCTTTTTCTGCCAATCCAAAATGAATGGATTTGACCGTTTTTCCTCCCCAACGGTGGTTGTAGGGCCGTGTCCTGGATGTACAACGACATTATCAGCTAAAGGCAAAAACTTGTTAAAAATGGTCTCCATTAATGTTGGGTAATCTCCACCCGGTAAATCTGTCCTCCCAATACTTCCTTTGAACAAAACATCTCCCGAAAGGATATTCATAGAGGCCTCGTGGTAGAAACTAATATGACCCGCAGCATGTCCAGGTGTAAAAATAACCTTGAGCTTTTCTGAGCCAAGCTCGATGATATCGCCTTCATCGACCAGTTTGTCAGGTTTGGGTGATGGGGAGGGATTCAGTCCAAACAATGGTCCATAGGATTCGGCATGCTCCAATTCTGCTATTACTCCCCGATGAGTCAGAAAGGGAACCTGGAACTCATCCACCACAAATCGATTCCCCAACATATGATCGATGTGTCCATGGGTATTGAGTAAATACAAAGGGCTTAATTCGTTCTCTTTGATAAAAGCGACTAAGGCTTGCTGTTCGGTTTGGGAGTAACAACCCGGATCGACAATTGCACAATTGCGCTTTTCATCGATCAATATATAAGTATTTTCCTGGTAGGGGTTGAAGGTGAAGGACTTTATTTCAAGCATTGCTATATTGCCTTTGGTGTTTCTAAATTGTTAAGTAACAAGGGAAAATAGAATTTCTTATTCAAAAAAGCGGAATTTGATTAATTTTATCGCAACTATCGTCCTTCTAAGTGACCTATGAACTTCCTGTCAACCTTTGTGCTACCAAGATATTTGGGGCTATGCTTCCTTGGTTTTGCCATATTATTTCCACATCTCTCTTTTTCTCAGGATTCTGCTGCAGTTAAAGTAGATACCCTATCCATTGATTCTAATAAGGTAAGGATTGTGGTTCAGGTTGCCAATCAAAAGACAATGGAACCTATGAAAGCCAGTGTTAGGGCTTTGATGGGAGCCAGCGGACACGTAGTGGCCATAGGACAGGGAGATGAAACAGAGGGCTTTGTCATGAATCTTCCCATAGGTGCAGTTTATATCATAGAGGCAGAATCAAAGGGCTTTAGGGTTTCAGGACAGGAAATTGACCTCAGTAAAAAGCCAGAGGAAGATGAAATAACGGTCAACCTGCTCCTTGGTACATCCGGGGGGTATGTTCAGCCAGATGATATCGATGCTCCCTATACCTTGATTTCCTCCCTTTATTTTAAAAATACTTCGGTAGACCTTGATTCAACTGCAATGTCTGAACTGAGGAGGATCTACATCTTGCTAAGAAGAAATCCTTCGGTTAAAATGGTATTGCTAGGACATGCGGATGTGGATGGCAGCATTTACAAGAACGTAGAGTTGTCAGAACTTAGGGCAAGGCAAACCAGAGCGATTTTGATTTCAAAAGGCATTGCCCCCTTCCGACTCCGATATTTTGGATACGGAAATGCGCAGCCTGTTTCAGGACGAGTTGACGAAAGAGGCCTCAACAACAGGGTCGATTTTCATCTTATATTTTAACTAGCCATCAGGTTTTTCTATGAAAAATTATCTCCTACTACTTGCAGCCATTTGTCTTTTTTCTTGCGAGGCAAGCAAGGAAGAAAGCACAAAAACGAACGAAGTATTTGACGTCAAAGAAGAGGCATTTTATAACTACCTGCAAAAGGACGATACCTTAGAGATTTTGTCTGAAGGGTTTAATTGGAGCGAAGGACCTGTCTGGGTCGGAGGTGAAGATGGCTATGTCCTGTTTTCGGATGTCCCTGAGAATAAGGTGTTTAAATGGTCGGTAGTTGGTGGCCTTGAAACTTACCTGGACCCATCAGGATATACTGGGGAAGGCAAGCGGGAAGGAGCAAATGGATTGGCTCTTGACCTGGATGGCAGACTCTTGCTGTGCCAACATGGAGATCGTCGAGTTGCCAGACTAGGGGCTTCTATGGATAAACCCTCCGCAGCTTACGAGACTGTCGCAGATCGCTATGAGCTAAAGCGCTTCAATAGCCCTAATGATCTCTGCATCGATAAGGCAGGAAATATCTATTTCACCGATCCGCCATATGGCCTTCCAGGACAAGAACAGGATTCTAGCAGGGAGATTCCCTACATGGGTGTATATCGCATCGATACAAGTGGGCAGGTACACTTATTAGTTGATTCCCTGACCAGACCGAACGGGATTGCACTTTCGCCTGACGAGTCTACCTTGTATGTTGCCAATTCTGATGCCAATAAAGCCTATTGGGTATCCTATACCTTGAATGAGGACAAGAGCCTTGGAAGAGGAAGGGTATTTGCGGATGCTACTTCTCTTGTAGGAGATGAGAATCCAGGACTTCCCGATGGCTTGAAAGTTCTACCAGATGGGAGCATTTTTGCTACAGGTCCAGGTGGAGTATGGGTCTTCTCTGCCGAAGGACAGCACCTGGGTACGATCAGGACTGGACAAGCCACCGCCAATTGTGCCTTCGGCTATGACAATAAGTACCTCTACATGACTGCTGACATGTACCTCATGCGTGTCGCTCTCAAACAAGTGAATCCCTAATATTAACCATTTAGGAAATTTTTGCTGACCACATGAGTTTTGGCATATTTTTGCCAGAGATATGAGGATTTCTAACAAGCAGCTTCATGACCTTAGCTTGGAATGAAGCATTTTACTTATACCTTGTTCCTCAATTTAAATTCTCTGATGCTAATATGAGCCTTCTGGTAGTAGGGTTTATCTTTTGTGGGTTGGTTGTTGCTCTCATTTCAACTAAAATCCAGCCTGCACTATTATTTGTCGGAGCTGCATGTATCTGCATGTTTCTTGGCTACATACCAGCAGAGAAACTCCTGCAAAGTTATGCCAATGAAACCCTTGTGGCATTAATCCTCCTCTTAATGGTTTCCTCGGCCATTGAAAAGTCTGCATTTATTCCACTTTTGGCCAGAAAGGTCTTCGTTCCAAATAAAAGGAGTCTTTCGCTTTTCAGGCTTTCAGCCTTGGTCATGTTGTTGTCATCTCACCTCAACAATACCGCTGTGGTAGCCAGTATGCTGGGATTGGTACGCAACAATAAGTACTTTTCGCCTTCAAAATTATTGATTCCCCTTTCTTATGCAGCCATAATGGGAGGGGTTCTTACGCTGATTGGAACCTCTACAAACCTGATCATCAATAGCTTTATCGTAGATAAAGACTTGCCTTCCCTTGGCTTTTATGACTTTTTCAAAATCGGGCTTCCTGTGGTTTTCTTCGGTGGGATCTATATTATTTTTATCCTGCCTCGATTATTGCCAGATCTGCCAGTGGATGAGATGAATAAGGTTAAGGAATATTTCCTGGAAGTCAGGGTAGGGAAGGGGGCAAAATTGATCGGAAAGAGCATTGCAGAAAATGGGCTCAGAAATCTTGAAAATCTATTCCTGGGTGAAATTGTAAGGGGAGACAAACTCTTATCGCCCATCACTCCAGGAGAAATCCTTAAAGAAGGAGATCGACTGGTTTTTACAGGAGACATTACTCAAATTCAGGAACTACGAAAGTTTGATGGGCTGGTAATTTTGGAGACAGGGCTAGATGAGTTGCTTGAATCAAACCTACAAGAAGTTGTTATCAGACATAATTCGCCTATCCTTGGAAGGAAGATCAAGGATGCCCAGTTCAGAACCAAATTTGATGCCTTGGTGGTAGGGGTGAATAGAGGTAGAGAAAAACTCTCTGGAAAGTTGGGGCAGATTGACCTCCGCACAGGAGATCAACTGATCCTCGCCGTGGGTGAGGACTTTGCCAAGCATCACAACATTGACCGAAATTTTATTGTAATAAGTCCTATACAGCCCGATTCCTCCCTCAATTATAGAGAAAGTTACTTGGCAATTAGCCTTTTTTTGGGGGGGATTCTAGCTGTTGCATTTAATTTGCTCAGCCTCTTTCAATCCATGACACTCCTGCTATTCACCTTTATGGTACTCAATCTTTTGAAGATTAAAGACCTCAAAAATAACCTGAACATGTCCCTTTTGTTGATGATAGGCAGTTCCTTGGGATTGGCAAAGGTCTTGGTAGACTTGGGGCTTGCAGATAAAATAGGTGGAGGGATCACAGAAATGTTTGGACAAAATTCTCCTTATGCTGCACTCATTGGAATTTACCTGGCTACCGTCTTGCTTACAGAACTGGTAACTAATAATGCTGCTGCGGCACTTATTTTTCCGATCGCCTTTGCCATGTCAGAGGAGTTGGGGGTGAGTTATCTGCCCTTCGTCATGGCTGTGGCCTATGGCGCAAGTGCCAGTTTCCTGACTCCTATTGGTTACCAGACCAACACCATGGTCTGGGGACTAGGAAAATACCGCTTTCAAGACTATTTGCGTGGAGGCTGGCCTTTAACCCTGATGTATGGAGTTATAGTATTGGGCCTTCTTCCATATTTCTTTCCTTTTTAAGCTGGCCATCTGGCCTAAACCATTTTAAAATCATATTTTTTATCTGCTCCTTCTTCACGGGCTTGCTGATATAGTCGTCCATCCCTGCCGCAAGACAACGCTCCCTGTCTCCCTTCATGGCATTGGCTGTCATGGCAACTATCAAAGGTTGTTTGTCAGCAAACTCAGGCATTTGTCTAATGGTTTGGGTAGCGGTTAGGCCATCCATTTCGGGCATTTGCATATCCATGAAGACGATGTTGAAATTTTGCATTTTCAAAGCATCTATTGCTTCTAAGCCGTTTGCTGCTATTTCTGACCCATAGCCCAGTTTGGCAAGTATACGGGTTGCTACCTTTTGATTCACAATATTGTCCTCTGCCAAAAGGATCTTCAGGTTTTCGATGGGTTGATCATCCTCTTCAACTTTATTTTTAGGCGCTAGGTTTTCATATACCCCCGGACTACTTTGAGAAAGTACCCCTGATATATGTTCCAAAAGAAGCTCACGCCTAACAGGTTTACTCAAAAATGAGTTGAAATATTCTCGCTCTTCAGCTGCCAGACTTCCGCCCATAGAGGTCAAACAAATAATAGGTAATTCAGCTTTCTTGTAGTTTGCCCTTATGACCTTTGCCAGGTCACTTCCATTCATGTTAGGCATTTGATAGTCCAGAATAGCCAATTCTATATTCTTTTCCCTTGCCAGAATTTCTGTAGCCTCTTCAGGGAGCATGGTGCAGACTGGAACCAATCCCCAATTTGAACATTGCCTTTTAAGTATTTTCAGATTGGTAGGATTATCATCAACCAGCAGTACTTTTTTATTTCTGATGTCTGTGGGCGGATATATTTTTCTAGGACCTGTAGATAGCTTTACTTCAATAGTAAAGAAGAAACTCGAACCTTTTTGGGCTTCGCTTTCTACCCAAATCTTTCCATTCATCATTTCCACCAGTTTTTTACAAATGGCTAATCCTAAGCCAGTGCCCCCATATTTTCTGGTGGTTGAGGCGTCAACCTGAGAGAAGGATTTGAAAAGCTTGCTCAATTTCTCCGGTGGAATACCTATGCCCGTATCTGTGACTGCAAATTGCAGGACTTGGTGATCAGGGTTGGGGGAAGCCAAAGTTTCTACCTTGATGATAACTTCTCCCTTAGCCGTGAACTTTATGGCATTATTGGCGAGGTTGACCAGGATCTGGCTGATCCGCGTCGGATCTGATACAATGTATCTTGGTACGCCCAATGCTGGATCATATGCCAACTCAAGCCCCTTGTCCTGGGCTTTAGATCCCAATAGATCCAATACATTTTCTATGGTTTCAATCAAGTCAAATGACTGAGACTCAAGTTCCATTTTCCCAGAGTCAATTTTTGAGAAATCCAGGATGTCATTGATAACATTCAAGAGGTTGTCTCCGCTTATTCGAATCGTTTCGACAAATTCCCTTTGTTCTCTCGTAAGGCTTGAGTCAAGAAGCAGTCCTGTCATACCAATAACTGCATTCATGGGTGTCCGAATTTCATGGCTCATTGTTGCCAGAAATTCTGCTTTGGCCACAGCAGCGGCTTCTGCGGACTCTTTGGCCTCCTTTAAGGCCAACTCGTATTCTTTTTGTTGGGTTACGTCGGATTCTAATGCGATCAATCTGCTAATTTCTCCTTCCTCATCCAGGATTGGAGTGATGTGCATGGTTACCCAGTAAGGCTCACCATTTTTATTATAGTTAAGGATTTCCTGGGAAAATGGCTTTTTAGATTTGATTTTTGCTCTGATCGTTCTGACTGTTTCCGGGTTGGTCTTAGGACCTTGCAAGATGCTTCCAGGCTTTTTCCCAATGACCTCATTCAATTGGTAGCCTGTAATCTTTGTAAATCCATTATTAATCCATTCAATTTTACCATGCCTATCGGCAATCACAACTCCATTGTCGGTATTGTTGGCTACCAAAGAAAGGAATTCAAGCCGCTCCTCATTTTGCTTCTTTTGGGTTATATCACTTAGGGTAAGTGATACCCCATTTTCCAATGGTGCAATCAGAATTTTAAGCCATATTTCTCCTCTTTCTTTATCTGGATGCATGTATTGCCGCTTGCAGGCAAGAGTTATGGATTTCTCAAATGATTCTACCATCAAGGAGGTTACATCAAGTTTATTGATGCCCCCAGCACTTTCAAGGCTGCTTTCACCAAGAAGATCATTGGATTGAATTCCAAGGAGGTTTTGAGCCTTTGCATTTACTAGAGAATATTTGAAATCATTTACAAGACCAGAGGAATTTTTATCTACATCCAGGGTTATAATCCCATTAGGAGAAGAGGCCAAGAATCCTTGAAGGAGGTTCTCTGTGTGCTTTCTTTCTGAAATGTCAGACAAGAATCCACTGATTCTTATTGGAATTCCCTCTGCATTATGAAATACCTTGCCCCTGATTTGAACCCATACAAAATGTCCCTCCTTATGCAACATCCTGAATTCAGTATTGATTTGGTTGGATTTCCCCTGTACATTATCATCGATCTCTTTCGTGATCAACTCAAGGTCATCCTCGTGGAATAAGGAGGTCATGCTATCACCAGAAATATTTTCAAATGAGGCATCCAATCCCAGAATTTCTCGATATCGCTCGGATAGATATGTCCTGTTGGTTGCTATTTCCCAATCCCACAAGCCGTCTCTAGAGCCTTCCATTGCCAACTGAGAGCGCTGCTCAGTCCTCCTGAGAGCCATTTCCATGGATTTTTTCTCCCTGCTGTGCAGTACTTCTTCAGTGATATTCCTTCCGAACGCTGAGACCCCTATGATTGCGCCATCCTGTTCGATAGGCATCATGAAAAATTCAAACCACTCTGTTGTATCAAATATATCCAGAGAAGTATTGAAGGAAGTTGGAGTACCCTCGATAACCTGTCTGTAATGCGCTATCCATGAAATGTGTTGATCTTTCGCTGGTTCTATCTCTGACATGTCTAGTCCGATGGATGGCACAAAACCATACAACTCTTCAAAATGACGAGAGAATTTCCCATTGAAGGTGAGCAACCTCATCTTTTGATCCAAAGCCCATATGATGTCCGTGGAGTTTTCAAATATGGAAGTAGAAAGACTCTTTTGTTTCTTGATTTCAACCCCTCGCTCTTTCAACTTCTTGATATAGCTACTGTTCAATAAGGATACGGCAGTATTGGCCATCATGAGAACCAGAAATATCGAAGCCTCGAATGCCCTTGTTTCAAATTCAATTCCGTTAGGAAGAAGGATAAAGACTCCCAGGTATATGATAGAGGAAAATAAAACATAGGAGTAGATCTCTTTCTTACTTGTATGGGTAAACAGGATGGCCTGAAATGCTACTATACAAGCCAATAGCATAAGGATACTGTATTCAGATCTGAAGAGTAAGGTAGAGCAATAGGCTGTATAAATGTAGGTATTGACCTTATAGGCACTTACCCATTTCGTTTTGTTGATACTGGGAAGAAAGCTCAAAAAACCCAAAGCTACGCAAAGGGTACTGTAGATATGCCTTTCGGTCATAGGTAAGGCATGTTCTGCATCAAGATAGTTGATAACATGACCAAAAATCGTGAGGGCAAGTCCACCGATAAAGTTAAATATTCGGCCGATATATATATCCGCCTTCATTTGAGCTTTATCTAGCGAATAAGATATACTTTGACTTCCATCCCTCCCCACAAATACCAAGAGCTTTTTCCAAAACAGTTCCATTGTGATAATATTTCCTTGCTAAAATATATCAAAGAAATATTGCGACGAAATGTATATTCTTCTCTGTCTTACCTAACTTTTAGTTGATTTCTTCCAGTTTTTCCAGGGAATATGCCAGAGGTTTCCCCCCAAATAAAGCCTTGGTTTGAGGCCATACTTCCTTGAAGGTTGAGCTATGCCGGTAACTATTCAGCTCCTCTTGACCTGTCCAATGGCTATAGGTATAAAGTACATGAGGATGATTTTTGTCTACATGTAGTTCCAGTTTTAGACAGCCTTCCGTACTTCGAATTTTTTTCTTGTATTTATCGAAGATGAGGTGAAACTCATCAATTTTGTCAGTTTGGAATTCCATTCTTACAATTCTGACTATCATAGATTTTAAGGCTTAAGGATTGGAGAAAAGTAAATCAAAGAGATCTTTTAGCTAAGCTGAATTTTCTTATTTTGGATACGAAATTATTTATAAAAATTCGGTAATTCCTACATGAAGGTCCTAATCATAGAAGATGAGCCCCTGGCGGCTGAAAGGCTTATTCAACTGATTCACCAATATGAGAGCCATATCGAAATACTTGATATCCTGGATTCTATAGAAAGTGCTGTAGAATGGTTTCAGGAAAATCCCACTCCGGATTTGGTTTTTCAGGATATTGAATTGGCAGACGGAAGTAGCTTCAGGATATTCGAACAAATTAAGGCAAAACCACCTGTCATCTTTGTAACAGCCTATGATGCCTTTGCCCTTCAGGCATTTAAAGCCAATAGTGTGGATTATTTGCTGAAGCCCATTGATTTTGAGGAGCTCGCCAATGCAATGGATAAGTTTGTGAAAGTATTCTGGGAAAAGAATAGGAAACAACGTTTGCCCTTTGATATTGAAGCTCTTGCTGATGCCATTCAGGGAAAAACCCAAACATTCAAAGAGAGATTTGTCGTCAAAAAGGGGGAGTTTATTCACCCGATTCCAGTTTCTGACATCCTTTACTTTTATAGTGAAGATAAGGTCAGTTTCATCCGAACCAGGAAAAATGAAAGGTATATATTGGATGAAACCCTGAATGAGATAGAAGACAAATTAGACCCTAAGGAGTTTTTTCGAGTCAATAGACAATTCCTTTGTCGGTTTGAAGCCATCAAGGAGATCGTAGCTTTTTCTCAAAGGAGGCTAAAGCTCAGTATTGAGTTTGCCGAGGAAAAGGAGATCCTTGTCAGCAGGGAACGAATCAGAGACTTTAAAAACTGGCTGGATCGATAGCTTAGCCCAAAATAGATGTGCCAGGAGTTTTGATTAATTTTCTTACAGGCTTCCCTTCCTTAAAGTGTTGACTGACGATGGTTTTCAAATCATCAGAAGTGATCTTACCATACATTACCCTTCCTGGAAGCACCAATATAGAAGGTCCATTGAGACAATTCTTAAGGCAAGAAGATGAGTTTATCTCTACTTTGGACGATAAACCATGCTCTTTGATCAGGCTTTTCAATTCCTCCAATAAATCCTCGCTGCCCTTGTCATTGCAGCAGCCTCCTCCAAAGATGCGGGGTTTGTGGCTAATGCAAAGAAATACCTGATACTTTTGGGTCATGAACAAATATATGAAATTTTATATCTATAATGGGCTTTTTGTTAAATGATTCCTAGAAAAACATGAACAAAAATCATTTTCAGGATAAAAACAGTGTGAGTAAAAGATTGTTTTAACATTGAAACAGGAAAGTTGTTAATTCAAGCAGTAATTTTGATGAAACATCTAAAAAGATGAAGAAATACTTATCGCTGATAAAATTTGCTCATACCATATTCGCCTTGCCCTTTGCATTGCTAGGCTTGTTTCTTGGACTCAAGTACATGGAAATCCACCAATTGGAGATGGATAAGCCCTGGTGGCAATCTTTAATTTTAGTGGTTTTGTGCATGGTGTTTGCTCGGAGCGCAGCCATGGCTTTTAATAGATATGTAGACAGGGACATTGACAGTGAAAATGAACGAACCGCCACCAGGGAGATTCCTGCAGGAGTGATCAATCCACGGCAGGCCATGGCATTTATCATCATCAACTCTGTCCTGTTTATCACTACCACTGCCTTCATAAATCCCCTCTGCCTGATGTTGTCACCTGTTGCCCTTTTGGTGATCTTGGGTTACTCTTATACCAAGCGCTTCACTGCCCTATGTCACCTTGTCCTTGGGCTTGGATTGGCATTGGCTCCTGTAGGTGCTTTTATTGCAGTTACAGCCCACTTTGAGTGGGAACCTATAATTTTGGGCTTGGCTGTATTAAGCTGGGTAAGCGGTTTTGATATCATTTATGCCTTACAGGATGAAGGCTTTGACAAGGAGCATGACCTGAATAGCATCCCTGCCTTGCTGGGCAAAAACAGGGCTTTAAACGTATCAATTTGGCTCCACCTCATAACAGCTGCTATGATTATCCTTTTTGGAATGCTGACAGGTGGAAGTTGGATTTTTTGGGTAGGTGCAGGGATATTCCTGGTGCTGCTGATATACCAACACCTGATCGTAAAACCCAACGACCTCTCAAAAGTCAACCTTGCATTCTTCACTACGAATGGGGTTGCATCAGTTGTATTTGCCTGTTTTGGAATAGGGGAGTTGCTGATGATGTAAGGCAGCCTATGCCTCTACCCATACAGATACACTGCCTCCTTGGGTAAAGAATTCACCCCAACCATGCTCGTTGACTTCGACTTCGGCTGGGTGTTTGCCCAAAAGGTCAATATAGACCTTGCCTGCATTCCGATGTCCCATGTCCATCCATTTGCTACCTGCATGGCCATTGCTCATCAGGACTGCAAGTCCTGAACCTGGAAATTGGTTGTCTCCCTCTCGGGTGAATCCAACCACATCCCAATGATCCATGTAGCTGCGCTGAATGCCATGTGCGTAGATTTGCCTGGCCTTTAGGAGCGTAGGCAATTCTGCGACAGCCTTAAGTTCAATGTCATAAAAATTACCATCCTTCCCCTTATCTCGATATGTTGCGCCGTAATAATCAGGATAGAATACACAAGGATAACCTTCATGCCATAGGAGAATAAGGGAGTAAGCGAGTGGCTTGAACCAGTTTTGGACAGGGGATTCAAGGGCTTGAAGGGGTTGGGTATCGTGATTTTCTACAAGCGTAACTGCTAGCCCTGGCTGTTCCTGGAGGAGGGTGTCGTCTAGAATACGCCTCATGTCGTAAGAACCTCCTTCTATCGATGCCTTGTAAAAATTGTGATGAAGTGGTGCATCAAAAAGCGACATTAGTCCATCGGTATTTTCAATGTAATTGTGCAGTTTCTCCACATCATACTCCCAATACTCACCTACGGTAAAAATATCCTCTTTAACCCGTGTCTTCATATAGCTGATCCATTCCCTGAAAAAGCTGTACTGAATGTGTTTTATAGCATCTAGTCGAAACCCGTCAACGCCCGTAAATCCAACAATCCACCTTCCCCATCTGGCAAGCTCGGTCCTTACCTCGGGATGGTTCATGTCAATATCAGAGAACATCAGGTAATCATAGTTGCCATTTTCATCAGACACCATTCCTTCCCAATCCTTCCCTCTACCTATAAATTTGAAAATGGCATTTTCTTTCAGGTTTTCTGCCCAATCTACCCCATCAAAATGTCGGTAATTCCATTTGAAATCAGAATACTTGCCATTTCTACCTGCAAACTGAAAGTCTGTCCATGCTTCAATCCATACGTCGCCACCATAGCTGAAATTTCGATTGTCCCAATTTACCCTGACAGCCTTGATAAATTCAGTATCATCAGCTCCCCCTCTATGGTTAAAGACCACATCAGCATAAATCTGAATGTTGTGTTTGTGGGCTTCCTCGATGGCTGCCAAATATTCGTCCTTCGTCCCGTATTTTGTTCTTATGCTCCCTTTCTGGTCAAATTCTCCCAGGTCATACATGTCATATACTCCGTAGCCAACATCATTGATGCCTGAGGCAGCCTTATATGCAGGTGGAAGCCAAAGGGCTGTGATGCCATCTGAAGCCAGTTTTTGTGCTTCTTCTGCTACTTGTCTCCAGAGGGAGCCGTCATTGGGGGTGTACCAATGAAAATACTGCATGAGGGTTCCATTTGCCATAGGTGTGTCTTTTATGATTGGTTTCAATATAGGCAATTGGAAGCTTTCATTTGTTTTGTGAGGTAAAAATTTTTGTAATGGAAAGGAAAAATAAAGCAAAAAAAACACCCGGATTGGCTCACGCCAAGACCCGGGTTATTTACACACTACTTTAACTTGTTATATATTACTGAATAGTAACATTGAATTCTACTTCTACGTCAGAGTCTCCAGGGGTACAAGAACCGTCTTTAACTTCTGGCTGGTGTCTCAAATCAAGAACTACAGTTCCGTTTGAAGCGTCTCCAGTAACCCAAGAAGTAGCAAGACCTACTTCGAAAGTACCATCAGAGTCAGTTCTGGTGATTGCAACGTCAGCTGAAGTAACGTCGTAGCATACGATGTGCTCGTCATCTTCTTCTTTGATCTCTTCAGTTACGTCTTCAACGTCGTTAGGATCGCTTTCGTTAAGGAACTCTACAGAAACTGTATAAGTTGTGTTGGCATCAAGTGTGATGTCAGGTGCAGAACCACCTTCAGTCCACTTGATCTGTCCTACTCCGTTGTCGAAAGTCAGGACTACAGAAGTGATTTCTTCTTCTCCATCACCTGGCTCTTCAGGAGTACATGAAGGAAGGAAAACTACAACTGAAAAGGCAATGAATAGAATTGCAAGATTGCGAAAGTTCATAATCTTATTGTTTGGTTAATGTTTAAAAGTATAGGTTAATCTTAAGCTAATGTTTCTCCCAAGTTCATCCGTGAAATAGCGGAATCGGTTCAAGTAGTCTCTATAAGTTGTATTGAACAAATTATCGACCGAAAAAATCAACATTAATCGCTGGCCTCCAAAATTGAGCTGCGTTCCTGCATCCAGCCCAACGAGGTTGTAGGCTGGTGGAGGTGGACGCCAATCTCGTTCAAGTGGGTCTTCGCTCGTCGGAACGAGCGTTTGTTCGAGGACATGAAGCCAATTGAGCTTGATGTAGCTATTGGTGATTTTGCCCCTTCCAGCCAGCTCAAACTTGAGTGAGTTCGAAAATCTATTGGCTGGCATAAAAATCAGTGGCTCATTATCCCCTGTATTCCACGCTCTCAAATAGGATGCTTGCCCTTGCCATTCCAAGCTGTTAAGGATGCGGAAGCTCATGTTGACATCTCCACCGCTCAGCATTGCTTGGGTCTGTGCGTAGTTAAAGGCCGGGAAGGCTCCGCGAATGGTCGCCTGGATGCCACCGGGCTTGCGATAAATGAAGCTTTCAAACCATTGGTTGTAAACAATCAAGTTGGCTTTGAACCTCTCTCCATTGTAATCCAGACTTCCTACCAGCTTGATGGCCTTTTCAGAGTTCAATGTAGAATCACCGATTTCAATTGCTCCAGCTCCATGATGCAAACCATCGCTGAACAACTCATTGACATGAGGAGGACGCCAAGCTCTTCCAAGGTTTACTGTTGCAGTTAACTTTCGGTTTATAAAAAGGTTTCCACCCAGATTGGCTGAGAAACTTTGAAAATCTCTTATGGAGAAAATATCTATCCCTGCTTCTTCTCTGGCACTATGGACCCAACGATAATCATACCTGATTCCCCCTTCTAATTCCCAATTGTCCCTGCGCCACTTTTCGATCCAGAATACTTCACCTCCAAATAGAACATAATTGGGGATGAACATTCGCCCTTTTAACAAATTGTTTTGATAAACTCCGGCCCCACCAACTACTCCTTCAATCTCGGTGCTGAGAGAATGCTCAAGATTTGCTTCAAGTGTATGGGTAGAAATACTAAAGTCAAGTTCTGCTTTGTCTTCACCATTCTCATCTGTTCCCCTTGGCTTATGCTTATCAAATTCCCTGCGGTTATTGTGCTGGAAAGAGTAGACAGCATTGATTTTTCCAAGGCTTGGAATTCGCCAGAAGTATTTGGCTTTTGCCAAGTGGTGTTTGATGTCCTGATAAGGCCTTACAAAGTCATAAGTAAAGCCAACAGTATCAGCTCCTATTGGGGTAGGACTTGCAAGAGCTCTTTCAAGATCCCTTCTACCTCCTAGGTGAGCAGGGCTTAAGATTCCAATTATTGAGTTAAACTGGCTGTAGAATAATTCCCAGCCTTTTGAAAAAGTCTCATAACGAAGGTGCCCTGAAAAATTTTGTTCTCTAGTCGCTGTATTTTGCATGAAATAACCAGGGGTATGGAAGTTTCCTCCCTTTTTTATCGTTCCCTGAATTCTCCAACTCAGCGGCCTGAAATTTGGCACCTTGCCTTCCAGGTGTCCAGAAACAATGCCCACACGTCCATTGGACTGGCCTTGTAAATGGATTTTCCCACCTATTCCGACACTGTCCCTCATGTCTTCGGGTTCTACCAAAACTACCCCTCCTATGGCACCAGGACCATATCTCAGCCCTGAGGCACCTTTAACAACCGTTAGTTTGTTGGCAATGAAAGGGTCAATTTCCGGAGCATGCTCCGAACCCCATTGCTGGCCTTCCTGCCTGATCCCATTGTTCAGGATAAGAACTCTGTTGGAATGAAGGCCATGAATTATAGGCTTTGAGATGGAAGGCCCTGTCTTTAAGACATTGACTCCAGGTATTTTCGCAAGTATATCACCGAGTTGCTTTCCGACATTTTCTTCCAATGCCTGACCTTCAATTTGACTTACTACCGTGTTGTCATATTCCTCGGCTTTCTTACGGCTAATGGTGACTTCATCGACGTGAAGTTCATGATGTTTTAAAATGAAATTCCTTTTATTCTCTGCTGAATCAATGCGCATGCTTATCTCTAAATGCTCACATGCAATATGATCACAGATGAAGGTATAAGTACCCGGGCAAAGGCCCTCAATTTTGAAGTGGCCTAATGAGTCGGTAAAAGTTCCAATACGTTTTTCTTTTATTTGAACAGAGGCAAAGGCCAGAGGTTGCTGACTTGATTCCCCCATCAATATCCCCTCGACGGTAAGCGAACAGTCCTGTGCCCAAGAGCTGCTTATGGCTATACCCGCCAATAAGAGGCAGATAATAAAGTATTTCATTTGGAAAAAATCAGATTCAAAAAGAGAGGTTGGGTTGTATTAGGCTTCGAATCTGAGCGGTGGGCCCCTTTCCTGCTTAAGTTTTGCTATATCAAGAGATGGCGCTGAGTACTTTAAATAAGGATGCGACTCAGCAATAAAGTCATGTGAACTCAAGCGTAAGGGGGAGTCAATTAGAACGTTTGTGAATTCAAAATCACAAATCGAACAGGGGGCTTCCCAATTTGAAATTCCAGTTTCAAGAGAAAAGGATTCATGCACATCATGGTGGTAGCCATGCTCATGCTCTGAGCAATTGTGCCACACTGCTTTCGGCAAAACAAAGCTCAGCGAAAGCAGAAGGAAAAATGATGATATGTGTGCAAGGTGTTTTCTCATTTTTTGCAACAGTGTTGCAATTATATTGAAACTTCCTGAGGATGACAAAAATAATATCGTACCACAGGCGGAGATAGTTGCTTTATTGGAGAAAAAATCCACCACTGAGTGGATCTTCAGAATCTATCCAAAATTCATTTGTTCCAGTAAAGTAGGCAGTGCCTGATACCCAGGGGATTATTGCCTCATATGTGTCATAGTTTTCTGTGCGATCTATAGATACTTCCATTTCCGTCCCAAGGATACTTTCAATAGAAATCTCTTCTTTTATCCCTAACTGACCCATATTATAATGAATAGCTGCACGTCCAGAAACCCCAGAGCCTGTCGGGCTTCTATCCACTTCTCCATCTGCAAATACGCAAACGTTTTTGCTGTGTATTCCTTCCCTTTTAGACTTATCTATGAATATGCAACCGTAAAGAAAGCTAAGATCCTCCTCGAAAGGATGCCTGATATCTGAATTCTGAGCAATGACCGCCTTTTTGATAGTTTTACCCCACCGAATGATTTCAGAATAATGTTTTGGCTCACAGCTTATTCCCAATTGATTTATATCCAGATAGGCATAAAAGGCACCACCATAAGCGAGGTCGTAGGGCATCTTGCCAACAGCTGGGATTTCAACCTCATACCTTCCTACATAAAAAGAAGGGACATTTTCGAAGGACACCCTTTTTACTCCACCAGTCTGGTTGTGATGAACAAATACTTCCAATTGGCCACAAGGGGCATCAATCTTAAAGGTAGTAAGGGGAGGAGTCGGGTTTACCCAACCAAGATGGATGGCTGCCTTTCCAATGGCAATGGTTGCGTGCCCACACATGGTGCTGTAACCTGCATTGTGCATAAAGATTACCCCAAACGCAGAGTCCTTCCTTTGAGCCGGAACCTTCAAAAGGCCGTACATATCTGCATGTCCCCTGGGTTCCCACATCAAGATTTTTCTTAAGTGATCATGATGGAGTTCCAACTCCCTTCTGATTTCCAGAATCCCCAACCCATCAAATGTTGGGTATCCATCTAGTATAATTCTTAGTGGCTCTCCACCCGTGTGCATATCTAGGGTTTTGATTTTTTTGAAGGAATGGTCAAAAGGCATAGGGTCAATTGAATACTTGAGATAGATTTAAAGGAATATCCTATTACTATGATATATGAAGAAGTTGATCTTTAACTTATTTAAGGCAAATTATACCAATCATTTAAGAAAAGAGTACCAGAAATTAATGTTAATCAATTTTCAGCAAGGGTAATAAAATTATGAGGTGGCCATCATAAATGTGCTACAAAAAAAGAGGCAACGCACGGGCGTTGCCTCTTTGAGGTTATATTCAAATATTAATTTTGGTTCACTCTAAGATCTGTGTAATAGACATCAGAACCATTTAGCTAGGTTGCCACAAGGGTGAAAATCAGAAACTTACCTTAGAATTAATGAAAAGAATTGATTCCCTTGATGTCTTCCTTATGGATTTCACTGAGGCAATCGATTAGGCTAAGGTAGGACTGGTTGCGAAGGAAATAGTATATAAACTTTCCTTTTCTTTCAGAAGATAGGACTCTCTTGTCCCTCAAAATGCTTAAATGATGAGAAATTGAAGACTGATCCGCATTTAAGCGGGTATAGATTTCGGTAACAGTCATGCGACGGTCCCCTTCTAACATCTCGATGATGGCCAGACGAACAGGGTGGGCAATGGCCTTCAATTTTCTACTTAGGGATTCCATTTGAGAAATGGTCCATTCAGCTTGTGCAATACTCATAACAACCTTAGTTTAGATGGGTGAATTTCTTTACATAACTAAATAGTTTTGATTGTGTTTGGGAAATCATAAAAAAAATCCTTCATTATCAGGATTTTAGTTGAAATTTGATAGTGATATCTCTTGTTATGAGCATGTGTTCATTTAACATAAGCTGATTATTTTTATATCATTCAAGATTATCTTGCAGTCATGGGTATACAAAACAAGCCTTTTGTTTTTTATCTAATTTTCCTGATTTTTTTTTCATTTTCCTCATGCGAACTCCCGCCTTTACCAGAGGAGGGAAGCAACAATTCTACCAATTCCACCACGACTAAACCTGACCTCCCAAGTACCCAGGAAATTGTTCAGGGGATCAATGATATTTCGGAAGATCTGGCTGAGCTTGCCAGACCCAATAAGGTACAGGCCTGGGTCAGTAAATTGATTATCAAAGCTCAACCTGGGAAGGATATGCCTCAGGTTGGCCAAATGGAAGAAGGAGAAATTGCTGAATACCTATATCAAAGGACTGTAAGAAAGGAGTCATTCAACCTAAGGGGGCAGAATTTTAATGAGGCCTGGATTCTTATCAAAACCAAGGAAGGTCTGATGGGCTGGGTCCATGAAGGAGGTGTACGCTTTGTCAATCCGGCTTTTGAACAGATAGTCAAGGACTTGTTGGGACCTCCGCCCGGAGCCAATCAAAGGTCAATGCCGCAGGCGCCTGTACCCTTGGCATCGCAAAGACAAATTATTCCAGGAAAGCAGGTAGGAGCCATTACCCTTAATACCTCAGAAGTTGAGTTGATTAAGTTGTATGGGGCAGGGCGCGTAAAACGTGGCAAGGTAAAGCTGCCAGATGGAGGGGCAGAAGATTGTACCATCCTGTTTTACAATACAAATGAGGAAATTAGAATCACCTGGAAAAAAGAAGACAGGCTGCAGGTGAAGGCAGTATATTTTGATCAATTGGATGCAGGCTGGTTCAGCCCGATGGGCTTGGCAAGTGGCCTTCCACTAAAAGAAATGATCAAGGTGAATCAGGCCCCTTTTGTATTCTCTGGTTTTGGTTGGACATACGGTGGAGTCGTTGACAATTGGAAGACAGGCAAACTCGCTCCAATTAGTAAATATTTCTACGTAATCCTTGAACCAACCAATACAGCCAGGAAGGACATTCTTCAGAAATACGCTGGGCAATCAAAGTTTACCACCAATGCGCCCGAATTGGATCAACTTAATATTCGGGTAAAAAGATTGGTGGTGTACCTGGATTGATTTCTTTTTTTGTTAAGTATTTTCTCCATTTGGCTTAATACTTAACAATAAGTAAATAATTACTTCTTCACTAAACCTACTTTATTTTACAGCTTGCAAAGAAGGTAGACCTGAATACCAAACACCATAATTATCCCAGATGATAAAGCGCTTACGTATTCGGCTGAGTAAAGCAGAACCGGCAGTATTTGCTGTGTTTGCCATCGTGGCTGCATTCTCTACCTACCTTTGTATGTACGCTTTTCGCAAGCCTTTTACTGCTGCAACTTATGATGGACAGGAGTTGTGGGGGCTATCATATAAAGTTGTCTTGGTCATCTCCCAGGTAATGGGATACATGATTTCAAAATTTGTAGGCATCTATCTGGTTTCCGGCCTTGCATTGAAAAGGCGCATACCTGCGATACTCTTACTGATTTGCTTGGCATGGCTTTCCCTATTGGGTGCCGGATGGGTCGATTATCCATACTCCTGGATTTTTTTATTTCTAAATGGCCTTCCACTAGGGATGATTTGGGGAATCGTCTTTTCTTTTTTGGAAGGGAGGAAATTGACAGAACTACTTGGGGCTGGAATGGCAGCAAGTTTCATTGTTGGTTCAGGTTGGGTGAAAGCTGTCGCCCGATACCTGATGATTGACCTAGGGATCTCTGAAGCATGGATGCCCTTTGCTACGGGCGCAGTCTTTGTTCTGCCACTTTTCCTTTCTGTTGGCATGCTGTCTATTCTTCCACCACCCAACAAGGAGGATATCGAAAGCCGTGAAGCGCGGGAGCCAATGAATCTGAATGATCGGATCAACTTTATAAAGAAATTCTGGCCTGGCATTTTGGCAATGGTTGCCACCTTTGTCGTCCTTACTGCCTACAGAGACTTTCGCGACAAGTTTGAAGTTGAAATTTGGGAAGGTCTTGGCTATGCCCCGGAATTGATAGGTTCGCAGCTTGCCTCAGCCAATACCCTCATTGGGTTTACCGTAACCTTCCTACTGGCTTTCTTTTTTCTCATAAAAAATAGTCGACAGGCTTACGCCCTTAATCTCAGCTTATTGATTTTCAACAGCTTAATGCTTTTTGCGACTATGTTTCTTTTTCTAAATGGGCTGATAAATGCCTATTGGTGGATGGTTTTGATTGGTTTTTGGATGTACCTGAGCTATGTATCCTATCATAATGTGCTCTTCGAACGCTTCGTTACCATATCCAGGACAAAGGGAAATATAGGGTTTTTGATGTACATCGCTGATTCCTTCGGCTACCTGGGCAGCATTGTAGTTCTCCTTTATAAAGAATTGTTTTTCAGAAATGAAGAGGGGCTGGAGATCAGTTGGTTAGAGTTTTTCTACGGCTTTACCTATATCGCAGGAGGCTTGATGATTTTATTTACACTTCTAAACCTGATTTACTACTTCAGAAAATTCAACGCATAAGAAATGGCACAATCAAAGCACAAAATAGCAATTGTTGGAGCTGGGGTAATTGGGTTGGGGCTGGCCTATGCTGCTGCAAGAAGAGGTATTAGCGTAAGCCTTTATGAAAGGAATGAAAAGGCTGTCGGTGCTTCCATCCGAAACTTTGGAATGATTTGGCCCATCGGCCAAGCCAAGGGAAAGGCTTTTAATAGGAGCATGAATAGCCGCAAAATTTGGCAAGAGCTGGCGGAGGAGGCTGGCTTCTGGTTTGATCCTTGCGGGTCTCTCTTACTTATCCGCAGAGAAGACGAAGGGCATGTAGCAGAAGAGTTTTATGAGGGGAGAAAGGATGAAGGCTATGAACTGGAGCTACTGAGCAGGGAGGAAGTTTTGAAAAAATCTCCTACTGCCAAAGCTAATGGGATTCTGGGGGGACTTTTCTCTAGGACCGAAATGATCGTTGATCCCCGAGAAGCGAATTTGAAAACAAGTGCATTGCTAAAAGAAAAATATGGGGTTGAATTCCACTTCAAAACTCCAATTGATAGGGAGAAATTGTTGGAAATCGCGGGGGAGAATGATCATGTTTTTGTAGCCAGTGGGCCGGATCTGGAAAGCCTTTATCCAGAGGCAATGGTCAATTCTGGAATCGTCAAAGTGAAACTTCAAATGCTGGCCACTGGGCCTCAACCCAACAATTGGCGAATGGGGCCTTCCATCTATGGTGGCCTTACCCTTCAGCATTATGCTTCCTTTTCTCATTGCAAGTCATTAGCGGCTGTAAAGCATCGCATCGCCCAAGAAAGCCCATGGTTCAACAGCTGGGGAATCCATGTAATGATGTCTCAAAATGGACTTGGAGAACTCATCATTGGTGATACCCACGAATACGGACATACCCATGATCCCTTTATCAACGAGGATTTAAATGAATACGTCCTAGACTACTTACATGAGATGGCTGACTTTCCTCTTAAATCCATAGCCAGGAGATGGGTTGGAATCTATGCAAAATTGCCAGGACAAATAGATTTTGTGAACAAAGTTGAGAGAAATATTACCCTTGTGAATGGAGTAGGAGGGGCAGGAATGACTCACTCTCTAGGCTTGGGAGAGGAGGTTATTCACAACTTTTTTGATGAAAATATACCATAAAAACTAGGCTCATTACATCTAAATGAGGTTCATACAGCATAAATTTCTTATATAACACATTAAGGATTTGTTAAGTTATTATTTTCTGGTAAATTTATGACAGTACCAGAAATCCGTAATGAACGTAATTGTTTTTGAAAGAGAAGAGGACATACAAGATCTCTTATCTTACAACCTACAGAAGCAAGGCTTCAGTGTTCAAGCCTGCAATGAAAAGAATGTATTATGTTCCTGCTTAGATGTTTTTGACCCTCAGTTGATTATCATTGGAAACCTTGACTGGGAGGAGGATTTAATCGAATTCGCAAAAAATATCAGAGCCAAATTCAAGAATGGAGTGCCAGCAATTCTGGCACTGACTACAGACAACGATTCTATTCCAATTCTGGAAAAAACAGGAATTTTTGACAAAGTTCTTGCAACCCCCATCACCCCTAAATATTTGATTGGACAAATTACCCAAATGGTTGGGTTTTCCTTGTCAGATGCTGCCTAAGTTAATTTTTCCTTAATTTAATAATCCCTCTTGCTAACCTGGCAAAAAGTTCGTCAACTACCTCCTGGATGTTGTCGGCGTAGTCTACCTGTACTGGTTCCCCATCTTCTACCCAGGATCTTAACCTTTTTACGAAGGAGTTATCTACTTTCCACAATACAGGAATTCCCATTTTCTCCAATGATACGGCATTGCAGTACTGTTCGTACTGTCCTTTTATTGGGACTGCAAATAATTTCTTTCCCAGATAAAGGGTTTCAGCGGGTGTTTCAAATCCTGCACCGGTAAGTACACCTCTGGCCCCGGAAAAACTGGCCATGAACCTCTCGTTGTTGACAGGATTTACTTGGACGCCTCCCCTTTGATAAGGCTCCTTGGCAAACTTGGAGAAGACATGCCAGTTCGTATTTGGGACTTGATTCAGGTAGCTCAATAGGCTTTCTTCATCGAAGGCAGGAAGGTAAACAGTATAATGCCCTTCGTCGGTGGGGCTAAGGTTTCTCACATCGGAGCGAACAACTGGGGTGTATATGAAGTCATCATACCTCTCAAAATGGAATCCTACGGCAAAGTCAGCTGGGGCATAATTTTTTAGAATCCACTCCCCCAGGAAGTCTCTTCTGGCCGGCCTGGGTGTTTTTTCACTCCAGAAACTTGCCTGATGCCCCATTCCAACACTTGGAACCTTCTTCATTTTACAGGCATATGCAGAAATGGGCTCAAAATCATTGATGACCAGGTCATAATTCTCCACGGGGACCGACTTTATCTCCTTCCAAGCCTTAAGGCTAAGGTTATGGGAGATGGTTTTGCCATAATCCAATCCTCCTTTTTTATTGTAGATGAATGAAAGTCCTTTGTACTTTTCCAGGATGGGGTGGGGGAGTTTGACCTCCGACTGGGTACCGCTGACAATGATGTCTACATCACCATGTTTCATAAGGGCGGGGATGACGTCTCTTGCCCGGCTCAAATGACCATTGCCGGTACCCTGAATCGCATATAGGAGCTTCATGTGTGGATTCTTTAGTTAAACTTCCCATTTGCCCTTGTTGATATTCATGGTGAAATAGCCCAAGGGGATTTAAGGAATTTACAAATTGAGCTCATGCCTCCATTAGACAAAAACTTCAAGATTCTAAATAACAAAAATCCCCAGTGAAATGCTCACCAGGGAAAAATGGAAAAGTCGCAAAACTATCCTTGAATGTTGTTGGGGTGTATAGTTGGTGTGACCCTTTTTGATTGATCGACTCTTATTAAGGTTTGTTAATCAATCACTTGTAGCAATTTATCAAATAGATATTACGTAGGTATTAGTCTAATAAGATGTTTAGGGAAATAAAAAAGCGATGCCCAAAGAGAGCATCGCTTTGCTATTTTTTCTTAAAAAATTACAGCTTTGACAACACAGAAACTGTATTTCTTACGGCCTCAGCAGAATCATGTAGCATCGCCATCTCTTCATCATTCAATTGAAGCTCAATGATCTCTTCGATGCCGCTTTTTCCAAGTTTTACAGGTACACCCAGGTAAAGGTCGTTCACTCCGTACTGACCAGTCAGGTAAGCACAGCATGGGAAGATTCTTTTTGAATCCTTAAGTATTGCTTCTACCATTTGTGCTGCGGAAGCTCCAGGCGCATACCAACCAGAAATTCCCAGTAGGTTTACGATCTCACCACCACCTTTTTTGGTGCGTTCTACGATTGCATTGATCCTTTCCATGCTCAGCATTTCTGTTACAGGGATACCTGCGACAGTGGTGTATCTTGGAAGGGGTACCATGGTATCACCGTGTCCACCCATCAGTACTGCCTGGATATCCTTAGGAGAAACATTTAGTTCCATAGCAAGGAAGGAGCGGTAACGTGCTGTATCAAGGATACCAGCCATTCCCATTACTTTGTTGGAAGGGAACTGAGCAGTAAGGTAAGCCTGGTAGGTCATAACATCCAGTGGATTGGAAACTACGATGATGACACAGTCAGGAGAATGTGCAATTACATTTTCAGTAACAGACTTTACGATTCCTGCATTGGTGCTGATCAGGTCATCGCGGCTCATACCTGGTCTACGAGGAATGCCAGAGGTAATTACAACCACATCAGAACCTGCGGTTTTGGAGTAATCATTGGTAGATCCTGTAATCCTGGTGTCAAAGTAGTTTACTGGAGAAGTTTCCCACTGATCAAGAGCTTTACCTTCGGCAAAGTTCTCTTTGATATCAACCATGACGACTTCGTTGCAAATGTCCATGCGGGCTACATTCTCTGCACAGG
Organism: Bacteroidia bacterium; assembly: GCA_022760475.1. Lineage (GTDB taxonomy): Bacteria > Bacteroidota > Bacteroidia > J057 > J057 > JALEFZ01. The sequence goes on along the minus strand of JALEFZ010000059.1, from coordinate 95,734 downwards.
TTGCACCTACATTACCTGCCCCGACTACGGTAACTTTTGACATAATATTTGATGTTTTGTTATGTTTAAATGTGTTCCTTTGGCTGCTAAAATACAGCACCTGACAGCGAAATCCAACAAGCTAATTAATTCAATTTGATCCATTTTAGATCAAAAAAAATATATTTATTCTAGAATGGGTTTAATATTGAACCCGTTTCTGAATACTTTCGTTTTTGACATTAGGCACAATCATTGCTAAATAAATATTAGGTTCTTTTCCAGCTGTTTAGAATAAAAAAACATCCTTTATCGTTATGAAAGATGTTTTTACACCTAATTAGAATTGCTTTTTTCCATTCCCAAATAATTCATAATGAAACATACACTTGTCATATTCCTCATTTCCCTAATGATTCTGCCCCTGGGTATGGATGCACAGGTTTCAAAGCAGGAGAAAAAGTTTTGGAAGAAGAAGGCCAAAAGTTATTCAAAGAATCCACTGAACCTTAAGTCAGAATTCGAGAATTATGAGGAACAAATCAAGGACCTTAAAGAAGCGAACAAAAAATTACTCAACGAAAGAAATGACGAAGAGGTAGCTACGCTGACTGCTCAGGTATCTAACCTTGAGAATCGCCTTCAGAGCGAAATGGACACTAGAAGGCAGCTAGAGCAAGAGTTGGGGCAAATGAAAGGACTCATGGATGGAGGGATCCTTCCAGGACTTGTATATAGGGTCCAGATCGGAGCCTACGTATTTTATGATGCAGGCTCCAATCCTGAAGGAACCAACTTCGTGAAGGAGCGTTCTGATGGGTTCAACAAATACCTAATAGGTGCTTTTAGAACTTATGATGAAGCCTCTGAGTTTCGCAACGAAATTGAGAAGATGGGAATCAAAAAGCCATGGGTTGTTCCATACCTAGACGGGGTTAGGGTTTCTATTGAAGAGGCCGAAAACCACCTATCCAATCAGGGAACTTCTATCCTGGATGACTAAGTAGCCCGTAAAGACCGAAAACGTTTTAGATATAAATCCTCCTGCCTGATGAAAAAAAGGTAGGAGTTTTTTTTGTGATACTTACCTAAAGCCTTTGTAGAACGTAGACTATTTTTGTAAATTAAAGTAAACAAACACTTTATGCCTTTCATTCCACTTGAGAGTAAAATTCCTGACACAAGGCTAGGATTGTGGAAAGTTGAGGAAGACGAACTGTTCTTTCTTGAAAGGGTAAAGCTGTATGAAAACGAATGGGTTAGGCTCAGCCAAATTGCCCATCCTCAGAAAAGACTGGAATGGCTGTCTAGCAGGCTATGTCTAAAAGAGTTGTTAAAGATCGATGACAAGCAACATGTCGAGTCGCTCAACAACCCTAGTGGAAAGCCTTATTTATCCAATTACAATTCTTATATCTCGTATTCCCATTCTGGGCATTTTTCCACTGCAATTGCCTCCTCCATCAAAGAAGTAGGCGTTGACATCGAATACCTCGGTCGAAAAAGAAATATTCGAACACGTTTTCTGTTTATGAACCAGCCCGAACTGGATTGGTATGATAAGATAAATAAATTTGAAGCCTTTATTTTGATATGGAGCGCCAAGGAGACGCTCTACAAAATCATGGGTGAGGGCTTTGCTTTTAAGGATAATCTCTTCATTCAGCTTGAGAATTTTAATTTCAAGGATGAAGGTATTGTCAAAGCAATTGTGAGAAAAGATAACCTGAAACTTTGTATTGACGTAAACTACATCGTTAATAAAGATTTTGTCCTTACCTATTCGTCAAAAGTTCCTGAAAAAGAAATCAAGGAACTCAAAAAAGAAGATCGGCTTATTTTCCATTGATCCCCTAGATATAAGCACTTTACTCCCGAACTTTTAACGTATTATACAAGATTTACCTTCCAAATCGTTGATTAGGAAGTCCTTGTTTTTACATGGTTTCATCTAACTTCAGATCTATGGCCAGACAATTCATGTCCATTATCCTGACTACGCTGGTTGCCATTCTAGTAGGTATACCAACTGCAAGAGCCCAGGAAGCTCAAAAGGTAGAAGCTTTTCAAATTTCTGATTCCAACGGAATAAAGTTTGACCTCAACGAGCATAAGGAGAAAAAGGCTATTGTAGTATTTTTTACAAGCTCAAATTGTGTATTTGCTACCAAATATGCGGAGCGTATTGATGCCCTTTACAACAATTTTAAAGACAAGGACATCAGTTTCGTTGCGATCAATTCTAATGACGCAAATTTGAGTCAAAGGGATGCAGATTCCTTGATGAGGCAGTATGCCCCTTTTGCTTTTCCTTATCTGAAAGACAGGACTCAACAAATAGCAAAGTCTTTCGGAGCAAAGGTCAACCCGGAAGTATTTGTATTGAAGCCCGAGGCAGGCACGTTCATGATCGCCTACAAAGGGGCGATTGATGACAATGTCATCCAAAGAGCTGTAACAAAGCGTTATGCTCAGGATGCGATCCAGAGCTTGCTTAATGGCAAATTGCCAGAAATCCAAAATGCCGAAGGCAAAACATGTGAAATTCGCTGGACGGAATAAGCTCCAGTTTTAACCATAATGCTACAAAACCTAAGCAGCCGTTAAGGATGTTTAGGTTTTGTTCTTTTTATACGCCCCATTTAAACTGTGATTGCAAGGCCTCCATCTCTTCAGCAGCTTGAAAGGCATCAAAGGTGGTTTTATCCGTAAGCCAATACTGGCCATAAGGTGGGATTTCAATCAAGTCGTGGTAGAATTTGGGGGCAGACCCACTCAATTTATCCCGCATATCGTAGGGAATAAACCCTAGCTTACTCAAGTGTTCTGTCCTAACAAAATGAGTCGAAGATGTAAAGTTGGATAGCACCAATGTCTTTGCACCTTCATAGTTCCATCTCAGAAAACTAAAGACAAATGGATTGCCACTATCTTCGATGCTCAAGCTATTTTGGTCAGCAAACTCAGGTGAACTTTTCCTTAGTAAAATGAGTTTCTGGAGCCCCTTGTATATTCGTCCTTCAGGGCTGGCTGGATCGACTCTCTTGTCAGCTTTGTTCCAATCCATGATTGGTCTATGCATCCATCGGTTGTCATAGGACTTATCCGGATCGTCAAGGTATGAATGGTCATTTCCCATACCTATTTCATCTCCATAGTAGATCATAGGCAGGCCTCCGTAGGACAGGATGATGCCATGAAGCATCAGAATCTTCTGGATCGCCAAGTCAATCAATTCAGAGTTATTGTCCTTTATCGCCCTCTCTAGCCCTGCCAGTGCTGCAAGAGATCCTGAGATCCTGGCATCTCCTGTTTTAGGGTTGAAAGCAAAGGGAGCTCCCAGGGCCATGCTACCTTTAAAATTCCCTGAGTAATAATCTACAAGGTATTTTTTGTGGTGATAAGGAGACTTACCCAATTCATGGAGTATATTTTCATCGAAGCCAAGCCCGATGTCATCGTGGCACCTGAGGTAATTTATCCAGGTCGTTCCATCAGGTTTGGCAGGAATTGCTTGTGCTCCCTTTCTAAGCATTGTCGTGTCTTCACTTGCTACTGCGTCCCAAAGGAGTGCCATAAAAGTAGCATTGTATGCAATTTCACATTCATGGCCATAGCTTTCACCTTCGCCAAAGTACCTGATCACTTCATGCGGGGCAACGATGGCCTCCGCAATAAAGGCAAAGCCTGGCGCCACAACCTCAGCGCAAGCCTTCATTAGTTGCAGAATGACATGGGCTTCTTCTGTATTCTGAGAGGTGGAGCCTGGAATTTTCCAGGTGAAAGCGACCGCATCCAGACGGATGATGTCCACCCCTACATTGGCTAGGAAAAGGAGAATTTTCATCATTTCCCTGAATACAATGGGATTTCGATAGTTCAGGTCCCACTGGTAGTTGTGGAATACGGTCATGACCCACTTATTCAACTCAGGAATATGGGTAAAATTTCCGGGTGCAGACTGTGGAAATACCTCTGGCATGCCCTCTTCATACCAGTCCGGCATGGATCTATTGTCAAAGAAATAGTAAAAATCCTGATAGTAGGGATCTCCTGACCTTGCTTTCTGTGCCCACTCGTGCTCGTCTGCGGTATGGTTCATGACCATGTCCAGGGTTAGGAGCATATCCTCACCTCTGAGTTTATCTGCTATGCGACGAAGTTCCTCCATGCTTCCGAATTTCGGATCTACAGCTCGATAATCGCTTACAGCATAACCTCCGTCATTGCTACCTTCAGGTGACTTCAAAAGTGGCATCAGGTGTATCCAATTGACACCCAATTCCTTGATGTATGAAACTTTTGATTCAAAATCATCCAGCTTACCAGCAAAACGATCTACATACAGCATCATTCCCACCAACTTTTCGTTCAGGTACCAATCCCGATCGGCTTCTCGATTCATGTCCTGCCTACGCAATTCAACAGGCCTATCTATAAAAGTCTGGATAAGATCTTCCATCAAGAGCCAATATTGGGTTTCCCAATTTTTTTGATTCCCATAAAGGCGTGTAAAAAGATTTTTTATGCGAGAAAGGTTGGCGAATGCCCTTTGAGAAAAGGCTTCATATTCCTGGCGAGCTTTGACATTTTCTTTTTCAGAGAGGAGTTGGCGAAATTGAAAATGTAATTTGGGATCGTACACGTGTAGTAGAAATAAATGGATTAGGTTATAAGTCAAAATTAATTCAAATTCTGCTAACTACCTTATTTTAGTGGACAAGCAGATATTATTTTAGCCTAGACCAGTTATCCCTGTCATCATTGACATGTTTTGACATGATTTCCAGCCCTTCAGCCTTGATTGCAGGATCTTTTCTCATGTACCATAGGATGTCCTGTGCCTTCCGATAACTTTCTTCTATGTTGACTATGGGTAGTGGGTAATCTTTCCCAGGAAAGAAATTGTAGAATTGACTTTCCAGTGCAGTTACCTTCCAAGGCTCATGAATCAGACTTGCAGGTAATTGCCTGAGTTCTGGTACCCATTTTTTGATAAAAACCCCTTCTTTGTCATGGTCTTTGGATTGCTTGACGGGATTGTAAACCCTGACAGTATGGATTCCTGTCGTACCCGCCTGCATTTGAAATTGCGGGTAGTGGATTCCCGGTTCATAGTCCAGAAATTGCTTTCCCAGATGGGTGGCTCCTCTTTGCCAATCAAGCCATAGGTGATGTGTGAGAAAGGAGACGAGCATAGCTCTACAACGAAAATTCAGGAAACCCGTCTGTATCACAGAGCGCATGGCTGCATCAATCAATGGAAAGCCCGTTTGACCTTGTTCCCATGCCAAATAAGCGTCTTCGTTCCAGTCTTGCCTAATGCGATTGTAATGAGGATTTTGGTTTTTCCACTCCAGGCTCACCTCTGCCTCAAATTTCTGTATGAAATGGTCTCGCCAAAGAAGCCTGGATTGAAATGCCTGAAGATCGGCGTAGTTGCTCTCTTTTAAGCTAAGGAAGTATCTCAATTGATGAAAGACTTGCTTGCTGGAGAGATTACCCCATGCGAGATATGGGGAGATTCTTGCACAGGATGTCCTGCTAAGTTCTGGCTTGGAGATCTGCCTTGCATAACCCCTATGCCTTCGCTCAAAAAAATCCATGAGGTATTTCCAGCCTGTGCGACTTCCTCCTGGTTGAAAGATTCTGTCCGGTCTTTTCCAGCTTTCAGGAATTGGAGATCCTTTGATGGATTCGTATTCCCATCTGGGTAATTGGAAAGGGACTATTTTATCCAGTGATACCTTGTCAAGCGGAGCTGAAAGAATCTCAATGTATTTTTTAGGCCAATTTTTACGGTTGTTGATTCCTCGAATAACTCCTCCCATCTGAAATTCCCGCCATTGGATACCTTTGGCCTTGCACCATTTCCCAACTTCAATATCTCTGTCAAATGTTATTTGGATGCCTGTTTCCTGGTAGGAATAGATATTTTGGATGAGGTAACGCTCGGAGACATATTCCAGGAAACTGATTACCTCCTGGTGGACGATGTGGATTTTTGTTTGATGGCTAGATAGCAACTCCTGCATTTCTGATAGAGACTCCCAAATAAATCGTAAATGCCTAAGGTCGTATTTGCTTTTGTTACCAGATATAAGAGAAGGCTCAAAAGCATAGAATAACAATATGGGGAGTCCTTCACCAATTGCTTGTCGAAGGGGAAGATGATCCTGTAGCCTGAGGTCTCTTTTGAACCACAATATGTTGATGGGTGAACTTTTACTCACATAAGGCTAACCTATAGACATTTGTTAATGTTTTGTTAGGTGGCCTTCAGGGCAAAAGGATTCAACAAATTCAAAAAAAAATCAATTGTCGTGTTACATCTTGAATGGGGGAGGGAACTATAAAAGGAATTCAGAAAAAACACTTAACAATTTAAACTATGAAAGCTAAAGTAATTATTAGCACCCTACTTTTTGCATTTCTATTTGCCTTCGGCCACGAGGCTCAAGCTCAAGTTAATGACACCCTACCCCCTTGGTTCCAAAAGCCAGGATTAATCATCACAAAAGATGACATTCTTCGAAAAGGTGGAACTTTTATGATTGAACCTTCAGTTTTGAAAGCTGCAAAGCCCATTTCCGTTTCGCAAGCCAAGACGTTGAAATTGTCTCGTAAGGTAAAAAGAATGCCTTCTACGATTGTGATCAAAAGAAAAGGAAATTGCTACAAGATAGGATGTGATGATACTTGTGAAAAGTGCCAAATGTTCTGGTATGACAAGAATAATGACAAGAGAGTTCAACCGAAGAAGGAGCTACGCTGTTACTGTGTTGCTAAAAAGACTCGCTGTAAGATGCGAGGAAAAAAGATCCCTTGTAAAAAATAAGCTGAGGTTAATTGAGTAGTTCGTCCCTAGGTAGGAAGCACAAAACTTCCTACCTTTTCTTTTTTTTGCGGCCCTTTTTGCGAAAATCATCTTCCTCTTCTATCTCTTTGATGACTTGCCGCCAATCACCTCCTTTTTCTCCGAAACCTTTTAGGGTATGCTTATACTCTTCCTTTCCAATTTCCAGCCTGGGAACTGAGTCTCCAATGTAGGATTCGATATTTTTCAAATAATCTTTTTCGTGGCTGCTGCAAAAAGAAATAGCAGATCCTCTTTGTTTTCCTCGACCTGTCCTGCCCACGCGGTGGACATAGACATCACCCCTTTCCGGGAGGTCATAATTGATGACCTGATCTACATCCGGGATATCCAGGCCTCTTGCGCTTACGTCTGTAGCGATGAGCATTCGGACCTCACTTTCCCTGAATTGTCTCAGGGCTTGTAACCTTTCTTTTTGATCTTTGTCTCCATGCAGGGTGGTACTTTGTATTTCTACCCTGCCCATGGCTTTGGCTACACGTTCTGCGCGGATTTTGGTCCGTACAAAAACAAGGATTTTTTTATCCTCTTGTTCCTTGAACAGCCTCTCAAGGAAAAACCTCTTGTCATCCATTTCAACCATGGCAACTCCATGCTCGATGTTCTTGTTGACTGGATTTTTAGGAGAAATCTGAATTCTGATGGGATTCTTGACGATGGAATAGGCCAGTTTCTTTATTTTTTCATTAATGGTGGCTGAAAAATAAAGGGTTTGGCGACGTCTGGGGAGTAGCCTTATGAGGTCCTGAATATCCTTATAGAAGCCGAGATCAAGCATATGATCTGCCTCATCCAAAATCAGAACTTCAACCTTTCTTAGGTCAAGGTGCCCTTGATGAACCAGGTCAAACATACGGCCAGGGGTAGCGATGAGTACATCGATTCCTTTGTTGAGCTGTGCAATTTGTTGCTCTTGTTCTACCCCTCCAAATACTCCAAAGGATTTTACACGTGTGTGCTTACCTATTTTTCCGAAGCTGCCTGAGGTCTGAATGGCCAATTCGTGGGTAGGAACCATGACGAGGCATTTGATGCCGTCGCTTCGCTTGGAACTTTTTCTTTTGTGCAGCCGATCGACTATCGGTATGGCAAAGGCTGCGGTTTTACCCGTACCTGTCTGAGCGATGGCCAGGACATCTTCTCCTTTCATGATGGAAGGAATTGCCTTGTACTGGATGTCAGTGGGACGTTTGTAGCCCAGTTGGTCCAGGCTGCGAACCAGTTCATCTGATATGCCGAATTCTGAGAATTTCATAAACTAGCTTATAAAGCTATGGCTTTTTCTTACAAATGTGTAACCGATTGAATGTGATCCGAAGGATTTAAACAAGTAAGTCCCAAAAGGGTGGACATTATCCAACCTGATTTACCCCGGTCCAATTTTCTGCAACAGTCTTTCCCAGTAAGGAGGACGCCTGATCCAGGTAATACTTCGCAGCGAGATCGTCGGGATTTTGTTCCAAAACCTGAGAGAAGCAGGCAATCGCTCGGGCAAAATTCTTATTGTAATACGATTCCAAGCCAGCTTCGAAATCGGGTTGATTTTGAACTTTCAGTTGAAATTCCCTTTCCTCAAGACCATCCAGACATTCAAAAAGTTCAATCGGTTCTTTCTTTCCTTTCACCAATGCCTTTCCCAGCGGTCTTAGATGGTAATCCTCAGGATTTTCTATTTCCTCATAGAGCGACCTTGAAAGTAAGAGAGATGCACCATAGAATTTGGTAAGACCCTCTATCCTTGAAGTGGTATTTACAGAGTCAGCGACTAGCCCAGTGTCCAGGCGTCGGGTATCCCCGATCATGCCCAGCATAAGAGAACCCATGTGCAGGCCTATGCCGATGCGAAGTGGGGTTCGTCCTTTTTGGAGGCGCTCTTCATTATAAATATGTAAGGTCTTTAGCATTCCGATTCCTGCTTTCAAACCATCTTCCCCACCTTTCAGGAACAAGGCCATGATTCCATCCCCATAAAATTGATTGACGAAGCCTTGGTTGTCCTGAATTATAGGTCCCATCCTGCTCAGATAGGCATTCAGAAAGGCGAAGGTCTCCCTTGGAGTCATGCCCTCAGCCACGCTTGTGTAGCCTCTGATATCAGAAAATAGGATAGTGCCCTCTCGCGCAACTTGATCCCCTAATTTGACCTCAGTAATGGTCTCTTTTCCAAGGGATCTCAGAAACTCATAGGGAACGAATCGACTTGTAGCTGCATGGATGTCCAGCAAATGCAGGTGTGTCTGAATCCTTGCCAGCAATTCTTGTTTGGAAAAGGGCTTAACAATGTAATCGTTGGCCCCGAATTTTAGCCCTGAGACCAGATCAGAGACCTGATTTTTAGCCGTAATCATGATGATGGGTAGCTCTGCTGGAAGATATTTCTCTCTTAGCTTCTGACAAACCTCAAAGCCTGATAGCTTTGGCATCATTACATCCAGCAAGACAAGGTCAAATTCCTGGCCAGAATCTATTGCTTCTAGGGCTTCGACACCATTCATAACAGTCGTTACGTAAAACGGCTCGGCAGCGAGATGATTTTTAAGAACTTGGCGGTTTACGGGCTCATCATCTACTACCAGGATGCGGTAAAGGGATTTATTACCCGTGTAAAGCCTCGCTTTTGTCTGCTGATTCGTGATTAACTCCTGTTTTTCAATTGGAAGAGCCTCTGGAATGGAAATAGGGTTTTCTTCAACCTTCGGCAATTCATTATATGTCTCTGTATTTTTATCAGTGATGGGAATAAAGAATGAAAAATTAGAGCCTCTTCCCACTTCAGATTCTACCTTGATTTTACCTCCATGTAACTCGATCAACTGTTTGGTAATGCTTAATCCAAGTCCTGTGCCGCCATACTCCCTGGCTGTAGAGCCATCTCCTTGTTCGAAAGATTGGAAGATCTGATCTTGCTTATCCTTTGGAATACCAATACCACTGTCCTTAACAGAAATATTTACCACTTGATTTTCGTGCCATGCCTCCAATAGAACCTGTCCTTTTTCGGTGAATTTGATGGCGTTGCCGATCAGGTTGTAAAGGATTTGTTGTAATCGATTCTCATCCGCCATGACAGCTGGGAGGTCAGCAGGAATGTTATGAGCCAACACAATGTCTTTTTCACCCAGCAAGGATTGGCTTACTTTGAGGACAACATCTGCAAGGGAACGAAAATCGAGGGGTCTCAATTGAAGTTCCAGGTCATAGTTTTTTAGCTTTGAAAAATCCAAAAGATCATTGACCAAGCCACTAAGCCTTCTGGCAGAACTGATAATCATACCAAGGTTTTCCTGCATCTCGGGTGTAGTAGGGCCTGTAATACCATCATTTATAGCCTCACTTAGACCCAGAATTCCATTAAGCGGGGTACGTAATTCATGAGAAGTATTCGCTAGAAATTCGTCTTTCAATTTATCTGCCTGAAGCAATTTGTCTTTGGCTTCTCTTTCAACTTCCAGTTTGGACTTAAGCGCTTTGGCATTGTCTTGTTCGAGGAGGTTGATTTTTTGTCCGACTCCCAGGGCAAAGAAGATCAACTGTAAAATGATCCCTCCCATTGCCGTAGAGGTGGCAATTTCATAATCCAGATAAATCATGATAAACCTCGGGTTTAACACCAAGAGCACAGAAAGTAGGCCAACGAAAATGATCAGGATTGTCATTCCAATGAGGTATGATCCTGCCGGCTTAAATCCTTTTCTATAGGCGATAAAACCTAAAATTACGGTCAGGACCAGCCCCAGGAATATATTGATGAACAATAAAAAGACCATTACAGTTGTGGAAACGCTTAAAATTTGTTCACCTATTGGAGATAAATCGTAGCTGCCAAAAACGAAACCAAAGCCAAATACGACACTCATGAATATGGGAGGAATGACGTAGATGATGGTGAAAATTTTTGTGATTTTATTCCAGATTGGAGAAAGTTTTTTGATGTTCAGATAAGTACGGGAAAATGAAAGAAGGCCTGCACCAGCAATGGCAATTCCCAGGAAGTACATGAAATAATCATAATCGGAATACATAGGAAACCAATCATGAAATTTGGAATAATTCAATGGAATCAAAATCATCCCAAATAGATAGACCAGATAAGGTACATAAGACTTTTCCTTTGTAACAATGGCCAAAAGCAAGAAATACATGGCCATGGCCATCAAAATGCCCAAAAAGGCAAAAATTTTCTTCTCCTCTTCAGACCTGATTTCTGTTAAAAACTCAGCTTGAAGCTCGCTGATGAAATAGGCAGGGACAGACCTGATAGAGGACAGACCATCCAGTTGGATAAAAATTGTGGTATCGCTTCCTGCCGGGAGGTCAACATAAAACATGTTCCCCCATTCTTTCACCGAGGTTTTATTTTTGGGGTGTACCCGAAGCCCCGTAACCTCTTTTCGCCAAGAATTCGAAGAGAGGGGTATGTAAATTTGGGCGGTATCCCAGGTCTGGGTTTCCATCCCAAGCATAAACAATGCCCTAAGTGATGAATCCCTGAAACCTTTGATCCTGAACCGGATCCATGCCCTGTTGTCCTTGTTGGGTTGGAGCTGGAAGTTGGCTTTAAATTTACCTTGATAGAATAAACTAATGGCTGAATCAAGGTCTACAGTCTTGCTGCTATCTTCATACACCAAGAGTGAAAAGCGTTTTCTGGAGGATACAATAGAGTTGTTGAAGGAGTTGAATTCTTTCTGTAATCTTGATCCATAGTATCCCAATAGACGATAAGCAGCCCTCCTGCAACTATCTGCTCTAAGGGTATCTCCAAGGGCTTCATAATAGGGGTGAAGGTTGTAAATAAGCTCAATAAGGTTCGCGGTATCTCTGTAGGTCCTGCAGCGCTCAATGCCTAGCATGTTATATCTGTAAGCCGAATCCCACATTTCCAGTGACTCAAACTCGTCGGAGAGAGAATCGGCGTAGGAGATACCGAGGCTGTCATTAGGGGATCCAAATTGGTCTCTGAATAGCTCAATCTTGGTATTTTGAGAAAGGATAGAGCTTGGGAATGAAGCCAACAGCCCAAAAAACAAAATGGATAAGCCTCTACAAAAATTTCTTCCCATCACTCAATTAATTTTCATGAATATACAAAAGATGGGCTTTTTGTATCGAAGGACTACTCAAATAAAAAGGATAAGCAAAATTTTTAGGAATTGGTTTCATTTTTTTATTTACGAGTGGCTATCCTAAGCTCTCCTGATATATATCTTTTGTAGTTGAAAAATATTATACGCAGGAAGCCCTTACACTTCAATTGGTTGGAGAGCCAATCATATATTGGCCCTACTGCTTTATTTTGCTATTTGGGTGAAAAAAATTCCAATGTCTGGATTTAATCTTGCTAAGGAAGGCCTTTCCATCAAATCCCCAAGATCCCGAACATAAGATAGGCTGTCTTCACCCATCAGATAGTAACCCTTGGTATCTCTTGGAGAAAGACGGTTCTTTAACTCACCAAAGTTATTTTACCCCTTATCTAAATGGTTGTTTCCAATGGCTCCTTTTGGGAACAAGTAGAAAGCAGGATAATAGGGCTGAACATTGGGATGAATGTTTCATGGCTATTTAGTATTGGGGCCTTATTCTAAGGGGGGGAGTAGGAAAATGGATGCTACCAGTTGATTTTTTTTCGCCCTTGTTTTACTTCGCTTCTCCTCGTTTTGTCCTTTCGTTTTGCTTCTTTGGAAGCTCGGGTCGGCTTAGTAGCGATTCGCTTTTTCGCCTTTTTATTGGCCTTTTCTACTAAAAGGTGTAGGCGTTTGACGGCCTCTTCCCTGTTTTTTTGCTGAGATCTGTGTTGGGTCGCCTTTATGATGACTATACCCTCTGAATTGATTCGTTTGTCTCTGAGTTGGAGGATCTTGTTTTTCAGGCTTTCGGACAAGGCTGATTTTTTGATGTCAAACCTTAATTGAATGCCCGTAGCGACCTTATTGACATTTTGTCCTCCTGGCCCTGAAGCTCTGATGGCAGTCATTTCATAGTCGCTTTCATGTATCTTTATGGGCATCAGGCCTGTCTTTTTTTGAACTCTGAAGGAGAATATCCAAACTGCTTTTTGAAGCTCCTGGTAAAATGGGTAGGGTTGGAATAACCGATCATATAGGCGATCTCGGAGATGTTCCCCACATTCTTTTCCAGAAGTTCCTGTGCACGCTGCATACGCAATGACCTGATCAATTGACCTCCCGGCTGATCAATAAGCGCGTTGAGCTTTCTATTCAGGTGGCTGACGCTCATGCCTGCTTCCTCTGCCAGAAGATCCACCCCGAATAGCGGGTTAGCCATGTTTTCCTCAATACACTTCAAGACTTTCCCCAGAAAATCCTGATCGACAGAATTCATACTTACCTCAGAAGGACGGATAACTGTTGCGGTCTTGAACTTTTCACGTAATCTCTTTCTTTGTTCAATCAGGTTTTTGACCCGAACCTTTAGTTCAGCACTGCTGAAGGGCTTAAATAGGTAATCATCCACTCCTATACTCAAGCCATGAAGTTTGCTACTCTCAGAGGCTTTTGCAGTAAGCAAGACAATGGGGATGTGGCTGGTTCTTTCTTCTGATCTTAGGGCTTCTGCCAATTCATAACCATCCATGAACGGCATCATCACGTCTGAAATGATCAGGTCTGGAAGTATATTTTTGGCATAAATAAAGCCCTCTTCACCATCTTCCGCCGCAGATAAGTTATATCCTTCCTTTGACAACTCTTCAAGTAAATACTGTCTTAACTCTGCATTGTCCTCTACAATCAATACAGAATCCTTGTTTTCTGAGGCTTCGGGCAGCTCAAATTTCTGCTTGCTAAGTTCCTTGATTGGCTCGAGCTTAATTTCATGAACTTCTTCTGTTGCAGTGCCCTCATTTTGCAAGTATGGTAGATAAATGATGAAAGTTGTCCCTTCTCCAACCTTACTTGTTACATTTACTTCCCCATTGTGCATTTCAATCAATTCCTTCACCAAGGAAAGTCCAATCCCCGTCCCTGTGTAGGTCTGGGTTTTTTCCACCTTAATCTGAAAGAAACGATCAAAAATATATGGAACTTTTTCTGGTCTTATACCGATTCCAGTATCTATAATCTTGATTTCTATGTGTTTTTTTTCATCGAGCACCTTGAACTCTACCCTCACTTCTCCTTCTTCAGGCGTAAACTTGATGGCATTAGAGATTAGGTTAAAAATTACCCTTTCCAATTTATAGGCGTCAAAGGACATGATGAAGTCCTTTTCTTCAGCGATGAGATTGAGTTGAAGTTTTTTCTGCTTGACGAGGGGATCAAAGGCCTGAACCATCTGGGAAAGGAATAGGATGATATCCCTATTTTCCATCTTCATATCCAGCCTTCCTGCTTCAATTTTGGCGAGTTCCAATACCTGATTGATCAAATCAAGCAGTCGACTGGCATTCCGTTCGATGGTATCCAGTTTGGGATAAAGCGTTTGCTCAGCAATGGCTTCCCTTAGTTGTTCGACCTGGCCAAGAATTAATGTAAGGGGAGTACGAAATTCATGGGAAATATTGGCAAAAAACCGGGATTTGAGTTCATCAATTTCTTCCTTGTTGCCCATATGCTATTCTTTTCAGCAATCTAACCATTTTTAATGAATTCAACATTTGAAGAGGGGCACTGTTGCACCCTTTGAAGGGAATTTGGGAATCCAATTATTGTTCAAATCTGTAACAACTGACCTTAGCTTGTATCTAAGCTATAAAACGAGTTTATGGAGTTTACATTTTTCCGGTTTGGACTTCTCTGTGTCCTTGCCACCCTTAATTGCTGCCTACTCAACGGTCAAACTAAAAGTAACAATATGCTGTTCCAAAAAATCCCTACAAGCGAATATGACACTGCCATCTTGTATTATTCTGAAAAAGCAGTCCAAGGTGAAACTGTTGAAGAGGTACTTGAGAATTCGAAATTGCTGCTGGTCAAAGAATTGGCAAAGATCCCTGCGGAAAAATTTCGCTACAAGTATGGTCCCAGAAAATGGGCTGTAGGTGAGGTTTTGCAGCACGTCATCAGTTATGAGCGTATCATGACTGAGCGTGCATTGATTATCGCAGGTATCATTTGCTCAAATTATCAATACCAAAGTTATACTCAGTCATCTACCGTAATGGGGGGGAAATATAAAAGCAAGGTAGATCTGCTGAATGAATTTTTGGAGGTTCGTAATGAAACCATCCGGGCGTTCAAACAGCTTGATCAAGATCAACTCATCAAGGTGGGGCGCTTGGATGGATTCAAGACTTCAGTTCGGATGATAAGCCTTTGTATATCAGGTCATCAGGTGCATCATTTTCAGATACTCAAAGAATATTATAAAGTTTTGTAACACCCCTTTTGCCATGGCATCTAATCGACGAGTTCGAAATTATTTAAACCAAAAAAATGAAAACTAAAAATTTGATTTCTGTGGCCTTGATGATGGCCTTTTCCCTTTTTGGAATTTCAGGAAAAGCTTTTGCGCAGCCTACAAAAGATGCCCTAATTACCACTTCAGCACTTGCCAATGTATCCGCGGATAAAGTTTGGGAGCAGATTCGAAAAATGGATAACATCCCTCAACTTTCTTCTGCAGTAGGCTCTCTAAGCTGGAAAGGCCCTAAGGGTGTAGGAGGAGAAAGGAAATGTGTAACTCCTGATAAGTCTGGCTATTTCATTGAGAAGATTCTAGAATTTGATGATGAGAATCGTACATATGAGTGGCAAGTAGTAGAAGGGGTGCCCGCCAAAAATGTCATCAATCGCTTTAGGATAATTGATCTGGGGTATAACAAAAGCATGGTTGTATTTACTTCCCGCTTCGAATTCATCGAAAACCCAAATATGTCGGAGGATCAGTTTCGTGGGTTCTTGCAATCTGCTTCTTATGAAATGGCTTCAAATGCCATAAAATTATCTAACTAGCTTAGGAATAAAAAAGCCCGGACTTCTTTTGAAGTCCGGGCACAACGCAGCAATATTCAGATTTTTTCGTGGATAGTTTTTTAGGATAGTGCAAAAGAATTATTGGGGTAAAATTTTTACTTATGGGCTAGTTTTACAGTGTTGATACTAAGCGATGAAAAAAAGTTCTAGGATACTTGCGTTGCTTTTATGAGCTTACTTTTGAATGTATTGGAGTTGCATGTTTGGCTTGAAAAATTCTTCAAGCATCATCTTTCCAATTACAAGGGATAGAATGATGTAGGTGGTCAAGATCATGGGTACTTTCTGTTGTAGTGTTTATACAATATTACTGATTAACAGGACAATAGATTCAACACATTCGGCTAAAATCTGACCCATTTTGACTACTTATGAAGGAATTCATTTATGAAAAGGAATGCTTGTTCTGTCTTTCAAATGACAGCTTATGACGGAGTGTCAAGCAAATTTTGAAAAAAACAAAGCATGGCTGAAATACAGTTTCCCAGGGACTGGGTTCAAGGTGAATGGACCCTTTTTAGTGATAGAGATGGGGTATTGAATTACCTGATTACTGGCGATTACATCAAGAGCTGGGAGGAGTTTCATTTTTTGCCGGGAGCAAAGGAAGCCCTGGCCAAAATCAATCCCCTTTTCAAAAGAATCATCATTGCAACAAACCAGCGTGGGATCAAGAGGGGAGTGATGACTGCAGAAGATTTGGAGGACATTCATCAGAAAATGTTGGAAGAGATCGAGGAAGAGGGGGGGCGAATAGACGGGATATATTATTGTGCGAACCACCCTGAGAATGACCTAGAAAATTGCCGTAAACCTGCCATTGGTATGGCCTTACAAGCCCAAAGAGATTTTCCAGAGATAGATTTTTCAAAATCCATCATGTTGGGAGATAACATTTCTGACATGGAGTTTGGGAGGAATGCCGGGATGTACACGGTATTTATATGTCAGGATGGGCCTCCTGCTGCTCATGCGCATCTCGTAGACGACCATTGTCAGGGTTTTGTGGCATTTGCAGAAAGCTTCGGCTCCTTTTGAGGAGTACGCTTAACATACATTTTGAATACAAAATCGACCAATTTTGCACCAAAGATAAGCTATCGGGAAATTATGGCATCTCCTAATTGAGTGATCCGTAAACCTTAGGGAACAGAACCCCAATTGTTCTCCGGTATGAATAGTTTCCATTTCCCCATAGTAATGCTTTTGGCATGCCTACAACTTTTTCTGTATTCCTGTGATGCTGATTCTGTGCAACCTCTTGAAGAGGAGGAGTGTGTGTTGCTTGGTTCATGGGAACTTGGAACAGCTGTTTTGCGAAATGGTTCACAAAAGCATGTCATCAGAGAAATTGCCTTCCAGCCTGAGTCAAAATTCATACTGACCCTGGGACTCGATTCTCTACAATCAGGTAATTACATAGTTCGAGAGAATGAGGAAGGTAAAAACTTCCTGGTTCTGTATGTAAGCAAACATCTTTCGGAAAGTTTTCTGATAGATCAAATGGATTGTGAGAGAATTGGATTAACGCCGATTGAAGAATTAGGAATAGGAAGTACCTTTTACTATGTCCGCAAGTAGGATGAGGATTCTCAGTCTAGGCCATAGATTTCTGAGCCTTATTCTTCTTTGAATTAAGAATTTCATCAATAGCATCTTTTACATTTTCATAAGTCAATGTAAATCCTTCCTCCAGGAGTCTTTTGGGAATTACCCTCCTGCTTTTTAGAATCAGTTCAGCCTCAGTTTGTAGAAAGAATGCTCCCACTTCCAGCATCCATCTGTATGCAGGTAAGCCAAATGGAGTTTTCAATGATTTTCTTAATTCAGCCATGAATATGGAATTGGGAACTGGAATTGGGCTTGTACAATTGTAGATGCCTTTGGCCCCTTCGTCATGGATAAAGTATTCGACCATTCTGGCCAAATCATGAATATGCAACCAGCTTACATATTGAGTTCCCTTTCCTTGGGCACCTCCCAAGCCAACTCGGCACAGCTTTATCAATGGTTTCAGTGCGCTTCCATCACCCAGTACAATCGAGATGCGCATGGCTACCTGCCTTATGGGAAGCAATTCAAAGGAAAAAAAACAGTCCTCCCAGGATTGAGCTACATTTTCTGAGAAGTTCTCCGGATGTATGGGATCTTCCTCTGTCATCTCTTTTGCCTCAGAATGACGATAAATCGTAGCTGTGCTTGAGTTGAGCCAGACTTTAGGAGGAATCTCACAAGCTGCAACTGCCTGGCCAAGTACCTTGGTACTGTCTATCCTGGAAGATAATATCGCCTTTTTATTTTCTTCGGTATATCTGCAATTGACCGACTTACCAGCTAGGTTGATCAAGGCTTCCGCCCCTTCCAGTGAATTTTTCCATTCACCAAGGGTCTTTCCATCCCATTGAAGGTAGTTGATATTGTCCTGGGCTTCACGAGTTTGGCGGCTCAGGATGACTATTTCATACCCCAACTCATTAAAATAGGTAGATAAATATTGGCCTATGAAGCCCGTCCCACCTGCTATGACAATTTTTTTCTTTACCATCGCTCTGTCTATATGTTTGCTTGTAGATACGATAGCTTAAGGCCATTGTTCAATATTTTCAGAAATTACTGAAAGTTTTTCTTGTGAGTGGTATGCAGCATTGAGTTTGAGAAGGTCAAATTCCTTCTAAGGTACCAAAACTCTCTCTAATCAGGCTTAGTTTGGCCTCATTGACAACCATGATCAAATAATCATTTTCCTTGATCAGAAAATCATTTGAGGGGACTTTGTAGAGTTTTCTTTGGCCATCTTCAATCCTGGCAATAGCCAAAAGTACCGCATTAAAATCTGTTTTTAGCTTGACAAGGGTATCGCCAAAATTGCTATTCAGGAAGGGGTTCTGGGGAAGAACCTTGTATTGTTGGATGTCATAATCATCTTCCTTGCCTTCTTCTGCTGACGAAAGTAAATCGCTGGTAAGGTTGGCTACATCAGGCTCAAAAATAAAACTGGCAACCAATTTTGCTGCAATTTCATTTTTAGAAAGGATAAAGGTTACTCCTGCACTTGAGAAAGTTCCCTTGAGGTCTGTATTGTCCAGGATTACCATGAATTCGATTTTGGGATATTCCTTTTTCAAATTCAGGACGGTGATCAGTTTGTCTGTATCGTTTTCCAGGTTTACAAAAATGACAGAGGATTGTGCTGGATTTAGCCTGTCTAGCAGGTTAGAAGTTTTGGGATCAGAAAAAAGAACAAAAACTTCTTCCTTACCAAACTCTTCATATATCAAATCAATGTTGTCCTTTTGTCCCGTGACGATGGCTACCTTGGTGTGGGAGGCCAATAATTGCTCAGTGATGGAATGAGCAAAAGAATTCCATCCAAGAATAATTACATGTTTTTCGAAGTCAGTGCCTTTGTAGCCCATTTTTTTGAATTCTTGTCTTTTGTAGAAACTTTCGGTCACATTGCTGATGAATAAGCCAAGAAGGCCAAGCGAACCAAATACAAAAAAGAGACTCAGTACCCTTCCAACAAAGGAAACAGGATAAAAGTCTCCATATCCCACAGTTGTAAGGGTTACGAGAGAGTA
The DNA here is from genome assembly GCA_022760475.1 of Bacteroidia bacterium. Taxonomy (GTDB): domain Bacteria; phylum Bacteroidota; class Bacteroidia; order J057; family J057; genus JALEFZ01. The sequence goes on along the minus strand of JALEFZ010000059.1, from coordinate 76,361 downwards.
CCAAAAAGCATCTGTAAGGCTGTGAATATTGCCATCAGGATGTCTGGACTCGACTAAATATATCAGTCCAAGTACAAGGAAATAAGCAAGGGAGAAGGCGATTAGTGGCCACCAACGCTTACTGGCATTCATAATAATTCCTTTGCTTCTAATTAGGTTCGGTTTTACAAAGGAATAAAATGACGTGGACTAAACACAATTTTTTTGGCATTTCCAGGATTGGTAAATTTCATTTTAAATTTTCAGACCTTTTGTTCTCTTAAAGTTAAATTTCCGTTTTCGGTTGAATCTATTTTGAGCATATGGTATTTTCTTCACAAATATTTACCTAAAACATGAAGCAACTACTCGAAAGAATTAACAATTTTAGAAAAGAAGACCTATCATATGAATCGCTGGGAGATTTTGTCAAAGGGATTGACCTCGCAAAACTTGAATACAAAGAACATATACCGTATGAATGCGATCCAGGAGATTATGGAAGAAACATCCTTTGCCTGGAACCTTTTGAGTGTGTGTTGATCTATTGGCCTCCATCAACAGAAAGTGCCATTCATTATCATAAAGGTTTTTATGGGTACGTCGCTATGTTAGAAGGCGAATTGGACAACATAGAATATGTTTTTAAGGATGGAATTTTAGGTGAGTCTCATGCGGTTCGCTACCTTGCCGGAGGAGTAGCTGATGAGCCTGATCAAACCATTCACAAACTCGCCAACCCCAACGAAAAAGAGGGAGCTGTAAGTATACATTTTTATTATCCAGCCTTGGACACCCTTGAAGATCTAGCCATTTACAATACCGAAATTGGAGCGGAGGGAATCCTGAGCGCTACTGCCAAGTCTGCTAGCTGGTCAGATCGAGAAGGACATTTTAAGGCATTACGAGAGAATGCATTCAGCTTTCAGGACATGGCTACCTTCCATCGCAAACGTTCCCATGTCATTTATCCTGTCATTCCCAAACCTGAATCCGAACGAATAGGGGAGATGGTCGGTGCATATTATTGTGAGCAAGCTGAGATTTATGATCAAATAGACCAAAAACACGAATCAAGGTCTGCCTACACGGATAAGATCAATGAAATCATTGCCAATCAATTCAGAAATCTGGAAAGCCTTGACGAAGTTCTTCATATTGCCTGTGGTACAGGAAGGAGGGCCATTGACATCCGGAAAATTTCTGGATCAACTTATAAGATTCAAGGAGTCGACATCAGTGCTTCCATGTGTGAAGTTGCAGCAGAAAAGGATATAGAGTTGATCAATTCAGGTTGGGTAGATCTTGAACTTCCCCCTGAGAAACAATATTGTGCAGCTACATGGCTTTATGCCTTTGGACATATCAGTACCTATGACGTCAGGAAAAATGCCCTGCTTAAACTGAATAAACATTTGAAAATGAATGCTCCATTGATGATAGATGTATTCAATATGGGGAACAAAAACGAATGGGGACCTCTGGCAGTAAAAGCCTACAACAACATGAAACTGTATAAATATGGATACCAAGAGGGAGATGTGTTCTACAAAAGAACCAATGGAAAAGAAATAGCCTTCCTGCATTATTTTTCAAAAGATGAGATCACAGGGCTTTTGGAAGACAGTGGATTCACGATCAAGAAAATTTGGAACATAGGCTATGTGAAAGATTCTGGAAAAATCAAGGAGGATGAGTCAGAAGGTTTTTTTATGATACATGCAGTGAAATCCAATGAGTTAACATAAGTAGTAAGTTTTTCTCACCCTAGAAAATAATAGAGGAAGATGCCGGATCAGTTTCGGTTTCTTCCTCTTTGCTTGTAAGTATTTCCCAAAAATGAATTATTTTTAATTCGAATAATCGTATAGATTTGTAAGTGTAAAATTTGATATTATTAATAAATATTGCTCTATATCAATCACATGAAAAAGATCTTCCTTGTCTTGTTGCCTTTAGCCTTCATGTTCGTCTCCTGTACAGAATTTGGTGTGCCCGGCCTGAGCTTTGACTATGACTATGAATTTAACATCCCCCTTAATGCACCTTTCGCAGCAGATTCTACTGTTGAGGTGAAAATCCCTGTTTCAGAAAACAGGTTAGGCGAAGAGCTGGAAAAAAGAGGGGTCCAGTTTATTGAAGACATTGAATTGAAGTCAGTTACCTTTTTGATGCCTGATTCTTCCAAGGCAGATTTTGCCTATCTCAAAGACTTTAGTGCAAGCCTATTTTTGGAGGGGAGAGAAGTGCCATTGAAGTTTACCTCGCAAGTTGCTGAAGAAGCCGCCAAAGGTGGTAAAATGATCAGGGTGAAAACAGATCCAACGACACCCAGTTTGTCTGACTTGATGGATGCAGAAAATATTTCTCTGCTTTACAGTATGACTTTGGGAAAAACTCTCCTGGAATCAACAGAGATTCAGGTGATTTTAAATACGACAGTTAAGACAGCCTTCGTTGAATAAGCGAAGCATCTGTTAAAGACTTTTCCATCTTAACTTTTTTGGGCTTGCTCCTTCGGGGGCAGCCCTTTTTTAGTCGAGGATATTTCCATTGGTATCAATGGTCATATAAATCATTTCTTCATCTTCGTTCCAAATACCTACTTCTGCTTCTCCTTCATAAAAATCCTGGGCATAGTCGAATTTGAATGGAATGACAAGCTCGCCGGAGGTATTCAGGTAGCCCCACTTTTCAGCTTCATTGCTGCAAACCATTAGTCCATCGGAAAATTCTCCTGCTTCCTTGAGTTCAAAGGGATAGACTTCATTTCCTTCTCGATCAATAAGGCCCCATCGCGTACCTTCCTCTGGGATATAAATGGCGACTGCTGCCAGGCCTTGACTGAAATCCTGTGCATCTGAAAATCTTGGTTTGATGGTAAATTCACCAGTCTGATCGATATAGCCATATTTCTCAAATACCCTTGCGTATGCAAGGCCTTCATTGAATTCTCCTGCGTCTTTAAATCGCGCCTCAAAAACAACCTCTCCTTGGGCATTCTTGTATCCCGTTACGGTATAGGAGGACAATTCCCCTGTACGGCTTTTGGAAAATTTCTCAGGCTGATCCATTGCCTTCCTTTTATTATAGAAGTCAATTTCACGATCGAAATGGGCAAAGGCATGGCTCATTCCTGGCTTAAACAGGATCTGCCATCTGTTTTCCTTGAAGATGAGGTGAATCTCGGTTTCGATATCTGTCCATTCTCCCTCATACATCGGGAAAGAAAACTTGTATTGTACGATGGTAAGATAATCGGTCGCATCGATGTTGAGTATTTCTGTACTTTCAACCATGCGTTTGAGCTCTTTCTGGCCTACTTCTTTGCTGATCTGCTTGAAAATATTTACAAGAAATTCCTTATCTGACATTTGTCTGAGTATATCCAGACTCTCGATTTGCATCCTTTTCAGCAATTCGTCTGCTTCTCCGAAAGGTTCCATCTTTTCTGCAAAGTCCTGAATGATTTTTTTATACTCGGCAGACTCATCCTTATCCAGCATCTCATAGCAGCGATCAAAATCCTGGGCATGAATGCTTTCCAGGTAGGCCTTTATGGTTAATTCTATTTCTTCATTCATTTTTGCAGGTTCTTGATCGGATTAATCTAGAAATTTCGCCTCGATTATTTATTTGTTTTTCCGATGATCGGTATTCAGGAAAAGGGCGAATTGGACCCTGTTGAAGCAATTGGGACCAATATGATTACGCAAATAACCGGCTTGAAGGCTTAGAGTTGAGTTGAATTTATAGCCTACTGCACCATAAAGGCGATTTTGGTTGAATGGATCGCTATCCAGGTCAAGAAAAATTTCATCGTAGGCTGCAAGGAACCAGGTTTTATCTTCCATTGCTGGTTTTGAGATAGGTACAGCAATGAAAATACGGTAACGCGCCCTGTTAAGGTAGTTGGTCTCTTCGTCTTGCCTGACCCATCTTTGTTCGAGGCGATACCTGTGTTCGAAGTTGAACCTTCCTACTTTATTGCGGAGGATAAATTGCTGCCAAATTCTGTTTTCTCTTGTACTTACTTGATTTGCACCCTTTTCGAAGGATTCGGTAGGGATGTAGGCATAGCCTGCGGTTACCATTGCCTTGGAGTTGATGTGATAATTCAAGCCCGTTCTGAGAAGAACCTGATTAAGGTTTGAAGTCAATTCATAATAACGAAATTGTGCTTCGGTATGAATGCTGAGATCATCTGAAAGCCTGTGCATTCCAAAATACATCAACCAGTTTCCCAATTTATCGGTTCCAATTTCTTGCGCTTGAAGGCTTAGGGAAGAAAATAAAAGAAGGATGGCTATCAGATTTTTCATATTCATGGATTTATTTTTCAATTTTCATGGATTTCACATCAATGATAAGATTTTCATATGAGGACGAAAAAGAAACTTCCAATTCGTTTTGTTTCTGTTTATGGCAGATAACTTTTAGAATGGCAAATTTTAAAGAAGAATATGCAAAATTGGTATTGATGATTATTTTACAGAAAATCTAAAGCCTCGATGAAAAAAAGCTACATACTCGCCCTTGACCAAGGAACTACCAGTTCCAGAGCCATTCTTTTCGATTCGGAAACGAATATTGTTTCAAAAGCCCAACAGGAATTTACCCAAATGTTTCCCAAACCGGGTTGGGTAGAGCACGATCCAGAGGAAATATGGAGTTCTCAATTAGCTGTCGCTAGGGCAGCGATTAGGAGAGCCGGCATTGAGGCTGATCAAATTGCTGGAATTGGAATCACCAATCAGCGAGAAACTACCATCATTTGGGATAAAAAGACCGGAAAGCCGGTATATAATGCCATTGTATGGCAAGACAGAAGAACTGCAGGAATCTGCGACGAGATGAAGGCCAATGGCATGGAGGACTACGTCAGGAAGACAACCGGACTGGTCATTGATGCCTATTTTTCCGGTACCAAAGTCAAATGGATTCTTGACCACATTGACCATCCCAATCCCTCGGACTTAGCCTTTGGTACAGTGGATTCATGGTTGATTTGGAAATTAACGGGTGGACAAATTCATGCAACCGATTACTCCAATGCTGCTCGTACCCTATTGTTCAATATAAGTGAGCTCGACTGGGATCAGGGAATGTTGGATCACCTGGGTGTTCCTCGTGAGATTTTACCTGAGGTTAGGGCTTGTTCAGGAGACTTTGGTTCCACCACGCCAAACTTGTTTGACGGACATTCTATCCCCATCGGGGGTGCCGCGGGAGATCAGCAAGCAGCACTTTTTGGACAGGCTTGTTTTGAACCCGGCATGACCAAAAATACCTACGGAACAGGTTGTTTTATGCTGATGAATACGGGGGAAGAGCCAGTTTTCTCAGAGTCTGGCCTGTTGACCACCCTTGGCTGGGGCCTCAATGACAAGGTGAATTACATTCTTGAGGGGAGTATCTTTATCGCGGGAGCAGCGATTCAGTGGTTGCGCGATGGCTTGAAAATTCTGGATGAAGCTCCTGATTCTGAATATTATGCGATGAAGGTTGACGAGACGGATGGGGTATATGTTGTTCCAGCCTTCGCAGGCTTGGGCGCTCCATATTGGGACATGTATGCGCGTGGAGCAATCTTTGGATTGACCAGAGGGACTGGAAAAGCCCATATCGTTCGTGCTACGCTTGATTCGCTTGCCTATCAGACACGCGATGTATTAGATGCGATGGAGAAAGATGCAGGAACTGGAATTCCAAATCTCAGAGTAGATGGGGGTGCTTCTGCCAACAACCTTTTGATGCAATTTCAGGCAGACATTTTGAATGTGCCTGTTGAAAGGCCAAAGGTCATTGAGACTACTGCCCTTGGGGCAGCTTACCTCGCTGGGCTTCATGTGGGATATTGGACCAAGGAAGAACTTGCACCAAATTGGAAAAAAGATGCTGAGTTCCGCCCAAATATGGAGGAAGAAAAACGAGCTGACCTATATAAAGGCTGGCAAAAAGCCGTTAAAAGAAGCATGAATTGGCTTGATCCGGAGTAATGAATCAATCGGGAGTTTTTCCTCCTACAACGAGGACAAACTCCCCTTTTATGCTTTTGGCTTCAAAATGATCAATTAGGCTTTGTAAAGTTCCTGAAACGTTTTCTTCGTGTATCTTGGATATTTCCCGCGATATGGAAGCAGGGCGCTCTGCCCCAAAATGCTCTGCAAATTGCTTTAGAGTCTTTAAAATCCTGTGGGGCGATTCGTAGAAAACCATGGTTCTTTGTTCTTCCAACAAAGAATCCAGCCTGGTTTTACGACCTTTTTTGATGGGCAGGAAGCCCTCAAAGGTGAACCTGTCGCAGGGCAATCCACTATTTACGAGGGCAGGAACAAAGGCTGTTGCACCGGGTAGACTTTGTACCAGTACCTCCCTTTTCTGGGCTTCCCTGACGATCAGGAAACCAGGATCGGAAATTCCGGGTGTACCGGCATCTGAAATAACTGCCAGGTGAAGGTCTTCATTTTCCACCCTGTCGAGGAGATCCTGGACTTTCTTATGTTCGTTATGCTGGTGAAGCGAGGTCTGAGGGGTGTCTACCTCAAGGTGCTTGAGCAACCTGCCGGAGGTGCGTGTATCTTCAGCTGCAATAAGGTCTGCCTCTTTCAGACACCTGATGGATCTCAAGGTGATGTCTTCGAGATTTCCAATAGGGGTGGGGACAAGTGTGATTTTTGCCATGGGACAAACTTATTCAAAAATCTCACTCACAAGCAATTCATGTTTAAAAGCATTTACGATAAGGGTAGGAAAGCTATTGATTGGACTCATTTGAATTATTTATCCATTCAAAATATTAAATATAGGAAGAAGCTCTTTTTAGGAAACAGAGGATTCAACTATCCAATATTGCAAAACAAAAAAAACTGCGCCTAGGGCGCAGTTTCAACAAAATTATCGTTGACTAATATCAACGCTAAAATTTTAATACCTGCTTGAGGATTTTTGATTTCTCACGGCTGGAAATTACTTCCTTCTGGTTGCTCAAGATAATCTTGAAACGGTTACCAAACCAGATCACAATTTCCAATACATGCTTCAGACCAATGATGCAAGAACGGTTTACCCGGAAGAACATGTCTCCTGGCAACTTGCGCTCAAATGTATCAAGGGTATGGTTAAGCAGGTAAGATCTTTCTTTGGTGAACAGCCTTACGCTTCTTTCTTCCACTTCGATGCAAACTACATCATCATAATCCACCAATTTGTATCGGTCTCTTGTCGGGATGGGTACCTTATTGGAGAAAGGTACTTTGATCTCCTCCGCAGCTTCAGGACGCAGTAGTTCGACCAACTTCTCAGGGTCAAGTGCTGTTTCGATGCGGTTGTTCTTTACCTTGTCTACAGCCTGGCGCAAGCGATCTTCATTGAAGGGCTTCAAGAGGTAATCCTGTGCATTCAATTCAAAAGCCTTGATGGCGTGCTCATTATAGGCTGTTGCGAAAACTACTGCTGGCATGGGATCAGTGGTGATGTTCCCAGCTACCTCCAGGCCATTCATTCCTGGCATTTCAATATCTAGAAAAACCAAATCCGGCTTGCTGTTCTGAATATTTTCCAAAGCGTCTAGGCCATTTTCTGCCATGTGTACGATTTCAACATCGTTGAATTTTGTAAGTAGACGCTTCATTTTGTTACGAGCTGGGAGCTCATCATCAGCGATTAATACGCGAAGTTTGGACATATAACTGAGAGTTTGTTTTTGGGTTCCATTACCAATCAACTACTACTTTGCTCTGACCACCATTCGGTTTGAAACTTCAAAAATTAGTTAGGCAAATTGCTTTAAATCAGGACAGTTTAAAACCTGGTCTTAAAGAACGGCACCCAAAAAGATCTGGATAATTAAAAGTATAGCCAAGCAGAAAGTTTCTTTTTTCTTAAATACAAAACCCGTGCCTCTAACTTTTATTGTAATATTTAGGTGAAATTTGTAGTAATTTTAGGACGTTCCAGCCTTTTCATAGGCTTTACTTAGGGGAATTTTTAGGGTGACCAGGGTCCCATTTCCAGTATTTTGAAAATTGAAAAGGTCCTTCATTTCGTAGATGTTCTCAATTCTGGATATGCTATTGCTGAGTCCGTGGCTCTTATAAATTCTACTGACATCTATGCCTGGGCCATTGTCTTCCACTTCGCACACAAGGAAGTCATCTTCCTGATATCCCATGACAGAAACCCAGCCATTGTGTAGTATTTTAGACACACCGTGCTTGATACAGTTCTCCACCAGGGTGAGCAGTATAAAAGACGGTATAGGGACTTTGTTCATGTTGTCCCTGATTTCTATGTCGATGTCCAATTTTTCACCAAAACGAATCTTTTCCATCTCCAGATAAGTCCTGATCAAACTCACCTCCTCATCAAGTGCTACAAAGTTTTCGCTGGATTTATCAAGGGTGTACCTAAAGATATAGGCCAGCTTCTCTACCGCAGCCTCGGCGCGATCGGCAGATTCATGAACCAATTCTCCAATGGAGTTCAACGTGTTGAACAGGAAGTGTGGATTGATCTGGGAGCGCAATGCTGTCAACTTCGCATCATAGGTCTGCTGGACAAGCTCCACCTCTCTTTGGTTTAGAACCAGAACGTTGAGCGTGAGCTGGGTTTGCTGGACGATCTGTGAAATCAACTCCAAGTCAGACAGGTTGTACACCCCTCTTTTCTTTTTTCCCAACTTGAGCAACAAGTAATCACCCTCTTCAATAGAAATAGGACTGATCAAGTGGTAAGGAGAGGCGGACAATTCTTCCTCATCCTCCAGCAATAGCGGGGAGATGACCTTTGTTTTAGACCAAATGCTATTGGTATTTTTAAGTTTGTGATATACCCTGTCCCAATCGATTTCTTTTTCCACTGCTTCCTCTCCTTCTTCTAATTCGGTAGGTGGGTTCCAAAGGTCAACATTGTCCGTTTGAAAGAAATCGGTAAGTTCCTTCTTAAGGTCTAAAAGTAATTTTTCAGCTGCTGAGTATTGAGGTATTCGAGCAATAAAGGCTTTTATCTTATTGAGCTGTTCTTGCTGGCTTGATACAAAATAGCGGCTGAGTTTGTCTTCATTTGCCAAGTATGTAACCCTCATGATGGCCAACAAAATCAGGAATGCTACGGGGAGTAGAATCGTCCTGTAAGCCGATAAGGCAGAATATGAAAAGAGTTGGGAAAGTAGAAGGAAAATGATCAGGCCAAAGATCAGAAATACCAGGTATTGTAAGGTTTGAGTTACGACCAAGCTTACTTTTCCAAACTGTAATTGCTGGATGGGGCTGTGGATCAATGGGAAAAACATCAGGATGAAGGTGGCAAAAATCCCGTGATCCCTGTAAGCCGTTGAATCCTTTAGAAAATAGAAAAATAGCAAGGCTCCAAGTGCGAAAAGGCTCACCAACAACAGATAAATGGGCTCTCTTCGCTTTCCTTCTCCTATGCCCGAACTCAGGTATAACAAAGTGCCTCCAAGTAGATGTAAGAGGAAGAAAATAAATGTGCTATTCTCAACCACGTTATGAAAGAACCTGAAGTTCTGCTCTACTACCAGGAATTGATAGCTCATGAAGAAAAGGAAAATTCCAGCGAGTAATGAAGGCAACAAAAACAAGATTGTCCATCTGCCTTTATCTATTTTAAGGAAGAAGTAACATAATGTATAAACAATCAGTAGCCCTAGATAGAATAAGATAAACAATTGTTCCGTCTGGATATTTTCAAGATCATTTTTAATGATCAAATATGAGTTGTGGGTAAGCTGAAGGAGGAAGAAAAGCAATCCAGTCCCGATAAGCGCAAGTAGAGCAAGCTGCTGTAAAATCTGATCCTTCACGATGGGCGCCAGGATAATCAGGATGACCAAAGCGATAAATGCTCCAATACCAGCCAACCATACACTGAGGTGCCAGTACCAACCCATGGAGTTAAAGGAGAATGAAAGCCTGAATCCGTTTTGGACATATATCTCACGCTCACCTATGTAGATTCTGTTGAAGGGATCGTACTTCAGGATCTTCATGGTGAAGAGATGACCTGGGCGTCTGGAGGAAGTAATTTTATTGACTTCTTCAGCCTTGTACACCTTATCATGGTTCAGTTCAAGTATTCTGTCTCCTGGAGCAATGCTGGAAAATGAAATTTCCTTGTAGCCTGGGAGGGGATGGACTCGCTCCGCCACAACTCCTTGCTCAGTATCTTTCCAGTCTACCCAGTCATTCCCTTCAAATGAGGATTCCAGGCCTGGAACCAGATCGAAGTCTCTGACTCTTTGAATTTCCTGATAAAAAGAAAGGCCCCATAGAGCCAATACACTATAAAACAATACCAGAACAACATACCAAGGCCAACGCGCTTGTTTCATGAGGATGAATAATTTTTCCACGCTTGCTTGCCCAGAACTTTGAAATATTCAAAGTTGTTATGCGAGCATTTCAAATTACAAAAAGTCCATAAAAAACCTACAAAAGCTTTCTCGCTGCCAAGATAAAAGCTTGTAAGAATGCTAGACAACAGTCAATAAAAAGCTGCAAAGTTTTTGTACGGAAAACCAGACATTTCGCCTGGCTGAAGGCAAATTAAGGGTGAAATCAAATAAGACTCCAAAAAAAAACTAGGGGATTCAATTCCACTAAGCGGAAGAATCAACCCTAGCCCTTGCTCTTGTAATCCAGGATTATCGCCCTTTCATATCCAATAATAGTTATCTGATGCTTGAATTACCTTTAATTTGGTATGAATGGTAATTTTTATTGTTTGAATGGTTTGTTTTATTGTTTAAATGGTTATTTTTCCTGATTTCGATTAATTGTAAGAATTGAAAAGTTTTTCATTAGATTAATCTTCTGATTTTTAAATGATTAGAGCCCAAATCATATTTATACAATATGATTTGGGCTCTAAAAAGGGTAATTATTCATTTTTTCAATAGGATTCTATAAATCGTGTTGGCACGATTTTATTTTGATTCCTATTTTCGAATGATTAATGGAGATGATCAAAACTTGATTGATCAGTCACGTAAACAGTTCAAATAGCATGCCAAGCCTTCATGAGGCCACTGAAAATTATTTAATTGTTCGCCCGGAGGGATTGTTCAGGAATGTGAATTTGTTGTTAGCGAATACCCATTTGGTCTAGCATCCTTTGATACTTGGCCGCATAAGCATTGTGGGCAGCCAGGGTTTCTGAGAATTGGTGGTAACCCGATCCATCAATCCTGGCGCAGAAGAACATGTATTCATGTTTTTCTGCATTTAGTACAGCATCAATGGAAGGGATAGAAGGGGTACAAATTGGACCTGGAGGAATGCCTGGATACAGGTAGGTGTTGTAGGGGGAGTCAAACTTCAAATGCTTGAACAGAACCCTTTTGATGGTAAAATCGCCAACCGCATATTTTACGGTCGGATCTGCTTCCAATGGCCATTTTTTCCTAACGCGATTCAGATAAACACCCGCTACCCTGGATTTTTCGTCATTTTTATTTGTCTCCTCTTCCACAATGGAGGCAATGGTCATGATTTCTCTTCTATTAAGTTTGAACTTCTCCCGTTTCTTATTCCTTTCAGCTGTCCAGAATTTTTGATACTCGCTGTACATTTTTTTATAAAATTCTTTGGGTGAAATGTGCCAATGAACCTTATAAGTGTTCGGAATGAATACCATCATGGCTAGCTCGGGATTGAGTCCCCCTTGTTTTTTGAGGAATTCCTCATCATTCAATACGGCAAGAAAGTCACTTGAGGACATTTCAAGGCGTTCGCCCACATGCTTGGCGAGGTCTTCCTTGGTTCGAAATTTTACAAAAGTAAAATCAATGGCTTCTCTGGAACCTGACCTCAGGAGAGTTATCAATTCCCGGTTACTCATGCCATCCTTGATGATATACCTACCTGGATAGACATGCTTGGGGTAATTCATTTTTCTGGCAAGCCAATGAAAGGATTGAGGGTCTTTGATGAGCTTTTCTCGAAGCAACTTGTCTCCAACTTCCTTGTAATCATATCCCCTCGGAATGAAAAATTCCATGTCTTTTCCATCTGCAGTTTTCACATTGGTACCAAATAGTGGCTTGTACACCAATTGGTAACCCAAAATAGCCCCTGCTCCAAGAATCAGTAGCCAGGTGATAGGATTGGTTAAAAAGCGTTTCATTTATTTGAGGAAATATTTTTATTCTTGTAATAACAAAGATATGGTAGAATTCCTTGCTCCTTGACCCATCAAACTAATCAAAGAAAAGCTCAAATTCTTGTTCCAATTTTAATTACTACGAATTTCCCTGCAAAAAGTGATCTAAAGATGACCATTATCAACCAGGATTAGGGAAAGTTGGAGGAAACTACACATCTTATTGTAAAGTATTAACCCACCCCATTAAGCCAAGACTCAACTACCGCTGTTCCGTCTTACTAAAATTATTATATCATGAATCCGCTAAGTTGGATAATCGTCGCTACCCTTACTTACACCACACCACCATTAGACCTTCCTGAAGACAAGCCTCAAAAGCAGGATAATGTCTCTGTCGAAATTGCAAAAGATGAGCTCTTGAGCCCAAGGGAAGAAGCTCAATGGCAAAAGTGGGAGAATGAATGGAAGAAAGAAGAAAAGCAGAATGAATCTGAAATCCTGATGGATTGGCTTCCTACAAGCAATTCTCAAATGCCCTACGGCAAAAAGTCCGATAATTGAGAACTCATGTCTATCTCCCCCTGTTGCAGATTCCCTTATAAGAACAGAATCTGCAATAGGACTCATCTTCTGTTTGGGAATAATCTCCTGAAAGGATTTTCACAATTAACTCCTTTAGCAGATCCTCAAATTGTGCCAATTCAGCATTGCTGACCGCATTGCCATTTTGGATGAACCTGATGCCCTTACTCAACTCCCTGACAGTGTAATAACCTACCTTGACCTTGGCATCCGAATATTGGCGCTTATAAAGCCAGGCATATAAAAATCCCTGGAATACTTCCTTGTATTTGACCCCTTCAAAGCACTCATGGACTTGAATATGATCCTTGAGCTTTACGGTTCCCGTTTTGTAGTCAATGATACGGACGGTATCACTCTGGGCCAGCAGGTCAATCCTGTCCAACATTCCATTGATCTTCACCTTCTTACCACCAATATCGAAGCTGGTGAAAAATTTCTCCTCATCTTCCAGGCTAATGACTTTAAACGCATCTCCATTGGCATCCTGAGTCAATATCCGACCCACCTGCTGCCTGATGACATCCCTATAAAGGTAATTCATGCCCCTTAGTTCTTCGTTCCAGGGCAATTTGTGTGCTTCAAAGGCCTGTTTGAGTTTGCTTCCCAGATTTTGCCGCAATTCTTTTATTGCATCCTTTTCGATGGGGCGGTTGAGCATTTCTTTATAAAGCAGTTCAAGGGTGTAATGCAGGACCGAACCGAAGGTATTGGCTTCGATGTTTTCTTCTACTGAGTCCGATTCCCGAATGCCTGCGATATACCTGAAGTAAAACTTCAAAGGGCAGCCAAGGTAGGTTGTCATGGCTGTGGCAGAAAGATATGACTTGGAGTTGCCGGATTGATCCAGGTACTTGGAATGAAGAATCTTTTTGATGTCCTCATTTTGTTGGATGAGAATGGGCTGGCTTTGTGAATAGGGAGAAGGGGTAGTTATGATTCGCTCATGGATCTTGAGATTGGGCGTTTCACGGAAGAAATACCTGATCTGTCTGATAAATCGACTTATCTCACGTGTGCCTCCCCGATCCTGTACAACCGTATTGTAGATCAGGTGTACTTCCTCAGTCCGTTGTAGCAGTCGGTAGAAGTGGTAGGCATAAATGGAATCTTTTTCTTCATATGTGGGCAGTCCAAATCCTTTTCTTAGGCTGTAGGGAATGAAGCTATTGCCTTTGCTGGTGTCGGGCAGGTTACCCTCATTGGCACCCATCACAAACACTTTTTTGAAGTCCAATACCCTGGTTTCCAGGAATCCCATGAGCTGTATGCCCTCAAGGGGCTCGCCCTCGAAGGGAATTCGCGACCGCTGCAACGCTTCTCTAAGCAATTGGGTGAAGCCTGCAAGGCTTAGGCTGGGCTGGTAGTGGAGCAATACCTCTCGCAACTGGTTAAACTGGGTGTGGAACTGAACTACAAATTCTGACTCAAGCCTGTTGAAGCTGGAAGCTGTTTCTCTCAGCAACAGGTCAAAAATCTGACTGATGTAATTCAATATGGCCTCAAGGCTCTCAAAACTATTTTCTTGCTTGATGGGAGGCTGGAAAATGTGTTTGAGTAAGTTGGTGAAGTCTTGCTGAGCCAGGAAGTTTTTACTTACGAAGACCAGGTTCTTTTCATTGATTTCCCGTTGAACCTTCAGGCTTAGTTCGGGCTTCTGAGCTTTGATATAAGGATTGTTCAGGATGGTCAATACCTCCTGATGGGTAAATACCAATTGTTGGAATGCATCAAACTTCAATGTCCTTAACAGACGTAACACACTCATGATGAGGTGAAAAATATTGGTCTGCTTCAAAGGAAAGCCCATGGTAATGTTGAGCGATTCAAGCTCAGAGGGCAATGAATACAGGACAGGGAAGAGCATTTGTTCATCCGCCAAAACGATGGCATGGTCATGGGGCTGTGATTCTTCGAGTTGCAATGCTTGTAACTGCTGTCCCAGGTAGCGCGCTTGCCCGACCTGAAGGGCAACACCAGTGATGTATATGTCCTTCTCCCTTGCAGTCATGTCATGATAGATCAATCGACTTTCAAGGTCTTTCCACTTGCTGTGATATTCTTTGATAAATTTACCAGGCTCTTCCCCAGCTATGTGGTTAACATCGCTATAACTCTTCTGGGAAGCCTTCTTCTCTCCTGGAGGAGTAAAGTATGTACGGTCTACGTCCCAGTAGACAATGGCTTTCTTTTCCTTCAGCAAAGACTCCATGATCAGTTCTTCCGAACGCGAAAGGGCATTGAACCCGGCAAAAATCACCTGATCATAAGGAATATTCAGTCTCCCCTCCTGAATTCTATCTACCAGAAAACGATAGGCCATGCCGTCAAAGGCTTGGTGTCTGGATGCAAGTTGTTGCTTAAAGCCTTCATAGATGTCATTCAGGATCTGCCAAATCCTTAAAAACTCTTCCTGAACTTCAGTCAGGTCTTCATTTTTACCTCTTAATGCTGTCCAAAATCTCTTGATGTGTTCGAGTTCCTCCGGTGAAAACTGGAAGAAATTGTCGATTTCCTTAAGATCTTTGATGTTGGTAAACAACTTTTCCGCATTGACATAGTATTTGTCAATTTCATCAAAGTCCTTGACCAGCATTTCTCCCCAAGCATAAAAACGCTCGAAGGGTTCATACCAAGTGGGATCATCCTGTCTTTTTCGACGGAGATATACCTGGTACAACTCAAAAACGAGGGGAAGCATTTCCGGAAAATCCCAGCCGGAGAGCTCTCTCACAAAATCCTGGATGGATATCATGCGTGGGGCCCAAAGGGTTTGGCGGTAGGTTTTGGCGAGTGCGTTCCTAAGGAAGACAACTGCCCTTCGTGTTGGAACTACGATGCAGATATTGGAGATGTTTTTCCCAAATTCCTGCTTTAATTCGCCTACAATTTGTTCCAGAAATGTCATGGCATGAATTTAGGGAAAATTGGGAGAATGCAGGTAGATTTTCAGTCCGAAACAAGCTGTATAGAAAAAGTTTTTTGTTTTTTTGTTGAGGTATTTATAAAAACTCATTATCAGTTGGAAATGAAAAAAATAGGCAGATATTTCATTTTGTACCCTCAAATATCTGCTTGTATCAGCTCCGAACGCATCATATATATAAGTCTTCATAAATGTTCATTTGAATAAAATATTCATTTAAAATTAATGTTTATATATTGAATATAATAGATTGAAGGCAATATATATTGAAAGTAATTTTTTACATAATTTTTGTATTTCGTATATTGATATTACAATTAAGATAATAGCCACTCAAATGAATGTACGATCCGAATTCTCTTGTTAAAGAGGGCTAGACTTCTATTTTCCCCGATTAGAGGCGTATGTTCCTTTTATTTTTATTGTAATGTTCTTCTTTGCGCGCAATTAACATGATCTAAAACAATTTCACTCAACCTAGTTATTTAGTATCACCATGTATTTAACTACCCAAACAACATGGGCCTTTGCCAAGGCCCTCGTCATCACTATGCTTGGACTTGCCTTGAGCTTTGGGCAAGCAACAGCACAAAGTACGATCGGTGGACCCGTAGGGATCAACACAACCACACCTATTACAGACCTTGATGTGAGGGGAAGTAACATTTTTCTGGCACCTAATCCCAAAGAGCCTTTCCCACCACAGTTTGCCTCTATGGGAGAGTCCGGGGGAGCCTGTGCAGGCTGGGGATTTCGTACGCAGACCTCAACTACCCGTTACATGACCATGTTCATGCAAGGAGGAAACCTCGAAGGGTCTATTCCTACGATTTCTTTTAGTGATCCTTATCTTGACTTCAGGAAAGACCTGGGCAATGGTTGTGGAAACCTAATTGCAAGATTCAACGATGGATTGATCAGGTTTTATGAAGACTTTCAGTTTGGATCTGTCGAGATTCTGAGAGATGGTGGAGGTAATACAGCCGAATTGGTAGATGCCAGTTTCATCTCTGATGATAACTTGACATGGGATCTGGGGAGGACTGACCGCAGATGGGATGAAGTCTTCTGTGTCTCTCTGGATGCCAGTTCGGATCGCAGGATGAAAAATAGCATTGAGGACTTGCCTTATGGCTTAGAAGAAATCATGCAATTGCGTCCTGTTTCCTATAATTGGAATCATGCCCCTGAGAAAGGTCGCTCGCTCGGTCTGATCGCACAAGAGGTTCAGGGAGTCATCAATGAGGTCGTATCTGATCCAAGCAAGAGGCTCCAGCCTAATGAAGATGGAGAAATGGTTCCCGAAAATCCCAATGGCATGCTGGGCCTTTACTATATCGAAATCATTCCTGTACTGATTAAGGGTATCCAGGAGCAGCAAGCTCAGATCGAGGAGCTGAAAGCTCAACTGAAAGACCAAAAATCTTCTCTGGATGTGCCTTCTACTGGTAGCACCAAAGGATCAGGGCTTGATGGAGTAATGTTGTACCAGAATGCTCCCAACCCATTTAGCGACATCACAAGGATTGAATATCAATTGCCAAGTGATGTAAAAACTGCCGAAATCTTCCTTTTCGATATGCAAGGGAAGCAGGTCCGCAGGCTGGATGCCAATCCTAAAGCGGGTCGAAATTCAATTGAAATTCAAGCGGCAAGCCTCGAGGCGGGTATGTACCTGTACTCTTTGGTTATCAATGGACTTGAGTCTGATACCAAGCGAATGATTATCAGCAAGTAAGGCTTGTAAAGACCCTTATTGCCACAAAATGAGTCCTCCCCGATGTCAGGGAGGACTCTTACCTATCAACAAACAATCCTATACTTAAACTTTTCTCAATTAATTTTTTGCCATTTTACCTGCCATAAACGTTTGAAATGACAGCCTTTGCTTCCAGGTACCAGTCCTTGTGATTTATTCCTTCTGAAACTACCCAATCATAGAAGAAGGGATAAGCAAGGGTAATGGGTGCCTTTTCCTCTGGGTAGTCCATCCCCTCCGCAAGGTCTATGGCCCATGGAAGTCCCTGGTTGTCCTGGTAATAGATTCCTGAGCCAGTATCAGATCGGTCAGATGAACTACCAAACAATTCATTGTTCACAAGATCTGTAGGAGGGAAGTTTTTCAGGTGTACTTCTCTTCCCCTTTCACCTCTGGTAAACAGGAATGGGTTAAATTGTCCATAGCTTTCCACAGTTCTATTTAGGTGTAGGGTTACCTCCATCTCGTAACTGGGTAGGCTTGGGCCGCTTCCTGTGGTATTGATGAAGTTGCCATTGGGTAGGCCAAAGAGTCCATGACCATCATCATAAATAACTACCACTGCTTTGCTTTGACTGGCTTCCAATCCGTTGGGCAGCAGGCTGATACCTGTTGTCTCAGTTCCTGATACCGAATCGATTTGTGAAGGCAATAATCCTTCGAATGATATTCCAAAGCCTTGCTTGTAAGAGGCACCAATGGCCCTGACTTTCAGCTTTAATTTGATGTATGCTATCATACCACGTGGATCTTTGGCGGTCTCCACATTGTAGTCAATGACCAGGTCGTTGAAGTCAAAGTCTCCTTTTTCAGGCCATTGATCTTCAAAAGAAAGAGTTCCATAGGCATCTTGTTCTGGGGTAAACTCCTGGAATGCAAGTGTACTGTCTCTGGGAAAGGCATCCATTCCATCCAATACCTCGTCATCATCCGAATCATCGAACGGGGCTGTGGCAAGGGCGCAAGAACATCCATCGTTGTTGCCTGCGGCATCTCCGTTTAGCAGGAAAGTAATGCCAAGGGGATTTCCTGTGGTAGAGTCCATTTCGATTTGGTAAATCTTACCATTGGTGTTCTTGCTGTAGTAGATATGTCCTGCAAGATTTGACCAAACCGCCCCGAACGGACCCGAACCCGTGGTGCTGCTATAATCAGCGATGTATTGGATGGTCAGGTTGTTCTGATCAAGGACAGCCAGTTTCCCTGATTTTGTTAAGCCATAAAATTTCTCCTGGATAGGATTATAGGCGAAATCATGGCAGTCATCTACATTATTTATAGAGCTAATGTTTTGAGTAGTAGCAATGGGTGGATTGGCCGTAACGTCTACCTTTGCGAGTTGCCAGTTCCCACCGCTGTAAATTGGCAAGTATAGAAATCCGTCTAACCCAAAGTCGCCTTTGTACGCATTGCTGGCAGAGTAGCCGGAAATTACTCCCAGGTCTTGCTCAGTTCCACTTGTTCCAAATTTCCATAACCTTGCTTTTCCATCTAGCATCTTTACTCCGTAGATGTAATTGTCAATAGGGTTGTAACCGATGGCATTATACCTGTCAGAAGCCACACCGACTTTGATGTACTTCCCTGTAGCTATATCCAGTTTTTTCAGTGTATCATAAATGACTTGATAGAATCCTGTTTCACATGTGAATGCATCTGAGGATAATCTTTTGACAACTTTCGGAATGCTTGGTCCACTGCCCCAGATAAATTCAAGCTCGCCTGATAATTCAGGTAGGGAGATAATTTGAGTTCGTTCAATCGCGGCAGAAGAAGAATAAGCGAATAGTGCTTCGCGCGTGTTTGGAATTTTCAATTCTCTTGAAAAATAACCCATTTCATCTGTCCAGCCATAGGCGATTTTTTGTCCTCCATTTTCAATGGGCGCACTGTAAATGGTGATGGGTATGTGAGGAAGTGTAGCTCCATTTTCGTCTGTGACAAGGATATTTAATCCGTAGGTATGCGATGTGCTAAAGTCAAAATTCTTGGAGACTTGAAGGTCTTCAATATTTTTAGTGATGTTCTCTTCAGGTAGACTAAGTTGACAGGCTGAAATAAAAATAGCCAGAAGCAGGGTGGGGATAAGATAGGATTTGTTTCTAAACATGATTATTACAAAAATATATTAAAATGCTTTTTGATAAAATTCGAAATATTAAAATTTTTATCACCCTATTGACCCTTATACTATCCATTGGATGTGGGGAATCAACGACACAATGAAGTAGGAAAAGAGCTGGCTGTAACGGGAAATTCGATAACTGGTAATATTCTATAGGTAAATTACCTTTGCGCTTAGGGTGATGACAGGCTAAATTGAGAGGTCTTTTCTCAGCATTAAGAATGTTCCAATTTTACAATTACTTAACAATTTCATCCCTCCCTATTGACCTTGGAAAAGCTTATTAACCCAAGAACTTGAGAGCGGCGCATGTATTACAACGAGCATTTTCATACCATCAAAACCCTCGCTAACTCTAATTTTAGTCACAATCCTAAAAACCTAATTCTGATGATTGCAGATGGAGTAGGGCTGGGGCATATCTCAGCAGCGAGGATTGCCAACAAGGGTAAACTAAATTTGGATCATTGTAAGTACATTGGCCTGATGGGGACAAGAGCTTCGAATGAATTCATTACTGATTCAGCCGCTGCTGCTACTGCCATTGCGACAGGGGTAAAGACAAAAAATGGAGCCGTAGGGGTAGATCCACAGTATAAGCCTCTTCCTAACTTGCGGGAAATCCTTGAGCAAAGAGGATTGAAGACTGGGCTTGTTGCGTGTTGTTCTATTACAGAGGCTACGCCTGCCGCATTTATTGCTCACCAGCAAGAACGAATGTTACATGAGGCCATAGCGGGAGATTTTATGGATACAGAGATTGATTTCTTCTTCGGAAATGGGCGAGAACATTTCATAGATAGGGAGGACGGAATAGATCTGAGTCTGAGATTGGCTGCTAAGGGATATGAGGTACTGGAAAGTATAGAAGACCTGCCATATGTAAATCATGGGAAGGTAGCAGGCTTAATGACTGAATGTCCAGGTGTAGATAGAGGAAGAGGTGATTACTTGGAGAGCGTCACAAAAGAGGCCATAAGAATATTAAAAAAGGGAGAAAATGGCTTTTTCTTGATGGTCGAAGGATCGCAGATCGACTGGGCAGCGCATGACAACGATACTGCCACCACCGTGAAGGAATTGTTGGACTTTGATAAATGTCTTGGAGAAGTCCTGGAGTTTGCTGCGAGAGACGGAGAAACACTGGTTGTGGTTACTTCTGATCATGAGACAGGGGGGATGACGATCCATGACGGAGATGAAAAATCTGGTAAAGTTGAAGGAGCATTCACCACCGTCATGCATACAGGGGTAATGGTGCCTGTATTTGCCTTTGGACCTCAGGCTGAGCAGTTTATTGGCATATATGAAAATACGGATCTCTTTCAAAGGTTAAAAAAATCAATCCTCCAAACAGAAAAAGGTCTTGTATCTGTTTCATAAATAGTTCTACTTATTTATCGAAACAGAAATCCATGAGACAAATCCTATTCCTCCTAGCATTCTCCTGTACATGTCTTACTTACGCTCAGGGAATTCTCAAAGGCCAAATACTTGACCTTGAAAGCCTGAGACCTGTTTCAGGAGCTTTCGTTTCCGTTCGTAATTTCCCTAGCCTGGATACCCTTCTAAAAACAGATCAAAGAGGGTTCTTTAGCTTTGAAGGACCTCAAGCGAATTACGGAGTTGGTTTCAGGGCCAAAGGCTATGAAGACCAAAACCTTCTTATACGGATTGATAATGGAAAAACAAGGGAGTTGGTCATTACCCTTAAGAAAAGGATTGAGTTAGATGCGCTTAATCGGAATACCACCTTCATGAGTGCGACAAGGGGAGAAAGTTCAGTTGAGAAGCTCACGAGTGCTATCACACAAATTAAACAAGAAGAACTTAACTCGCAGATTTCCAGGACACTGCCCGAGGCCTTGATTGGGAAAGCGGGTGTGTGGGTAGAAAAGAACTTTCATGGAGGAGGCTCTGCCAGGATAAGAGGATTGGCTGGAAACCAGGCTCTTTTGATGGTTGATGGCATCAGGATAAATCATGGAGGCCTGACAGGAGAAGTTCACAACTGGCTCAGCAGTATAGACCTATTTTCGATAGACAGAATTGAGATTCTTAGAGGGGGAGGAGGGACAGCATATGGATCAGATGCCTTAGGAGGAGTTATTCAGGTTTTTACCAGAGATCCTGACTTTTCTTCTGATGGGAAACTGGGAATAGATTTTGAAGGTGGACTCAAATACGGTGCAGGTTTTTGGGATGGAAGTATTCAAGGAATGGAACAAAGCAGCAGGGCCCAGTTGTCAATACTTGGGAGTAAGGTCGCTACCATGGTAGGGCTGAGCGTAAAAGATTTTGGACATTTATTAGGGGGGGGAGGAACCGGGCTGCAAACACCTTCATCTTATTCTGAGGTAGATATAGATTTCAAGACGAAATTAAAACTGGGTAAAAGTGGGCTAATTACACTTGCCCTGCAACGTTCAACCCTTGATTCTGTGAGCTGGACCCTGCGGAGGAACGGAATCGGTGTAGAAGGATTTGAGACTTTCCAATTAAATCCCCTCCAAAGGAGCCTTGGGTATCTTAGGTATGAAAAAGAAAATAAGCACCCCCTAAGCCAAAAAATCACCTTTACCGCTTCCTATCAGGAGTTTTTAGAAAAAAGAGACAGGGAGGTTCCTGCAAGCATTTTCTCCCAAACAGAAACTGAAAGGGTAGGCTCAAGTGGATTTTCTCTTGTAAATGAATCTGCTAAGGATAAAAGATGGGTCCACACTTCTGGAATGGATCTTTATTTTGAGGCTTTTGAAAGTGAAAGATCAAGCATAATTGACTCAACAGAAATTCCCGTCATTAGCTTTGGGTTATATCCTGAATTGGCAAATATGCTTAGGTTCGGCCTTTTCTCTATTCATCAATTAAAGTTCGGTAAGTTTTTATTCAATGGTGGACTGCGTTATGATTATTCCAGAATCAGCGCCTTTGAAGAAAATTTTGGAGACATTTCTTTGGATAACCATCCAGTTTCGGCACATCTAGGACTTGCCTTCCAGGCATTTAAGCAGCATCGGCTATCTTTTGAGTTCAATAGGCAGGTCAGGTCTCCAAATATGGGTGATTGGCGGCAATTGGGAGATAGCGGGAATGCCTTGATCGCCCCAAATCTTGAACTTCGCCCTGAAAGAGGGAGTGGATTGGAGTTTGCCTATACCCATTCCTCCAAATTTCTACAATTTCGATTGGGAGCATTTACCAATTATGTGTCCGGAATGATTCCTTGGTATGACTTGAGGAGAGATGGATTAGATGAGGAATTGCAGCGGTTTGTATATAGGCGCGCAGGAACAGCATACACGGGGATTCTTGGGTTAGAGGCTGAATTGTTATGGAATATTATCCCACAAGGAGGTTGGTTTTTGGAGGCCAATGGATCTTATTCGCGCATCAATTATTCTCTTGCCTCATTGGCAGATAGACCTTCCCGGATGACTCCTCCTATCAACGGCTATTTGAAACTGTATTTCAAAAAAAATAAGGCTGTTGCTGGGCTTTGGGGCCAAGCCGCAGCAGCCCAAAACGAATTAAGTCTGGAAGACATTACAGGAGAGCATGTGTTTCTCGAAGGAACAGAATCCTGGGCTGTTGTGCATGCCTATGCAAGTTATGGCCTGGAGTGGGGGAGCATTGCTTTTAAGTTAGAAAACCTCTTTGATAGAGATTACCTGCTGAGGGGATCGGGAATCAGGGCTTATGGACGTAGCTTTTGGATCGATCTAAAGGTTGTCTTGTAGGCTTATGAGTCTTTCTCAAGGATTTTCCAGACCTCTTCCCGGATTTCTGGAATGACATTTTCTTCAAACCAGGGGTTTTTTCTTCTCCACATGATGTTTCGGGGAGAAGGATGAACAAAGGGGATGTAGCCATCTGTGAGGTATTCTCGCCAATGCTTTACCGTTTCAGTGAGGTTTTTCTTTCGTTTTTTGCCCAAGTGATATTTGATGGCATATTGACCAATGGTCAGGGTTAATTTTACATTGGGCAGAAGGCTCAGGAGTTTCTCTTGCCACAATTCGGCACATTCAGGTCTGGGGGGCAGGTCTCCTCGCTCTCCTTTTCCAGGATAGCAAAAACCCATAGGGATTATCGCGATTTGAGGGGAGTGGTAGAAAAACTCTCTATCCATCATCAGCCAATCCCGGAGTCTATCTCCGCTTGGGTCATCCCATGGAATTCCTGAGGCATGAACTTTGGTTCCAGGGGCTTGGCCAGCAATGATGATTTTGGATTCTGTAAACGCAGAAAGAATAGGACGAGGACCCAATGGCAAAAACTCTTCACAGTTCCTGCAAGCTCGAATTTCACTCAGTAATTCTTGAAGTCTTGCCATAGCAAATAATCAGGACTTGCGTCCCTTAGGCCAGTAGGTATCGCCTTCATCTTCTCTCAGGAACATATCTCTCATCCTTGGAGTAAGGTTGACCGCAATTCCTTTTTTCAGATCTTTTACGACGAAGGTAACAGTACCATCCAACACCGTTTCGTTGGTAGGACGTTTAAGGATCTGATGGGAAAGAGTAATGCTTTTTTCTCCTACTCGTTCAATGGTAGTAGAGATATCCAGGACATCGCCCAGATGAGCAGGGGCAGAATAATTCAGGTTTACATTGACCAATACAAAGGCTAAACCAAGGTCAATGAACATCCCTGACTCAAAGAATCCCTCGAAATGGTTCCACCTTGCCTCCTCAAGAAATTCCAGAAATTTGGCGTTGCTTACCTGACCATAAAGATCAAGCGTCCAACTTCTAACAGTAATTTCAGTATAGGAAACGCGGTTAGGCATTTAAGGAAAATTTTTAAATGTACGAATGAATCAGAAATCTAGGACTCAGACTTCTATAATACAAGCAAACAAGGAAAATATATGAAATTCTCTAGTAGTTCAGTAGGGTAAGGGACGGGGCTCCATCTATTCGAGTTTTTTTATTTCGTCCCTGATTCTGGCTGCTGCTTCATAATCCTCATTGGCCAAGGCATCATCCAGTTTCTTTTGCAACTGGCTGATTTTACCCTAATTGGAAGATTTTGGAGAGCGAGTGATCTGTGGCGCTTCTTCTTCGATTGGGTCTGATTGCTCAATTTCAGAGAGAGAAAATTCTGATGATTCACTGGAAATCTTTTTCTGAGAACCCTCTTCATTTTCATCGTCAATGATAATCCCGGCTTCTGCAAGGACATTTTCATTGCTGAATATTGGTACCTTAAACCTTACTCCAAGAGCTACTGCATCACTTGGGCGGCTATCAATCTCATGAACCTCTCCATCGACCTCCATGATCAGCTTGGCATAAAAGATCCCTTCATGTAGGTCATTGATAACTACCTCGATGAGGTTTAATTCAAAATGAGTAGCGAGGTTAAATATGAGATCATGGGTCATCGGCCTGTTGGTCTTTATGTTTTCCAACTCCAGCGCAATGGCCTGTGCCTCAGCACCCCCAATGATGATCGGCAACCTGCGATTCCCTTCACTCTCACCCAAAACGAGGGCATAGTGCCCTATTTGTGAGTGGCTCGATGACAATCCAATGATATCTAATCGAATTTTATTCTGCACTACTTCTTATTTATCAGCCTCAGTTTCAGATAAGGAAAGCAATCATCCCCTCCCATCTGGGGTACTATTCAAAAATAAAATAAAATAAGTCATTCGCCAAAGTGGTGGCAAAATCATAGGCAAATCTAGCTTTTAGCTTCAATTTTACCCAAAAAAACTACCCGGATCTGTATCATTTTGTGGTAGAAAGGAATATCACCTTCATATTCCATAAAAAAAAGGTACGGATCAAGTTGTAAATCCTGACCCATACCTCTGATATTTTGTGACTATCAGGCAGTAGCTTTTACTGCTTTTACTGCTTCGATAATCTGAGGAACCACATCAAAAAGATCTCCTACGATGCCATAATCGGCGATCTTGAAGAAAGGAGCCTCGGGATCTTTGTTGATTACAACAATGTTTTTGGAGGAGCTGACTCCTGCCAGGTGCTGGATTGCCCCTGAAATCCCTACTGCAATATATAGATTCGGAGAAATCTGGATGCCAGTCTGGCCAACGTGCTCGTGGTGTGGCCTCCAATCCATGTCAGCAACCGGCTTGGAAGAAGCTGTCGCCGCTCCCAAAAGCCCCGCCAATTCTTCAATCATACCCCAGTTTTCAGGCCCTTTCATTCCACGACCTGCAGATACAACCACCTCAGCTTCAGTAAGAGAAATACCCTCTGAAGCCTTTACGATTTCCTTGACTACTGTAGAGATGTCTCCGGCAGAAAAGTCAAATGCTTCTACGCTTGTATCCGTAGTATTTTCTTCAACTTTGTATCCGTTGGTTTTTACAGTAACGACTACCACATCCTTTTCGGTGTTGAATTCTTCTACACCCTTTCCGGAATAAGCCATTCTTACTGCCGAAAAATTATTGGATGGGTCAAGAAGGCTTACTGCGCCTGATACAGGGGCAGCTCCCAATTTTACAGCAACTCGTGGGGCTGTTGCCCTACCATTGTAGGTCTGCGCCATCACTACTGCCTTGGCACCCACTTGCTGGGCTACTGCAGATACAGCTGAGGCATAGGCAGAGTTAACGAAACTGTCCAGTTCAGAGCTGGAAACAGTATACACTTTGCTTACTCCGTATTGTCCGAGGCTTTTTAGCTCTTCGTCGCTTACCTGTCCTACTGAAACAGCAGTCAGTTCAGAACCCATCTTCTGGGCAAGGTCATAAGCATAGGTGGCAGCTTCATAAACTGCCTTTTTGAATGTACCCTGGCTATTTTCTGCGAATAATAAAACCGACATATTCAATGAATTTCTTTGTAATCCTCAATTATTAAATCAAACCTTTATCAGCCAATGCAGAAACGAGTTGCTTTGCATTATCGGGTTCAAAGTACTGGGTCTCTCCTTTTGCAGGTGGGTAGGCCAACTTCACAGTATGGGTTCCTTCTCCGCCTCCTGCTGGCGATTCTACAGCCAATGGCTTCCTGCGAGCAGCCATGATTCCTCTCATGTTGGGAATCCTCCATTCAGAAATTCCCTTCTGACAACTGATAACTGCAGGCAATTTGATATCCAGAACTTCTGTTCCACCATCAACTTCTCTTTTTACCTCGGCGGTTGCATCTCCTGTCATGTCCATGCCTGTGGCAAATGACACAAAGCTCATTCCAAGATGCTCTGCAATCATTCCTGGTACCATGGCACCATTAAAATCAATCGACTCCTTGCCTGTAAAGATCAGGTCGTAGCCTTTATCCTTTGCATAATTGGAGATTTGCTCTGCAACAAAAGCCGCATCGGTAGGCTCAGCATCAATTCTCACTGCATCATCTGCCCCAATGGCCAATGCCTTGCGCAAAGTAGGGTCGACTTCTGCTCCACCAACTGAAATAGCTGTGATGCTTACAGTTTTGCCTTCTTCTCTGAATCCAATGGCCTTGGAAAGGCCATATTCACAATAAGGGTTGATAACAAAGGTCACCCCTTGTTTTTTCAAAGCGCTACCATCATCCTCAAATTGGATTTTAGTAGTGGTATCCGGTACGTGGGATATACATACGAGTATTTTCATCCTGCGAAATGATTATTATTCTTAAGTATGTTTGTTATTCTTTGTACGCCAAAGCTAAAAAATAGTATGCATACATAACAAATTTTCTCATGGATAGACTTACACAATTGTTAGATTTTTTGTCAAAAGCACCTCAAGATCCTTTCAATCTGTATTCTGTAGCCTACGAATATATGCAAATGGGGGAGATTGCTAAGGCAGAATCGTATTTTTTAAAACTCAGAGAACTCCATCCTGATTATGTGGGTCTCTACTACCACCTTGGGAAAATTTATATACAAAAATCTAACTATGAAGAAGCCCTGAAGGTTTTGGAAGAAGGGAAAGTAATGGCCAAAAAAGCCAAAGACAGGCATGCCGAAGGAGAGCTCGACCGTGCAATCAGACAAGTTAAGGACGAATTAGAGGATTGGTAGGAGAATGGTGCATTTTGTTCAGAAACCCTTTACATTTGTCGGATGATTTTAGCTAGAACCTTTTCGCCTAGATTGGGTTTTCAGGCTAATAAAGTTTGTTATCCGAGCTTAAGGGAATGGAAAAAAGAAGAGCATTTATCGAGTTTGAAGGGGTTCCCAATCCCCAGGCCATTAAGTTGGTGGTGAAGAATGGAATTCTGACCGATGAGCCTTACATATACAGCGATTGGAGCAAAGCAGAATCAGCTCCCCTCGCCAAAAAGCTACTCATGCTTCGTTATGTAGACGAGGTATTTATCAATTACAATTATGTCTCTGTCCTGAAAAAGGAAGATTCTCCAGAGTGGGATAACTTGCTTCCTGAGTTGCGAATGATGATTCAGCAGCACTTGGAGGACAATGAGCCAATCTTATACCTGGGGGCAGAAAAACTGGAGCACCCCAAAACAGATGACGTCGTCCTGGGTATGGCTCAGGAATTACTCG
The DNA here is from genome assembly GCA_022760475.1 of Bacteroidia bacterium. Classification (GTDB taxonomy): domain Bacteria; phylum Bacteroidota; class Bacteroidia; order J057; family J057; genus JALEFZ01. Next base: position 48,389 of record JALEFZ010000059.1, on the reverse strand, counting down.
ATAAAAAACTACGTCCTTATGCACATGAGGATGGGGGCGATTTTGTCATCGAGTCTTATGAAGATGGGGTGCTTAACCTGAGGATGCATGGTGCTTGTAAGAGGTGCCCTTACGCAGCTCAAACCCTGAAGGAAGGAGTAGAAAAACTTTTGAATACAGCCATTCCTGAAATCAAAAAGGTGGTTGCCCTGGACAATAATGTATTATCCTGATGCAAAAAATCCTGTACAGTGATTTGGGGAAGATTGACTACGAAAAGGCCTGGGACTTACAGGAATCCTTATTGAGGGTAAATGTAGGATTGAAACTGGCTGCAGGAAGCAAAGCTAAGCCCAAGTCAATTGATACCCGACATCACTTGCTTTTTTGCGAACACAATCATGTTTACACCCTGGGAAAAAGCGGGCATGAATCCAATGTCCTCATTGATGAGGAAAGCCGAAAAGAAAAGGGAATTCAGTATTTCAAAATAAACCGTGGAGGAGACATCACCTACCATGGACCAGGACAGATCACAGGATATCCCATCCTTGATCTTGAAAAATTCAAAACTGATATCGGTTGGTATCTCCGTAGCATGGAAGATGTCATGATCAATTTCCTGGCAGACTATGGCCTGAAAGGAGGACGGATAGAGGGTGCAACAGGTGTTTGGCTGGATGTAGAAAGTGATGATCCAAGAAAAATTTGCGCCATGGGTGTCAGGGCCAGCCGCTGGGTTACCATGCATGGCTTTGCCTTCAATGTAAATACAGACCTGAGTTATTTCAATCACATCGTCCCTTGTGGAATAGATGACAAGGGGGTAAGCTCCCTGAAACATGAGTTAGGTAGAGAAGTGGACATGAATGAAGCCAAGGAGGGGTTGAAATACCATTTTTCCAAGGTATTTGAGGCAGAAATTGTAGATGCAGCGCCAGTAGATTGAGAAGCTAAGGTAATCATTTTCTGAGCTTTAAAATCCTTCCTTTAACCACAAAAGCCTAAGTATAAACTGCTTCTAAGTTTCTAGGACCATGAAAAAAGGCCGAAGGATCATCATACTTTCCATCATAACACTATTGATTGGGGGGATCATTTATCTAGGTGTAAATTGGATCGCTCCCTACGCCATCATCGTCCCGATGAGGGTTGATCCTGCTGCGCATGGTGAACAATTTTCCCATCCCTATCATCCTTCGCAATATGGCCTGAATTATGATACGATGGCTGTTGCCGTTGCAGACAGCATTTCACTTTCGGGTTATTTCGTCAAGCCAGCTAATGACAGCATCAAAGGGGCTGTGATCTTCTTGCATGGAATTAGCAGTTGTAAGGAGGTCTTCCTGAACTTTTCTCGCTTTTTAGCTGAAAAGGGTATGGCTTCAGCCCTGATTGATCTTCGCGCACATGGCAAGAGTGGTGGCCAATTCAATACCTACGGTTATCATGAACGGGAAGATATTTCCCAGGTCGCAGCCTCTATTCGAAAAGAGTATGGAGATCTTCCTGTTGGAGTCTGGGGCAATTCGCTTGGCGGAGCGATGGCCTATCAGGCCCTGGCGCATGACAGCAGCCTGTCTTTTGGGGTGATACAAAGTACTTTTGCCGATTTGCCCCAAATCATTGATGATTATGGCAAAAGAATGATCGGGCTCAGAATCCCGGGATTGTCAGACTTTGCCTTGAAAAAGGCCTCAGGCATTGCCAATTTTTCCGGTTTTGAAGTTTCTCCCTCCGAAAGTGCCAAGGACATCAGGCAGCCCGTCTATGTGATGCATGGAAATGAGGATAAAAACATTAAGATCGAGTACGGAAAGGAAAATTTTGATAACATTCCCCATCAAAATAAGGTCTGGTTCGAAGTAAAAGGCGCTGACCACTATAACCTGCCCCATATCGCTTCCTCCCATGTGGACTCAGTGGTAATTCCCTGGGTTTTGAAGCAAATGGAACGATAAATACAAAAATTTCAATTCTCTGTTAAGGATTTTTCTCAGGTCTTGTCTAATTGGGTGCGCAGACCCGAAAGAGTTAGTCGCTGGTCTTGTCCATTCACCACATAGTAGTGGGCTCAATTTTTCCATTCACTCTGCTATACATTGATTTTCAATTGGCAACCCGAGCTTGTTCAGGGGAGGGTAGAGGTGTGTGAAAATGGGTCTCTTTGTGCCGATGGGGAAATTGATGAAGCGAGTGCGAATTCCCCATTTTTTTTTCTATGAAAAAGCTCATGTTTTTAAGAATTGTCATGGCAATAGGTCTCTTGACTGTTGTCATTTCCTGTAAGCTACAATTGCCTAAGGTCCAAACCAAAGCCTGTAAACCAGCCATCAGGCAGGATTCTATTGCCAAATTGTTCCCCTTTCCCCTTTATGAAAGTCCCTGTAAGCTGGAATGTCAGATACTGGGTGAAAATTCATTTTCGGATGCTACTCAGAGTGCCTGGAAAGGAGGAGGTAAATTGCCTCCTGCATTTGACTCAAACAAGGATGGATGCGATGACAAAGGCCTTGTGAGAATGTTTGCTGATAAAAATTCCGGTTTTTCCAGGATCAGCAAAAACACGCAAATTCCTTTGGTTCAGGGACATTTTTACCAAATGGGATTCTGCATGAACAACCAGGTTGGCAATGCCATTCGGCTAAAGGCTTTTGCCTACAATGGCAATCCTACAGTATTCCAACCTGGACCGGATGTGGGCCTGATTGGAGTGAGCAACTTCCTGGCATCTACCAAAGGAGGCTGGGTTCAATACCAATTCCCCAGATGGGAGGCCAACAAGGACTTCTCCAAAGTTGCCATCGAAATCGAATATGGCAGTCAGAATGCTGAATTGGCGAGGGTATTCTTATTGTTGGATAACATTTGTATGGCTGAGGTAGATACCCTGGTAGCGACCCCAGATCCTGGTTTTTCTTTTGACGATTGTGGCAATCCAGTTTATCCTGATTGGTTAAATGATTTGATTGCCCAAGGTGCTCAGGTAACAGATAATACGACTGAAACCTACCTAGGAAATGTGGATGACCTGTACGGGCATCTATATGACCTGAGTACCGATACATGGTTTGGCGAAAACATTCCATTTGACCACAACAATGGAGGAGGACTGATACCTGGACCAAATGCGCCTGACTCTTGTAATCATGATAGCCTTTGGAAGCAACTTGATCCATCACTCTACCTTTCGGAAGAATTGATAGACTCCATGGATAAGTTTGAAAACCTGATGATCATGCGACAGAATGTTGATAGCATATTAGACCATGGGATTCAGGAGCCTATACCTACACTTGATCCGCCCAATTTTGATTGTATGACCTTTGATGGCTTGGATGATTTTATTCAAATTCAGGCTAGAGAACCCTTTCAAAGTATAAACAGGGGAGATTTTACCATTGAAATGACCATCAATGGGCCACAAGGGCAGCCTTCGACCAACCCTGTTTTGCTGTCCAATTATTACAGAAGAACATTCAACAGTTCCCGCCCTGACGAAATAATGGGTTTTAAAATAGCTCTGGAAGACAATGGTTCTGGACTGAAAGAATTGACTTTCAGGTCATTTGGTTCCCTCACCAACCTTAACAACAAGTTTGCTGTTCCAGGAAATGGCTCAGCTGGAAACTTACTGGATGGAAGGTGCCACAGGATTTCTATTATTAAAAAAGGCAGTGAAATCTTTTTTATGGTGGATCGCACTCAGATTGGCAGTTTTACCATAACGGGATCGGGTTCAAGCATCCTTCGGATTGTAAATGTAAATTCCAGGGCATTCCCCAAAATTGCAGCCAATACAGATAACAGTCAGCCTTTCAAGGGTTCGATAACCGACTTCAGAGTCTGGTCAAGAGCCAGGCCAATTGCAGACGTCCAGAATGAGGCGATTAGTAATCGTTATTCTTATCTGGAGCCGGGCTTGTCCTTGAACTTTGAATTGATGGATGTGAAGACCCAACTCATCCCTTCCACCGGAAACCTTCATGTGAAAGCAAGATTGGGATCTTCTGATCTACAGGATGTGAGTGATCCCATGGCTACCTCTTGTTTTTGTGTTCCTAATGATTGTAGTCCGGATTTTGCTCAAAATCCTTCCTTGCCTTTTGGAGGGAGAGACATCGTCTATGTTCATGGCTTGAATCTCAGGCACCTACCGGGGCTATTTGAAGGGACTCCAGTTTATGATGGTCGATGGCCAGCGGATGCAGATATGTTCTATGAAGGAGATTTTCAGGATACAGCCTATGATCGATGGAGAGATCATATTGATAGAGAGCTGAAAGATGAAATCCATCCTTCCAACAATTACCTGGTGGTTTCTTATCCATGTGGCCAGAGGGCAGATGTGGGGGTTCATGCCATTGTTACCCAAATCAAGGATGCCATCGAGACTGGCCGAGGGGTGGTATGGAGCAATCGCGCAGGCAATTGCAGGCAGCGATTTGGAAAAGAAATAGTCATTGTATCCCATTCTACTGGCGGTCTGATGGTAAGTGCTATGCTGGGACTAGGCGAAATGTCTGCGAGTGAACCCAGGGTTGGTGCCAAGTATGGCAATTTCAAGCCGATTATGGACAGGGTCAAGGCCCATGTAGCTTTTACTGGGGCTTTTAACGGGAGTCCGCTGGCAAGAGCTGCCTTTTTTATGGAGGAGAAAGTCTACCCTCGCTACACCGGACCCAAGGATACCATCCTTGCCTTAGCCATGGGCTCCAATCGTGCAGCCTTGTTTCAGGCAAGGCTTAACCTGGGGCTGGATTGGCTTCAAAGAACCATATTGGTAGACCTGGAGCCTCGGGTAGCTGCAGGAGTTTGGGGAAAAGATGTTTATGAAAAGGCAACGGTACCCACAGTTACGGCTGCCAGTACTTTTTCTGGTGTACCTGCTAATGATAAGTCAACAGAAGCCTTATTGACAAAGAGAATCATTCCCGGAACAGACGATGGCGTACTGATGATGGATTGTCAGTGTGCGAGGAAGCCGGACAATTTTGATAATTCAAACCGCTATACAAGTCCTTCGAAATTTAAAGTAAGGCCAAACCTCCAGGCAAGAAACCTGGATAAAGGAATCCAATTCATTTTCCGAGGCTCTAGCCTATACAAAGAAATGACCTTTCCATTCGAGTTCCAGCGAAAAGGCAATTCCTGTGTAAGTGGCCTGACTACCACGGGCATGCTGACCTGGATGAAGGAAGCCAGTCCACATCCAAGATGGAAAAACCATTATTCTCTGATTCAGTCTTCCGGCTATCATTATGAGCCTTGGGACACTGACCCCAATTCCTGGGATTATTACAAAAGCAAAATAGGAAAACACAATGCTTATGAGGAATCTTTAGTGATCACAGATCCGACCATATACGATCCTGCGCCCGGAACTACGGTTCCTCTGGTTAATCCTGACATTAGGAAAATCGATGCCTTCGAACGAAGGAGAGACCTTGATATTTCTATTCCTGTCGCGATAAACCCTATTACTGGCCAGACGGTCTGGGTTTACATCGGTTCGATCAATATCTGGAAAAGACGTTATCACCTCTTGGAAGATTACCAAAACAACGACATGGTTTCTTATGTCTACCGATATGTTTTGAGGTAAGACAGGAAAAATAAGCAAGAATTTTTTGGTTACTGATGCAAATGCTGCTCCTGCCGTGATGGCCAGGGGCGGCCCTTTTTTTAGGTAGACATTAGAATATAAATCAAACTGACAAAAATCCTCGCAAAAATCCTTCAATTGTGCTTAATTAGCTTCACTCAGACCGAATAAAACGCTACCGCTATGCGCCCAGATTTCAGTAAGATCCCATATGACTTTGGAAAGAAAGTTACCCTATCTCCTGGAGAAGCATCTTTTAATAGGTGGGCAACACCCGAGGGGATCGACATCAAAAACCTATATACTGCGGCAGATCTTGAAGGGCTGGAGCATTTGGACTATGCTGCAGGTCTACCCCCATTTCTAAGGGGGCCATATAGCAGCATGTATGCTGTTCGTCCCTGGACCATACGTCAGTATGCAGGCTTTTCAACTGCGGAAGCCTCCAATGAATTTTACCGAAAAAACCTCGCTGCAGGCCAAAAAGGCTTGTCTGTGGCCTTCGATTTGGCCACCCACAGGGGTTATGATTCTGACCACGAAAGGGTAGAAGGAGATGTCGGAAAGGCAGGGGTAGCCATTGACTCGGTGGAGGATATGAAGATCTTGTTTGACCGAATTCCACTGGATCAGATGTCAGTTTCTATGACTATGAATGGAGCAGTGATTCCCGTCATGGCCTTTTACATAGTGGCTGCATTGGAACAAGGAGTAGACCAGGCAAAACTTTCAGGGACGATTCAGAATGACATCCTGAAGGAATTTATGGTGAGGAATACCTACATCTATCCACCTGAGCCTTCCATGCGTCTTATTGGGGATATTTTTGCTTATACCTCAGAGCACATGCCGAAATTTAACTCCATTTCTATTTCGGGTTACCACATGCAGGAGGCAGGCGCTACGGCGGATCTCGAACTGGCCTATACCCTGGCAGATGGTTTGGAATACGTCAAAACAGGCATCAATGCCGGATTGAACATAGACGCTTTTGCTCCAAGACTCTCTTTTTTCTGGGCGATCGGGATGAATTTTTTCATGGAAATTGCCAAAATGAGGGCGGGCAGGATGCTTTGGGCAAAATTGATCAAGCAATTTGATCCAAAGAATCCCAAGTCCATGTCTCTCAGAACCCACTGCCAGACTTCGGGTTGGTCATTGACCGAGCAAGATCCTTTGAACAATGTGGCAAGAACTTGCATTGAAGCCCTGGCTGCTGCCTTTGGACATACACAATCTCTACATACCAATTCCTTTGACGAGGCCATCGCTTTGCCTACAGACTTTTCAGCAAGGATTGCGCGTAATACCCAGCTTTTCCTTCAAAATGAAGCCAAAATTACCCAGGCAGTTGATCCCTGGGCAGGGGCATATTATGTAGAACGATTGACCCATGAATTGGCACATAAAGCTTGGAGGTTGATTGAGGAAGTCGATTCGTATGGAGGAATGGCCAAAGCAATAGAGCAAGGGATACCCAAAATGAGAATTGAGGAGGCCGCTACCAGAAAACAAGCAAGGATTGATTCAGGTGAAGATGTAATCGTAGGGGTAAATCGTTTTGAAGTAGATGGCAACAAGGAAGAATTTGAAATTCGTGAGATAGATAATGCTGCAGTAAGGGAGTCTCAAATTCGTAGGCTCAACGAAGTCAAGGCCTCTCGTAATCAGGGGCAGGTAGATGGAGCCTTACAAGCCATAAAGGATGCCGCACAAAATGGCACGGGAAATTTACTTGCCCTTGCAGTGGAGGCTGCAAGGCATAGAGCGACACTAGGAGAAATTTCCTCAGCTATGGAGGGGGTTTACGGCCGCTTTACCCCGGTGATTCGGTCAGTCAGTGGAGTTTATATCAATGAATCCAGGAATCAGGATGGAATTGATGAAATAAGGGCATTGGCCGACGAATTTGAAAAAATGGAAGGTCGCAGACCCAGGATCATGGTCGCCAAAATGGGGCAGGACGGGCATGACAGAGGCGCAAAAGTCATCTCGACCTCCTTTGCAGACCTCGGTTTTGATGTAGATATCGGGCCATTATTTCAAATGCCTTCAGAGGTTGCCAGACAAGCAGCGGAAAACGATGTTCATATTGTAGGGGTATCTTCCCTTGCCGCAGGGCATAAAACCCTTGTTCCGCAACTCATCGAAGAACTCAGGAAGATTGATCGCGAAGATATCCTGGTCGTAGCTGGTGGAGTTATCCCGCAACAGGATTATGATTACCTCTACAAGGCCGGAGTTGCAGGGGTATTTGGCCCCGGAACAGTGATCCCTGAGGCTGCAAGGAAAATTCTGGAAAGGCTCATGGCAGAAGAGGTGGCTTAGGCTTTTCTTTTATTAGATATCAATGTGTGGATGTTTATTCAATTATATTGGGTATCGTCTCTTTTGTGCCTATATTGTTGTAGATAGGAATAAAATAATGGGTAAACAGGCACCAAAGAGATACAGCCTAGAAGAAATCCTCCAGCTTGAAGTAAAAACAGGTGAAAAGTGGGAGTTCTATGGGAATTATGCAGTATGCATGGCAGGGAGTTCTCCCAATCACAGCCTAATTCAGGCTAATTGCATTGGTGAAGTAAATGCCGCTCTTAAGAGGTCGAAAAATCCATGTCAAACCTATAGCAGTGATCTCAAACTGGTAATTGAAGAGTTTTCAAGGTACTTTTATCCTGATCTTTCCATTTTTTGTGAAAAGCTCAATAAAAGTCAACATATACAGTATGGGGTTAACAATCCTACCGTAATTTTCGAAGTGGTTTCCAAAAACAGCTTTCGAAGGGATCACAGCATCAAAAAGGGAATCTATCTTCAAATCTCATCCCTTAAATCCTATATTGTCATTGATCAATATTCCTGTTCAGTCCAGATCCACAACAAAAAAGATGAAAACATATGGACATTTGCTCAACTCCTTGATATGGAGGACTGGCTAGTTATTCCTGCATTAGAAATAGAAATTCAATTAAAGGAGATTTATCGAGGAGTAGAGTTTGACAATGACATTGATTGGGAAGTTCAGGAGAATGAATTAATCTATCGCACAAAAATTTCCTAGAGGCTTTTTGATTTACCTTTGACGCCAATTTGTATTTGGGTTTCTCTTTTGGTGAGCTTTTTGCTACCTTAATTCTGTATTCCTATCCCCTTATTTTCAGCATTCCTACCTGATTGCTCCTGCCCCCAGACTTGAGCAATGCCAAACTTCAATGCTCTTTTGAGCAGAGAAGCCCTTTTTACTCGAAATTTAGTACTGCTTCTTATGAACCGAAGAGATTTTTTATCCCTTTCTTCAGTTTCTGCGGCACCTCAGGTAGTAGAGGCCCCAAAAAGAATTATGGCTGGCGACCTAAGTCCCTTCGAGGGGACTTGGGATAGAGCTACAGCTGCCCATCTCCTGCGGAGAACTTGCTTTGGGCCTACGCCGGAAGAAATTGACCAGGCACTCAATCTGGGCTTGGATGGTACCTTGAATTTGCTGTTTGGAAACAAGGGTTTGCCCGCACCGCCTGTCATGTACGACTTTGACGATGACAAATATGCCGCCGAAGGCCAAACATGGATCGAGGCTCCCGTAGCTGATGGAGGAAATAATGGCCGTCGAATCAGATCCCTCCGTGCATGGAGCATCGGACTCATGGTCAACGAGGGAATCCATCTGCGCGAAAGCCTGACACTCTTTTGGCACAATCACTTCTCCGTAGAGCAAGGCAAAGTCGGAGAAGCCAGAAATGCCTATCAATACCTGGATACCCTTAGGAGAAATGCCCTCGGCAACTTCAAGACCCTTGTAGAAAAGGTAACCATACTTCCCGCCATGCTCGTTTACCTGGATGGCCGGCAAAATGTAAAAGGTAGACCCAATGAAAACTATGCCCGAGAATTATTCGAACTTTTTAGCATAGGAAAGGGACCACTTATTGGTCCTGGGAATTATACCTATTTCACAGAAACGGATGTATTGGCTGCTGCTGAATGTCTCACAGGTTGGAGTGGAAGCACAGATAGTGATGAACCCGGCGTCCCACAAGTGGAATTCAGAGAAGATCGCCATGAAACAGGCGACAAGGTATTTTCTTCTGCCTTCGATGGACAAGTCATCAAAAATCAAGGTCAGGATGAGTACAAAGCCTTGATCGAAATGATCTTTAACAGGAGACAAACAGCCATCCACATTGTCAAGAAGCTATATAGGTGGTTTTTGTATTATGAAATTGATGAGAATATCCACACAAATATCATAGAACCATTGGCAGACCAGTTGATGGAGGATGGATATGAAATCAAAGGTGTCCTCAGAAGGTTTTTTGCCTCTGATCATTTTTTGAATGCTGAGAACCATGGAGGCTTGATCAAGCATCCCATTGATTTTGTGGTGGGAACAGCCAAGTTGACCCAGTTTCCCATCCCTACAGGAAATGACTTTGTCAATGCCTACCACATCTGGTACGAATTGATGCTGGACGCCAGGGATATGCAAATGGAATTCTTGAGCCCGCCGGATGTTGCTGGATGGCCTGCTTATTATCAGGAGCCTTTGTTCCACAAAATCTGGATCAACTCCGTTACCCTGCCAAACAGGATTGGCTTCATCAAAAGCTGGATTGACAGAGGTTTCCGAAGAGGAGAGACCAGGATTGAGGTCGATACCCTGGATCTGCTGTCTACAGTTTCAGATCCCTTTGATCCCAATGTGCTAATTTCTGATTGGATACAAAGGTTCTTGCCCCAGCCTCTTTCCGAGGGGGAGCGAAATTCTCTGAAAAATGTACTGATTCCTGGTCTTCCTGACTTTGAATGGACTGAGGAGTATATGATTTATCTTCAGAATCCCAACGACGAAATGGCCGAGAAATCAGTAAGGACAAAACTCGAAGCCCTTCTGACTTCTATCCTGACCCTCGCGGAGTTCCAGCTTTCCTAAGCAGGATTCACCCATAAAATCCAATAAGAGTTTTACAACATTCTTTACTAGCCCTATAAAAAATTACTTATGAAACGCAGGAACTTTCTTAAAGGCTCTGCAATCGCTGGAATGTCATCAATGCTCCTTGGGAAAACCAGGGTCTTTGCCCATGATTTCCAGCATCCCTTTGCCCGCCTTGCCCAAATGGCCGATGACTCTGACCGGGTGCTTGTCCTGGTTCAACTGAATGGTGGCAACGATGGGTTGAATACCCTTATTCCCCTTGATCAATATGACAACCTCCAGAAAGCAAGACCTGATGTCATCATACCCAAAAGAAAAGTCCTAAACCTCCATGACCATATCGGGCTTCACCCTTCTATGGGGCAGATGAAGCATTTGTACAATGAAAACAAGATAGCCATAGTGCAGGGAGTGGGCTATCCCGAACCCAATTTCTCACATTTTCGGTCTACAGATATCTGGACTTCCGGCTCTCCTGCAGAGGATGTGTGGAATACCGGATGGGTAGGTCGCTTTTTGGAGTCAGAGTTCCAGGATTTCCCCGTGGGCTACCCAAATCCAGAGCAACCACATCCACCCGCAATTACCATTGGATCTATTGTCTCCAATACTTGCCAGGGGCAATCGGTAAACCTTGGCCTTGCTGTATCCAATCCTGACAGATTTTCACAATTACCTTCATCCACTGGAATGGCCAATCCCAATAGCCCTTATGGAAAGGAATTGACCTTTATGAGGCAAATGATCAACCAGACCAATGAATACCTGGAAGCCATTCTTGACGCTTCAACCAAGGGGAGCAATGTTTCTAAAAAATATCTTGGGCAGGAAAAAAACCGACTGGCCAATGAATTAAAAATTGTAGCTCGTTTGATCGCTGGTGGGCTTCGGACCAAAGTCTACGTCGTAAACATTGGAGGCTTTGATACCCACGCCAATCAGGTAGAAGCTGATGATACTACGCTAGGAGATCATGCAGAACTCCTTCAGAAAGTTTCTGAAGGGATTGCAGCCTTTCAGGAAGACCTGGAAATGATGCAATTGGATCATCGGGTTATAGGCATGACCTTTTCCGAGTTTGGAAGACGTATCAAAGCCAATGGCTCCCTAGGGACTGACCACGGAGCAGCTGCACCTATGTTTTTCTTTGGAAAAGCAGTTAATCCGAAGATTTTTGGGGAAAATCCATTGATTCCAGAAGAGGTAGAAAGAAGAGATAACCTGCCAATGCTTTATGATTTCAGGTCAATCTATGGATCTGTATTAATGGATTGGTTTGGAGTAGAGGAGGAAAAAATCAAGGAATGGTTGTTTGACGACTTTGTCCATGTACCTGTGATAAAAACAAGAAAGGCCAATAGGAGCTTACTCCAAAAAGAACAGCAGCTATTCCTCAAGGTGAATCGTCCCAATCCTTTTGACAATCGAACCTTTGTAGACTTCTGGTTAAAAGAAGCTGGTACGGTACAGATTCGTGCCTTTGACAGCGCTGGGAAAGTAGTAAAGGAAATTGCAAATGAAGAGTTTACAGTGGGAAACCATAGTATCCGTGTAGATGGAAGCAATTGGAGACCAGGGAAATATTATATCCATGCAAGATCCAGACATTCCCATGACATGGTAATTGCAATCAAGCAGTAGCACTGTGTATTTTTCTCTCTTATGAGCCCCTTCTCAATATCTGAGATAGGGGCTTCTCATTTAAATATTGCTAATTATAATCCCATTAACCTTTCATTAACCTTCTCTTTAACAGTCTTAACAATCTCAAAATGGGCTAATATCTATATTGGGACATCTAACTAATCAACCTCATTCCAAGATGTCTAAAATTTACGCTCTATTTTTATTATTCCTTCCGTTAGCCTTAATAGGTCAGAATAACTCTGGCTATGTGACCTTTGAAGAAAAGATCAACCTTCATAAGCAGTTGAAAACAGATGATCCTGATTTGATGAAGATGATCCCTGAGTTTAAGACCGATCAAAAGATTCTCTTATTTTCTCCTGAAGCCTGTCTTTACAGAAGCCCCTTAAAAGAAGATAAGGACATGGAGGTAGAAAAATCTACCGATGATGGGGAGATGAAAATGGTCATTAAATCTTCCAAAAATGAGCTTTTCAGGGATCTGAAAACCAGCAAAACCATTGAACAAAAAGAGTTTATGACCAGGACCTTCCTGATAGAAGGCGAATTGCCCAAAAAGAACTGGAAAATTACAGGCAAGCAGGAGACGATAGCTGGATTCCTTTGCATGGAGGCTGTCCTTGACGATACAAGCAAAACCACAGCATGGTTCACCCCTCAAATTCCTGTATCCGCAGGTCCTGGAGTCTATGGAGATCTTCCTGGTTTGATTTTGAAGGTAAGTGTTAATGATGATACCCAACTTTGGGTGGCTCAAAAGGTCGAGCTTAAGGCAATTGATAGCTCGAAATTCGTAGCACCTACCCAGGGTAAAAAAGTTAGCCGAGAAAAATTCAAGGAAATCGTAGAGGAAAAAATGAAAGAGATGCAAGAAGCCAGTGGAGGCGGTGGCATGATCAAGATAATAAAGAACTGATACACACCTATTATATGATGTAGCACCTACTCCTGGCACCTTGGGGTGATGCTACGTCTCTATTCCATCCAAAACAACCATTAGCATGATAAGAACGCTACCCCTATTATTTGCTCTTATTACCCTCCCTTTGTTTTTACAGGCCCAAAGAATTATTGGTAGCCTTCAGGATAGTTCCAAGCAACCCCTAATTGGTGCAACAGTAATGTTGATCCAGGAAAAGGATTCAGCCCTGGCTTCCTTCGTCCTGACCAATGACAAAGGAGAATTTCGTTTATCTCCTTTAAAGCAACAGACCTATTTGCTTAAGGTTTCCTTTCTTGGCTACCAACAAGAAGAGCAAAAAGTTACCTTGAGAGAAGGACAAAAAGAAGTGCTCCTTGATCCAATAACTCTTTTTCCTCAGGACCTTACCTTGGATAAAGTAAGTATAGAAGCGGATAAATCCCCCATTCTGATGAAGGATGATACGGTGGAGTACAATGCTGATGTCTTTGGCGCTCAGCCCGGTGAAGTGGTTGAGGACCTGTTGAAAAAACTTCCTGGGGTGGATGTAGACGAAAATGGCGACATCAAAGCCCAGGGACAAAGGGTAAATAAGGTAACTGTAGACGGGAAAGAATTTTTTGGAAATGACCCTAAACTCGCTACTAAAAATCTACCTGCAGATGCCATCAAAAAGGTCCAGGTCTTCGATGAAAAATCTGACGAAGAAGACATCTCTGGTGTAGACGATGGGACTGTTAATCAAACCATTAACCTGGAATTAAAGGAAGACAGGAAAACTGGTTACTTCGGCAATGTGGAGGCAGGTTATGGGACCAATGAGCGGTACCAGTTCAAAGGCAACATCAATCGCTTTTCGCCCAAAACTCAAGTCTCAGCCATCGGATTGGCCAACAACATCAATGAGGATGGCTTTTCTTTTAATGAATACATTCAGTTTATGGGGGGCTTGAGCAGTTTCATGGAAGGTGGTTCAGTAAATATTCAAATTGACGAAAATTCAGGTATTCCACTATCTGGTCTAAACCAGAATGGCATTTTTACCACCGAAGCAGGAGGACTTAATGGGAATATTGATCTCAGTAAAAAATTGAGACTCACCACCAACTACCTGTTTAGTGGAGTAGGTACAAGGAAAGAGCAGGAAGTAAATAGAGAGCAGTTTTTGACGGACGAATTTTTCCTTTCAGAAATAGAAAACCGCCAATCCAATCAATATTACAACCATAGGCTGAATTCCAAATTAAGGTTCCGTGGAGACTCTATTGCCAGGTTTAACCTGGGCTTGAACCTTGGGCTTAGAAATGCAAACAACTTTGACACCACACGCACCGATGTATTTGGAGCGGAAACCAATCTTGAGAATACCGCCAATCGCACCAATGAAAATAGCAGGAGGGTGCTAGATGGTGAAATTACCATGAGTTATTTGACGAGGCTAAAGAAAAAAGGCAGATCATTGTCCTTGAGTTCGAATGTAAGCCGAGAGTTAGATGAGCAGAGTGGACTTTTCCAGTCTATGAACACCTTATTCCCTGGCGGTATTGTCTTTACGACCAATATTACCCAGGACCAGGATCAATTCGAAAACGAACTGGCCTATGGAGCAAATATCAAGTACACCGAACCGCTAGGTAAAAATGGTAACAGCCTCAGCTTCCTTTATAACCTGAGCAATACATCTGAAGAACAGGATCGAGATGTTTTTGATCGATTTCCTAGGCGAGAAAGGAATATTGCCCTAAGTAACCAGTTTCAAAGAGATTATCGCTTTCAGCGTGGAGGGCTTATCCTTGCCTTGAATGGCGAAAAAACGAATTTTCAGATCGGTGCCAATTTCCAGAATTCACTCTTGCAGGGAGACTTGATCTCACTCGGGGATTCGGTCAGGCAAACTTTCAATACCGTTCTTCCAAGCATGAGGTTCAATTACAAATGGAAAACCGGCTTGAGAGGAGGATTGAGGTATAGGACAACTTTTAGAGAGCCTAGCCTTACACAATTACAACCCTTCATTGACAACAGAGATCCATTTAACCTATACATAGGTAATCCTGCTCTAAGACCCGAATACATTCACGCACTAACCGGAGATTTCCTGCTCTACGATTCCTTCAGCTTTACCAGTTTATTTGCATTTTTAACTGCAGAGTATAGCCAGAATCCTATTGTGGAAGCAAGGGATGTGGATAGCCTTTTTAGGCAAATTCGCCGTCCCATCAACGTAGACAATGCCATCCGAATAAGGGGTTCCATTAATTTTGACACCCCCATAAAGCGACTTAAGATGAAAGTCGGTATTAGGCTGGAACCCAATTTCAATCGTGGCATTACCTTCATCAACGGCAATGAAAATATGGTGAACCGCTGGACAAATTCTGTTGGGCTTAGGCTAGAAAACAGAAAGAAAAAGAGCTTTGATGCAGCTATAGGAGCGAAGTTGACCTTCAATGATGTACGTTACTCGCTTTCTTCTGAGCTTGACAGGTCATTTCTCAATCAAGTCTATTATGCTGACCTGAGGGTAAATTTCCTGAAAAACTGGATCTTCAGGACGAATTTTGACTGGGCGATCTATGCGGGGGGGAACTTTGCCGAGGATGTGCAAGTGCCCTTGCTCAAAGCGAGTCTTACACGCCAGCTATTCAAGAAGAAGGTCAGACTTGAAATCGAGGCTTTTGATATCCTCAACCAAAATAAGGGAATTACAAGACGTGCAGAATTGAACTACATTGAAGATGGCAATAGTTTGACATTGAGGAGGTTCTTTTCATTTAAGCTGTCCTACTCACTTGGATCAAATCCCAATAAAGGCTCTGGGGCTTTTATCATTGATAAAAGATAAACCATAAGGTTCTTATTCCTCCTGATCCTATCCGAATGGTCAGGAGGATTGTTTCTTGATCTCAAATATTAGCTGCATTAACAGAATTATATCCAATGAACTAGGTATGCAATTTTACACTTAAACATTCGTCTTATTCCACAAAGTCATAATACCTATTCGATGAAGGTAGGTTGAGGTCAACATCACATAATATATTTATCATGTCTAACAAAAAGTGGTCAAATCAGAATATTAATGACTTAAGTGGGAAAGTCGTAATTGTGACTGGGGGAAATAGTGGATTGGGTTACGAGTCTTCCAAGGCATTGGCGAGCAAAGGCGCTACTGTAATAGTTGCGTCGCGAAAGCTCGAAAGAGCAGGTCAAGCTGTCGAAAAACTAAAAACGGAGGTTCCTGGCGGCCAATTTGAACTCATGAAACTGGATCTGTCGAGCCTGGACTCGGTTAGGGAATTTGTAGCAGAATTTTCAGTAAAATATGAGAAACTGGATATTCTCATGAATAACGCAGGAATCATGGCAGTGCCTGCTGGAAAAACAAAAGATGGTTTCGAAAGCCAGCTGGGTGTGAATCACTTGGGGCATTTTGCCTTGACGGGGCTGTTGTTGGATAAATTGGAGGCGGCTGAATCTTCCAGGGTGGTAAATGTAGCCTCATTGGCAGCAGACAATGGTTCCATCAATTTTGATGACCTCATGAGTGAGAAAGATTATTCCAAGTTTGGAGCGTATAGCCAAAGTAAATTGGCCAATATTCTCTTTACCCAAGAGCTGAATGAACGATTGGAAAAGGCTGGTTTCAGTACCCGCTCGATGGTTGCACATCCCGGAGGCTCCAAGACCAACCTGGCTGAAGGTTCTGATTTTTCTCCCTTTATGAAGTTTCTGGCAAATGGACTATTTAGTATAATCGCACAGCCAGCCTGGAAAGGAGCCTTGCCTCAGCTATATGCTGCTACCGAGCCGCAAGCCGAAGCGGGAGCCTATTATGGACCTGATGGATTCAATGAATTCAGTGGCTATCCAAAAAAAGCAAAACTTCCACAATCGGCCCAAAATTTGAATGCTCAAAGGAAATTGTGGGATGTTTCTGAAGAATTGACAGGAATTAGTTATCTGTCGAACTGATTTTTTTATAAAAATGAACCTTTGGCAATTTTAACTGTACTAAATGCTAAAGAATTCCAGGAAATATCTAGCTGAAACCTGTGGCTTTTCGTATATTAATCCTATAGAATTAGAAATCTGCTATGTTTAAATCAACTCATCCAATTACCCGTATTTTTTGGGTAACCCTTGTAATCGGTGTGCTAGTTTATCAAATGAGCAAGACCGAATACCCTGGTACTGACGCTGTCATTGAAGATGCTCGTACCTATTCCTACTCTGATACCTATGAAGAAGGTAATGCTTGTGTTTTTCCTGCGATTTTCTTTGAAACCAATAGCAGCAAGCTGGAATTGGAATCGATGGCATCTCTGGATGAAATTGCACAAAGGATGATGAGAAATCCTCAAATGAGACTGGAAATTTCAGGTCTTCAAGGACATAGCGAAAATCATGGTTTGGCCGAGGATAGAGAGGACGCCATTTACAAGTACTTGACCAGAAACTACAACTTTCTGCCCAATAGACTTGTACGTTCTGACAACGATGCGAATGTATTCGAAAAACCACGCAAGGACGATAGGCTAGAATATCGTGGGCATACAAGTCGCCACGAGAGCTTTGACCAGAATGGCCATCATTATGAGTTTCACTATTATAACTCCTCTTCCTGCAAGAATAAAAGAAGAAACTCTCATAGCAACAAAAGCCATTGCAAGCAGTCAAGAAAGAGCTGCCACAAGCAAAAGGAAGTGAAAAAGACTCACAGAGCCGTTTACATTACTTGTTTGGATTAAGTTGATTCTCTTAAGAATATATAAACCACCCCTGAAATGGGGTGGTTTTTTATTTGCCTTCTTCTAACAAAAGTTTTCCTCCTGAACGTGAGTGAAGGAACTCCCAACATAAAAGCCTGCTCACTAACATAAGCAGGCTCAATTGAATTTCTTTAAGCCGAAGGCTTATGCCATGCCGCGGTCATAGTAGAAGCGCTCATGAACGATTTGTTCGCCTTCCCACTTCTGAACAGAAACCTGCTCCATTTTTACCCTGTTGCCATCCTTGAAAGTCAGGTCAAGTACGTTTTCTACGAAAGTAGTTTTGTTCTCTTCATCGGAAGCAATATTGCTTACTTCCAATCCATGTACTTCTTGTACATTGTTCAAGAATTGTACCTCGTACTCACGGCAAGCTACTTTTCCTTCACGAGTTCCCATAGGTTCAGTCATAACTACCCCTTCAGAATAGTACTGGTCAAAGGCCTCAAGAAGTTTTCCCTGGCCGATCTGTGCGTAAATGTCTTTTGCTCTTTCTAAGTATGTCATAATATTGAAGTTTGAACTTTGATGTTTAAACTTTAAAACGAAGACACCCCAAGAAAGTTTTAAAAAAGTTCAATTATTTTTTCAGGATTCCAGTTCTTCAATCAATCCACTCAACAGCCCATTGAGTCGGTATACATTGTAATTATGATGATTTCTATACCACCAGATCAATACAGCGAAAATTAGCATAAATGGGATAAGAAGTAGGAGGTATTTTCCGTCCCAGGTTTCACTAGATGAGGAGTTTGATTGGGCAATCAGATAGATGGGTAATGCCACAGCCATGCTTCCAAATAGAAAGACCTGTTGAAAGATAATCCACCTCACCTCTTTTAAGGATGATTTAAGGTAGACCAAAAGACTTTCTTCTTTATTTGTTTCCTTGAATTGAATAGCCTTGATCAAATTGCCAATGGCAAGGGGTAGTATGATAAAAACAAGGTGGCCAAGATGAATTTCCGAAAATCCCTTTTTTATCAGCAAGGGGATCATTAAGGCAGATAACCCAAACTGTACAATTGCATAATAGGTATTCGGATTTTTGCCCTGTTCTTGATAAAAATATTTCAATCCATTCTCAATAGACTCGAGCTTTTTCTCTGTAGGTATAGGTAGATCATGGGTTTCACCTTCCCCACTTTGCTGCCACTGGGTCTGTAGTTCTTTCCAATCCATCATTTCCTCACTTTATTTGACAGTTTTTTCTTGATTCGATTTAGTTTTACTCCAACGTGGTTTACCTTAAGACCTGTAATCTCAGAGATTTCTTCATAAGACATTTCTTCCAGGTAAAGCAGGATCAACGTTTGCTCGATGGGTTTAAGATCCTTTATGGCATGGTAAAGCCAGGAAAGTCTTCCATCCTTATCTATTTTCTCTTCGATACCTATCTCGAATTTGGGTTCAGAAACTTTATCTAGATCCGCAGAAGGAGGTTTTTTCTTTTGCTTTGACTTGTATAAGAGGGAGGTATTAAGTGCTATTCGATAAAGAAAAGTCTCCATTTTTGCTTCAGCACGAAAGTTCTCCATAGATCGCCAGATCTGATAAGCAATTTCCTGAAAAAGATCCTCCTGATCTTCTCTGGAGTAAGCATAAATCCGGCAAAGCCTAATGATTCGTCCTTTGTTGCTAGACAATAACTCCTCAAAAGTCATATGTTTTGATTCAATCATTGCTAAAGTTCATGACAGTTTACATAGGTCCGCTTTACCAAGCTTGGATTGTTTGCTTATGTTGGTATGCAAGGAAATTTTTTTATTACAGTTTTTTCAAAAAAAAAAAATAGACCCCTTGAAAGGTCTATTTCAACGTGCCAATCTTTACTTTGCTCAATTGTTTATGGTAACTTTCTTTTTCAAGGCCTGAACAAAGCCCTCCAAATTATCCTCTACAGAACTCCTTCTTGAAATCCTGTGAAGTTTGTTTTCCTCCTCTTTTACAAGGATAAACTTTAAATCTTCTTCAATAGATGTGATCTTGGAAAGAGGTAATTGGGTAGCACCTGTGAAGCCTTTGTAGATCGTAAGCGTTTCTCCATCTAATTCTGCCATAGGATTTGAGCGCCTCCATAATCCATCATAGAGAAAAATCAGGCTTGGGAGTAAACTGATCCCTGCCACAATCCAGTTTGGGATCATGGCCTGAATGACTGCCACTATCAACCAAACCGCAGCTAATACAAACTTCCCCGAACTATCGCCGGATGCCCTGTTTAGTGTAACTTTCATAAATTTAAATTATGGTGAAAACAGAAGGAGTGGCTATTTATCTATTTCCTAATTGTAATATAAAGCAGAATTTCCTTTTCGCCTAATTTTTGAAGACTTGCCAGCTCTGTCAGACAATTAAGTGAAGACTTTTTCATGTGATGGCATATTTTGTTTAAATTCGTAGAAATCTTCTCCATGTCTGACCTTTATCATCTTTCCTCCCAATCTGAACTCAAGGTGCTCCGCCTAAGGCCTGCACTTCAGAAGTATTTTGGGGAGATGTCTGACGAGACTTTTGAAGAATTCGCCTCTCTGCTTGAATGGGTTGAGCTTCCCGCCAACAGACTACTTGTGCGCCAGGGAGATAGAGGGGATAGCATGTATATCCTGATTAGTGGGCGCCTTCAAGCATGGATAAGTCAGGATGATGGCTCCAAGCAGATCATTGGAGAGGTTGCCAAGGGGGAAAGCGTAGGGGAAATGGCCTTATTTACCGGAGATCCACGATCAGCTGACATTCTTTCTATCAGAGACAGTCTCCTGGTAAAAATTTCCAAGGAAACCTTCGACAAGCTGGTTCAAAAATTCCCCCAGTCCGCGATCAATATCTCAAAATTGATCATCAATCGCTTCAACAAAAGGGTGCTAGCCAACAACCTTAAGCCGCCTGTGGTGAATGTTACCATACTGCCACTCAACCCCCAGGTACCCACCAAAGAATTCTCCGAAAGGTTGGTAAAAAGCCTAAGCAAATTTGGAAAGGTCTTGTACCTCAGCAGGGAAAACATCAGCGATTTATCCTCCATTCCTTATGCCGCAAAGGTGACCGAGGGAGATGCCTCTCACGCCAAACTCACCAACTGGCTGGATGAGCAGGAGTTCCTGTACAAGTTTGTCATCTATGAAGTGGGCAGTGAGTTTGACGCCTGGACAAGGCGTTGTCTCCGACAAGCAGATCGCCTGTTACTCCTAGCAAACTTTGAGGATGCGGCCAACCCAGGACAGGTTGAAAATAATTGGTTGAAAAAGGAGGTCCCAGATAGTTCTTCCCGTCAGGAACTGGTTTTGATCCACAAATACTCCGACGAGCTGCCGCGATTGACTCGTCGTTGGCTAAGGCCAAGGAAACTTGATCGCCATTACCATATTCGCTGGAGCCGTCCAGGAGACTTTGATCGACTGGCCAGGTTCATGAGCGGAAATACCATAGGCATGGTACTAGGGGGAGGGGGAGCCAAGGGATTTGCCCACCTTGGGGTATACCGCGCCTTGCAAGAGGCCGGGACTGAGATTGACTTCTTTGCAGGAACCAGCATCGGGGCTGTATTTGGTGCCGAAATGGCCATGGGTAGGGATTATGATACGATGTTTGCAAAAGGGCGAAGAAATTTTGCGAGAAAAAACCCAGTAGGGGATTACAATTTCTACCCAATAGTCGCCCTTTCACGCGGGAAGAGAATCAATCAAATGCTAAAAGGTCTTTTTGACGGGCATGATATTGAGGATTTGTGGACGAATTTCTTCTGTGTTTCTGCCAATATGCACACCGCTGAGGTAAAGATCTTGAAGGATGGAGAGCTGTGGGAAGCTGTGAGGTGTAGCCTTGCTATTCCGGGCGTATTGCCACCCATGATTCGAAACAGGGCACTCTATATTGATGGTGGAGCCTTGAATAACCTACCCGTAGATCTTTTGAGGAAGGAAGGGATAGGAAAGATCATTGCTGTTGACCTTGAATTGTCTCAAAACCTCGAAATTCCCTATGAGGCCTTCCCTTCTTCTTTGCAGATATTAAGAACAAGGCTATTTTCAAAGGGGAGCATTGAATTTCCTAGACTCATCTCTACCATTTGGAAGTCCATTATACTTGGTAGCTCAAGCAAAAAAAGAGAGAACATCGGATTGTCAGACATGTACCTGAATCCACCCATGGGAGCTATTGGTCTCATGAATTGGAAGGCCTATAAAAGAGCCGTAAACATTGGATATGAATACACCCAAAAACGCCTGCAAGAGGGTACACCTGACTGGTTGGTAGAAAAGACGCTGGCCTAACTTTTCCATAATTATTTCAGTTTTAATCGCTTTTTGACCTTCCTGCAAAAATATTCGTATTTTTGTGGTATGGCAGATGTAGGGAATTTGTTAAAGAAAAAGTCGCTTCGGAAGACCGTAACCCGTAGCAAGATCCTGGAGTTGATGGTGGATGAATCAATTGCCATGAGCGAAAGGGAGATAGGAGAGAAGCTGGATGGCTCTTTTGACAGGGTAACCATTTATAGAACTTTGCACACCTTTTTGAATAATGGCCTGGTTCATAAAGTGCTGGATGGCAATGGAGGAACAAAGTATGCGCTCTGCCAACACGATTGTGAAGAAAATGGCAAACATCATCACGACCATGTGCATTTTTCTTGCCAAGTCTGTAAACAAACCCACTGTATTGAACAGGTGCAACTGCCTTCTATGAATCTACCTGATGGATTTCAGGTTAAGGAAGTAAACGTACTTTTTGAAGGAATTTGTCCCAACTGCAAATAGACCATTCCTAGTAAATCACCTCCAAGCCAGGTTTTTCTACCAAAAATGCCTTCAATTTCTCTCCATCAAGGGGGTTTTGGCGAATGTCAAGTGTTCTCAGCTTTGGCAGGTCCATAAGGGAAGTAATTTCCGGTAGCCTATTACTTTTCAAAATCAAGGTTTCAAGTTTTTGACATTGACTCAAATCGGGCAAGCTTTCTAAGTCCAAAGCAATCAAGTGTAAAGTCTCAAGTTTGGTGCAAAATTCTATTCCCCGTAGGTACTCCCCCTTGCTGATATTTCCCTGCTGAATTCGTAGGGTTTTTACCTGTGGTAAAGGAGGGAGATGCAGTTCACCATTGAGGAACTTGGCCCCAATACTTAGGTCATTGAGATTTTGGAGTTGATGAAAGGGAGATAAATCGCAACTGTAATGTGGAGTGATAGACAGTTTCTCGATCAGAGGTAATTTATTCAAAAACTGAATAGACTGAAGAGGAATATGCGCAGCAAAGAACGTATTCAGGTTTTGTAGCAAGGCAATGTCCTCCATCTGAGAAAGTTTACGATGATATTGTCCTGAAATATTCAGCCATTGCAACTGAATCAGGTTCGATAGGCCCTTGGCCAGGCTATCAAGATGATTGTGGCCAAGATTGAGGTGCTGCAACTCCTTAAAATGATTCAGAAAACCAATCTCCTTGATTTCGTTGTAAGAAAGATCCAGATATCGGAGAGAATCTGCCTGGTGGAGACTTCCTGTGTCATGAATTTGATTATGGCTAAGGTCCAGGTAAATCAGAGAATCCAACTTCGGAAAATTTTCCAGGCTACTGATTTCATGACCAGCTAAGGAGAGCTTTTCCAATTTATCAAAGACTTCCAAACCGGATATTTCTGTAAAAGCGCCTTTTTGATATTGCTGGGTATCTTCAAAATCAAGCCACAACTCGGTAACGAGCTGAGGACTGAGGCCTTGCAGGATGGATGTCAGCACATTTTTCAAAGGGAAATCTTCAAAATTATTCTTGTGTAATAAATTGGAAAAAAATTCTTAAAAATAAAGACGTTAAAGGCGTTAATTTCGGCATTATTTATGCAAGCTGATTATTTATGCAACCTGAGGTGTTGCATTTCAGTATATGCTTATGTATATACTTCAAACAGAAATCAAAAATTAAGTATCCATAATAATCGTGGGTGAAAGGGAAAGCTGCTTGCAGTCTTTCCCTTCACCTTTTTTGGTACAAATATCAGTCCTCTTTCCATAGGTTTTTTCACAATAAGTAAAATCAATAAAATGCCTATCCCCAAAGAGATAGGCAATCATTAAGGAGTTTGGATAGAAATGTAGAGAATATGGTTCAGGGAGCTTAGTTGAAGTAGTCAGAAATCTGGTAAACGAGATGGCAAAGATAGTATCTACGAAAATGCTTCCTGAATCTGCCTCTGTCCATAGGAGGTCAATAGAATCTCCCGCTAAAATTCCTAGTGACCCCAATAAGGTATCAAGACTTCCAATAGTCAGGTTGATAACGGTATCCAATAAGGAATCAGTAGAAAATATAGGAGGAGAAAAATTTCCTCCCAGAGTGGCTAAGTGAAATACATAGCTACTAGCTGAATCTAAAGAGTTCAAACTGCTTGTTGAAGTATCACCAACAGTTCCCAAATTCAGGTCTAATGACATACTATCAGACCTACTAAGGTTAAGGTTTAGCTTACTCCTTCAGCCATCCATTCTTCTCCCTTTTCAATCAACTCTTCCAGGCTAGGCTCCGTCAAAAGTAAATCCCTTACTGGCCAGCTTTTTCCCATGAATTCAGAAACCTCGGTTTCAAATTCTGCCAACATCAGAGAATCTACACCATATGCAGTGATGGGATCATCCATGTCTATTTTGTCAACGGACATGTCGAGTTTAGAAACCATCCACTGCATCAGCCATTCTTTTAGATCCTTGGGGCTATTTGTTTCTTCCACTTGCGCAGTTAAATTTTCAGGAACATCCTCCTGTGTACCTTCCCAAAGAAACGATACTTCAAGTTTTCCATCCAGGTAGGCCTTTTTATTGGCGCGTCGCTGAATTTTTCCTGAGGAAGTCTTCGATAGCCCCTTTCTTGGAATAAGTACAATGGCCTGGGGTTGTAACTCATGTATGGCAGATACTTCCTTTCTAATGGCCTCGGTGATCTCCTCTCCTTTGTATTTCTTGAGGCCATTGCGGACTAGCTCAGAGACCAGTACAAGACCTTCGCCTTTCTCATCCTCCACGCCAAAAGCCGCAATCCCACCTGCCTGGATGGCAGGGTGTGCCTCCATTGCTGTCTGCTCAATATCCTGTGGGTAATGATTCTTTCCTCGAATAATGATGAGGTCTTTTTGTCTGCCCGTGATGTAAAGTTCCCCTTCATATAAGAAACCCAAGTCCCCAGTTCGAAAGTAAGGTCCATCTTTTCCATTGGGTAGGTAGGCGTTGAACTCAGTGGCGTTTACCTCCGGTTTTTCCCAGTAGCCCCTTGCGATGTGTTTGCCCTGCAACCAGATTTCACCGATGCCCAACTCTCCTTGTGCCTCTTTCGTATCAAGATTTACAATTTTGATTTCCTGTCCATCAACCGGAATGCCCGAACTTACCAGCGAAGTACCTTCCTCAGAATGGCTGATGCTTACTTGTGCGCCTTTCAAGGATTCGCTATCCACCCTGATTTCTTTTTTAGGTGAATAGGAGGTTGCCGTACTGACCATCAAAGTAGCTTCTGCCAAGCCATAGCAAGCCCTCCAGGACTCTGGGTTAAAGCCAGCACGGGCAAATTTCTCTTCGAAACGCTTTAGCGTTTTTGCTCGGATGGGTTCAGCTCCGTTAAATGCCTGCTTCCATGAACTGAGGTCTAATTCATCAATGACTTCCTCAGAAATCTTGTTGACACACATTTCGAAGGCAAAGTTAGGCCCTCCACAACAGGTCCCCTTATACTTGGAAATGGCCTTAAGCCAATGCTGCGGTCCAGTCAAAAAGGTAAATGGAGACATCAGTACAGAACTTCCTCCAAGATAAATGGGGTGAAGCACAGTTCCGATGAGTCCCATGTCATGATAGAGTGGCAACCAGTTGACACCCTGGGTATGTTCATCTGTTCCAAATCCCCTTCTGATCATTTCTTCATTGACAAGCAGGTTCTCATGACTGATGACAACGCCTTTGGGATTTCCCGTAGATCCTGAAGTATATTGAAGGAAGGCTACATCTTGTCGCCCTGCCTCATGGGGCGGGTCCAGGTCAATCTCATCCAGCCTGTCAGTGCTTAGCCAATTGTCCCCCGCGGCCTTGACCCATTGAGGTGCGATCATTTTTACCTGATCAAAAACAACACCTGTCGACATAAATGCACTGGGCTTTGAATCCTGAACAATTTGCATCACACGGCCAATTTGTCTGCCCATCTGAGGGGGAAACACTGGGACAGCGATTACTCCAGCATATAGACATCCAAAGTAAGCTTCCACATAATCAAGACTTGGAGGAAAAAGAAGCACAGCGCGATCACCCGGCTGGGTGTATTTGCGCAGGTGGCTGGCAATTTTTAGTGCAGATTGCCTGAACTGAGAATAAGTAAGTTCTTTGATTGGAGAGAGGTCTTTGCCTATAAAAGTATATAGAGTCTTGTCTCCAATTTCCTGGCAACGAAGATCTAGCAGATGATTGAGAGAAGGGATATTGTCAATAGAGTGAATGATTGCCATAAGCTGGACATGAATAGGGTGGCATCCTAAGCGGGTATAAGCGGCTGAGGATTCTGGATACTACTTACAAAAAGATCTCTGGAAATGAATAGCAAAATTGGTGTATGGTCTAACGCAGAGCTTTATTAGTTTTTTTTGCTACCTAAGTCCTACAATATATTGACTTCTCTTTCAAGTTGAATGCCAAAATGGTTTTTGACGGACTTTTGAATTCTTTCGGATAGTTCAAGTATTTTTTTTCCGGATGCATCCCCATGGTTGACCAGGACAAGAGCTTGTTTGCTATGAACACCATATTCGCCAAATCTTTGTCCTTTCCATCCACACTTCTCTATGAGCCAGCCAGCAGCGAGTTTGACTTTGCCATCTCCGGCAGGATAGTTGGGAACACGTTCGTACATTTCCTGAACAATTTCAAATTCCTCTTTACTGACTACAGGATTTTTGAAGAATGAACCCGCATTTCCGATTACTTTAGGATCGGGGAGTTTACTGGATCGGATTTCTACGATTTTTTTGCTGATTTTCTGAATGCTTGGACTTTCTCCGCTTTCTTCGAACGCCTTTGCTACGGGTGCATAGCTGGTATTTAGTTGATGATCTTTACGGGTTAATTTGAATGTAACGGAAGTAATCAGGTATTTACCTTTGGCTTCATGTTTGAAAATGCTGTCTCTATAGCCAAATTTACAGTCCTCGGAGTGGAATACATGGATATTACCCGTGGCGAGGTGGATAGCTTCCAGGCATTCAAAAACCTCCTTAACTTCAACTCCATACGCACCAATATTTTGAATAGGAGCTGCGCCCACATTACCTGGAATCAGGGATAGGTTTTCAATTCCTCCCCAATCATTTTCCAGACAGTGCAAAACCAGCTTATGCCAATTCTCTCCTGCTCCTACCTTCAACCAGATGTGGGATTCCGTTTCTTTTACGATTCGCTTCCCATGAATAGAATTCTTCACAACGACCCCTTCAAAGTTTTGGGTGATCAGGACATTGCTCCCGCCCCCAATGATGTACATCTCTTGATTTTGGTAATGGTTATCAGTTACGAATTCAACCGCTTGCTCAATTGATTGGAGTTCAATGAACCAGCGAGCGTAGGCATTTATACCAAAAGTATTAAAGGGCTTGAGTGAAATGTGTTCTTTCAGAAGCGGCATGCTTCAATATTCGCGATAAGTCGCGACATAAAAAAGCGGAAAGCATCACTTTCCGCCAATAATAGTTTTTCGAAATAGTAGTTGTGTGTAGATGTCTCAATCAGGCAACCTCGGTCTCCTGATTTAAAGAGTGAGACATGGATCGATTTCTTGAAGTCACTTCTGCTTTACGCTGGTTGTGTGAGCGTACGTCAGAGATTACGAAAAGAACCCCTGCTACGGCCAGTACACCCACTGCGATGGAAATAATAGTAATAATAGACATCTTGGTATTAGTTTTAGGGTGAATGATCTATTATTAACATAACAAAAAATGATCATTTATCCTAAAAAAAGACACATTGATTTTTATGGCCTACTTGTTGATTCCCAGTATCTTGTTGTAAGAATCCTTATCCAGTACAACATTTAGGGCTTTCAAAATATCTGGATCGTGAACAAAACTGGATTCAATGACACCTGCCTTAAAATAGTAGCGTTCTATGATTTCTTTCCTCAACTGTGTTTTGATTTGTCCACTATGTCTTTCAAGGTCTAATTCTTTTTGCTGTTGAAGTTTTTGTTGGATATCCTTCAAAATTGTCTCCATTTCTTTTTCATATCCATCATTATTCAGTTGGGTTTTTAGGCGTGTAATTTTCTTTTCTGTATTGGTCTCAAAAGAAAAATCCTTCCCTCTCACGTAGCTAACAAACTCCTGATACAGTTCATCCGAAATGTCGAAGTCTCGAGGCCCGGGAATGGAATCATTTTTAGTTTTAAATTCAGTCGCAAAATCAAAAATCACATTCCTTTCTTTCAAGGCCAGGGTGATGGGAGCTAATTCTTCTTTTTCTACAAGGATATCCGGATCCACTCCTCCGCCGTCATAAACTTTCCTGCCATTCTTTGTCTGAAATTCTGTGGCCAAGGAATCCGGGATCTTGCCTACACTGCCATCTGCCTTGCGGTTGGCATAATCGATGGCCTGGATACACCTTCCACTGGGGGTATAATATTTAGCCACAGTAATCTTCATTTGGGTATTGTAGCTGAGGGGACGGAAATTTTGGACAAGTCCTTTGCCAAAACTCCTGCTGCCAATTACGACTCCGCGATCCAGGTCTTGAATGGCTCCTGATACAATCTCAGCAGCACTGGCAGATCTTCCATTCACAAGCACCGCTAGTGGTATGTCTTTATCAAGCGGAGGCCGTTTTGTGAAAAACTTGTTTTGAGTCTCTCGTGTCCTCCCCCTCATTTCGACTATCAATTGGCCTGAGGGAATGAAGTGGTTACAAATATCAACTGCCTGATCCAGTCTACCACCAAGGTTTCCTCTCAAGTCGAGGATTAAAGCTTTTAATTCTGCTTTTTCGCTCAATGCCCGAAACGCATCCGCAACTTTCTGGGAAGCCAGACCCGTAAAGCCTAATTGGAGAATATAACCCACACTGTCATTTACCATCCCGAAGTAGGGAACATCTTCTTGCTGAGCTTGGTTTCCACCGCGGACGACAGAAAACTCTAGCTCTTGCCCACCCCTTGATACCTTTAGGTTGACTTCTGTATCCTTTTCTCCTAGCAAAAGGGTTTGGATCTGGTTGATGTCCTTATTACCTCCCTGAATGGTTTCATTGTCGATGCTGAGGAGAACATCACCGACCCTTAAACCAGCTTTGTCGGCAGGGCCATCTGATTTCATATTTACCAGAATGATGTCTTCACCCTGTTTGCTGACCTCACTGCCAATGCCGCTATATTGGCCGGAGTTCAATAATTTGGAATATTCAATTTGACTCTCACCATAGTAAATGGTGTAGGGATCCAGGGACTTTAGCATGGCGTCCACACCCGTGCGCATCAATTTGGTCGGGGAAGTTTGGTCGACATATTTGGTGTTGATTTCCGTATATACCTTACCGTATATCTCCATGTTTTTGGCGATCTCAAAATACCTGTCGGAGATATCAGAAGTAAACCCGGCCAAAAGGAGAACAAGTACAAGGCCTAGGTAAATTATTTTATTATTCATCTGGATAAAATATGCACTTACAATATATAGAATGGCAGGGACAAAGCCATGCCACTCACTCTGTCATGCTTGCAAACAACAATTTCTACCAAAAAAACATTGGAGCCCACTTAGAGTGAACTCCAATGTTAAAATAACTTGTTAACAACTATTTTTCAGTTCCTTACTTGACTGGATACTTCTTGCCAATTTCTCTGGCTTCAGCGGCCCACTTTGTAAGGTTTGCTTGGCGTGTTTCGGGGTGGGGATGGGTACTTAAAAACTCTGGCGGTGCTTGGCCTCCCGTTTTTGCCATTCTTTGCCAAAATGGTGCTGCAGCATCGACATCATAACCACACATGGCCAGGAGATACAGCCCAATCTTGTCTGCCTCGGACTCATGTTTCCTGCTAAAGGGGAGTAGTATGCCTACCTGGGCACCTACACCTGCGGCTGCAGCAAAAACCTGACGGGTATAAGCCCTTTTTTGTGCTTCCTCAGGAGTTTCAGCCATGCCTGTTCTGGCAGCGAGTACCAGGTCAATCCCTGAAATGGCTCCTTGAACCCCAAGGGTCTGCGTCATGCGTTCATTTCCATGGTGGGCAAGTGCATGGGCAATCTCATGCCCCATAACTACGGCAAGGCCATCTTCATTTTGAGCGACTTTCATGATTCCTGTGTATACCACAACCTTACCTCCTGGCATACAGAAAGCATTTACAACAGAATCGTTGTCCACAACATTGAATTCCCAATTAAACTCGCTCAGTTTATCTCCAAGGCCGTTTTGCTTGTAATATAGATCTACTGCTTTCACCATCTTATTGCCAATCCTCCTAACCATTGCAACCTCAGATCCTCCATTGATTATTTTATTTTCTTTGAGGAAGGCATCGTATTGGGCGAAACTCATGTTATTGATGGTAGGGATGGGAACCATTTTGAGTTGCCTTCTGCCAGTGAAGGGGACTTTGGCACATGAAGAAACCAGCATGACAGCCACCAAAAGTCCAAATAAGGCTTTGTTCCAATTCATAAGAAAATTTTTTGGATTGAGTAGAATGTAATTTTGACTAAAAATAAGAAATCATTTGGTCAAAATAGCCTTGATCACCTATTAGAAATAGAAGCTATGGCTTTTGGATGGGAGAATCTGCTTAAAGACACTTTGGATTTACAAAGACTGCATAAATAATAGCTAGTTATTCAAAATTTGTAAATCTGTTAAAATAAATCTCCTGTTGGGGCTGCTGATTCCCTTAAATAGTCGCCTCTAATTTGGATTTATGAAAGTTCATTAACTAATTTATCGTTTATTATTTCGGCATCTTGTATTAAAACACCAGCCTATTGAACATATGCTACACAGACTGAGTATTTTTTGCCTTTTTCTAGGGCTTTTCATTACGGGTATACATGCTCAAAACGGAAAGCTTGCTGGAAAAGTTCTGGATCAGGATGGAAATCCACTATCCTTCGCCAGCGTTTTTGTATACTCCGGGGAAACATTCAAGCATGGAGCTATCTCGGACGAAACAGGTTTTTTCAGTATCCAACCCATCGCACCTGGTACCTATAGGGTAGAAGCGAAGTTTCAGGGAGGAAGTGCTACGATAAACGATGTACCTATCAAGGCCAACCAGACCCGAAATGTAGAGCTTAAATTCTCTCAGGGCTACACCATTGAGACGGTAACCATTTATGAAGAAGGGCCATTCGAAAAGAGCCCGATTGTAGGTACCAGTCTTAACAATACCGATGTAAACAATGCAGGTACAAGGAATGTAAACACCCTCGCCGCACTTACAGCTGGTGTTTTTCAGGCCGATGAGGGTGGCGCATTGAGCATTAGGGGTGCAAGGAGCTCCTCAACTGTTTATTATGTGGACGGTGTGAAGATTCGAGGCCGAAATCCTATCCCACAGGCATCTATTGCAGAATTACAGGTAATTACGGGTGGTACTCCAGCAGAATTTGGAGACTTCACAGGTGGTGTGATCAACATCACCACCGCCAACCCTGCTTCTACTTTCAGTGGAGGTGTCGAGCTGGTTACCAGCCAGTTTCTTGACGCTTATAACAGAAATCTGGCCGCACTTACCCTTAGTGGGCCACTAATTACCAAGACCAAAACTATTGATGGTTCGGAATACAAATCTTCATTGCTAGGATTCTTTATCAATGGTGAGGTAATCTACGATGGAGACCAGTCTCCTGCAGCTTTGGGGATTTTCGAACTTAGAGATGGTCTGCTTGACTCTCTCCGTCAAAATCCCTTGAGGATTTCTGAGGACAACCTATCCTTCCGGTCAAATGGAAACTACATCCGTGAAAGTGATGTAAGACAGGTTGCAGCCAAAACCAATAACACCAGCCTTACTGCGAGAGGACTTGTTCGCCTGGACTTCCAGCCAACAGACAATATCCTTGTCAAGGTAGGTGGTAACTACGAATTCTTACGAACGGATCGTTGGAGCCTTTCCAATATGCTTTTTGCTCCAGATCCAAATTCAATTTTTGAAGGCCAAACCTACAGGGGTTATGTGAGGTTCCAGCAGAACTTTCAGGGTAAGAAAAATTCTACCATTAGAAACCTGTTCTATACCTTACAAGCAGACTTCTCCAGGTACAACCGTTTCTTCATCAATGGCCAGTTCAGGGATAACTACTTTGATTACGGTTATGTAGGATCATTTGATTTTGACCTTGAACCTAACTATGTCCTTGCAAACGCAGGCTATGATCCAAACGATCCGATATCTTCTGCCCCTTATTGGATTTCCAATGGTTTCCGTCCTCAAAACTTGAGGTTCAATGATGAGGAGACCCGCCTTCCTTACCACGCAAACCATAACAACCTGATTTTTGATTATGTCGCTAACAATGGAATTACCAATATTCCAGGCTTGACAGGGAACTTTACGGATGCTTCTGTTTTCAACATCAGCAGTTTGAATGAACTTTCCTTTCGTCAGGGTATCCTAAACGGTGGAGGACCAAGAAGCGTTTACTCCTTGTTTACAGGAATTGGTGCACAATCAGGTGGATATACAAAATTCGAATTTGACCAGGCGAGGATCATTGGCCAGGCGACTGCGGAGATCAAAGCTCATAACTTGAAGGTTGGTTTTGAATTTGAGCAAAGAACAGAACGCTTCTGGGGACTTTCCGCTTCTTCCCTTTGGCCACTCATGAGACAGCTTGCCAACTTCCACATCCTTAACCTGGAAGACGATCCAAGTAAATTCACTTACACGACTAATAACTCAGGGGTATGGAATGACTCGGTATTGGTACCACGTCGTTTCAGTGCATCTGACCAGACTGAGTTTGACAAGCGATTGAGAACTCAAATTCTGGGCTTGGCCGAAAATAGCCTTGACTTCATCAATACTGATGCCCTTAGACCCGAGCAGCTATCTCTGGACCTCTTTACAGCCGATGAGCTGTTGAATGACGGTACTTTCCAGGTTGTAAACTACTATGGTTATAACTTCAAGGGTGAAAGGCAGGCTAGAGTAAACCCGAATAATATTTTCTCAGACTCTACAAATAGGCCGCAAAACGCATTTGCACCTACCTATATCTCAGCCTTTATCCAGGATCAGTTTGAATTTGAGGATATTATCTTCAATGTAGGTCTTCGTGTTGACCGCTTCGATGCAAACCAATTGGTATTGAATGATCCATTCTCTCTTTCTCCTTTCTACACAGCAGGAGAAGTAGCAACGGGGCAGATTGGTAACATTGAACAGTTTAGCCTTCCTACAGGTATTGGGGCTGATTTTGTCCCCTATGTGAACTCGGAAGATAATTTTGACCAGATCATTGGGTATAGAAATGGAGAGTCCTGGTTTGATGCCAATGGTACTCCTATCTCTTCTCAGGAAATTGCAAGGCTTTCTCCTGGAGGTCGTCCAATCCCTGCCCTTCAGCCTACGGTTGACAATGAAGGCAACGCCATTGATGCAGTAGTTACACAGGAGTCTTTCAGGGATTATGTTCCTCAGATCACTCCAATGCCAAGGATTTCGTTCTCCTTCCCGATTTCTGACCAAGCCTTGTTCTTCGCTCACTACGATGTACTGGCTCAGAGACCTGGACAGATCAGCAACACTTCCAGTTCACTTGTTGCAGGACAGTTGCTTGACTACCTTTTCTTGGCA
This sequence comes from Bacteroidia bacterium, assembly GCA_022760475.1. Taxonomy (GTDB): domain Bacteria; phylum Bacteroidota; class Bacteroidia; order J057; family J057; genus JALEFZ01. The sequence goes on along the minus strand of JALEFZ010000059.1, from coordinate 14,720 downwards.
AATAGACCAACAGTTGAGGTAAACAACCCTAACTTAAGGCCTGAGATTACCATCGACTATGAAGCAGGATTTAAGCAAAGAATTGGAGAGAAAGTAGGTCTTACCCTTTCTGCCTTCTACCGTGAGCAGCGCAACATGATTCGTTTCCGCCGCTACAACAATGCTTATCCATTCTCTTACGATACATACGACAACCTGGACTTCGGTACCATTAAGGGTTTTGCGTTTATCTTTGACATGCGTAGAACCAGAAATGTACAGCTGAGGGCAGCCTATACCTTGCAGTTTGCAGACGCGACTGGTTCATCCTTCTCCTCTGCTCGTTCGGTAGTGAACTTCCTGGAAGGAGTAGGTATCCTACGAGCTCCTCAGCCGATCAATACTGACCAGCGCCACAGAATCTCTGTAAATCTGGATTACCGCTTCTTGCGTAGAGCCTTTGGTCCTGGATTTACCATTGGAGAGAATACATTCTACCCATTGAAAAATGCCGGTATTAACTTCATCGGTCAGATTGGATCTGGTACTCCTTATTCCAAAAATACCGTGCCTACTCCTACTGTTCAGTCTGGTGTAGCTACTGTGAGCCAATTGTTAGGCTCTCCAAACGGAGCCAGAAAGCCATGGACGTTCAGACTTGATATCAGGGCTGACAAGACCTTCAACTTTGGAGGTAAGAGGAAGGCTGATGGAACCCAGAGCAGAGAGTACAACATGAATGTGTACATCACCATGCTAAACGCCTTGAATACCCTGAACATCCTGAATGTTTACCGCTTCACCGGTCTTCCTGATGATGATGGGTACTTACAGAGCGACCTTGGACAGCAGGCGATCCTAAACCAGATTGACCCTGTTTCCTTTGTGGATCTTTACAATGTTCGCCTTCAGAACCCTGGCAACTACTCTTTGCCACGCAGAATTCGCCTGGGATTGATGTTTAATTTCTAAGAAAGCAAGCTAAGCATACTAATATGAACCAAACTAATACTTGGGTACTTCTGATTAGCCTACTGTTCCTCGTGAATGGTATTTGGGCAGAAGTTCCCGAAGGTGTGAAGCCTAGAAGGGGCGTAGCATACCGTGTTTCGAGTGATTGTTCACCTCCATCGGCTTCTTCACAGTTGGACATCAACAACGTCCGTTGTTTGCTCCACAATGGTGGTGATATGTGGTGGGACCTTGTCGGGGCTCCACGTTATGAAATTCCTAAAGGGTCTAACAGGCACTCCATGTTTGCCAGTTCCCTTTGGATTGGAGGTCTTGATGATGCAGGCAACCTTAGAATTGCCGCGCAGACCTATCGTCAAAGTGGACTAGACTTCTGGCCAGGGCCATTGACCGGTGGCACCTCAGGTGGAGCTGCTTCTACCGGAGCTGAAACCTGTGAGGCCTGGAACAAGATGTTCAAAATCAACAAAACAGAGATCGACGCCTTTTTGGCCGATTTTGCTGATGGAACACTAGACGATGCCCAGAACTATCCCAATGTGCTTAACTGGCCTGCAGTTGGAAACCCCAACAACCCACTTTGGGTAGATGCAGACGGAAACATCCTTGAAGCATTCAGACCTGACGGTACTGTCCTTTATGCGGCTCCTTTCGTGGATGTAGATGGTAATCCGCTAGAGTACAATCCCGCTGCTGGTGATTATCCTGCGATCCAGGGAGATCAGGCAATCTGGTGGATAGTTAATGACAAAGGAAACGTACACACCGAAACAGGTGGACAACCTATCGGGGTTGAAATTCATATGCTTGCCTTTGCCTTCACCACTGCGAATGCGGTGAATGACATGACCTTCTACAGACAAACGGTAATCAACAGATCCAGCCAAAGACTGAACGATACCTACATTGGACAGTGGGTAGATGCTGACCTTGGTACCTTCAACGATGACTACGTAGGCTGTGATACTACTTTGGGTCTGGGTTTCTGTTATAATGGAGATGACAATGACAACGGAGCAACAGGTTATGGCCTTAACCCTCCTGCTGTCGGAGTAGACTTCTTCCAAGGGCCACTTGCTGACCCCAATGATGGAATTGATAACGACAAAGACGGTATGATTGATGAGCCTAATGAGACCATCATCATGTCAAAATTTGTTTACTATAACAATGACTTCTCTCTAACCGGAAACCCAAGTATTGCCCAGCATTACTACGGATACCTTTCAGGGTTCTGGAAAGATGGTACACCTATCGTAGACAACCACTCCAATGGAGGTGATGGTTCTGGTTATGGTGCCCAAAGCCCGGGTGTTCCCACCAACTTCATGTTCCCAGGGGATGCCTGTCTTGGACCAGCCGCTCCAAATTCGGAATGGACAGAGGTTACAGCTGACAACCCTGCTGCTGACCGCCGATTCATCCAGTCTGCAGGACCATTTACCCTACAGCCAGGTGCTGTAAATGAGATTGTAACGGGTGTGGTATGGGCTAGAGGATTCTTCAATGACCAGTTTGGTTCGGTATGTGAGCTGATAAAAGCGGACAGAGTAGCCCAGGCACTCTTTGACAATGGCTTCCAGTTATTGGACGGTCCTGATGCTCCAGAATTGGCCGTATCAGAATATGATCAGGAATTGCTGCTTAGCTGGGGATATCCCGAAGAGCTTGCCACTGTGAGAAACAACTTCAACGAATCTTACCGTCAGGCTGACCCCGTATTGAAGGCGGGTGGTATCCCTGACTCAGTATTTGAATTCCAGGGATATATCATCTATCAATTGGCTGACGGAACTGTTGGACCTAACGAATTGAATAACCCCGACCGTGCAAGGATTGTGGCTCAGTGTGATGTCGAAGACAATGTTGCTACCATCGTAAACCGTACGGTATCTTCTGTTGAAGGACTGGAAGGAGGAATCATCCTCGACGAAGTAATGGTGCAGGGAGCCAATGAAGGCATTTTCCACTCCATTCGCCTGGATAAAGACTTCTTTGCTCAGGGGGCTGACACCCGTCTGAAGAATTACACCAACTATTACTACGCGGCCATTGCCTATGCATACAATGATTCTACTTCCGATGGTAGAAAGTTTGTTCAGGGTAATAGATTCTATCAAGTAGTGTCTGCATTGCCACATCCTGAAGAAATCGAAAAGGTAGGGACAGTCATCAACAGTGAATATGGAGACGGAGTATCAGTATCCAAGATCGCAGGTGTAGGAAACGGTGGAGTCTTCGTAAGGCTAGACCCATCATCTGTGGAAGAAATTGTGCAAAACAACTCTGTAAACGAACTGAAATATCAGGGCGGAGCTTCGCCAATCGAAGTTAAAGTTGTAGATCCTAAGAAAATTCAAGGCAAATACTACAAATTATTAATTACGACAGACTCATTGGTCAACAAAGAGCTTGTTTCTGTAGATGTAGGTGGCGACACCATTTTTGACTTGATTTATTCAGACTGGATGTTGTTTGAAGGAGATGATGCTAATGTATCCCTAACCAATCCAGTCTACAGATCTACTTATAGAATCAGATCCAATGATGTCCCTGCCAAACCTAGACCTGAACCACTTGCGGGCACAGAAAGGGTTATTGAGGACAGAGGGATATCCATTACCATTACTGATGTAATGGCAGCGGGAGATACCCTTGACGAAGAAGGAAGAATGGGTGTAATTGGAGGAGACATTACTTATGCCGATCCCGGTCAGCCATGGTTGAATGGACTTCCAGATAACGAATCTTCTTTTGGAGGTGCATGGGACTGGATGAGACTCCTTACAGGAGCCGAGTTCTGGGCAGCTAGAAACTATGATAAGTTTGAATTCTTCCAGGATGGTTTTATAAATGGATCTTGGGGGCCGTTCTCAATCGCGAGAGCCTTCAGTAATGGACCCCAAGGTGGAGGCATCGCTCCCGGTCTTCCACAAGGGCCTGTCTCTAATAACCGCCAGGTTACTCCACAAGAGTTGATTACCTTCAACGAACTGCCGGATGTAGACATTGTATTTACTGCCGATATCACAAAATGGTCAAGATGTGTGGTTGTAGAAACCAGCCCAGGTTCAGGCCTTGGGTCTGGCGCATGGCCACTGTCTGCCAAGTGGACCGACAATGTAGATAAAGATGGAAACTCCGAAGGTGCCAGAACCAGAACCAATCATGGTTTGGGATGGTTCCCTGGATATGCCATCAATGTAAATACAGGTGAGCGAGTGAACGTATTCTTTGGTGAGAGTACATGGGATCAGGCCAACAATGGTAATGACATGCTTTGGAACCCTACTTCCAATATCTTCAGCCAGAGCAACTTTAGCTTTGATCAGGCTGCGGGAAGACACTATGTTTACGTTACCAATGAGCTGTATGACGGATGTGAGAACCTAAGACAGTTCCTGACCAATGCTGATGAATCTGGTATCCTGAACTTTGCTCAAGCTATCTTCTTCGATAATACAGGAAACAACCTGAAGGACGCCTATAAAAACGTTGCATGGGTAGGTATTCCCTTCGTGAATGAAGGATTTGAGTTTGCCACTCCTCAAAATATTCCTACAGATGCCACAGTATCCTTAAGGGTGAACCAACCTTTTGGTTCTGTAGCTGGTAGCGACGAGCTTCCTCAGTATGCGTTTAATACAGTAGATATTGCTGCTCAGACTGGAGAGGTCGAGGTGGCTGAAGATGCCCTAGAGAAAATCCTGGTTGTACCTAACCCATATTATGCCTACTCCGAGTACGAAACGGGCCAGTTGGATAACAGGGTTAGAGTTACAAACCTTCCACAGAAGTGTCGCATTAGCATCTTTACCCTCAATGGACACCTTGTAAGACAGTTTACCAAGGACAATGAAAACCCCTTCCTGGATTGGGATCTTAGAAACCATAGTGGTGTGGGTGTAGCGAGTGGGATGTATATCATCCACATAGATGCAAACATTGACGATCAAAACCTGGGTGAGAAAATCATCAAACTCTTCGCAGTGATGAGACCTATTGACCTGGATAATTTCTAATATCAAAATGGCAGAAAGTACTTCAGAGGTGCTTTCTGCCCTACATTTCATTACTTGGAAGAAATACATCTCATGAAAAAATATTTACTACTTACTTTGATATTGCTGGGGGCTTTGGTCGCTTATGCACAGCCCGAAAGGGTAGGGCAGTCAGGAGCTACAGAGCTTTTGATCAACAATGTACCCAGGTCTTCAGCTCTCAACGGACTCAACATCGGAGATTCTGATGGCATTGAGAGTTCTTTTGTTAATCCTGCAGGAGTAGGAAGTACCGAGGGAACCGAGCTGCTATTTTCTCATACACGCTGGTTGATCGGATCAGACATTCGCATCAACTGCTTCGGTGTATCTCAGCAGCTTGGAGACGATAGAGGAACACTCGGCTTGGCTATTAACGCATTCAACTTCGGAGACATCCCAAGGACGACTGCGGCCGTTCCTGATGGATCTCTGGGTACATTTAGGGTTACTTACCTGAACCTGGGACTTACATATGCCAAAAGATTCGGAAAAAGGATCTATGTAGGTACTACTGTACGTGTAATCAGTGAGTCTACCCCTGAGGTTGCTTCTACCGGAGTTGCCTTCGACGCAGGTGTTCAGTACCGCACAGGTAAGAAAGATCGCTTGAAATTAGGAATCGCCCTCAGAAATGTTGGCCCCACCATGAACTTCGATGGAGATGGACTGACTAGAAGGGTATTGATCAATACCAACAACGACTTCACCAGTACCCTCGCACTGCAGGGAGAGAACTTCGAACTTCCAGCTATGCTATCAATGGGAGCCTCTCTGGACTTCTTCCTTGGCAACAGCAATACCGTAACCGCCAATGCCGGATTCATCTCAAACTCATTCTATTACAATCAGGGTGGCTTGGGGTTGAGTTATAAATATAAAGAATATGTTATCTTAAGAGCATCATTTTTGTATGAAAATGGTATATTTGGTGAAACAATTGGTATCGATGGCAGGTATAATGCATTTACAGGCCTGGGTACCGGAGCTACTTTTCAGGTTCCATTCAAAAGTGGCCGCAGGGATTTGGAGGGAAAAGAGATCTATTCCAAATTTTCATTAGACATGAGTTACCGTACAACCAATCCATTTGGTGGAACCCTTGTATTGGGTGTACGAGTGGACATATAAGTAAGAACTGCTAGGCAGTTCAGACACGTAAAAGTTTTTAACATTAATTGGGCTGGCCTTCGGGTTGGTCCAGTAATTTTTTTTTCTCACTCTAAAGCATACGAACCATGGGTGAAGTAACATATTTAACGAAAGGTGGGTACGAAAAGATGAAGAAAGATTTGGCGTACCTGAAAGGACCGAAAAGAAAAGAAATCGCTGACCAGATTCAAAAAGCAAGAGAGCTTGGCGACCTAAGTGAAAACGCAGAGTACGATGCAGCCAAGGATGCTCAGGGATTGCTTGAGATGGAAATTGGTAAACTTGAAAACAAACTTGCTACTGCCAAAATTCTGGACGAAACTAACATTGACCTCAGCAAGGTATATATCCTCTCCACTGTAAGGCTTAAACACCTTAAACTGAAAAAGGAATTCAAGTACACGCTAGTACCTGAGGAGGAGCAAAATGTTCGTCAGAATAAAATATCTGTAAAATCTCCCGTGGGTAAGGCCCTGATAGGTAAAGAAGTCGGAGATGTCGTAGAAATCAAAGCGCCTGGAGGAACCATGCAATTTGAAGTTCTAGAAATCATGCTCGAATAGAAATCTTTTTCAAAAAAAGTATATTTTCAGCCCGAAGGTAACTACTGCCTTCGGTTTTTTTATTTGAAAAGTATATTACCATGGCTACCATATTCACTAAAATCGTTAATGGGGAGATTCCTGCATACAAAGTTGCTGAGACTGACAATTTCCTAGCATTTCTGGACATTCATCCCCAGGTAAAAGGACATACCCTCTGTATTCCCAAAAAGGAGGTCGATTATTTATTTGATCTGGATGATGAAACTTACCTGGGCCTTCATGCTTTTTCAAGAGAAGTAGCTCGCGCCCTTGAAAAAACAGTTCCTTGCAACCGCATTGCGACTGCTGTCATAGGATTGGAAGTGCCACATGCCCATGTCCACCTCATGCCCATCAACAACATGGCCGACTTTGGATTCGGTAGGGGAGGGGTTCAGATGAATGCAGAAGAGATGGAAGAATTGGCCGCCCAAATAAGGGCCAATATCGTCAATATGTAGGCAAATAAGTCGATGACGCGCCACGAAAGCGAGACCTCAATTATTTGTCTCCTTTGACCCTGTTGGGGTTTTGGGAAATAAATGAAGCCCAGTCCTTGTGCTTTTTTCCAGGAGCCTTAGGGTTGTTTTGAAAGAAGTGGCAAACGGCAACAGCAAGTCCGTCAGTTGCATCCAGGTACTTTGGATCTTCCTCAAACTTCAGCATGGTCTTTAGCACCCTGGCGACTTGTTCTTTGCTGGCAGAACCATTGCCCGTAATAGCAGATTTGATTTTTCGGGGAGCATACTCAAATATCGCCATGCCTTGCTCCATTCCTGCAGCCATAGCTACCCCTTGTGCTCGCCCCAGTTTAAGCATAGACTGGGCATTTTTGCCATAAAAAGGGGCTTCCAAAGCCATTTCTGTAGGACTATAAGCTTCAACCAGACTGGAGATTCTCTGGAAAATCTTTTTCAGTTTCTGAGGATGACTTACTTCCTGCTTTCCAAGATGAATAGACCCACAAGCCAAAAGCCTCATTTGCTTTCCTTGACAGGCAATCAGGCCATAGCCCGTAACCTGAGTTCCTGGATCAATACCCATGATAATTCGCTCAGCCATATGGGGTAAATTTAATGTTTTTTGTTCAATGAGTAAGGCTTATTAAGACTGGAGTTTTTTTCCTGCATGATATGGCCTTAGCTTTAGCCCAATATGGAAGTAAAATTCAACAGCAACACACTGGGAACGAAAGCATTCCTGGGAAAGGCAATGAAGGTATTTGTTACCTTCGGCACGTTGGGTTTTGTCTTCTATAAAATTGCCCATGAGGGCCATTCCCTGGATTGGAGTTTCAGTCTGAAGGAGTCCCTGCTTATTGGAATAGCCATCTTGCTACTGCCCTTCAACCTAGGGCTGGAGGCTTTTAAGTGGCAAATACTCCAACGATCCATCGACAGCAAATTTTCTTTTTCCCTATCTATAAAAGGAGTCTTGATGGGGGCTTGCCTGGCTTTGTTTACCCCCAACCGATTGGGTGATTACATGGGCAGGTTGATGGTGATTAAAAAAGATCAAAGATGGGAATCCGGCTCATTTATCCTTGTCAATAGGCTTAGCCAAATGCTCATCACCCTCTTTCTGGGCATTGTTGCTTGGCAATTGGCTTATCAAATAAAAATCATTGATCTGTCTCTTGCCTGGACACATTTTATCAACCTGATTTCGATCTCTTCTTTTTTGGTTCTGGCTGCTTTTTTCATTTTTAAAAAATACCTATACCGTCTTTGTGTCCAATTTTTCCCCGATTTTAGAATTATAGGTAAGATATTGTCAAGTCTACAAAGTATCCATAACAAGCAATTGCTTCAGGTTTGCGGACTGGCATTAATGAGGTACATGGTGTTTTCAGCCCAATATATCTTGCTACTTTACGCTTTGGGGGCTGAGGGCAGTATCGAAAAAATGACCCTGCTTGTTTTGTTAGTCTTTTTAATCAAATCTTTAGCCCCATTAGCCTCGCTTGCTGAACTTGGAATACGAGAAGCAGTAGCAGTTATGGTTGGCGGATGGCTAGGCATGTCAGGAATACTTGCTACTACAGGGGCATTTTCTCTATATTTAGTCAATCTGGTACTTCCGGCTGCAATAGGGCTGATTTTGATTTACAGGGAGAAATACTAACAAATGGAAATTGCGGTTGCTTTCTTCGCAGCTTGTATGGTTTTTTACGCCTTCTTCATTGGAAGAAATGCCTGGTGGTTCGCCAGGATACCCTGTGAGAAAGTACCCCCTAATCCCTTGTTACCACCCGCCACAATCATCATTCCTGCCAGGAATGAGGCTGAGAATCTTTCTAAATGCCTCTACAAAGTAGTTCACCAGGCTTATCCTAAGGGCAAACTGGAGGTCATTCTGGTCAATGACCATTCTACAGATGGAACCCTGGCCATAGCCCAACTCATGGAAAGCCGTTATCCGAACCTTAAGGTCTTGAGCCTACCCGACAAACTAAGCGGGAAGAAGGCTGCACTTAGTTATGGCATAGAAAATGCAAATGGGGAAATTATCCTTCAGACGGATGCAGATTGTGTGGTACAAGACCATTGGGCCAAACAAATGGTCGCCCATTTTAAAGGAAACACTGGCCTGGTTGTAGGACCCATAGAGCTTTTTTATGACAGGAATTCGAAATTTGAGCGATTTCAAGCACTTGAAGCCATGGGACTTACCGGGATCACAGCGGGTTCAATTGCCAGTGGATATCCGAATATGTGCAATGGTGCCAATCTTGCCTATCGGAAGGAAGTATTTCATGCCGTAAAAGGCTTTGAAGGAGTAGATCAGGTCGCCTCAGGAGATGATGAATTGCTCATGCAAAAAATACAGAAGCATGGCGATTATGCCATTCAATTTGCTAAATGTAGAGAGGCTATTGTTGCTACACATGCCTTGACTGATTGGGAGAGCTTGAAAAAACAAAGGCTACGCTGGGTCTCCAAAGCACGAGCCTACATCAACAAAAGAATAAATTTCGTTCAACTGATCTCCTACTTTGCATTTCTAGGTCTGCCCTTTCTGTTAATCAGTTCCTTCTTTATGCCCATGAATGCATGGCTTGCCCTGGAATTGTTTGCCCTGAAATTAATAGCCGATTTCTACTTGATGCATAGAACCCTTCAATTTTTTCATAAATTACCCCTGTTGTCCTACCTGCTTCCCCTCCAAATGGTGTACATTCCTTATGTACTTTGGATAGGCATCGCAGGTAATTTTGTCAAAAAATATAACTGGAAAGGTAGATGGGTACAATGAAGGAACCCCTTACGGATTTACAATTTGATATTCTGGATAGCATTTATTTTGTAGAACCCCTCGAGAATATCCTGGATGAAGTAGATGAAGCGAGGCCTGTAGTCCTTGATGAGTTAAAACAAATGATCGACAAAGGCTGGATTCAGGTCATGGCCTATGACGAGGAAGCTGGGGACTATCTTCGTACAAATATTTTTGATTCAGATAACCTTCAGGAATATCGCTTCCTGGCTACCAAAGAAGGCCTATTGAGGCACAATGGCCATTGATCGCCCAATCAACTATCGCACCCAATGAGCAGCCCTCGTACAATTGCATGGCGAAAGTTCAAAAATCATCCTCCGGCCATGGCAGGGTCTGTATTCCTTTTGATCTGTATCTTCGTAGCTGTTTTTGCCTATGCCCTTGCACCTGACAAAAGCCGCAACGCTAATTTTCAAGTCTTGGAATTTGCCAAAAAGCCACCTGGATTTAAAGGTAAGGTATTGTTGATCCCACAGAATGGGCAAGTCAATAAATCTTCATTCTTTAATGGCAAAGAATCCACAAATATTCCTCTAGCCTTGGACATGGAGGGGGAAATTCAGAAAAACGGTACCTATTTATTATTTACCCGCTACAATGGAATAGCTGACAGTATTCCTTTAATTGAATTGGGCGGTGAAGAGGTAGATTTGGAGGAATATGTCCTTGTCAAAAAATATCACCTTGGTACAGACACCTTCGGGCGTGACCTGTTGAGCAGGATCTTGATTGGTACAAGGGTGAGCCTTAGCATTGGCTTCATGGCTGTACTAATAAGCCTTCTTATAGGTACCCTTATGGGCTTGATGGCAGGCTACTTCGGCAACGATCTTAAACTGGGTAAGCTCAGCATTCCAGTGGATGGCATCGTCATGTGGTTCATTTCTGTGATGTGGTCTATTCCAACCCTGCTACTGGCTCTTGCCATCAGCTTTGTCCTTGGAAAGGGCTTTTGGCAGCTATTTTTGGCTATAGGCCTTTCTATTTGGGTTGAAGTTGCCCGCTTGGTAAGGGGACAAATCATGAGCGTCAAGAAAAACCTGTATACAGAAGCTGGTAAGGCCTTGGGATATAAAGATTTTAGAATCATGCTGAGGCATATTCTTCCTAATATCCTAAGCCCGATTATTGTAATCGCAGTGGCCAATTTTGGATCTGCAGTTCTGATCGAATCTGGACTGAGCTTCCTTGGAATCGGTGTCGAAGTTCCCGTACCCACCTGGGGGCAAATGATTTATGAAGGTTATACGTATATTGTGTTCGATTATGGCCAATGGCTGGCATTTTATCCCGGTCTGGCCTTGATGATGCTAATCATTTCTGTGAACCTGATTGGCATTGGACTTAGAGACGCCCTGGATGTGAGACTTTAAACGGGTAACATGAACGAGCAATTAAATGATTTCGAAGAAAGACCCGAAAAAGAGGTAGATGAATTGAAAGACAGCATCAAACAAAACCAGCCCGACTCCCTGCCTGAGACAGATATGTTGGGGGAAAATGTGTATCAAACCACAGACCCCGAAAAACTGCTTCAATTAAAAAGGTTAGAGGCTGAAGCCATATTGGATATACTTAAATCCATCAACAATGAAAAGATGTCCATCAAAAACCTTTGCCTGGTAGTAAGAAACCTGCTGTTGACTCAACTCCAAGTAAGGAAAATGGCATTTTTCTACGAAAGTGAAGAATCCTGGATCGAGGGTATGAGGTTGAAGTTTTCTCCATTTTCGGAAGAAGCATTCGACGAAATGATGGCCATGACTACCACTGAGAAACCTGTAGAAGACAAGCAACCCAATCTATTAAAACTTGGGATAGAGTATATCATTCCTATTTATAACGAAGGCCAAATCAAGGCCTACTTTGCCATTGCTGATTTCGCTGAATCTGAACTTGAGGAGCAAAACGACATTATCTTTATTAAAACCGTCGGCAATATCCTGGCAGTGGCCATAAGGAATCGTGAACTCTTTAAAGAGCAAATGGCACGTGAAAACCTTCAAAAAGAGCTGGAGGTCGCATCCACGATTCAAAAACAACTACTTATTGCCGATTTTAAGGGTTTTAAGCCCATGGATGTCTACGGCACCAACATTCCTCATTCAGGAGTGGGAGGAGACTTTTACGATATCATCAAGAAGGGAGAGGATACGCTGTTTTGTTGTATCGCTGATGTGTCAGGGAAGGGAATTGGAGCTGCCTTATTAATGGCCAACTTACAGGCCAACCTGAGGTCCCTCTGCGCCCAGTTTGATGACCTGGGTACCATTATTGGAGAGTTGAACGAGCGCTTGTTCAGCATTACTGAAGGAGAAAAATTTGTAACGATGTTTTTGGCAAGAATAGACCTTCCCCAAAAAACATTCTCCTACATCAACGCCGGGCACAACTATCCTATACTTGTAAAAGGGGATAAAATAAGTCGCCTCAGCGAGGGCTGTATTTTATTGGGAATACTGCCAGACGTACAATCATCAGAAAAAACCATTTTATTCGAAGATGGAAATATTTTACTGATGTTTACTGACGGAGTTGTCGAACAGACCAATAAACAGGAAGAAATGTTCGGTAGTGAAAGAATTGTTGCTCTAGTGAAAGAATTTGAAGACCTTTCATCCCAAAATCTGGTAGAGCAATTATTAAAAAGACTGTCAGATTTTTCTGAAGAGATTGAGGCCGGAGATGATACTACTATTTTGAGTGTAAAGTTTTCATCGTAAATGTCCTCTGTTCTTTGCAAATGATCACTAATTAGCAAACAAATCTTTAGACAGAAATAAAAGTCCAACCTGCATGAAACTCTTCGAACAGGATCATATTCAATCACTTGCTGGCAAATCGGAGCAACTTGCCGGAAAAATCTCCCAGGGCGATGCCATTATAGGTGTCGTTGGCCTTGGGTATGTGGGGATGCCTATTGCACTTGAATTTGCCAAAAAGGGATTTCAGGTGATAGGAATTGATGTATCTACAGCGAAAGTAGACGCTCTCACCAAGGGTGAGAATTTTATAGAAGACCTGGATGATCAGGAAGTCGCAGGTGTAGTGGCTGCTGGCAAACTTACAGCTAGTACGGACTATGCCTCCCTGGAACCTGCAGATGTCATATTTGTGGCTGTTCCAACTCCTTTCAATGCACATAAAGATCCAGACATCAGCTACATCCTTGCTGCTGGCGAGGGGATTTCTACGAGCATGTCATCAGGAAAGTTGGTGATCCTAAAAAGTACGACCTTCCCTGGGACTACCGAAGACCACCTCATCCCGATGTTGGAAAAAAGTGGACTAAAGGCAGGGACGGACTTTTACGTGGCTTTCAGCCCAGAAAGGGTAGATCCTGGAAATAAGGTTTGGCATACTGCCAATACCCCGATTGTTGTCGGTGGAATCAATGAAGAAAGCGGAATACTAGCTGCCTGGACCAACAACCAAATCATTGAGAAGGTTTACATGGTAGATAACCCCAAGGTAGCTGAAATGGAGAAGTTGCTGGAGAACATCTTCCGTAGTGTCAACATTGCCTTGGTAAATGAAATGGCCCTTCTTTGTGAAAGAATGGGTGGCATCAACTGTTGGGAGGTCATCGAAGCGGCCAGTACCAAGCCATTTGGATACATGAAGTTTACCCCAGGCCCTGGGGTAGGTGGCCACTGTATTCCCATTGACCCTTATTACCTTTCATGGTTGGCTAGGAAGTACGACTTCGAGACCCGCTTCATCACCCTTGCCGCCAATGTAAATGAAGGCATGCCCTACCATGTAGCTAATCTGGCGATACGTGAGATCTCTAAACAACCGATTTCTCTACCAGATTCTAAAGTACTTATCCTTGGAGCCTCATTTAAGAAAAATGTAAAAGACCTGAGACACTCTCCTTCTGAAGCCATTATACACAGACTGATTGAGTCAGGCATTACAAACATCAGCTACAGCGATCCTTGGGCACCCGAATATGTGGTAGCAGGTAAGACATACTATTCAGTAGAGCTTACTCCAGAGAGCCTGGCTGAGTACAATTGTGTCATTCTGGTTACTGACCATGACGATTTTGATCTTCAGTATATCGTAGATCATTCTAAATGTTTGATTGATACTAGAAACAAAACTGGTAACCTCGAAAGAGGACAAGAAAAGGTAATCCTCCTTGGAAACATTGACTCAAGGCCTAAGTTGGTCATGGAGCACTGATAAAGAAGTAGTTAAGTTTTGAGGGGTGAATTTTTTCAAATTCACCCCTTTTTTTTGAAACCCTTTTTCAGGAATCCCGTTAGTATTATTCCGTCCAAAATTTTAGGAACTATTGTGGGGCAAGGCAAAAGCTAAATGCTTTATTTTTTGGACTCAGGAGGATATTGAAAGTTTTTTTAAAAAAAACGGCGACATTTTTGGAATTAATAAAGCTGTTCGCCACCTTTGTCCTCCCAATTAAAGGGAACGATCTTTTAGAGTGTACTGACAAATTAAAATGAGACGAAAATTTGAAAAAAAAGTTTCATTTTTTTCTTGGAAAAGAATAAAAACTGTCAGATATTTGCACTCCCAAGAAACAAGAAAGTAAGAAATACTTTATACGAGGAGGGCTCAAGAGTAGAGCCAAGGAAGTTGAGGGGCAGGCAGAAGGTCTTTGAAATGTTGGAAAGCAGTACTGAGTCTAGGCTAATGGCTTGTTGAGGTGTTGCGCTGTTTGATGATTTGGCATTTTTATGTTAGG
>JALEFZ010000058.1 GCA_022760475.1 Bacteroidia bacterium | reverse complement strand
GGGAGTAGACTGGGGTTCCGCGATCAACAACATCAATCCGGAAGATATTCAAGATATCAATATCCTAAAAGGCCCAACTGCCTCTGCCAAATATGGAATGAGGGGAGCTAATGGGGTAATATTGATCAGTACGAAAAGAGGCGAAAATAAAAGGGGACTTGGAGTTGAGTATAACTTCTCGACAAAAATTATCACTCCCTTCAGGTATAGAAAAGTTCAGAATAAATATGGAGCTGGTGGTCCCATATCCCTAAATGAGCCGGAGTTTCAGTTAAATTCAGATGGAGAGTTTGTCTATCCCAGAGATGTTCACAGCAACAATGGACCATTTGGTAGGCCTACGACTGAGCAATTCGGGTTTTATTCGACAGGGGTATCATGGGGACCTGAAATGCAAGGGCAAATGCTCAGATGGTGGGATGGAGAATTGAGGGAATATAATCCCCAACCAGATAATTTGAGGCAGTTTTTCAGAACTGGTTCAACGAATTCCCATAACATTTCGATTTCTAATGGGGGAGATTTTGGGTCGGTTAGGGCTTCCCTTACCCATCAAAACCACAATTCCGTCGTACCCAATTCTTATTTTAACCAATTTACCGCCAATATTGGTTCGCAAATCAACATTAGCGAAAAGATCTCAACAGATATAGCAGTTTCCTATATCAATTTTCATCGGAAAAATAGTCCTTCACTGGGAGATGACAACAACGCTTCATTCGGCAAGGGAATATTATACAGCTGGCCAAGGTCATATAAAGGCCTGGAAGAGCAGTTAAATTTTAACCCTGATAGCAGCAGACATGAATATGGGGGCAATTATCCATTCAGCTTTACCCCTCAGCATCTTTGGTGGAATACTTATAATCAAAATACATACCTGGACAGGAATAAGTTGATTGGTTCCATTGCATTGAATTTTGCCATGACCGAATGGCTAAATCTTACCGCCAGAACGGGGATAGACCTAACCACCAACGAGTTTGAAACCAAACACAATCCTGTGGATGCCTTTGGCATCAGAGAAGCCTTATACAGCCATGAGCTGGATCAAAATATTGTCCACAACAGTGAGTTTTTGGCTACAGCTTCAAAGAAAAACCTGTTTGCCGATGGCCTCAATATCAGCCTGTCAGTAGGGGGAGCTGCCTGGCACAGGAATCAATATGGCCTGAATGCCACCACCAATCAATGGGTGAACCCATGGCTATTTTCATTTTCTAATTATAGTGGCCTTGACCAAAATAGCCTACCCATTCCAAACGAAATCAGATTCGAGAAAAAGATCAACTCCCTCTTTTCTTTCCTGAACCTAAACTACAAAAACTTCTTATTCCTGGAATTATCGGGAAGAAACGACTGGTCCTCCTCCTTGCCGATTGACAACAATTCATATTTCTACCCATCGGCCTCCCTGAGTTATGTACTCTCTGATCATATCAGGATGGAGAATGTGGTGGATTTTCTGAAATTCAGGTTGTCCTATGCCAAGGCAGCCAATGATACAGACCCTTATCAACTGGATTTTGTGTACAACATAGGGAGCTTTAATGGGAACCAGACAGCTTCACTTCCTGCAGTAAGACCTCCCTCGGATTTAAGGCCTCAACAGGCAGATTCTTATGAAGCTGGGATTACAATTGGGCTGTTTAAGAGCAAGATAGACATTGACTTTACCTATTATCAAATCCAGTCTTTTGACCAAATATTAGAATCCCCTGTTCCTACTTCTTCTGGAGTATCTTCTGTTAGGATTAATAATGGGGTGCTACAAAACAGAGGTTTCGAAGGCCGAATAAACTATAACATGTTCCAGGGGATCAATGGGTATTTGAAAATGGGGCTCAATTTTAGTAGAAACATCAACAAAGTAGTAAGCCTTGGCTCAGGTGCAGATCGGCTGGAGATCGGAGAAATCTGGGGAGATTTTGGACCTAAAATCATGGTTCAGGAAGGTCAAAATTACGGGACGATCTATGGGTATGACTATATCCGTCATGAGGCCAACGGCCAGCCTATCCTTAATGAAGCCGGAACACATTATCTCGTAACACCCAATCATGTTCCAGTGGGAAATGCAGCTCCAAACCTAATCGCTGGATATATCATGGAAGGTCGGTATAAGAATTTTACTTTCAGGGCTTTGATGGATTCCAAAATCGGAGGGGATATCTATGCAGGTTCATATGTCATTGGCTTACAAACCGGTCAAAGCCCAGAAACCCTGTATGAGCGTGAAGGAAATGGTTTGCCTTACACAGATCCTGATGGAAACATTAGAAATGTGGGGGTGGTATTGCCTGGGGTTCAGGCTGATGGTTCTCCCAATGAGCAGGTTGTACATTATTATTACAAATATTTACCAAATGCCGGAGGCTGGGGCAAAATTCTTACCACGCCCGGGATTCTGGATAACAGTTGGGTGAAACTAAGGGAACTTGCCATTAGCTATGAATTGCCCTCTTCACTCCTGTCCAAAACCTCTGTATTTCAGTCCGCGAACTTGAATCTGGTAGGCAGAGACCTCTTTTATCTATATGCTTCTTTGCCTGATAATGTAAATCCTGAAGGAACCAGTGGGTCAGGAAATGCCCAGGGACTTGAATGGGCATCTTTTCCAAGCATGAGGTCATACAGTTTCAGGCTTTCAATTAGTTTTTGATTGAATAATACCTTCTAGAATGAAAAAGACGATTTACATATTGATTGTTTGTGCTTTAACCTCCATGATTTCTTGCGACCGTGGATTTGAAGAACTCAATAAAAATCCCCTACTACCTACTGAGGTGAACTTTGGGGCTCTCTTTAATGAAATGGTTAATTCCCTCAGATTAGGTTGGAATCGTCAGTTGTTTTTGCACAATGAGATCTTGTATGATGTCACCGAGTTGGGCGTAGTGACTGCCAGTACCTTCGGGAATGTAGATGCAGGGGCAGAAGATGTTTGGCAAAACTATTATTACACCCTTCAGAATTCGAGGCAACTCGAGAAATTATTGGATGATTTGACGGAATCTGACCTGGAGGCAAGCAATGTCATAAAGGCTCAAATAAAAATACTGATGGCGTATAAGACCTTCCAGCTTTTGGATCTATTTGGTGATATTCCATATTCGGAGGCGGGAAAGGCATATGAGGAAGACGCCATTGAGAGACCTGCTTATGATGACGGAAAAGAGGTTTATTTATCTTTGTTGGAAGACCTTGAATTTGCGAGTGAATACTTGATTAACCTTTCTGCGAAAACCTCTCTAGGCAATGACTTTTTAAGGTTGGGCATGCAGGACGCATTATTTGCTGATAACCTATCAATGTGGGCCAAGTTTTCCAATTCATTGCTGTTGAAATACCTGGTTAGGATTTATGACCAAGAACCTCAATTGGTGGATTCTGGTGTTCAAAAGATTTTGGGCCAGGGCTATGAGTTGATCAATCCAGGTGAAGATGTCTTGATGCTTCCTTCAGCTCAGGCATGGTCTAACCTTGGAGTGAATTGGTCATTCAGGGAGCATAATAAGCTCAGAATGGGGTCTACCCTCTGGAATTTATTTACAGAAAATGGCGAAATTGTAGATCCACGAATACATATATTTTTCGAACCCAACAATGAAGGGGAATGGATTCCCTTCCCTCAGGTCCAGCCTTCAAATATTCCACAATCAGGAGGGGCTCCCTATCAGAAAGACATAAGAGACAATGCTTATTCAAATAAGGGCGAAGGGAATATTTATTCTCCATTCAACTTTTATTTGACCAGGGATGAGCAGGACATACCTGAAATCCTAATGACCGCTGCAGAAGTCAAGTTTATTCTTGCAGAGATATTTTTGAGAGGAATTGGAAGCCCTAAGGATGAGTTTATATCATCTTTCAGGTATCAAGAGGGAATGTTGACATCTATGGAATTTTGGCAGAATATAGCCCTAAACTCATCCATATGGCAGAATCAACCTCCTATATTGAATTTTGGAGAATTATTTGCTGTTTCCGAAAATGCAAAATATAAATTTGAACTGGGGGGAGAAGAGGAGGCCAATCTCGGGAAAATTTATACCCAAAGATGGGTAGACTACTTTCGCCAACCCTGGGAAGCCTTCGTAATGAGCAGGTTGACCGATTTGATTCCAAGAGAAAAACCCGCTAATGAATTTTTTCGATTCCAGTATCCGGTTTCTGAGGTCTCTCTCAACTTCGACAACTGGAACGTCCAGCAAAACAAGATGGGAGGGGATGAGACCCATATCAAACTATGGTGGATGGAGTAATCAAGAATCTGCAGAAAGCGATCCTATCTAGTCGAAATGGTATCATTTATTTAGGTATAGGAACTCAAGGTTTATCAACATGAATACGTATCAATTTTTCAGAATAGTATTTTTATCCTTTTCTCTTTTGTTATCCCAGACAGTCTTTGCCCAGTCAGTGAAGCAAGAAAAAATGGAGCAACTGAGTTTCCTGATTGGGGAATGGATAGGTACTTCAGCCTCCTATAAAAACGGGGAAGTATCCAGAGAAATACCTGCTTTTGAAAGAATTAGCTATGACTTGGATAAGCATATCCTGGTTCTGGAAT
Source organism: Bacteroidia bacterium (assembly GCA_022760475.1). GTDB lineage: Bacteria > Bacteroidota > Bacteroidia > J057 > J057 > JALEFZ01. Next base: position 6,529 of record JALEFZ010000058.1, on the reverse strand, counting down.
TGCATTCAGAATCCTTGCAACTTCACACCATTATTTATTACGATGAAAAGGATAGCAGCTATTACTATTTCCCTTTTTCCAAGCGTGGAGTTAGGAAGATTCCAGCAGAATTTAAGGATGGCAAACTGATCGTCTGGAGTTCGGAGAGCCAGCGTTATATTTTCAGCAGCCCAGGAAAAAACAAGTTTCGCGAACATGGGGAGCGTCTTGTGAACGGTAAGTGGGTGAAATATTTTGAGGATAATTTTACGAATGTAAAGTGAACAAAGAGATGTCGCAGACCTATAGCTACATCTCTTTGCCCATCATTTATTTCTGCAAAATATCTTCTACCTCAAATATGAATCTTGAGAAAAAGAGAGCCTTCATATCATCTGAAAAGAAGGTTCCCTGATTGATAAATGCCACCAGTGTCAACTCCAATTCAGGCTGATAAAGGACCATTGCGGCAGAACCCACATGATTTCCAAAATGCCCATACCAACTTCCCATTTTTCCTTCAATTTTCATCAATCCCAATCCGTATCCAGAAATTCCCATCCTTTCGCTAAAGATTTGACCTACCTCCTCAAATTTGACCATTTCCATGTAGGCTTTTTTGCTTATAAAGTTTCTATTCTGAAAGGCCTGAATGAATATCCCCAGGTCGTAGGTATTCGTAATGATCCCATCTGTCCCTTCCAGGCCTGCAGTAAGTGCCATTTGGATGTCAGAGACATTTTCGATCTTGCCTTCCCCAAACCTGTCCCAGTAGCTGTTGGCAGTCCCGGTAGGCGCCAAGTCCGCATCTGTCAGGATAAAGGTGTTTTCTAGCTTCAGGGCTTCGATGATCCTCTTTTGGATGCTCGCTTTATAATCACCCTCAATCTTGTTGACCAATAATGAAAGTAGAATATAATTGGCATCAGAATAGTAGAATTCCATTCCCGGAACATTGACTGCATCAGTACCCCTAACATATGCCAACAATTCTTCCATGCTGTAGGTATGCGTAGGATTATTGAAAAAATCCAGGAGGAAGTCTACCTCGAAAACATCTACAAGCCCCGAGCGATGATACAGCAAATCTATGATTCTTATTTGATCACTATTGGGAATGTCCCTTAGAATACCCGGATCAAGATGTTTGCTGATCAGATCATTGAGGGAAAACTTGCCTTCATCTACCATTTGCATAATGATAACAGCGATGAATGTCTTGTAAATACTTGCCGAATGATGTAGTTGGCATGCTTCCATGGGTAACTGTTGTTCGACATGGGCAAAACCACTGGCTCCTGCCCAGCTGCCTTCTTCTTCAGATTGGATAAACATACTTATCCCTGTAATTCCTTCAGAGGCCAGAGTATCCAGCAGGTTGGCAAATGATTGACTCTTAGGATGATCTCCTGTTATACCTTCACATGTAATTTCTGATTTAGGTAAAGGGATTTCCTGGACACATCCGGAAACAATCAAGAGCAAAGTACCCAGCAGAGTCGTGATAATTATTGTATTTTTCATTGTTGATTTAACTTTAGTTGTACACCAATTTGGGTTAGAGATAAAGGAATGATGGGAAATGCGGCTGTGTTAAAATAAGGGTATTGAATTCTTAAGGCGGAACTCAAGAAAATAGCCTGAATAGGAATTCTGGATTCGTTTTGGAAGGTGTATCCCAATGAAATCTCATATCCAAAGTTGAGCGAATTGACTCCTGAACTTTTTGCAGCTTGGTACCCGCTTCCTGTTGCTTCTTTTTCATAAATAGGTCGGGCGTAAAATTGTCTCATTAAGCCCAATCCAATTCCTAATTCGCCATAGATTCCACTTTTGTGGAGATACCTATAGAAGAAATGGCTTTGCAGAGACAGCTTATTTCCCAATACGCGGTTGTTGGTGAAATCCATGTTTAAATGTTGTCCAAGTTGGTGTTTGAGATTTTTATTGTAGAGGTAAGTAGTGCCAACTGACAGCCTGGGATTAAAGGAACTAAAGGTATTCTCAGATCCAAAACCAACATCCTGATTCCCCAACTGGATACGAATTGGCCATGTCCGCTTAAGAGAATCCCTTGCCACATTCCCATGGCAATTCATGTGGAGAAAGAAAAGACTTGTAAGCAAAGCTAACAGCCTTGTAAATTGAAATTTGATTTTCATATGTAACACGGTTTATTGATTTCTGGGCAAGGAAATCTGTTTCGGGTTCACATGAAATCGGGTAAAAGGTTGATTTTAGTGAAATCAACCTTTTGTATGAGGTCCAAAAGCTATTAATTGTTGAGTTTTTTTTTGACCAATATTTGTCAATTAGTGTTAGGTGTGAGGAGGTTAATGAGTTCTACCTTGTTCTTGACCTCTGTTTTCTTATAAATATTGCTGATATGTGTTTTTACAGTTGGGAGTGAAATGAATAGTTCTTCTGCGATTTTCTTGTAGCTATATCCCTTCATCAGCAGGGCAGTCACCTCTTTCTCTCTTTTGGTAATGTTGAAATTATCCAGTTGACTTGAAGTATCATTATTAGCATTTGGAGAAATGAGAGATAATCTTTTGATGTCATCAGCCAGTTTGGTAGAAGCCAGTCCAATAAAAATCATAGAGATGATGAGGTTGCTTTCAAATAGTGAGCTGTTCCACAAAGTAAAATAGTTATTTGCCAAGCCTAATCCTGCGTAAAGTGGAATAAATACCAGTAGAATGATTCCCGTAAGTTTTTCAATCTTCTCTCTGTGCTTGATCAACAAAGAGGGGGGACTCATGACCGAAAGTCCCATTGAATACAGGATAGATACTAGCAAGAAAATCATAATTGCTGCTTCTATTTGAGGCCAATACCCAAGGAATGCTGTTGCGATAAGCATAGCAAGCAGAAGGAGAGAAAGTGTAATTAAAATCTGATTCCTTAGCTTTAGCCTGCTTACGACTCGTTCCTTGTGTATGTTAAGGGGGATAGCGGTAGCTAATGCTATGGAAAGGAAACTTAAAATAAATCTGAAAACTGGTGCTGGCATCTCCTCCTTGGTATACAGGAAACCTATCACTCCATACATTACAATCAAGGATAAAAAAGAGACGGAAAGGAAAAGGGTTTCTTTGTATTCAATCTCCCTGAAATAGCAAATGATTTGAAAAGTAAGGGTAACGATACCCAAGGTATAAGCGACGATTAAAAAAACAATCTCTAGTATCTGCATTTGATTTATGTCTCTTCTGTGATAAAATTAGATCAATTCAATTTTTACACAAAGACAATTGATGGAGGTAAGAGGTTGATTGTGATTTTTTTTGACCTTATGAAAATTAGCTGGCTATGGATTAAAAAAAATGACGATTCCCATTAATTTACTTTTGTAAACGAACTAATCAGAATTCACTTCCTAAGTTTGCAAAGGGTTTATTAGAGCCATGGACATGGATTCAGTCATTTTATTTTTCTGTAGTTACCATTTCAACTGTAGGATTCGGCGATTTGACTCCCAGTTCTGAAATAAGCCGGCTATTCACCGCTATTTATATATTGACTGGAGTAAGTGTAGGTATTGTCACGCTGACCATCATCGGCTCCGAAATTTTGAGCTACCGAGAAGTCCGTTATGAAAGAAGGTCTGAAAAGAAGAATAGCTAAAAATAAGGAGAACTTAGTCATATTGAACCTGGTGTAATATAAGTCCTCAGGATGCAATCCTTCGTTTGTGGATTGCATGATTGGCATTTCCATGTCAATAAGGGTGAGGTGAAAAAAGGAATATTGATTTACTGGTACTATTGACTTTGGGGCTTGTATAATTGGTGAAAACTAACTTTCCCGCCAGTTTCTAGTCTGTATTTGTCAGCCTAAAAAGTATTTAACAAAGTGCTTCAAATGTGTATTTCATGGCCCAGCCACCTAATAATGACAAATGTCATCTTCAGTAACCAATTCATTGTCTACATATTGGGAAAAAATCACTTACTTTGCCTGAAAATTTGTAGCCTTAATGCTCCAAAAATATAATTTCTTCAACCTATACATCATTCATGGCAAAGATAATTTATACTAAGACGGATGAAGCTCCTGCTCTTGCTACTTATTCTCTCCTTCCAATCATCAAGGCATTTTCTGCTCAGGCTGGGGTAGATGTAGAGACCAGAGACATTTCTTTGGCAGGGCGTATCATCGCAAAATTTCCAGAAAGACTAACCGAAGCACAACAAGTTGGTGATCACCTGGCAGAACTGGGGGAGTTGGCCAAAACAGCCGAAGCCAATATCATCAAACTTCCAAATATCAGTGCTTCAGTTCCACAATTGAAAGCCGCCATAAAAGAATTACAGGCACAAGATTATGACCTGCCTGACTATCCTGATGAGCCTTCGAATGATGAAGAAAGGGCCATCAAGGCTACCTATGATACCGTAAAGGGTTCGGCAGTAAACCCTGTTCTACGCGAAGGAAATTCTGATCGTCGTGCGCCAAAAGCAGTAAAAGAATACGCCAAAAAGAATCCACATTCAATGGGAGCCTGGTCTGCAGACTCTAAGTCTCATGTGTCTACGATGTCATCCGGAGATTTTCGCTCCAACGAGCAATCCGTTACGATCAAGGATGCGGGAAGTGTTAAAATTCAGTTGGTGAAAGCAGATGGAGGTGTAGATGTCTTAAAAGAAGGGATTGCAGTACAAGCAGGTGAGGTTGTTGATGGGACTTTTATGAGTAAAAAGGCTTTGCTTAAGTTCCTCGACGAGCAAGTTCAGGATGCAAAAAATACAGGTGTGCTTTTCTCCCTACATATGAAAGCCACCATGATGAAGGTGTCGGACCCAATTATTTTCGGGCACGCAGTAAAAGTATTCTTCAAAGATGTATTCACCAAGCACGCTGCTGTACTGGACGATCTGGGTGTGGATGTAAATAACGGATTGGGAGACCTCCTAGCCAAAATTGAAAGCCTTCCAGCAGATCAGAAAGCTGCCATTGAAGCGGATATTCAGGCTGCCTATCAGAATGGTCCTGACCTAGCGATGGTAAATTCTGACAAAGGCATCACCAACCTTCACGTGCCTTCCGATGTAATCATCGATGCTTCTATGCCTGCCATGATCCGTACCTCTGGTCGTATGTGGAATGCTGAAGGAAATACCCAGGATACTAAGGCGGTAATTCCTGACAACAGCTATGCGGGTCTTTATCAGTCCACCATTGATTTTTGTAAGGCGAATGGAGCTTTTGATCCAACCACCATGGGGACAGTTCCCAACGTTGGCTTGATGGCACAGAAAGCTGAAGAGTACGGTTCTCATGACAAAACATTTGAGTTGGCTGCTGATGGTACAGTTCATGTGGTCGATCAGGCTGGAAATGTATTGATGAGCTTTGAGGTTGAAAAAGGAGATATCTGGCGCATGTGTATGGTAAAAGATGCACCTATCCAGGACTGGGTGAAACTGGCGATTGGGCGTGCCCGTGATACAGGATGGCCAGCAGTATTCTGGTTGGATAAGAGCCGTGCACATGACGCACAATTGATTGAAAAGGTAAATGCATACTTGCCACAGCATGACACCAAGGGATTGGAAATTCACATCCTCTCTCCAGTGGAGGCTACAGAGTTCTCGCTAAAGCGAATGAAGGCTGGTGAAAACACCATTTCTGTAACTGGAAACGTACTGAGAGATTACCTGACTGACCTTTTCCCAATTCTTGAATTAGGTACCAGTGCAAAAATGCTCTCTATCGTACCATTGATGCAGGGAGGTGGATTATTTGAAACCGGTGCCGGAGGATCTGCTCCCAAGCACGTTCAGCAATTTGAAAAAGAAGGCCACCTTCGTTGGGATTCTTTAGGTGAATACCTCGCCCTGGCAGTTTCCTTTGAACATTTGGCTAAAACCACCAATAATCCCAAGGCTCAGGTATTGGCTGATTCTTTGGATATCGCTACAGGGAAATACCTCGACAATGCTAAATCTCCTTCAAGGAAGGTAAATGAGCTAGATAACCGTGGAAGTAGTTTCTACCTTGCCATGTACTGGGCAACTGCCTTGGCCGAGCAAGACGGGGATGCAGAACTGAAAGCTACCTTTGGACCTATTGCTGCAGCCATGCAGGAGAACGAAGGCAAAATCATCCAGGAACTGAATGATGCTCAAGGGCCTGCCCAAGAGATTGGTGGGTATTACCAGCCAAATGAAGAGCTTGCTTCCAAGGCTATGCGTCCTAGTTCTACACTGAATGGCATTGTTGAAGGGATGATGTAACAAGGCAAGAGTCTCTAAAGGCTTTTAAGATAATGCCCGATCAACCAAGTAATTCTTGGATGATCGGGCTACTTTTTTAAGTTGGGATTTTTTAATCCTTGACAAATTTTACAATTCCTTGACTTTCTTCCGTTTCAATGCCAATTGTGTAAAGGCCTGGTGCGAAATCCTGGATATCCAATTCTGTGGTATTTAAGTCTCCGTATTCTCTCTCAAGTAAAACTTGTCCAAACAAATTGTATATCCTTACCTGTACTGATGGATAAGACTTACCTAGATCCAGCTTGAGTATATCATTTGCAGGATTG
>JALEFZ010000057.1 GCA_022760475.1 Bacteroidia bacterium | reverse complement strand
TGTGGGAGACATTGATGGCGATGGGGACATGGACGTTGTAGCTACAGCCTGGAACAATGATAAAGTGGTTTGGTTCGAAAACACCGATAGCCTTGGAACATTCTCGGGAGAGATCCTGATCGGAGAACCAAATGCGCCAGCAGATTGTGCCCTCGCTGACATTGACGGAGATGGAGACTTGGACATTGTAAGCAACTCCAAGAATGATGATGATCTTTTCTGGTATGAAAATACCGACGGAATGGGAACATTCAGTGCGGAGAAATTCATCGACGAGGGAGGACTGGACAAAGCATACTCCATTGCTGTAGGCGATGTAAACGGGGATGGTTACCTGGATGTGATTTGTTCTGCAGAAGGCGATGACATTCACCTTTACAACAACACAGATGGGCTGGGAAGTTTCTCCACAGCAACCAAGATTGACAGTGCGGCCAATGACTGCCGTGAAATTGTCCTTTCTGACATTGATGGAGATGGAGACCTGGATTTGATGATGGGCTCCAACGACGGTGACTTCCATGGCTATTACATCAATGATGCGGGAACTTTCGGAGCACGAGTTGACTTCAATACCCAGGATGAAGAGGCCTACTGCATAGTGGCTGCTGACTTTGACAAAGATGGCGACAATGACATCATCACCGGTCATACTTCCAGTACATCCGGTGGCTTGGTCAACAATATTCGTCTTTGGGAAAATGTATGTGGATTGATGATTACCGGACAGCCAATTGCTCCTACCGACTCTATGGAAGGTTCAACTTTCAAATTTGGAGTTGGCACCTCTGTTAGCAGTGTTTCCTTCCAATGGGAAAAAGATGGTATAGCCTTAGTTGACAGTGGTAGTGTATCAGGTTCTGCTACGGATACCCTTACCATTACAAATGCCATGGCTGCTGATGAAGGTGAGTATATGGCCAGGGTTACAATTGACCAGACTGGATGTCTGACTGAGGTAACCTCTGATACGGTAGAGATTGCCCTGATCATTTCCAGCAATGAGGCGCCATACGAAGTTTCATTCAAACTAGGTCCAAACCCGGCCAAAACCTATGTCAAGGTGGTAGACCTTGCTGAAAACGGTCTAATCAAACTGATTGATATCAATGGCAAGGTGATCTTGAATCAGGTTCACAATGCGAATCAATTGAATCACAAATTGGATGTAAGCAATCTTCCGAGGGGATATTATTATCTAAACTTTGAAGGTTCTAAAGGAACATACACACAAAAGTTACACATCCAATAATCCGTGGGGTCCTGCCTGTGAAGGCAGGCCCCAAATTTTTAATTATCATGGCAAAATATAGTAGACTTGAAGTAGCCCTTGCAATGAAGGAATCGGGATTGGTTCCTTTGTATTACCACAAAGACTTTGAAGTTGTGAAAGCTGTTGTACAGGCTTGTTACGATGGTGGTGCCAGACTTTTTGAATTTACCAACAGGGGCGACTTTGCCCATGAGGTATTTGCCCCCTTATCGAAGTTCTGCCACGAATCCCTTCCAGGCATGATGCTTGGGGTAGGTTCAATCGTAGATGCGCCTACGGCGGCGATGTACATGCAAATGGGTGCTGATTTCATTGTTTCGGCCTCTTTGAAAAGAGAAATTGCCTTGACCTGCAACCGCAGAAAGGTCTTGTATGCACCTGGTTGTGGCAGCCTGACAGAAATCGGAGATGCAGAAGAATTGGGCTGTGAGATCATCAAACTATTCCCCGGCAGCCATTTTGGCCCTGGCTTCGTAAAGGCTGTAAAAGCTCCTCAGCCCTGGACGAGCATCATGCCAACGGGCGGTGTGGCTCCGAATACAGAAAACTTGCAAGGATGGTTTAAAGCAGGGGTAAGTTGTGTAGGGATGGGATCGAAGTTGATAGTCAAAGATGGGGCTGGGAACCTTGATCTGGCAGAGATCCAACGATTGACAACTTTTGCCCTAGACCAAATCAAAGAGATAAGGGCATCCTTGTAGGGCAGAACAAGATAATTTCGTTTTTTTTTCAATTTATACTTGCGTCATATAGCCTAGCCTTATACCTTTGCATCACCTTAAGAAAAAGGGCTTCTTTATCTCTCAATTTTGAGGCTTTCAGATGAGGAAACTCTAGTGGGGCTCTTAGCTCAGTTGGTTCAGAGCACCTGCCTTACAAGCAGGGGGTCACTGGTTCGAGTCCAGTAGGGCCCACAAAGCGTAGCAAAATTTGCTGCGCTTTTTTTTTAAACGATGTCCTGAAAAGGAATTCGATTCTCCTTAAAATCTTTTCTATTAGTTCCCAGGCTTTCTAAAACTCCCCTCATATCTTCTCTTCTTTTATTCCAGCCTTAAGGAATCCGACAATTATTGAAAAAAATGTAGATCCATAATCCCTCCCATCCGCTTTCTCAACCTCCCAATTAAACCTCTTTGGAAATGAAACCGTATTAAGCTGAACTATCCGTCCTACCTGCTAAAATTGCCGAACAAAGGTAATCTTTGATACAAATTGCTGTTCCCTACTGGGGTTCAACAAATCATCAACCTGTGAATCATTGAATACCACATATATAAAGGACAAAGGTTGATACTCCCAACTCGTCCTTAGGTTCCACCTGCCCTGACGATTGAAGCTGTTGTATTGGTAGAAAACCGAAAGTTGTAGCCTGGGATTGACTGCAAATCTCCCTCCTAGGGTAAACAAATTGGTCATCAAGTCTTCATTGTTTATCCCGACACTTCGAATATCGTTGTATTCATAACTTGCCGTAAGGGCTGCATTGGGAAAGGGAGCCAAACGACCAGAGGCAAAAAAGCTGTTCCTTGTTCCATTGTAAAAACCTCCAAAGTTATAGCTTGAACTCAATGACCATTTTTTGGATTGGTCGGTATTGTAGCGAAGCCGATAACGGGTATAATAATAGTTGTCCTGGGCAATGGAGAGCCCAAGAGGTGCAAATTCAAAGTTTATGTTCTGCCAGGTTGGGGTGATGGAGAATTCAACGAAACTGTTGTCCTTGAACCACATGAAAAGTGGGAAAATGTAGAGATTGGCTTGCTGAAAGTTTGCAGGATTGGAAGCATCATGGTTATAACTTGCAAATACTCCCGGGTCCCAACGCCTTATCCAGTTTATTTTCTTGGGACGGACAATGAAATACCCTCCGGGATTATGGCTTAAAAGGTCATTTTGCCGCACAAAACCCATGCCTGGATTGTATTTTGCTCCGATATATTCAGATCCCCAGCCATAGTAAAACTTATTGCTCCTGTTCCCTGCAAAGAACCTGCCGGCGAAACCTGTTTCGCCAGTTTCTTCATCCATCGAAGTGGTCAGCATATATTGAATATCCCATTCACTGCTTGGCCTGATCTGGCCATCAATGGTAAATGTAGTATTGTTGTTTTCATCAAGCCCAAGCTCACTGGATTGCTCATCCAGGCGATGGGTTACCATCACACCAACATTATTTTCACGCCCGTAATTTCTCAGGTAGCGGGCAACACCAAAATTTGAAACAGGAGAATTCTCCGTGGCGCCTTGTCTGACAAACAAAGCTGCAACCGCCTGTTTTTCCGTTCGTTGGGTATACCTTACTCCAGCCTGGATAGGTGCCGGGGCAGCATTGAAGTTGCCTTGGAGGCCAATCCTCCTGCTAAAAAATGGCCGTATAGCTGTCTGTGATCCCCCAGCCCAAATCCCTGAATTCTCCAGGAAAAACTGGCGCCTTTCAGGAAAAAATATATTAAAGCGCTCAAGGTTGTTTACTGCTCGGTCTACATCAGCCTGGGCGAAGTCCGTATTGAAAGTCAAGTCCAGGACAGAACGTGGATTGATGGCCCATTTCACTTCTCCTCCAAATTTTGCATTGTTGTTGGCATTCCATTCCCCTCCCTCTCTTATCCGGTCATTTTGATATAGGGCATAGGGTTCTACCCTTACATTCGCCGAAGGAGGAGGTACCTCGATACCCACCAACTTGGCAGCATAGGTCATCCTGTAAGGGGTAAATGACTGTGGAATCGCAGGAAAGGAAGAAACTTCGATGTCCCTTCTGGCATACCTGACCAAAGTTACCCCCCACTCTACAGCTTGACCATCTTTTGGTGAATCATATCTCAGTGTCTTAAAAGGAATAGCAAACTCCGCCATAAATCCAGAATCTGTTCTTTGGGTACGGACAGTCCAAAGGGTGTTCCATCCATCGTCAAAATTACTGCCATTGAAGTTCTGGAAGTCTCGTTGATTCCCATAGGGCGTCGTCTGAAAAGCCTGAGCATACTGCTTCAAGTTCTGGGGGTCAAGGGCAACGCCAAATATATCATTGACTCCCCAGCTAAAGTCCCTTCGTAAATCCTGAACCCGTATTCCTTTGGCTCCCATGGAATCATGACAAAAAGCACCTACATACAGGAATTTCTCATCATATAAGAAGCGAACATAGGTTTTATACTTAATGTCTCCACCTTGCCTGGGCTCGCGCCTAAAGAAATCACTGATTACAGCTGCCTTTACCCAATCTGTCTCATTGAGCTTTCCATCTACACTTATCCGCCCCTTGGCCTTTTGTACATGAACAAGTTCAGTTGTGGATGGCGGAGGGAAGTTTTCGTCTCCTGCTTGATCCACTTGAGCTGAAAGAAATGAGGAACACATCATTATTAGGAAGGTGGAAAAGGCATTTCTTTTCATTGCTAAGGTATTTTTCAGGATCAGATAAATGTTTCTCCTGCTCTGACTTTCAAGCATGCACCACCGTGGGCATTAGTAAAAATGCTAAAAAAGCAGACATCAATGCAACATTGTTGCAAAAACTGCAAGAATACCTAGTGGGAGCTTAATTGAATATGCTCCCAAAGATTATTCCAGGAACAAATTCAATTAGCGAATGCTTTGGTTTTCATTTTTCAGGGCATTCCAGATGGGAGCAAGCGTAAAATTTTCCTTTTCTTCAGTCAATACTAGCTCTAAATGTTCTGCAAAATTATCACATAGCATTTGATAAAATGCACTCAAAGCCAGGTATGATTTCATGTCTTCAGTAGAAATCAATTGAGACAGCACACTTTCCAGGTATTTTATCCGGTCTGCAATTGGCGGATGGCTGTCATCATTGATCTCTCTTGCTAAAAGAATGGATAAACCTTTATACAGGATAGAACAGAATTGCAGGAAATACCTGATTACTGCAGCTGTAAAATAATATGGAAGCCCTCTTTTCAAATAATGAACCAGTACAATCAAGTAAGCTGCATGATCGGCCTCATATTCATCCTTAAAATCTTCGGAGAGAATGAATGGATAATCTAAACCATCATTGGGAGCAAAAGCGCGAGCTTTTCCCTTCTCTAAATGCCCCAAACCTATATGCGCATATTCATGGCCAAGCACAAAAAGCTCCATCATATTCCTGAAGCCAGAGCTTAAAGGCCTCAAATCTTCTGTAACAAAGATATCTTTTTGAGCCAAAAGGGGTATTCCATCGCTATAATATGACAACATTACATGAATCATTTTCGACCTGTAAGCAGGCTCGACCATTTCCTTAGGCTTAAATATATTCTGACCTTGATTCTTTTCTCCAAATTCCAGGTGCATAGCCGCAAAGTGTGAGATGTAGGTTGCAAAATTGACCAGGCCTAGCTCAAAAGCCAGGATAAATTGCTCTTGCCCTGGTACAGATAGCGCCAAGGCATTAATTCTTCCTGTCGGCAAAGAACCAAGGATGGGCATTTGGGGGATGTCAAAACTCAGGTCATCGCTTACACCTTGGACCTGGTCGAATATCTGTTGCCAAATTTGGTCTAGAATTAGCCAACCAAGCCCCTCAGTAGAATTTCCCTCTAATTCATCAATCCTTTTCTTCAAAGATTCAACATTCGATCCAGCCAATTCTCCTATCTGGATAACATATTCCTTCTCATGAAGCATCTGCACAGTCTTATTTATCAAAGCATCACTCCAATTTCTGCGAAGTTCTTTCCAGTATTTTTCTGCGAAAGTTGAGGGCATAATCAACCAATTCTTTAGGTAATATTGTTAAAATAGACCATCATAATTAGATTCAGGTAAAGATTGATTCTACAAACCTATGTTTGGAAAGGCTACATATGATTCCCTTCAAAGAGCCAAAGCACAATTGGCAAAAGATGACTTAAGTGGGTGCATTTCAACCTTGCTGACACTTACAGCTGAAATCGGGGGACCTCCACTCAAGGGAAACGGAATCGGTAATGCAGGAGGTGGCGAATTTGAAAGCAAGCTGATTGTATACAGCGCAGCCCTCCAACGTGCACAATCAGCATATGAAGTGGGCCTGATTGATTATGACAAAAACTCCATAGAAAGGAGTAAAATCATCAAGGGCATCCTTTCCAACATACATGGCTATGTCCAGTCTGGTAAAGGCATGTTTACAGACCCCACTCGGTCAGAAATGATTTACAGTGTACACATCGAGGATGAACAGCTCCTCTCCGAACAACTAAACCAATTGGCGGACAGTCTCGAAGCCTCAAATTGAGAACTTGGCAAGGCCGGGCTTAAGGTAATCATACAAATCTTCCTGCAAAACCTCATACTCAGACAAGGTGCGCTCCTGACCCAATCCCATGATGTATTGTAGGTTAGGGAGAAACTCAGGGCCAAAGTCATAAATTTTTTCTCTGATTTCATCCATGCCTTTTTGCAATCCTTTGGAAACCCTAAAAAATGCCTCCCCCCTATCCTCTTTTTGTCTCGCCAGCAACCAACTATCCAAAAATAGTTGCCTGATCTCCGGATGGGGATGTCCATTTTTTGCTGCATCATAGGTTTGACTGGAAAGGGTTTGGCGCCACAGTTCCATTAACCTCATGAGTAAAAAAATGGATTTCCCAAAAACTTCCGGATCATTTAACTCTGCATTGGGAAGTAAAAACGCAGCCTCCATCTCTTCATTTGATAGCATCTCCACAATTAATCCCAAAGCGATTAAATCTGCCTCAACCTCCATGCTGCGATGCAAGCGAATATAATTCGCAGAGACGTCCGATGAGAGGTTTTCACCTTCATGCATGGCCAATTTCAGCCCTGAGGAAGCCTTCCGGTAGGCATCAGAATCAAGGTATGGAATATGGGCGCGAAGCACATGTGAGTACTCGTGCATCAAGATATACACCAGGGAAGAAAAAGTCAGGGTATACACTTCCTGAAAGTTTGTATCCACCTCCTCCTTGCTTATTCCTTCTCCTCCCTTATTGGGGCCAGCCAATAGGAAATTGAAAATGCTAACGATACTCCTCAACATCTTAACAGAAATAAATATACCAAAACCATTTTCCTGACTAAATATCAAAGGTGCCACGAAGGTGTCGAAGCCTTTGGTTTCAGCTCCTGGCAAGGGCTCTACAAACTGTACATGCACATCGACCCTCCCCTTGTATCGCCCAATCTGCTGCCCATTAAAGCGATCCAGGAAAGTATTTGCCCTCTCCTGAAAATCCTTTGCAATAATATCGTAAGCATCCTCTTCTTGAAAATCTGCCAATTGGTATTCATATATACCAGCAGTCTTTGTGAGAGAGTTTAGCAGTTTTTTATTCATCCTATATGTGAAATGTAGGCCAGGCTTGTTTTTTACTGTGAATAAGTAGACTCAGGAGTTGATCAGTAATCCTAATTAACGATAGTATCGTTAGTTAAGCTAATTTTTCTTGGCAGAGTTCAGCCTTGTTGAAGCATAATCATAAATATATATACTAATAATATTTTTTATTAATATATATTTTCAATTATGAAATACTTAACATATAATTAACCTAAAACAACTAAACTATTCAATATAATTTAAGATTCTTGTTTAGAAACATTTAGAAACATTAACCTTATTTAATTATGAAGAATCTAAGAATTCTCTTGGCAGTCGTTTTGGTTGCTACAATGGTTTTCTCATGTCAGACGCCTGAGAACCAAATCCAGCCAGATGAAAACAACATTGAAACTGCTGAAAGTACAGAGGTAAAACATTTCGAATTGATCCACAATGCAGAGGAAGCAGACAGAATGATCTACTCAAAGTACAAGTCGTTGGACTTCACTGCTGAAGAGAAGCTGAACCTGATGACTGACCTGGTTGCTGAACAATTTTTTTCTCGTGATGCCGCTGCAGCCAGAACTGATCAATATGTATTTGTTGCACAGATCTTTATCCTGGGTCAGTACTATACCGATGTGGCGACCTTCAGTGGAACACCTACCGGAAATCTTACAGGTGCAACCGTTAGCCGGTCTGATAGCGGAAATGGGGGTGTAATCGGATTCGTAGGTGCAAATGCCAATGTGTACCTGAATGGAAATAACATCAAAGGCAACATCACCTTCGAACCCTTCCTGGATTGCTCTGACTGGTACCTTGAGTCTGATTGTTTTGCATCTGCTCGCTGGTCTGCTTCCAGTGGCGCGTATACTGCAGTTTACGTTGAATGCTTTATTGACTAATTAACATGAATAAATGGGCTTTCTCCTTTTGGGGAAGCCCATTTATTAAATTCACTTAAGACCTAAGGGAAAAGGAAGTCATTCCATAAGATCCTAGTAAATTCCAGCCCTCTTAAAGCTTGCATCGCCATAGTTTAGCTTAAATTTGAATTTCCCAATAGAAATATTGGATGGTTTTCTTGCTTCAATGTCTCCCAGCCACTTGGTTTTGCGACTTCCCAGGGTAGTTAATCCCCAGACTGAAAAACTTCTTGGAGAACCGGATTGGTAAATTTTCACCCTTTCAAATCCACAGCTGTAAAGGGTATAAGCACTCTTGCTCCGCAACTGAAATTCAACATTGCTGTTGTTCAGGCGATACATGATCTCCACAGCGATATCTTCATTGTACCTGGCTGTTCCGTAGCTTTGCCAATAGTACTTTGGCTCAGCAAGCTCGGTGCTTTTCTCAATATTGACCACTTTCTCTACGAATTGCTCCTGAACAAGGGGGCTATTCTTTTCCGAGCCACCAAAGCAAAGGGCAAATGCGATCAGGATAGTTCCAAATAGATTCATAATACTAACAAATTATGGGTTAACGATTGATTATGTAAATGATTAAAAATGAAGTCGAGCATCAATCCCTACCATACAGGCCGCCTCAATTCTGCCAGGAGATCTTCTCATAAGCCTGAGCTTTCGCTCCATCAAACTTCTAAAGGCTTGTTTGAGCTTGGGTATATTCCAAACCTTGTTTTCAGCATTGATCAAGACACTGGGACAGATGAACATATAGTCGGGTCCTTTTTCATCAAAAAAGTAGGCATACGCAAAGGCAGGCAGGCACCGAAGGTTTATGCCTTTCGCCTCCAGGCTAGAAGCTTGAAAAATATGAGCCCCTTGGTAAACTTCATTGCAAGCCGTTGGCATCAAGTCCTCTTCCAACAAGAAAAAGGTGGTGAATGCCATTGTTAGAACTGACAATTTTATGACTAATGGTAACTTTAGGGATTTAATTTTCATAATAGGCCATTTAATCATTTGGGCTTTGGTGTGGTTCTTCATGTAAATGCGGATATGTAGAAGTTTGAAAAAAGGGGATAGCTCAGCTATCCCCTATGCACAATGGTCCTTATCGACCATCATCTAGCAGGAATCGACTCACTAAATCGAAAACTAAATGGATGATAATGGTTTGCTTCTACTTAAGTAACTATTTGGCATCAATCTTCTTTTCATACTTCTAATTGTTCTAAAGATATCGTTCTGCTATGCTTCGTTTGCGAACAATACAAAGGTGCTGTGTTGGAGATGTTTTTTTATACCTAAACATCCTGAAATGGCAAATCACTTGTTTTCCCTCATGCAGCTAAGGGTTTTTGTGTAGGGAAGAATCTAAAATTAAAAAGGGAAATTGGCCAGTCTGTAAAAAGACTCCAGGGAAAAGACTGAAATCTCTACGGGTTTTTGTGTAATTCTGAGCTCAAGAGGGAACAATCTGAATTAGAATTTGGTATAATCAAGCAGAAAATTTTTAAATCACATTTATTTTAGATAAATGTAGTATTCAAAGCAATAACTCAACTTCAAAAAAAATCTATCTAAATGGTAATAGACGCAATCACAAAAGAACAATTCGACCAATCATACGGCAAATGGTGGCTTGAAACTGAAAACCAGGATTTGCATGAAGTCTTTAAGTTAAATGGAGACTTGAATGGTTATGCATTCTCCTTTAAACTGGATAACCAGGATGCCTTAGGCAATCTTTTGGGTGCCCAAAATTTAAAATTTCACCTAGGTCAGTTGGAAACATTAGGCGCAAACGACCAAGTACTTTTCAGACCATATGTAGAAGGAGTAGGGCTTGGTGGGGCCAATTTTTACCCCATGTCATTTGACGAAAACTTCCTGGTAGGCATGGAACCTATTGAGTCAGCCACTGCACAACATTTTAGAGATGCATTGGAATTCATTTTCCAGGATAGTTCTAATTTCCCTTCTCTTTACACTTCATTCCACGTAATTAATCTTTCTGAAGATCCGAATAGCCCTCTAAATTGTGGTTCATTCGCAAACAAAGACCAATGCAGAATAAAGAGTTTCACCTTAAAAACCGGTGAGGTGGACGATTTTCAAGCTGTTAGAAACGAATTGACAAGTGGTGGAAACATAAGAGCAAACAGTGTTCTTAAAATTCACCTGGGCCACTCAAGTCGAACTTCAAGTCTTCCTGTAAATGTCAAATTGGTAGTTGAAGTAGCA
>JALEFZ010000056.1 GCA_022760475.1 Bacteroidia bacterium | reverse complement strand
AGCCGTATGGATAGCAATTCTGCCTGTTTTATTCTGATCTTGAATTTGGAGCTGACGAAGAAATTTGTTGAGGTTGGCCTGATTTTCTTTGTTGTTGCGGCTGGTTCGATATTTTTTAAGTGCTGCCTGGAGCTCTTCCAGCTTGATGGGCTTCAACAGGTAGTGGATTGCGGATAACTCAAAGGCCTTGAGGGCATATTTCTCATAGGCAGTAGTGAATATCACATCAAAGGGGATTTTCGAATATCTCTCAAGGAAACTGATCCCATTTTCTCCTGGCATTTCAATGTCAAGGAGTACAAGCTCAGGATTTTTTCTTGCTACAATTTCTGCTGCTTCCTTGGCATTCGAAGCTACACCTACAATTAATACGCCGTGACAATATTTCTCAAGGTAGGTCTTGAGTATACGCCTCCCCGCCAGTTCGTCATCGACGATCAGTATTTTTATCAGGTCTATTTCCTGCATAGTTTGTATGGAATAGTAATTACTGCCTTTGTCCCTTTTAATGATTTGTTTTCTTCAGATAGGTCTAAAAGATTTAATGTGCTTTTTTGTGTTTCTGTGGTTGGCAGAATGGCTAGTCGATCCTTTACCAGGCGAACACCATAGGATTCATGCCCTCTATTTTTAAGGTTATTTTTTGAAGAGTGCTTGAACCCAACTCCATTGTCAATTACCTCAATCAGCAGGTTATCCCCCCTTTTCTGGATATTTATGTGTAGTTCAGGACCAGTGATTTCCGGATGGAAACCATGTTTAAATGAGTTTTCAATTAAAGGTTGTAACAACATGGGTGGAATACGAACTTCTGAAGGCGCTAGTTGAGGGTCAATGGTCCACTTTACTTCTATTTTTTTCTCTCTTCGAATGAGTTCAAGCCTGATATAGGTTTCAAGAAATCCAATCTCCTCATCCAGGCAAATAAATGGGCGATCTACCATATCCAGGGTTTTTCGTATGAGTCTGGCAAAATCTGCCAAGTAGTTGACCGCACCCATAGCATCATTATTCAGCAATTGATCCTGAATGGCATTCAAGGCATTGAAAGTAAAATGGGGATTCATTTGCGCCTGCAAGGCCTTTATTCTCATAGATTCGATTTCCCTCAACATCCGTTCTTTTTCCTGGAACCTTTTGTACCTCCGCAAATAAAAATTTCGGATGTAAAGCAGGATGAGAATACCCAGGAATGCAATAAGGCTAATGATAAACTCAGGCTTGGTCCAGATTGGACTTTTGATGTAGAAGTTAACGATCAGTTGATTTGACGTTGCCTGATTTGCCAGGGTTTTCGCCCTGATTCTAATCGAATAAGCCCCAGGCTTAAGGGCTGATAACAAAAGTGGAGGTTTGGGAAGTTCCTGCCAATTGCCCTTGTTGAGCTGATATTGATACTGGATCTTCTTTCCAAAATAGGGGGTACTAAAATCAATTCGCACCTGATTGTAGCGATGAGATAAAATCCTTTGGTTGAGAACTTCTCCTGTATTATCCTGGGCTTCAAAAGATTCCAGGTAAACCTTGGGGTCGGTACCGATTGATTCACCATAGTTTGAATTTAGTTTGACCAAACCCACCCTGGAAGATATCCAAAGGTTATCACCTGTTCTGGCTAACTTATACAGCTCTGTCTGAAGGGCGGGGCCACCTATAGGGATAAATTCTCGTGTTGACAGATTGATCTTAGCCAGCCCCCGTTCAGTAATGATCCAAAGCCAACCCCGGTAAAAAAGCAGGTCAGAAAAGGACTTTCCCATTTGGTCAAATTCAGGTGTAAGGTTTATAAACTCATCATCCTTCCAACACCAAAGCCCCTTGCCATGGCTACCAAAATAGATGTTTCCTCGGTCATCTTGTGCCATAGAATAGACATAGAAATCTAAGGATTGCCCGTTTTTGTCTTGCACCAATTGTAGAGAATCTTCCTCGGTGTAGTTGAAGATACCTTGAAGGGTGCTAATCCAGAGTTTGGAGCGGATCGAGTCCCAATGTGCAGAAACAGTTCTTCCCCTGAACAAACCCTGGACTTCTTTTTGTAAGAGACCAATTTTGAAAAGCCGTAAGCAACTGCTAATCCAGAGATAGTTGTCCTGGAAGATAATATCTTTTGTACATGCGAAGTTTAGTGTCCCAACATCACCTTTGAACTTGAAGTTATTTCCATTAAATCTACCTTTGCCGAATTTTGTAGTAGTAAGATTGCTTAGGTCAAGTTGGTAGGTATTACTATTAGAAGTTAGGATAAGTGAATTCTCTGGCCCTAAATAGCAATTGCTTAAAGAACTAAGGCTGTCTAATTGATAGGTATAGACTTGTCCTTTATCGTGAATATTGAACAATTTCCCTCCTTGCTCAACCGCCCATATGGAGCTATCAGTTGAAGCCATCACCCTTGGACCATTTCCCTTTATTCCCAGGAACTGGTTCGAATAAACAGGATATTTATCGTAGGGAAGCAAAAAAATTCCATTCCGCTCAGTCCCTATCCACAAATTTTGCTCACGATCATAAAAAAGTCCCTGAACTACATCTGAATCAAGGTAGGTTTTTTTGATGGTTCCAACGAAGTTTTCATCTATATCAACCTCCAAAAGACCCTTGTTCGTACCTAGCCAGTAACCCCCATTTTTATTTTCAATTACTGATCGAAGTGAGAGTGCCGCTGGGGCGTTTTTCCATTTAATGACATGGATAGATTTTTCGTTAGTATAGGCAAGTTCTCGACGCCGTCTGTCAATATTAATCAATAAGAGCCATCCATCATCCCCTACAGGGATCTGTTCTCTTGTGATAGCCGTGTGGGTAGCTTTTGAGGATGAGGATCCATGAATTGCATCTTTATTTGCAAAGAGGTCTAGAATTTTTCCCTCCTTGGAAATAAAAATACTGAAATTCCCCCCTATGAAAAAGTGCTCCTTTCGCTTATCCCACCTTATATCGGACATGGCATTTTGATTCACCTCGAACCTTTTTAGATCATGCCCATTGAGTTCATATTTAACAAAATTTGTAGGACATGTATCCGAATTGTTTTTTGGACATGCCGTTTCCCAAAGCCAAAGGTTTCCCTCTGGGCCAAATTCCAGATCTTTGAAACTGCTGTCCTTGCCTACGTTTATTTTCAATAGCTCCAGTTTAGATTTGGAGGCCAGTCCTGCCTCACCAGAAAGATTTACAAAACCTACCAGGGAAGTATCCTCTGCTGCGACCAAATGTATGATATCCTGGTCGCTCATATCAGGATTATAATAGGAGATAAATCTTGAACCTGTGAACCTGGCTAATCCGTTTTGTGTTCCGACCCAAATATATCCCTCCTTGTCCTGTGTTATCTTATAAATGTTATTGGAGGGAAGTCCATCCTCATTGGTGTAATTGATAGGAAAAAAAGTCTGACAATGCAGTTGGGGTTTGAATGAGATCAGGCACAAGAATATAAGGCCGAAATCTTTAATTCGACGAAAAGATGAGGCAAGTAGAAAATCAAAATTCCCAGACTTCATTTGGCATATGCAAGCTAGCGAGAATCTTTTTCTATTTCAATTCAATCATTGGGTGGGGGCATTCACATTTGATTAGATCAAATTGACTCATTGCCTATGGCAGTTATGGGAGTATAGAGGTAAATTAAATCATATTCTTTAGTTACAACCATAAAACCTCGCTGATTTCCAATAGGTAAGCGAGCAACCATGAAAGCACTCCTGCAAATAGCACAAGGCAGGGAAAAATGTTCCAGAGGCTCTTTTCGAAGGAGTTCTCTGGAATGTTTTTTATAAAAAATCCCGACCAATAACTTGGTCGGGAGGTGTTTGTTCGGTGAACGTTAACGTTCGAAAAAATGTCGCGGTTCAGATGAGAACCTATACAAAGATGTGTTTGGATTTTTCAATGACTGAATATAATTAAATTATAAATGTCTATTTGTATGAAATCCCTTGTCCCTTCTCAAAAGACAAAAATACCCTGCAATTTTCGCCCAAATCTATCCTGTGCCTAATCTAGCTAATTTGTGTTTTGGCGCGTCTGGTTAAATATTTACAGGTATTTTTTGTCCAAATTGATCTAAAAATTACCTTTCTGACAGTAAGATAATAATTGGCTATACTTGTCATTAAATTTGATCATTTATGAAAATGCTGGACCAAATCAGGAATGAAATGAAGCTGCCTGAGCTAAATGACAAACTTGAATCCATGAGTTTGCGACAAAAAATAGCACAATTCATTCATGTCCCAGCATGGTCAAATAGGGGAGAAGCCCACCTTCAGGAGCTGCAATCTTTTGTCGAAGACTATGAAATTGGAGGGGTAGTGTTTTTCCAGGGGGATCCCATTAACCAGTCTGAATGGACTGCCAGTCTTCAACAACTGAGTAAAATTCCCCTCCTGATTAGTATGGATGCAGAATGGGGCTTGGGGATGAGGCTTTCGGAGAGTCCGGCTTTTCCTTATCAAATGACTTTAGGTGCTATTGAAAATGATCAGTTGATCTTCGAAATGGGAAAGGAAATCGGTCGGCAACTGAGACAAATTGGAGTCCACATCAATTTCGCTCCAGTTGTTGATATCAATACGCAAGCGCAGAACCCCGTTATTGGATTCAGGTCATTTGGTTCAGATCCCCAAAAGATTATCAATAAAGCCTGGGCCTATGCTCAAGGACTTGAAGCAACTGGGGTAATGCCAGTCATTAAGCATTTCCCAGGGCATGGTGATACCAAACTTGATTCTCACCTGGCTTTGCCGGTATTGGATCATCCAAATGATAGGTTGGAATCAGTAGAATTGCTGCCATTCAAAGCCCTCATTGAAAAAGGAATACCGGCAGTCATGAGTTCCCACCTCCACATTCCAGCATGGGATGCTCGAAAATCAATGGCAGTAACCCATTCAGATATAATCATTCACCAAAAACTAAGGCAAAAACTAAACTTTGATGGGCTATTGTTTACCGATGCCTTGGACATGAAAGCTGTTTCGGCCTTTATGACCCCAGCAGAGATAAACAGGGAGGCCTTCCTTGCAGGTCATGATGTGCTACTTTTTTGTGTAGATGTGCCCGGAAGCATAGCTGAAATTGAAAAGAGCGTTGAAAAGGGGACAATCAGTGAAGGTGAAATCGATCGGAGATGTTTAAAAGCATTGGCATGCAAGCAGTTGCTAAATTTCAAACCCTCCACCTGGGATGGAGATAAGGCATTTGTACAAGGAAATATCCATAGTGCAAAACTAGCTTCAGCCTCGATTAGCCTGTTAAAAGGTGAACTCCCATCTATTGAAAATCATGCGATAGAACTGCTAAGCATCGACTTGAAGGGAAAAAGTAAGGAGGAACTGGCCCATCACCAGTTAGGCTACTCTGGAGGTCGAAAATACATTCCAATGGAGTGGTCCAAGACATTTTGGAAGGAACACAATTTTTGGGAAGTCCAATCCACTCCAGAACTCCCTCCTTCAAATTCAGATAAGGAACTGATTGTCTATGTTCATGGACTTAATCTCAAGGCAAAGAACCAATTTGGCCTAGGCCCTGAACCTGAAGTTCTTGATAGACTTGAGAAATTGCTCGAAAAAAGAAATTGTCATCTGGTTTGGATGGGAAGTCCCTATGCCTTGACTTTTGTGAAGCACATCAAGCGTGCTCAAAGCATACTGCTAACGTATCAGGAAGGCCTCGCTTTTGAAAAAGGAGTAGCTGCCATTCTAACAGGAGAAAAAGCAGCTACTGGAAACCTGCCAGTTTCATTAGGCTTTGATTGGGGATAATTCTTCCTGGATCAATATTTCTTTCTGAGGGGTGAAGGTTCACCCATGCTGATTGACTCTCTAATTTCATAGCGCGGAGCCCCTCCATCAATGCCACTGCTTCCATCTGAGCCGTCTGAGCCGTCACTTCCACTGGAGGCAGATGAGCCATCGACATTTCTTCCCCCACTTCCTCCTGATCCTCCACTACCTCCTTCGCCTCCATCACCACCCTCATTAGATATGGACAATAACCGTTTGACATAGGGATAGGATTCTCCATCCGTAAGGATATTTATGATAGCCCCATTGCCTCCATCTCCACCATTGCCTCCATTCCCCCCGTCGCAACCACTGCTGGCAGACGAGTCCTTGCTTCCATCGCTTCCGTCTGAACCATCTGAACCTGAAGAGCCGTCTCCACCCGTTCCACCACGAGCCGTCAGTTGTAGACCTTCCCCATCAACATCCAATAGGAATGACTTTTCCTTGCCTGGAGAAGTGATTTGAAGTGCAAGGAAATCCCTGCTTCCAATACGCCTTAGCTGTGCCTTGATATTTAGTTCAGGGGCATCATCGCCATCAGAACCTCCCATTCCAGGAGCAGCTGAAAGGTCCACAAACTGTTTGCTTTTATAATCTACAGGGATAAATAGGGTATCCTCCAAAGCAACCCATTCATGACTGGCTACGACCATTACACTATCTATGTAGTCCAGCGAACCTGGCAAGAGTAATTTGTTCCTATAATCAACTTCTGCAATTGAAATGATTTCAAGTGGTAATTTCTTCCTTAAGCGTGAATAAATAGGATTGTACCGATGGCTGTGTCCGTCTGAAAAGTGAACCTTGTAAGCAATAGGAAACCACTTATTGGGTTGTATTCCCTTATCGAAACTGCTTTTCAGGTCAATGTGTACTGGATAAGGAACATCAAGCTTCGAAGAATAAAGCCTGTTTTTAGATTTTTCCATGCTAATATCCAGATAAAGCCTGTTGTTGTTTTGATGAATGGCTCGATAGTCAGGTTCAAGCATGCCATCTTGATAGCTTCCATGACTTACATGTACCATGAACTTTTTAAGAGAAATCCCGAATAATTTGAGGTTGGAACTTCGCCTGAGCTTCCCATTGGCATACCTTACCTCAAAACCCAGTTTGACCTTGCGTTTCCCCATTCTAAGGTCATTCTCTTCGAATACTGGAACAATGTCTATGATTTTTTGCCCTATTGCACGTTGGGGGATAGAGAACAATCCGATAAGGCCGATGCAGATCAATAAAAATAGGTGCTTCATGATGTGCTAAGTTTAGATGTTGTGTTACTCTATTATACCTCCATTCTCAAAAATCTTCCAGTAGAAACTTTCCTTAGGTTCAGTTCATTGAATGGCTGTGTCGCCTGAATTAGCAACAGTGTTGTAACCCTGGTGATATTTTTGGCGTTTAGATATTTAGATGATTATCTAAATATTGAATGAAAAGCCTTTTCAAAGCATTAAATGATGGAACACGACGGCAAATTCTTGAGATGCTCAAGGATGGAGATTTGACAGCCGGGGAGATTGCAGACCAATTTGACATGAGCAAGCCCAGCATTTCCCATCACCTTGACCTACTTAAAAGAGCTGAACTGGTAATTTCTGTTAAAAAAGGTCAATTCGTCTACTATTCCCTAAATACAACGGTATTGGATGAATTGATTTCGTGGATGATTAACCTACAAGACAATAAGTCATGAGAACCTGGATTAAAAACAACGCACTTATTTTGGGGATTTTAGTTATTCCCTTTGTGATACTGGCCATGATGTGGAATCAGATCCCGGATATTGTTCCTCTGCACTGGAATGCCCAGGGCGTGGCAGACGATTTTGGTCCAAAGATGCCGGGCATGTTGATTCTGCCCATAGCAGGAATTTTTGTACAGTTGGTTTTCTGGGCGTTACCATACCTTGATCCCAAAAAGGAAATACAAAAGTTTGCCAAGACACTGAAAATTTTGCAGCTCATCTTTGCATTCCTGTTTCTGGCCTTATACCTGCTGATTCACCTTACAGTTATCGGCTGGATTGAGAATTCATCAGCATTGGTATTGCCATTAATAATTTTATCTCTTGCATTTATGGGCAATTATTTTACTCGACTGCGTCCGAACTATTTCGTGGGTATCAGGACTCCCTGGACCCTCGAAAATGAGGACAATTGGAGAAAAACCCATAGGCTTGGAGGTCGATTGTGGGTAGGCATGTCATTTGGGATGCTACTTTTATACTTCCTGATAAATGTTGAAGTATTTGTTTGGATTTTGATCCCTGGAGTGTTGCTCATGGCAATAATTCCGCTTGCATATTCATTCTGGCTATATCGAAAAGAGAAAGTTTCATAAGACGAGGGGAACAGCTTGCTGTTCCCCTATTTTGATTTTTGTCAGAATGGCTTGTGTCATTTTCTTATATTGGCCGAAAATCAAGGTCTCAAAATGTCCCTCAAGCAATGGCTCAATAAGTCTTATCCCCTTATCCAAAAGCCGAAGGATAAAGCCTTGCTATTAGTTGGTTTTAGCCTGTTCACATGGGTATTCCTATTGATTTACCAACCCTTTGGGGCAGCAGAAATCACAGAAAATAGGTCATTATTCCTGATGGGTTTCGGCTTAATGGTTGCCATGGGCTTGTTCATTACCTACTTTCTGGTTCCCAGGTGGTTCTCCCGTATCTTTGATGGCGAGAAATGGCAGATTAAGAAAGAGATACTATTTATCCTACTTAGCCTTCTAGTCATTGCAATCCTCAATTATTTATACAATTCTCAAATAGGAGCCACTTTTGCTCCCCAGCATTCTTTGGCAGAATTTGTCGGTATCACCGTTTCGGTCGGGATTTTCCCCATCATAGGGATGGTATACCTGGTAGAAAGGTTCCTTTCCAGACAGAATCAATCCAGGGCAGATCAACTGAATTCACGAATTGACAAGCCTGAGTCCCTTACTGAGAAACAAATGTTACAGATTCAATCTGAATCGAGTAGGGCGAAAGCATTTACGTTGAATTTGGACGATTTCCTATTTGCCAGTTCTGATAACAACTATGTAATCGTGCATTACCTGGAAAATAAGAAATTAAAGAAGGAACTCATCCGCCTGAGTATGCGAAAATTAGAACAACAACTTTCAGCTTATTCAGAAATTAAAAGGTGCCATAGATCCTACATGGTCAATAAGGAAAAGGTGGTAAAGTTCAAAGGAAATGCGCGCTCTTTGACCTTGGAACTGGAACAATATGATTTACCCATACCAGTTGCAAGGTCCATGGCCAAAGATTGGCTGGATTGACAGCCCGATTAATCTCAAACAAATGTGAATTTTTTCGAGGGTATTGCTAAATTGATTTCTTCTCTAGCAACTCCTATGAAAAATTTCCAGAACATTCTACCAATTTTGTTTGTGCTTTTTTCACTTTTGTGGGTCCACAATCTCCAAGCGCAAAAACAAGCTCGTCCCAATATCCTTTTTATCATGGCTGATGACCATGCATATCAAGCCATCAGTGCTTATGATAGCAGCTTGGCCCTCACCCCAAATATTGATCGAATAGCACAAGAAGGCATGGCTTTCTCAAATGCCTGCGTGACAAACTCTATTTGTGCACCTTCAAGGGCGGTATTGCTCACAGGAAAACATTCACACCTTAACGGAAAAATTGATAACATTTCGCCCTTTGACACCACACAAGTTACCTTCCCACAAATATTGCAAGGGGGCGGATACCAAACAGCCATGTTTGGAAAACTTCATTTTGGGAATAATCCCAAGGGCTTTGACCAATTCAAGATATTGATTGACCAGGGAAATTATTACAATCCGGATTTCATTACAAAGAATGAAGGGCAAATCAGGTTGGAAGGATATACGACCGATCTGATTACGGATATGACCCTGGATTGGCTTCAAAATGAACGGGATGATGCACAGCCGTTCTTCCTGATGTGCCTCCACAAAGCTCCTCACAGAGAATGGTTACCTGCAAAAAGGCACTATAAGAAATTTACCCAAATGAACTTCCCAGAACCTCCTACCTTATTCGATGACTATGAAGGTCGAGGTTCAGCCGCCAAGGAGGCTGAAATGAATGTATTGGAACATCAAAATTGGGCAGGGGATTCAAAAGTTTATCCAGAAATCATGGATGAGTTGGGGATTACAGAAACCGCAGATTGGGATAAGGCGGCATTTGAGAGGACAGTGGGTAGGATGAATGAAAGTCAAAGGGCTTCCTGGGATTCTGTTTACAGGCCAATCATGGAGGATTTTAGAGATAAATATCCCCGGATGTCCAAAAAAGATCTCATGAAATGGAGATATCAACGATATATGCAAGATTATTTGGGCTCCATTGCGTCTGTAGATGATGGGGTAGGGGAGTTATTGGATTATCTTGAGGAGAGTGGTCTGGCTGAAAACACCATCGTGATTTACACCTCTGACCAGGGCTTTTACCTGGGAGAACACGGATGGTTTGACAAGCGATTCATTTACAATGAATCCTTCAAAACCCCACTTCTTGTGAAGTGGCCAGGTACGATCAGCCCAAATAGCCTCAATACCCAGATGGTTCAAAACCTTGATTTTGCCCCAACCATGCTCAGCATGGCGGGGGTTGGTGTTCCTGCTGATATGCAAGGGGAAAATTTGATTCCCTTATTGGAGGGAAATGGAAAAGGTTTCAGGAAGGCTGTCTACTATCATTATTACGAATACCCGGCAATCCATATGGTCAAACGGCACTATGCCATTGTAACTGAGGATTACAAATTGATTCATTTTTATCATGATGTCGATGAATGGGAATTGTATGACAGAAAGAAGGACCCTTTAGAATTGAAAAACGAATACGACAATCCCAGTTATCAAAAAATTCGGAAGAAACTCCACAAACAGCTAAAGAAGCTAAGAGTCAAGTATAAGGACAGCGAGGAGTTGGATAGGGAATTTATTTCAAGATATAAGAACAACTAAGCTATGTGGAAGCAGGAGATATATCAACAAGCAATAAAATTTGCCGGAGAAAAGCATGCAGATCAAAAAGTACCAGGCTCTACGGCAAATTACTTGGCACACCTTTCCAATGTTTGCATGGAAATTTTGGGAGCTTACAAGGTGGAAGATTCTTTTGATGTCAATTTTGCCATTCAATTGGCTTTGTTACACGATGTCATGGAGGATACCCCAACCACCTTTGAGGAGATAAAGGAGGTATTTGGTAAAAAGGTAGCCTTGGGGGTGGAAGCGTTGACCAAGAATGAAGACCTGCCCAAAGCTGAAGCCATGAAAGACAGTTTGAAGCGCATCAACGAGATGGAAAAGGAAGTGGGGATGGTCAAGCTCGCAGATCGAATTACAAACTTGCAGGAACCACCTACCTATTGGCGCAATGCTAAGAGGATGAGCTATTGGCAGGAAGCCGGAAAAATATTGGATTCACTTTCAGGCAAGCACGATTACCTTTGGGATCGACTCAAGGATAAAATCGAAGATTATGCACAGTACATTAAAATGTAAAAAACATTACCCTTGGTGGGCTGCCCATTTTTTTAATTTGTCAATGAGTCCAGCCATGTCATCTGGCAAATCACTATCAAAGCTAAGCCTTTCTCCTGAAGTTGGATGGGTAAAATCCAGGGTTTTGGCATGAAGTGCCTGCCTGGGAAGAATTTTCATTCCGTTTTGGATGAATTGCTTGTACTTCTGTGTTGGGTTTCCTTTTAAAATCTTATCCCCACCATATTCTTTATCCATAAAAAGGGTATGGCCAATATATTTCATGTGTACCCTGATCTGGTGAGTTCTTCCAGTTTCCAATTTACATTCTACCAAAGTAGCTACCCCATATCGCTCTATGACTCTGTAATGGGTCACTGCATGCTTTCCAGCCTCTCCATTTGGATAGGTAAAGTACAGCTTTCGCTCCTTGGGATGCCGGCCTACATGTCCAAAAATGGTACCTGAATCCTCAGCCACGTCCCCCCAGACTACTGCCTGATAGGTCCTACCTGTACTACGGTCAAAAAACTGCTTTGCCAAATGAGACATGGCATATTCAGACTTGGCTACCACCATGATCCCACTGGTATCCCTGTCTAGGCGATGGACAAGGCCTGGTCTCACTTCGTCTATATCGCCTTTTGCCGATGGCAAGTGCTGGATGTGCCAAAGCAAGCCGTGAACCAGCGTGCCGCTGTGATGGCCAATAGAAGGATGGCAGACCATGCCCGGTGGCTTGTGAAGCACAATCAACTCATCGTCTTCATATCGAATATCCAGATCCATTTCTTCTGCCTCCAGTTTGGGAGCAGGAGGGTAGGGGAGCATGATTTTTACCTTATCATCCGCTTTTACCTTATATGAGAGCTTGACTTCCTTGCCATTTACACTGATGGAGCCTGTTCGGGAGGCATTTTTAATTTTTGACCTTGTAGTAAATGGAAGGAGATTGGATAAAAATTTATCTACCCTGAGTGGTCGCTGGCCTTTGCTCGCCACCAGTGTATAATGATCAAATAGGGCATCATCATCCGATTCCTTCTTCAACTGATCTTCATCGGTACCATAGTGCTTGGTTAACTGCTGCTTGGATGGTTCCCTGTTTTCTTTCACGTTAATAAATTTTGGCAAAAATATCTATATAAGTCGGCAAACAAAAATCCCGAGGCAAGCAGCCTCGGGATCTGATGTTCAATTTATTTTCGATTACCTCAAAAGGGTAACCGTTCCCACCCGACTTACAGGAACTTGATCATTTAATAAGGCCTCCAATTTCCAGACATAAACACCCTCTTGTACCGGATTACCCTGTGCATTGGTACCATCCCATACTTCCTCTAAAGAGTTGAGGGTTTTTAGATGACGTCCCCACCTGTCGAAGATGTCGAGCTTCATCGTGATAACCCCTGCTCCTACAGCAAAGAAGTTGTCATTGATATTGTCTCCATTCGGGGTGAATCCTGTCGGGACGAAAATCCTTCCTGGAGGATAAAACTGGATATCTTTTATGATTGTATCAGGGCACTGGAAACCAGGATCGTAGGCGATCAGCATGATCGAATATAGCCCCGGTCCAGGGAAGATATGCAGTGGGTTTTCTTCATTGCTTACGCTTCCATCTCCAAAGTCCCAAAAATAATCCGTTGCGTTTTGAGAAAGGTTGATAAACTGTACCCCATCCTCTGGGAACAGCAGCGAATCAAGAGGAGAAAACTCTGTTTCAAAATCTGCAATAGGAGAAGCTCCTACGCCGAGGTCGATTGACAGGCTATTGGAACAATTGGTAGAGTCCGTTACAAAAACCTGATAAATCACAGGCGGCAAGATTCCGCCTAAAAGATCTGAAGCAGTGGGACCTTCCTGGTTGTTTGACCAAAAGTAAGTGAAGTCACCTGCGCCACCGCTTGCAGCTACGGTAATGGTACCATTTGCTTGGCCACAGCTCGCATCCTGCTTGTCTACAACTTCAATAATAATCTCTGGTGGCTCATTCACTATAAGGGTATCAAGCACCTCACAACCATTGTCGTCAATGGCGGTAAGGATATACTCGTCTGCACATACATTATTCTGGAATGAGTCTGTAGCATTGTTTGACCAAATATAATTGTATGGAGGAGTACCACCAGCTGCAGCTGACCAAAGAAATCCATCACAGATACCAAAACAGGTGGCATCCAGGGTGGAGGTTGAATCTATGAAGAACAATGGGGGATCAATGAGGTCTCCACTAAAGGCTACCTGACAGCCTTGAGCATCTGTTACGGTTACCGTAGGGTTGCCTGGAGGAAGGTTGTTCACTGTGGAGCTCGTTTCTCCATTTGACCAGATATACCTGTATGGCTGGGTTCCGCCCGACATGAATACGCTTCCTCCACCATCATTAGCTCCTTGGCAAGTAATGTCTCTCCAATCCACAGTTCCGAACAATGGATCTGGCTCACCGACAGTTGTACTTACTTCTGCCTCACAACCTTGGGAGTCTCTGACATAGAGGGTATAGTTCCCGGTTCTCAACCCATTGAAAGTAGGGCTTGAGCCGTAATTAATCTGATCTATGCTATATTCAAAAGGTCCGGTTCCTCCACCTGGCACAACTGTTATGGTACCATCTGCAGAGCCATTACAGAGTGCATTTTGTACTTGTGCGATAGAAAGCGTCAATGGGTCGGGTTCAATGATAGTTACAATCGCGCTATCCTGACACCCTTGAGCGTCTTCGACTTTTACAGGATAATTGCCCGCGGCCAGTCCAAAGAATATGCTGTCATCTACAAAGATGGAGCCGCTGAATGAATATTCATAGTCAGGGGTACCACCCGTGGCACTCAATTCAATGGTGCCATTTTGCTCACCTGCACAGGCAATGTCACTGGCGATAAAGTCTATTCTCAGAGGACTTGGATCAACCAGGCTGCCTGTAAATGTATCCTGACATTGGTTGAGGTCTTCTACTACAAAGGTGTAGAAGCCTGAGTCAAGATTGGTAAACAGAGAATCCGTAGTTCCGGGCTGCCCAAGTAATGAATAGGTATAAGGCTGGGTTCCACCCACTGCTTGAACTGTAAGAGAACCATCCGTGGAGTTTTCGCAAGTTGGGAAACTCTGGTTGATGACCTCTCCATATAAGGAGTCTGGTTGGTCTATAAAGAATATCAAGCCAAACTTACAGGCGTTGCCATCTTCCACCTGGAAGAAGTGGAAGCCTGGACATAAGTTATTGAAAACAGTGTCTGAAGTTACATTCGCATCAAGTGCAAGTGTGTATGGGGGAGAGCCCAGGTTTACCCTGAATCTTACAAATCCGTTACACTGACCGAAGCAACTGGCATCAGCAATAGAATCAATCGTTACAATTGGAGGATCAATTTCCCTTACAGTATCACCTACTGTGGATCTACATCCATTGCTATCTACAATGGTAACCTCATAATAACCTGGATTCAGGTTGGAGAAGGTTTGTGTGAATCCATTAGACTGGAATACATTGTTAAGGAAAAACTGATATCCATTGGCAAAAGGAGTTCCTCCTACACCATTAACTACCAATTCTCCCCTTATGCCACAGGTCGCATCTATCTGGGAAACAATAGAGGCCTGCACTCCCGAACTAGGTTCAGTAATAGGTAGTGGGAGATTAAATGTACAACCATTTGCATCTCTCATTTGAACCTCATAGCTGTCAGCGATCAGGTTGATGAACAAGCCACTATTCCGCCATGGAGTTTGAGATCCCGGACTTACCAGCCTGTACTCATAGGGACCCGTACCACCTGTTCCTGCAACTTCGATCTGACCAGAGTTTCCACCTACACAAAGGTTGTTAACCAGGTCAATGATTTGTATGGATAGGGGGGATGGTTCGTTAATAACAATGTCTGCTGTATCTCTACATTGGGCATCGTCAACCACAGTCACGGTATAAGTTCCTGCCGGAACATTGATTTGTGTAGGGCTATTGACGGCTAATGGTGGACTTGGGGTCCAGGTATAAACAGGGTTGTTCCCGCCACCTAATGTGGTAGCAGTAATGCTACCTGATGAATCTCCATTACATAGGACATCGTCTCCAGAAAGGATCACGTTCAATGGCTGATTCACATTAACCGTTACACTCTCGAAATCAGATCCACAAGAGTTGGTTACTGTAGCAGTATATGTCTGTGTTACTGTAGGGAAGGCTATCGGATTCAGCACATTTGGATCACTCAAGCCAAGGGTAGGCGACCAAAGTACAGTACTATTGGTCAGGTTCTGACCTGTCAACAGGAGTTGGACTGAATCACCTGCACATACAAGGGTATCGCTTATTGGATCAATTACCGGTGGTTCATTGACAATTACAAACACATTAGCCTCGTAACTACAATTCAGTGAAGGAGATGTAATCGTCAGGGTATACAACTGAGTTGAAGGCGGAGAAGCCATCGGATTGGCAATTACTGTATTGTTCAATCCAATAGAAGGATTCCATTGAAGGTCAATATTTGATTGCGGAACTCCATTGACTGTGAAACTGGCATCCAACTGTGCGGAATCTCCAAGACAAATCTCTACCGTATCAGGAGCTACACTTACGGTTGCTTCAGGTTCTATATGGAATGATTCTATTACATTACAATTCGGAGAATCTCTTACCGTAACCGATAGATCCACAATCCCTGAAGGAGGAATCAGTACATAAGGATCTCTGATGGTATCATTGGAGAGGGTAACTCCTGTAGGTACAGACCATTGGTAATCTCCCGTAGATGTTGCTTGCAGGAATATGGTGTCTGTTGTAGAAGGACAATAGAATATGTTCTGAGTGGGTAGAACTGTTCCTTCATTTACTATGATAGTGAATCCTACGCTGGCCTGCCCTATGGTAGGACATCCATTATCCCTGAAATTGAAGCTGATAAAATAAGTTCCAATATCAGCAGTGGTTGTTGGCCATGAGAACCTTCCTGTAAGAGGGTTGTTATTGGCCCCACCACTTATTTGGGTAACGGTTGCCCCTGGGAGATCTGTTGTAGTCAGAAAGAGGGAGTCGATCAAGTCATCGGAAGCACGTAGGTCAAACTGCAGTTCATCTCCTGCGCAGACAGAAAATACATTGTTGTTAAACTGCCCTCCTGAAATGTTGGTGGGAGGATCAATGACAGGATTCTGATTGGCACAGGGAATAACCACCCACTGCATGTCTCGCATGGTATATCCAATCAACTGCCCATTTCGATATTCATTTACACGAAGTGCTACAATACCTTTCTGCAATCCACTTGGCGTAAAATCAAACTGCCCAGTTGCTTGATCAAACTGGAAATTATTTGGTGGATTGGTCGAAACTGGATAGTTGATGTTAAATCCAGGCTGGTAAGGCACAGGTATAGGTGCACTCACATAGTTTCCGTCCAAGGGATCAGTTAGCTCGAATACAAGGGAGTCTCCCTGCGGCTCTACGGCTCCACTTGAGAATTCTACCGGCTGGTTATCACAAATATAGGTTACAGGAATGTTTACAAATTGCGGTGCGGTATCACACAAAGCCAATGTGTTGTTAATCATGGCCTCTATGTAAATCCTGGTAGATGAGAAATTCGGGATAATAGAATTGGTAACGGATGGATCGCGACAACACAAAGACCATCCCACAATCCAGTCCGTACAGGTAACAGGAAAATCTATGAACAACTCATATACATGTTCTTCTACTCCTGGAAACGGGTTGGCAGGATCTATACAGTTACTAAGCTGTTGTTGGGCTGCACATAGCGGAGAAACATCTAGGATACTTACCCTGGTCGCAGAGTCAATCCGGCTGGTTACCCCACAAGATTGTGATGAGTAAGCTAAGGGGAGTTTGCTCGCCAGCGCTGCTCCACCACAATTTCGGTAAACTTTAAGGATTACTTTATAAGACCCATCAGGCTGACAGGCATATGTTATGTCAGCACCCATCACGTGAGAAGCGTTTGCCTTTTCCAGAGACATAAATCCGGCAAAAGCAATACTTATGATGGCAATTAGTACAGGTTTCAGGACGGTAAAAAATTTGCGCATGGCGTCTTGGTATTTCTTAAGGTTGCATCAGGCCAATAAACAAAAACCCTCTTATTATTTCGTGTCTTCAAGGTAGCCTAACAGCTCATAACTATCTTGCAAAAAACTATCCAATTGTACATACCTTACAACAAATGAAAAGCCAAATGCCCCCTATCAACTGTCAAATTCACTAATTTTAAACGATTATTTTAAGCTATTATTGAAAGCCCGATTTCTTGTTTCTAGCTGCAAATCTAACAAGTTTTCTGCCTTGAACCTCTCAGAACAATAGGCATATTAGATTTTGCTCCATTTTCAACAAAAAACGGATTAATCGAGAATGTCTATAATTCCTCTCTCGATGTAATTTTCACCATTGTCATAAAATATGACTATGAAAAATATATCCTGAGGAATTAAGTTTTGATATCGTAACTATTTGATTCTGATAATCTTATCTCTGTATTCCCTGCCTCCAAAGCGGATTACGTAGAAGAAAATACCTTCTGGTAGCGTAGAAACATCTAACCTTACTGCATCATCGCTTTGTTGTTGCCAGTCATAGGAAAGTAGCTTTCTATACCCTGCTCCATCGAAAATCGCAAATGATACATCTGTACCAATTTCAGTATTGACTTTTACGTAAATAATACCATCGTTCGGATTCGGATATACATTGATCCACTGTCTGGGATCATAGTATACCTTCAGTGTGTCAGTGATAAGTTCAAGACCATCAGCATGTAAGACCTTTACATAATAGTAATATGGGCCATACTCCAGATTGTCTTGGTTGGTGCCGTAGGGATTGTTGGTTCCAAAAGATTTGGCAGGAATGGGTTCCTGCGAAAGCAATTGGAAGTTTATACTATCTCTTGAGTAATAAACCTCAAAAGAGGAAGTCAAATATTCACGCTTGGTAACCCAATTAATTGAGATCAATCCGCCAGTCTGGAAAGCATCGAAAGACTTAGGGCCTACTGGATACCTCGCTCCATATCCTTCTCCGAAGCCTCCCGAGCCACCACCGATGGCGTAGGCATGCTCAACCACAAATTCTGCATAATAGTATCCATCTGGATGTTTTTGACCCTCCCAACTTCTTTCTGAAGGGAGTGAAGTATGTCTATACTCTACAAAGTCTGATTCAGTTACCTCCCTATGACCTGTTGAAGGGTCTACTTCAATATCTGAAGATATAGTGAAGAAGGTTAATTTATCATGGCCTTCCATTATACTTGGACTGATAGCTTCTTGCATATCCTCAAAGTCCGTCTCATCATAGTAGAACCTTACCACAAAACTATCTTCAGGCTGCCCTGAATCACTTATCTTGAGGTAACGGCTCATTACGTTCCAGCCCTTTATATTCTCAGCGTATGGAGCCTTTCCAGTCATTTGGTGACCTCCGGATGCTCTCTGCGGAGAAATGATGAGTTGAGTCTCATGTGGTGGAATAAAGACCTGCCCATCAGCCGAAGCAGGCTTTGTAGAGAATAGCAGGTACTGCTTGCGTTCGCCTGTCGAACTTACCTCACTTTTGAAGTAATGTGTCCACCCAAGTGAATCAGTACAAAATGAAGTCGGAACATAAACTCCAGCCTTATCTATTACCTGATCAGGAATATCACAGATTTCTTTTGCTTGAAAACATATGTTATCCAGGTAGAAGTTCTGGGTGTAAGAGCCATTCAGTTCTGCTTCAAAAAATATCCTGAAAGGAGTTGTAGCAAATGTGTCCAGGTTTATCTTAAACTGTCTCCATTCATCACAATTTTCAGGTGCCCAACCAATCAAATTTGGATTGGGCTCGGTAGAAGACGTTTCCAACTCTTGGCCACTCAACTCAAATACTTTTACAGGCTGAGCATCACAATCCCTGACCGCCCATACTTTTAACGTTAGAGCTTTATTGGGATCAAGAAGTTTATGTGCAAAGTCGAAAGTGAGTACAGCTCTGTTCTCTGAGGTGAAGTCTAATAAAGGGCTTACAAAAAAATCTCTGGTTCCTACTGGGGAGGCACCAATCCCTTGTCCATTGTTCCACAAGCCACTTGAGTTGTACATCAAGTAACCCAAACCGTGTTCTTCAGTGCAAGTTGTCAGGTTATTGAAAAGCTCGAAGTTTACTAGGCCATCAAGGTTTGCATTTGCCCAAATTGGAGGGATTCCGCTGTCAAAATCCACACAGTAGGGAAAGCTATTGATAGAAACCTGAGGATTAACGGTTACAAAGGCACCGCGGCTACGGTTATTTACGTTGTTTTGATCGCCTATTTTTCCATTTATCTCAAGAATTCTGAATTCATAGTTATAAACAGCCAAACCCAGGTTTCCTGTTGGTGGAAATGGAATGGAGACTTCCTGACCGGGAGCAAGACTTCCAAGCCATAATTCATCCGCTAGGATCTGCTCATTCAGAATAAATTTTATCCTACAGCTTTGTATATAGCGGGTGCCGTAGTTTTTCAGGATTACAACTGGACTTACCCGCGTTCCACAAAGGATGGGACCTGGATGGTTAACTTTTTCTATTCCAAGATCTGTGATGAAGTTTTGAAGCCCTGAAGAATTCTCTAGCCCTCTTCTTGAAGAAGTGATGGTTTGAATCATCCTGGCTTGCTGCCCTACTGTAAAACTATTTTTACATAGAGGCTTGCCTCCATCCATAAAGTTTTCAAAGAGATCTTCTACGTCTGTATCGTACTTTGATCCATCCAGCAAGGCGTCATTCGAGCATGAATTAACCCTTGACACTGGAGAACAACTACCTGCATCAGAGAAATTATCCGGAGGAGTATCACAAATTTTATCTCCTAACTGTAGACATGAATTCACGGTATCTGATCCCAGATCACATCCATTCAGGTAGGTATCAAAGAGACCCAGGTAATGACCAATATTGTGGACGGCTTTTGTAACCTTTCTTCCGGTTGTATCAAAAAACTGGGTTTCCAGGACCATTCCGTCTAGCGGCATCCCTGACATACTTCCTCCATAACTGAACCCTTCGAGCGAACAGTTTTCACCATCCAGTTGGCAAATAGAATTGACAAGCCAGATGTTGAAGTATTTCTTACTGTCCCAGGAGTCAGCTTTTAAGCAGTATTCTTCATCCTGTAGGAAACCATTTTCATCTATACATTTCCCATCAACTTCATAATCGGCATAAGGGCTGGCATATCTGATGATACCAGTGGTTGGAAATGAGTCAGGATTGGACTTCGCTAAGGCGAATTGAATATAGGTGTCTACATCGAGTGAAACAGGAGTTCCATCGTTATTTTTTGCGTATTCTACAGCATTGGAGTGTATGGGACCCATGCTGAAATTGTTGGTATCTCTAAATGCATCATTTATCCACTTAATAGCTCGGCGAATCTGGAGGTTCGTGGGATTTGAAGTGCCGTACTCAGGGATAGAATCTTCTTCAAGGTGCATGACATGCACAACAACAGGAATTGTCTTTACACTTCTTGGAGTAGCAATAGTTCCATTGAGGGTATTGCGATAGATAGTTTCCTCCAGTGCATCTGTTAACTGGCGATATACTGCATCGGTAGCATATCTATAGTGATGCATGGATGGATAGGATAGAGGTGATTGCCCGAATGCAACACCCCCACTGCATATAGCCAATACAATGGCTATTAACTTCAACCAACGATTTATTTTTCCCACAGCCTTAAAGGTTTATCTCCCTATATGAAGTTGTGTACAGAATAGTTAATCCTACTTTAGTACAAATAGTACACCAATTATTTCTACACTAAATATCGAACGCTAAAATGACCTAAAACTTATAATTGCTGTTCTGTACACACCTAAGGACATTCAAGCAAAAATCGCGCCGAGCTTGTAAGGTTTTGATCATTTTCGTACAAAAACCTGGACTTTTCGTCAAGAGTCAGATCATATGGAATGAAATGTAAATGAGAGTGTTACAAAAAAAATGTAAGGAATAATTGAGAAATGTCGAAACTTTCGAACTGCCAAAGATACTAAAGTGGTGATAATTAATGAGTTGGCTGAAAGTTCTCCTTGAGAGAACAATATTTTACATAGAAAAAAAACGAAGATTTTAAGATATGTGTGGCGAAAGGGTTGGGAAGTAACTTTTCTGGGGAAGGGTATTGTTAGGATATTTGATCTTTTGTCGAATCATGATAGTTGGCTAGAAAAATAGGCATAAAAAAATAGGGACAAGCTCTGTCGCAGAGCCGTCCCTACAGCACAACCATGAAAACACAATTCTTTACTTATGTAAAGTATATCTTAATTTCCTGTAGAGGATAATTTCTTATTTAACGCAAATATGAATAATTCTTAAGCAAAAAACCAAATTTTAATTATCCACAATGTAAAAAAGAAGACTTTTTGCTAGTATTATCCTTCACCTATAGCCAAAGTACGAATATTCTTTAACTAAAACCTAATTTTGTGGAATTTCAATAATTTTTTTTCATCAAAAATATTACACACTCATTCCTAATATGTAAAAAAGACAATTAGGCCTTTAATGAGTTGCAAGGTACATTTTTAGCTATAAAAAGCCTAGATGCTATTAA
Organism: Bacteroidia bacterium; assembly: GCA_022760475.1. Taxonomy (GTDB): domain Bacteria; phylum Bacteroidota; class Bacteroidia; order J057; family J057; genus JALEFZ01. The sequence goes on along the minus strand of JALEFZ010000056.1, from coordinate 99,323 downwards.
TAGAATATTCATTTGCATAAGCTTTCAAAGACCCTGATTGTATAAGACGTTAAAGGAATAGAAATATTGTCAATGAATTGAAAATTTTGGTTTTTTGCCTTTTGATCTTTCTCAATTGATGTATTGTTATGGATTAAATCAAACAGATGGAAAATAAAGAATTAAATCTGGCCAAGTTAATCATCATTGGCGACAGGGTATTGGTAAGGCCGAGAAATCAATCTGAAAAAACTGCAAGTGGCCTTTTTCTTCCTCCCGGAGTCTTGGAAAAGGAAAGAATTCAAAGCGGCTATGTAATGAAAGTTGGGCCAGGCTATCCAATTCCCTTGCCCCCGGAGGGACAAGAACCATGGAAAGAGCCCCAGGATGAAATCAAATATATTCCTTTGCAAATAAAAGAAGGAGACCTGGCAATTTTTCTCCAAAAAGATGCCTATGAGGTGATATTTGAAGGCGATAAATATTTTATTGTTCCTCAGAATTCCATCTTGATGGTAGAAAGGGATGAAGATTTATTCGATTGATTGTCAGTCTGATAAATATGAATGGGTAGTTAAAAGATTTAGTCAAATGTTAAAAAAAACATCTCGATGCTAAAAAAATTAATAAAAATTTTGTTACTTGCTACAACATTTAGCAGATATGTTTCGTAATCATAATATAATTTGCTTTTTCTTGTGTGTAATCATGGCATATTCTTGTAAACAGGAAGAAAAAATGCCTGATGATACAGAGCTGATTATGCACACTGAGTATGGAGATGTCTTTATCCGGTTATATGATGAGACTCCCATTCACAAAGCAAATTTTTTGAAACTTTGTAAGGAAGGATTTTATGATGGGCAGGTCTTCCATAGAATTGTGAATAATTTTATGGTTCAGGCAGGAGATCCGAGGACTAAAACAGAGTTTCCACCGAAGGATAGAAATAAACCCATAGATGCAGGCTATACCCTACCTGCAGAGATAATCCCTAAGCTTGCACATACCTATGGTAAACTAGGTGCTGCAAGAAAAGATACTTCTGTCAATCCAGAAAGAAGGTCATCTTCTAGCCAGTTTTACATCGTAACGGGCAGAAAGATTTCCGACCTGGGAATTGATTCACTAGAAACAGATCGTTCAGGATTTCTACAAGAAGAAGAATACTTCAAGTACCTAGAATTGGTGGATAGCAGTGAATTCAAAGGGAGTTTCGTTGAGTTTCTTGATTCCATAGATTTTAAAGGATTTTCCTACAATCCCAAGCAAGTTAGGACTTACAAGAATCTTGGTGGCGCACCTTGGCTTGATAACGAATACACCATTTTTGGTGAGGTGTTAAAAGGCATGGAAATCATCGAAAGAATTCAAGTTCTTCCAACAAACAGGTACGAAATTCCCAATACTGCTGTCAGGATAACATCGATAGAAATCATTGAGCAATAAAAGTTGGAGAAAGGAATTATCGACCTTCTGTGGATACATTAGACAAGCACTTTTAGGACAGTTTATATACATTTCATTTTCATTAGCATTAGCATCAGCAAAACGATTAAATCTCATGTCAAAGAACAACAACCAAGATAAAATCAAGTCTCTCCAGATGACCATGGATAAGCTGGAGAAAACATATGGAAAGGGCATCGTTATGAAACTCAGCGACAACGCTGTAATGGATGTTCCAGCCTTGTCTACAGGCTCCCTTACCCTGGATATTGCACTTGGGATCGGAGGTATCCCCAGGGGGAGAATTGTTGAGATCTACGGTCCTGAATCTTCAGGTAAGACCACCCTTTCTATGCATATGATTGCACAGGCTCAAAAAGCCGGAGGGCTTGCTGCCTTCATTGATGCGGAGCATGCATTTGACCGTTCCTATGCCGAGAAACTGGGTATTGATACCGAAAACCTCTACGTTTCCCAGCCAGATTATGGAGAGCAGGCACTTGAAATTGCAGAATACCTGATCAGATCAGGTGCGATGGACATTGTTGTCATTGACTCTGTGGCTGCATTGACTCCCAAAGCAGAAATCGAAGGGGAAATGGGAGAGTCCAAGATGGGACTTCAGGCTAGGCTTATGTCTCAAGCCTTGAGGAAGCTAACTGCTGCCATTTCGAAGACAAATTGTGTATTGATCTTTATCAACCAGTTGAGAGAAAAGATCGGGGTTATGTTCGGAAATCCTGAAACTACAACCGGTGGTAATGCACTCAAGTTTTACTCCTCTGTACGTCTGGATATTCGCCGTTTGGCCCAAATCAAGGAGGGAACCGAAAGTATCGGTAACAGGGTAAAAGTAAAGGTGGTTAAAAATAAGGTTTCTCCACCATTCCGAATTGCAGAGTTCGACATCATGTTCGGGGCTGGCATTTCTAGAGAAGGTGAAATTCTGGATCAAGCAGTTGATCTGGACATCGTCCATAAGGCTGGCTCATGGTTTAGCTACGACGGTAGCAAACTGGGGCAAGGAAGGGATACAGTTAAGAAAGTCCTCAAGGATAATCCTGAGTTGATGGAGGAGATCGAGAGAAAAGTCCTTTTGAAGAAGGGAATTCCCGTTGCAGATGCTCAGCCAGCTAAAGCTGAAAAAGAAGGGAAAAAGGAAAAGTCAAGCAAATAGATCATTCTCCTTTTCATATAAGTGTGAAGGGCTGGATATACTCCAGCCCTTTCCTATTAATATCAATATGTAGGCTAAATATCAATTCCTAGGCCTTACTTATATCCCTCAGCTTGAAGGTTAAACAGCTCTGAATAGGTACCATTCTTTTCGAGAAGTTCTTCATGGCTCCCTAATTCTTTCATCTGGCCCTTTTCAAGTACCAGAATCCTGTCTGCCATCCGTACAGTAGAAAAGCGGTGTGAAATAAGGACTGCTGTTCTGCCTTTGGTTAGCTCGCTGAATCTTTGAAAAACGCTGTATTCAGCCCTGGCATCAAGCGCAGCAGTGGGTTCGTCCAGAATCATAAGACTTGCATTTCGCATATAAGCCCTTGCCAGCGCAATTTTTTGCCATTGTCCACCTGAAAGGTTCATCCCTTCATCAAAACGCCTTCCAAGCATTTGGTCAAACCTTTTGGGAAGATCCTCAATGACCTCTATCGCCATGCTCTTTTCTGCAGAAGTTTCGATAAGTGGTCGGTTTGCCGACTCATCAATATTTCCAATGGAGATGTTTTCCTGGGCTGTCATGTCAAACTTGACAAAATCCTGAAAAATCACACCTACCATTTTCCTCAACTCCTTTAAATCATAAAGTCGAAGATCATGTCCATTAAGGAAAATCGTTCCCTCTGTTGGATCATAAAGCCTGGCCAGGAGCTTTACCAAGGTTGTTTTTCCAGCACCGTTTTCTCCCACAAGTGCCAATTTTTCTCCGGCTTCTAATTGAAAGCTGAGGCCTTTAATTGCATATTTTTCTGAATTGGGATACTTAAATCCAACATTTTTGAATTCAAAACCGAATTTTCCTTCCTTGGGCAGGGGAAGAGGATTTTCAGGAGATAGAATGCCTGGCTGAATAGCCAAAAAATCGAAGAGGTCTTTAAGGTATAAGGCAGATTGGGCAATGGAAGAAAAACTAGAGAGGATTCCTCGAAGTAAAGATCGAAGTCTGGCGAAAGATCCTGATAAGAAAGTCAAGTCTCCAAGGCTAATTGTTCCATCGATGGTCTGGGAAATAATGATGAAATAGGCAATGTAATAACCAATGTCTCCAAAACTATTTAAAAAAAAGCCCCAGATACTTCGCTTAATTGCAAGGCTTCTGTTTGTGAGATAATAGTTATGGGCCAGGTCTGAAAACTTATCCTTAATATGATTTTCTAGCCCAAATATTTTTATCTCCTTCGCAGTGCGATCGCTGGCACCAATGTACCTTAGATAATCAAGTTCTCTTCTTTGGGGAGTCCAACTTCTGGCAATGGAGTAGCTTCTCTGATTGAAATGAGTTTCACTAATGAAGGAAGGGATGACTGCGATGACAAGTAAGACAATTAACCAAGGATTAAAAATGATCAAACCTCCTGCAAGAAAGGCAACGGTGATGATGTCCTGTCCTTGCCTTAGAAGTTGAGACAATAGTACGGTTCTGCTTGTACTTTGCCTCCTTGCCCGCTCCAATTTGTCGTAAAACTCTGCGTCCTCAAATTGAGGTAAGTCCATCTTTGCAGCATGCTCTATGAGCATTACCGAAGTTTTATTGCTGAATTTATCACCCAATAAGGCATCTATCAGAGACACAAGCCTGGATAGTAGGGCTGCTACGATGGTAATGCCTAATTCTATTCCGACCCATGTCCATAAGTCTTCCTTAGGCAAGGATGGATCAGCGATTAGAGCAACCACCTCATCAATAATCAATTTACCGATATATAAAGTAGTTACGGGGATACCTGCCTGTATAAGCCTTAGAATAATATTCCCGAGTGCAAGCCATTTATCCGTCTCCCAAATCATTCGCAGGAAGGGAGGAAGGAATTGAAGCGCCTTAAAACTTTCTTTAAGGCTCAAGTCCCCCCCGTAAGAATTTTTCCTTGCTGATAAAGATTTAATCTTTTGTATCCAACTCATCAATTGTAGGTAATATTTTCTGGTAATTCTGCCTGTTTTATCCAATGCAATTACCGTCAAGTAATCATTTGACAACAACGAATTGGGAAATAGTGACAAGGCAACATCGTAAAAATGAAGGAATTTAAGTTTAGAGTTTTTTTAAATACCAGAAAATTTTAACATTTTGATTTATCTCATGGTCTACTAATTTTGGATCCTATGCATAAAGCCATGATGAAAAATCTGATTTTTCTCCATTTTATTCTGTTAGGGACCCTGGTATTTGCTCAGGATCCATATGTGCGCTCGACCTTTCCAGTAAATAAATCTGAAAACCTTTCCTGTAGTACGCCTATTTTCTTTACAGTTGAATTTTCTGTTGAAGGAAGTGGATTTCGTCAGGGTACCTTCAAAAAGGAAAATATCAAATTATATCCCAAGGGCAAGTCAAAAAAACTTATTGATATAGTCCTGGGCTACAATACAGATATACAAAAGGTAATCGTTACTCCACAAGAATTACTGGAGGGGAATACATGGTATGTAATGGAGTTCTCTCGCAAGTTCAAGGATAATAGGGGAAAACCTTTTTTACCATATAAACTTGAGTTTAAAACGGGGAACTGTCCAGGCAACGAGAATAATGAGACTTTGAATGAGGCAAAAGCAATTGGCAATACTCCCGTTAACCTAAATCCTATAAAAATCACCAGCTTTAAGGCAGAAAAATTCAACGATTCAGTTAAAATAAGCTGGACAGCCAAAGAATCATTATTGACTGAGGGGTATTTTGTAGAAAAATCCACTGACAATCAACTTTATACTTATCTAGGGGCAATACCTGCCTTGGGAGACCTTGAAGAAGACCTTAAATATAGCTTTTACGATTCTTATCCTAACTCTGGAGAGGCCTATTACAGATTGGGTGTCAAACTTACCCTCGATGAGACCAGAATCCTGGATACTGTAGAGTATTTTACCAGTGGAGTTAAGTTTTTAGATCGAAGGGTCAAGCAGGATGAGGAATTACCATTGCTATTCTACAGTAAAAAGCCTACTTCGATGGTTTTTGTACTGAAAGAGCCAGATACGAAGATGGTGGTATTTAGACAGGCTAAACTTCTGCCTCAAGGCAAATATAAAATTGGGATCGAACTCAATGGTGTCGAAAAGGGCTTGTATATCGCTTACATCCAAACTACCGAAATAGCAGTCAAAACTAAGATCCAGGTAGAGTAATTAACCTGGGTTGCCATTTAGTAAAGCTACCAAAGCCATGGATAAGGAGGCTTGGCGACAGCAGTTAATTTTTGCTTCTAACAGCTTGGTAAAATTGCTTCGCTCTTGCTCAGCAAGGCAAGTATCCCTCCTTTTTTACATACTGTCAGCAAGTAGCATCCAAAACAAAGTTGTCTTTTTGAGAAGTGAATCTGAAAGATGAGCGACGAAAAATCTTTAGAACTCAGCCAGAACCAGACATTAGGAAACTTTAAAAAGAACTTATTTCTACTAGAAAAGGATTTTCTTAGCCATAAGTTCGTTAACTAACAACTTGGGTTAAGTAGTCACATCTATAACCTTAAGACCTTCCTAAATGATGACCATTGATCTGTTAAAAGCCAAATATATGTCAATTTATAAATACTTGTATTGCTTAATTGTATTCTGTAATCATATTTGCTTAATTGAGCTCATCATTACTTGTCGACCCCACCAGAGGTTAAGTATAGTTTAGTTGATATCCAGGAGGTTAGGAGGTGCAAGACTGGGGTTCATCTGCCCTACAGCACAACCATAGGAACAGCACTCATGGATCTCCGAAGGTTTTGGCTTCCTCCTCCGCTTTAAAATTACGGAATGGCTGGGCTGATTTAATATGCCTTGCTAAGTAAGAGTCTCTTCACATTCCCTTTCAAATTCAGCCTCCCGGCTGATTCTTTTGGCAATTGGGATCCATTTTTGGGTCCCAATACCTTTTAGAAGGTTCTGGAATATAAATAATCAACAATCAGGTCAAACTCTTCCCAATCTTTTCTCCTTAGGGTAATTACTTGGTCATTAAAATGAAAGGTGATTTTATCCTGGTCAGGATCAAGAAATGGATTGGCAAGACGAAGGGGAAATGCATGATTTTTTGGCTTATCGAGGATTTCACCAACTGAAATTAGGGAGAAATGCTCTCCTACAAAAAATATTTCTGCAAAGGTTCTTTGAAGGCTAGATTGTCCAAGTAGATTTCCAATACCAAGTGCTACCGCCTCAGCGATGAGCACAGTCCAAAGGAGATTTAGGGTTGCTCCACCTGATACGATGGATAGCAGCACAAAAATCATGATGATCACATTAAAGGCTGCATAGTACTGCATGGCAAATTCCTGCCCTACTACCAATTTATTTTTCGAACTGGGATAATGTTTGCTATGAAAACTTGTCATATTCTTTCTTTCACCAAAATATATAAAAATCAGCTCAGGTTTTTGTACGGATTCTTACAATGAGCTGTTTTTCTTCTTTCCGAGCAACGTAAGCTCTCCACGAAAACCACGTAAAAAGTCCTCAATAGAAACTCGCTTTTTCCCTTGTAGCTGAATTATTCTGAGGCTTAGCCATCCGTCTGCGCAAGCGACATTTAAGGTAGAGTCCTCCTTGTCCACAAGCACCGTACCTGGCGGTGTTTGGCTATCTGCACCAATTTCTGCGGAAAATACCTTGACCATTTTATCATTCCAAAAAGTGTACGCACCAGGATAAGGAGAAAGTCCTCGAATGAAATCGTAAACCTTATTTCGAGGCTGAGTCCAATCAATCAAACAGTCTTCTTTGAAGATTTTAGGGGCGTGATTTTTAAATAAGCTATTATCCTGGGCTTTAGGGCTAATATCACCAGCCTCTAGTCTATGGACGGTTTTCACAACAAGTTCTGCTCCAATTTCCATTAATTTATCATGGAGGTCACCCGCAGTCCAATTATCAGGAACCTGAACCTTCTCCTGCAACAGCAAGTTTCCTGTATCAATCTGTTTGTCAATAAAGAAGGTCGTGACTCCACTCTCCTTTTCTCCGTTGATGATTGCCCAGTTGATAGGGGCAGCTCCTCGATAATCGGGTAGGAGTGAAGCATGAAGGTTAAAGGTACCAATGTTGGGCAAACTCCAGACCATTTCCGGTAACATTCTAAAGGCAACCACTACCATGATATCCGGTTCAAGATCCTTGAGAGCCTGATTGAAATCTGGATCACGTAGTTTTTTGGGCTGAAGCACAGGAAGATTTTGGGACTCTGCATAAACTTTGACAGCTGAAGCTGTTAACTTTTTTCCCCGCCCTGCAGGCTTATCCGGAACGGTAACTACAGCTACTACATTTTTTCCCTCTTCCAGCAATTTCCTAAGGCTTTGAACTGCAAATTCGGGGGTTCCCATGAAAATTATCCTTGCTTTTTTATTCATATCAGTGCCAGTGGTTCTTTTTTAAAGGTTAATTAACTCATTGATTTTGTTGGCAGTTTCCTGAGGAAACTCAAGCGGGAACATATGTCCGCCTTTCATTTCAATAAAATTGATTTTTGGGAATGCCGCTTTATACTTATCGAATTGTTCAGGTGGAACTACACTTCGTTCTGCGTAAAGCCAATGGACGGGAACCCCATCCTGCACCTTGCCCAGTCTCCATGCCGTCAATGAAAACAGCCTGGCTTCCAGTTTTTTAGGGATGATTAAACTAAGTTCACCTGTTTCAGTCTCTTGCAGGGTATGGTTTACATAATCTTCAAAACAGGAAGGGTGAAAGTTCCTAAATAGCTTTTTAGGCTTCCAGTAATTGAAGGCTTCCTCCTTAGATTGGAAAGTGTCCTTGCGTTTGTATGCCTGTCTGGTGATAGGGAAAAATTTTCCAAAAATACCTGGAGGGCCAAGGGTTCTTATCAAGAGCCTTGTATGTGCAGGAAGAAAAGGGGGATCCATCATAATTACCTTTGTGAAGAGGTCTGGTCGTCTTTCTGCAGCCCAAAACGTAATGAAGGACCCCAGTGAGTGTCCTATTCCAATGACGGGTTCATGGTGATTTTGCTCGATGTATTCGATCAGTTCATCAACCAGTGGATACCAGTTTCTTCTAATTTTATACTTGCCAATCCCAAAGGCAGGTACATACTTAATTGAGTGATTATAGCCCTCTTTGATTTTTTCAAAAAGATAGGAATAGGTTTTGGCAGGAAAGCCATTGGCATGGGAAAATTGAATGGCAGGCATTGATGGATCGGTTTTGCCCGCAATGATAGTCGACTTGTTGAATTATAACAAATTAGTGGCTCTGGTAAAGTGATAGAAAAACATTGACAATGGCACTCATCATCTGCACCCAAGTAGGTGAACTGGTTTCAGGTTCCTGCTCAGGCTCATGATGTGGGATAGATTCTTTTTCAGGTAGGGGATCTACTGCAGGACTTGAAGGGGCTTTGTTGCTTGTATCTTGCTGCATAGAGAGGAAGAAGAAACTAGGGACAATATTTTTGGTGGTTGCCCTGAATTGAAGGATGCTGCTCGCCTCTGCTTCATTGGAAGTGGAGCCTTCTTCACATTTCCATGTGTAGATTCCGCTTAGTAGGCTGATTGAAATAATGATAGCAATCAGACTTAAGTATTTTCTCTTAGAATTCCCCATAGTATTTTATCACACACTTATAACAATAGAGACTAGTTTGAGAGAGTGGGGTTGGAAATATTTCTTTTCTTCTCACACAAAATAATTGTTTGGGACGAAAGGTCAAAATTAATCTATTTTGGAGCAACTTTCCCTATTGTGTAATAATTCATAATTAATAAGATCCAAGAGTAGATGTATGGGAAATGTTTATTCTCCTTCACTTCCACAAGGATCAATAAGTCTTTGCTGTATCTTACTTTCTTTGCTTATGATTTTAAAAAAATACTTGTAGTACTGAATTGCACGGGTCCTTTCTTCCAAATCCAATCTGTAAAAACCTTTGTACAAGTCCTTTACCTCATCTTCTATGGCCAGAAACTTCGCTGAAAGATTTTTCCATTCTTCCATACTCAAACATAAACCATGCATATCCCTCCGCTCAAAGGTCTGATCAATGCCAGTATATGAGGCATTGACAACACCGGACCAATCAAAATCATAGGGTACAGGAAGTGGAAGTTGACCTTTCTGTGGCGTAATCAGCTTTACATTTTTTCGCATCAGGACGTTCCAGTCCATATTCCCTGACATATACATAAAGGCATGCACAAGATGAAGCTGATCCTTATCGATGCTGTCTAATCTCGTAATAGGATCATCGAATCTTTTGCCTCCCATTCGTTTTGCAACCCTTTTGTCATCCTCAATGAAGAATCCATAGTGCTTTTCTGGAGGTCTTGTCCCCTTAAGGTCAACGTAGGTAATCTCAGCCAAACGAACAGAAAAGGAATAGGGCGTCAGCATTTGGTATACCTTATACAGGAGATATTCTTGAAGAATTGCAGATTCTTCCCGACAATGACAGACCAGTTTGAGGGCTTTGTGCTTGGCAAAAAGAGTCCCTTTTCGATATTCTTTATCTATATAGACCTTAATCGGTGGAAAGGTGCATACTGCAGGGTTTTTTCTAAAGTTACCTCTAGATCTGATTTTTGCTCGGATACTCTTACGCTCACCGTCCTTTTGATAGTTTAACCTGGCCTTGTGCAAAGAGACCGAATCTCCTCTGTCGTGTAAAAGAGAATCCCAATCCGAAAGAATGGTCAGTTTTAAGGCTGTCGTATCATCGAACAGGTCTGTTTGAGAGTAGGAAATAAATGGAGACAAAGCGAGAATTAATGCAACAAGTAGTATTTGGGCCTTCATAACTTGATCAATAAAGAGTTTGCTCAGTGCTATCATACGGCTTTCTGGGAACCAATGTCAAGGTCTAATTTGCAAAACTTTCTTATATTAGAAGGAAGGAAACTACCATACTACTAAAATGAAAGATCAAGACATCATTGTCGTTGGAGGAGGTCTAGCCGGGATCAGTGCTGCGCTAGAGGCATTAGACCAGGGCTTACGGGTTACCATATTGGATAGAGGGAGGCCAGAAAGATTTGGTGGCCTTGCCAGATGGGCTTTTGGTGGGATATTCTATGTAGACTCGCCATTCCAAAGAAAAAACGGCTTTGAGGATAGTCCTTCACTTGCTTTTTCTGATTGGTGTTCAGCAGCGGAGTTTGGCCCCAAGGATTTTTGGCCCAAAAAATGGGCTGAAAAATATGTCGAAAGGTGTACCAGAGATGTCTATGAGTGGCTCAAACCTAAGGGCATAAAATATATCCCATCTGTCCAATGGGTTGAACGAGGCTTAAAGAAGCAGGGCAACTCTGTACCTCGTTTTCATTTGGTATGGGGCTCTGGGATGAACCTCGCCAATACCTTGATAGGGCATCTCAAAAATCATCCTGAATCCAGAAAACTTAAGGTTAAATTTTTCCATAAGGTAGATGAACTTATCATTTCTCAAGATCGAGTGGTTGGTGTAAGGGGTAAGGACCTTCAAACAGACGAAGCTTTTGAGTACCAGGCAGCCGCTACTATTTTGGCAGCTGGAGGGATCACAGGCAGTGTTGATGAGGTGAAGAAACATTGGTATTCCGCATGGGGCAAGGCTCCTGAGCACATGCTTACAGGCTCCCACATGGTAGCAGACGGACAAATTCATCGTGTGGCGAAAGCTGCAGGAGCCAATGTTACCCATCTAGATAAGCAATGGAATTATGCCGGAGGTGTTCACCATCCCGAAGGGGATCATGAGCTTCATGGATTAAGTCTGGTTCCTCCCAAAACTGCTGTTTGGCTTGATTATCAAGGAAATCCCATAGGTCCAGATCCAATGATCACAGGATTTGATACCAGGAGCCTGGTCGAACAAATCAGTCAACAAGAAAAACAATATTCATGGCAGGTCACCAATTATAAAATTGCTAAAAAGGAATTGGGAGTATCTGGTTCCAAATATAACCATGCCTTGAGGGAACAAAGAAAATGGGCTTTTGCCAAGACAATATTACTTGGAAACAAAGGAATGGTTGATTTTATGATCAACAACTGTGTAGACTTTGTTGTTGCGGATAATCTATCCGAATTGGTCGCAAAAATGAATGAGCTTACTGGTACCAATGATGTCAAAGCTGCACATGTGAAAAAGGCTGTTAATACTTTTGATGAAGCGGTTAAGGAAAAACAGGATTCCCAAGATCCAAGAATAGCCCTGATAACAAGGTTAAGGGAGAATAAAGGGGACAGGTTCAGGTTAATGAACTATTCACCTATTCAGGACCCGGCGGGTCTTCCATTTATAGCCATTAGGGAGTTCATTCTTACCAGAAAGTCGATGGGAGGAATCCAAACCAATCTATCCGCACAGGTATTAAGTCCTGAAGGAGGGGCCTTGGAAGGGCTTTATGCCATTGGAGAATCCGCAGGTTTCGGTGGAGGAGGAATCCATGGATTAAGGGCACTAGAAGGAACCTTCCTTGGAAATTGTATGTTCAACGCCAGGGTTGCGGTCAATGCAATTACCGGTAAGGAAGTAATCAAAGTTTCTGCTCCTAAGAAAACATCAATCAGCAATTGATCAAATTGCAATTTAGTTGACTTTTAGGCGGCAGACCCAGTTTCTGTCCATGACATCTTCGTGGGTATACAGGAGGTATTTTCCGTCTGGAGACCAGGCCAGCTTGTTGATTTTTCTTGATGGATTTAGCTCAAGGCTGCCTGTAAGCTGGGTGAATTTTTGGGAATTCAAGTCTTTTAACCAGATTTCTGTCTTTCCACTTCGGTTACTTAGGAAAGCCATATAATTGCCATCATTGGAAACACTGGGAGCAAAATCGTCCCACATACTCTCCACCAGGTATTTCTCAGATCTGCTGTTTACATTGATCGATTGGATATCCCTTACCCAGTAGCTTGTATCGTTTCTATATAGTTTTGGCTTGAAAATCTCATAGGCTAGAAAACTTTCCTCCCTTTTGTACCAAACAGGCCTTCCAATGGGAAGATGACTACCCAAAGAGTTATCCGGTACAACATCTTTAATTAGAGTCGGTTCAGCGCCATCAGTCGGGTTATAAATGAATATTCCCCAAAGATCCGAAGAGGGAACTGTTGAGATATAAGAAATCCAATCTTGCCTTCCCTGGTAGTCCCCCCAATCGGGTTGCAAGTATGGGGCATCACCACCAAGTGTACTTTCGAGCAAGAATGAATTGTCTGGATCAACAACCTGAAGTGCGTTTTGAATCCCACCAGTAGAAGTATCTTGAATAGACTGAAAAGCAAGATGATTCTGAAGGTGATTCCAAGCAGGATCTTCGCCTTCAATTACCAATTGTACCTTGCTTTCACCCCATTTTCCTAGGGCAACATATGAGGTACTATCCGTATCAAGTTGAAAACTTATTTGATCTGAATTTTTTGTGAAACTTCCATGAGAGAGACTCTCCTCCGATTCTGGCCAAAAGGTCTCCTTCTGCTCCAAAGAGGAACTTGTCAATTGGATAATGCTACTGAATTCATTGTTTTCCTCTGAAGCATAGGCCTGAATTCGGTAAAAATATGAATGTCCTTCATCAAGCTGGTCCAGGGCAAAACTGAATGTATCTCCAGAAGTCTCTGCGATTTCAGTGAAGGTATCGTATTGATCTATGGCTTGAAATATGACAAATTTTTCTGCAGAAAGGCCATAAGGTTGCTGGCTGCCTCCCATACTCAACCATCCCCATCGTAGTTCAGGCCCGTTAGCAGTCCGTATAGAAAACAACCTGGGGGTATAGACTTTTGGTGATTCCTCAATTTGTGGAAGTGGGTCCAGCGATGTACAACCAATTATCAGGGAAATAAGTAGTCCCCAAATAACAACCCGATACATGATCTTCGGTACTTCCATTTTGAAATAGTAAAGGTTTTTAAGGTAAACGAAGCATTATCCCATTTTGCTGCATCAATGAGCAGCAAAAAAAAGATTTTTGATTTCAACTCAATTTTTATCTATTAAACACGTAAATATCTATAACCCCTAAAGGTTAAATTGTCAAATTGCATCAAATTGGCAGACACCCATTTACCCCATATTTTTTGATCGTTCGCGCATGAATGATAACGGTTGACAAATGTAAACAGGTGTAAGAATTTCATTAGAGATAAATTATTCAAAAGCCAAAATGAATTGGCTCCTTACCTGCTCTTGAAACTATAGAATTAATAAACAGCAAAACTATGTGGCATGAAAAAAGATATTGGGTACAGAAGCCATTTAGAAAGTAAAAAGGGCAGCTTTTTTCTACGAATTTTAGTGATGATTTTTCTGGCAGTGACTTTTTTTCCTACAAAGGAAGTCAAGGCATATTCCAATGACTCGCTCTCTTCCTTTCTTCAAAGGAATAAGTTTAAAGTAAAACCCTTGGTGCTTGATACCTTATTGCAGGAATCTGAGAGCATTTTATACAAAAATCCACGTCGTGCAAGGCGCCATGCAGAGGGGGTACTCCTTCTGGCTGGGGAAAAAAAGAAGTTTGGTGTCTTTATTGGATTGGCTCACAAACTGATTGGGAATGCTTATGTGCTGGAGAATGAGCACGAACTTGGATTAAAAAGCCTGGAAGAGTCTGAGGTATGGTTTGATTCCTATGATAATAGGGGAGAGCTCGCACAGGTAAAGAACCTCAAAGGAGCCTGCTATCAAGGTCTTGGAGATACTAAAATGGCCATAGCTTTGGGTTTTCAAGCACTTATGGTTTTTGAGAAGAGTGGCCCAGACCAATATTATGCCTCTGCGCTGGAAAATATTGGTAACCTATTCTACAGCCAGAAAAAATATGAGGAAGCTCGGGAATATTATGTCAAGGCATTGGGTATTCGTCAATCTCAAAGTGATTCTGGAGCCCTGGCTCGAACCCTCCTAAGCATTGCAAATATTGAGACTGAGCTATTCAATTTCCGTGAATCCAAAGATTATAACTCCTATGCCCTTCAGGCAATCAGTTCCAGTGAGCTGGATATAGACAAGGCCAGGGCTTATAGACAACTTGGCCATGTCCTTGGAAAATTAGGCGATCTGGAAGGGGCGTCACTTCACCTCAACAAAGCCTTGGTCTTGTATGAAGTTCTAGGAAATACTGCTTCTTTAGCCAATACAAAAACCCTGCTGGGCGAAGTAAAACTTGAGCAGGGCAATGTAACCCGTGCAGAACTTCTTACACGTGAAGCCATGGGCTTGGCAAGAGATATTGATCGAAAAGATCTCCTTCTACCCATCTATAAACTCTGGGCAAGAATTTTGAGCCAAAAAGGAATGGCTGAACCAGCTATTCTGTGGTATCAAAAAGCCTACGACCTGCGAGATTCATTGCTTCGATTGGAGCATATGAACCACCTTACGCGCATGCAAGCTAATATGGCTTTGAACGCCAAGCAGATGGAGAATGCTAAATTGAAACAAAAAAATGAAGGTCAGGATAAGCAAATACAGTTTCAGAGGTTCACCATTGCATTGTTCTGCATTGCATTGATATCCATATTGGTTATGTTCCTGATGGTCTTCAAAAACAGGCATATGTTGAAGCAGGCTTATGAAACTCAGGAGTATCAGAAAAAAGAGATCCTCATGCAGGCTTATGAATTACAAGAAGCGAATGAACATATTTCCATCCTAAATTCTCAGCTTGAAAAGAAGGTTCAACAACGTAGCCAACTTATCCTTGAAAAAAATAAGAAGTTGGAGAAATATGCCTTTGATCTTTCTCACAGCATCCGCTCTCCTTTGAGTAATGTACTAGGCATCATTCATTTGATGAAGAACTCGTCAAGGGACATGTCAATCCATTTTCTAGAAAAACTCGAAGAAAGTGCTCGAAGCCTTGACGATATAGTCAGAGAAACCAACAGAAATATCGAAGAAGGGGATTGAGAAGCTGTTTAAAAAGCAGCTTTCTTTTTTGCAGTTGGGTTTAAGAATCTTCTAAAAATCTCCTTTGATAATTCCGTGAAGTGGTCCCCCACTTGCCATGAGTTCATCTACCCGTTTGCTTACCTCAGGATTTTCTACCAGGGGTGGAGCATGGTGAGGCTTGATTCGGGCATCAATGATCAATGGACCCGTGCAACCCCAATGCTTATGTTCGGTGAAACTCCCCACTCCATAGATGTCATGAGAGGGATTGGATCTTGTAAATGTAGTCCAAAGGAAGTTATTCAAATTTCTTGACGTAAAGTCTGAGTCATCGCAAAGGACAATCATGGGGACTTTATCTATACCAGCAATGTTTCCAAGGCTGGATTCCAATTGCTTGGCTTGTCTTTCTCCTGCTTCTGGATCTGAAAATTTGGGTCCAGAAACTGCCAATATGCCTGGCATGGCCCATTTGGGTTCGCTAAAGCCCATGGGCAACGAAAATCCATCAGGGAGATCTGTTCCGAGTTCTCTGATGGCTTTGCCAGCAGCAGCCATGACTACCTTAGAGCCCTGATTAAGACCAGTTCCTGAATAATCAAGGGTATCCATGGTGGTTCTGGTCTGAAAATGGAGGTCCCTCTTCCAATCAATGCGCTCTAGCATGAATGTGAAGAATGCCTCGATGTCATCTATAGAAGGAGGATTATCTTCCTTGGCCAGTATCATGAGGTACTTGGCGAGTGAAGCCTGCCCAAAACCAAGGACTGCATTGGCTACTGTCAATAGCTCCTGCGGATATCGCTCTTTGTATGGTACATACCTCTCACTTCCTATGGTCAAAAGAAGAGGATGTACTCCTGCAGCATCGACTGCATGCATGGCATGCAGCCCGGGTACCGAAACGGGAACCATGTCTTTGGTTACCTCGTGGATCATTTCTCCGAAGCTGGTGTCTTCTTGTGGAGGCCTTCCAACTACCGTAAAGGGCCATATGGCGTCCTTTCGATGGTAAACCTGCTCGATTTCCATCACAGGAAATTCATGTTGAAGGCTGTAGTAGCCCAGGTGATCTCCAAATGGACCTTCGGGTTTTGTCCTTGTAGGGTCGATGGTTCCTGTGATGACAAAATCAGCATCCGAGGAAAGGGTATGTCCATTTTTTCTGAGATATCTGAAATTCCTTCCTGCAAACAAGCCATAGAACATCAATTCTGTCAGTCCTTCAGGTAAGGGCATGACTGCCCCAAAAGAATGCGCCGGGGGGCCGCCTACGAAGACGCTCACTTTGAGTTTCTCACCTTTGGCAGCAGCCTTTGTATGGTGAACACCAATTCCTCTATGAATTTGGTAATGTACACCGATCTCTTTGTTAGGGATATAATCGTTTCCTGCGATTTGTACCCTGTACATTCCCAAGTTAGATTTCATGACTCCTGGACTTTCAGGGTCCTCCGTATATACTTGAGGGAGCAGGACATAAGGGCCTCCATCCATTGGCCAGGATTTTATCTGAGGCAACTGATCCAGGGTGGTGGTTGCATGGAGGATGGGCTTCCTGAAGCGTGCTTTTATAGGGAGGGCATTTACCGCTACAAAGGGGGTATCCAGAAACTTATGAGGAGCTTTGAAAAAGCTACTGGGATCAGCTTTTAGCTTTACAATTTTTTTTACTTGCTTGATGGTAGACCTGAAAATGAAATGCATGCGATCTACTGTCCCATACAAATTTGCCAAGGCAGGGAATTTACTGCCTTTAACATTCTCAAATAAAACTGCTGGGCCTTGGCTGAGGTATAGCCTGCGCTGTATTTCCGCAATCTCAAGGTTTGGGTCGATTTCCTCTTTTACCCGAACGAGCTGTCCGTGTTTTTCGAGGTCATTGACGCACTGTCTAAGGCTTTTGTATTTCAATGCTTGATTTTTATCTCAAATTAATATCAAATCAAACATAAAACCCATTAATCAAATAAAAGTTATAGAATGTATTAAAAGTTTTGAAAGTATGTCTACTTCCTGTTTTCAATTGACATGGTCATCTCAAAGGTAAAACTCCTATGTCTTCCGCCATCTCTTAGGCTAAATTGGTCGGGGAGGTTCACTACGTTGAGTACACCGATATTGAAGAATCCTCCAAAGCCTACAAGGCCCCATTGAGTTGGGAGGTTGGCTGAAACGCCAAATGGAAGCATTAGGTACCAGGGATTTATTTTGTTTTCGGATTGAGGGTCGGTGATGAAACCAATTTGGGTAAAACGATACCCAAGAACATAGCCAATCTTTGGGTAGATAGGCCAAATCCTGGGACCGGCTTTAAAGTCCATTTCTACACCCAGGTATCCTACATTTTGATCTTGCCCCCAATCTCTCATGACTACTGGCAAGTTTGGGAATCCCTTGTCATTTCCATCTTTATAATTGACATTCAATCCCAATTCAAATCCGCTGGCCTTTTGGTAGTTGGCATAATATAGCCCCAGTTTACCGGTAGTGAAGGCATTTTCCACCAGTTCTACCCTGTCAACATTTGGAAAATAATTAATATCAGAGGCGAACCTGATTCCAATGTACTTTTGTGAAAAGCCAGACAGTGAGATACTTAGGAAGATAAATAAGGATATCAATCGCATGATACGGTAATTTGTTTGTGTCGCAAAGTATTAAACAATATACAACCAGAACTGCAAAAACCTGCCTGGAAGCAAGCAGTTTTTCCTACTAGTTCCAGATTAGCAGGATCGAAGCAGCTTAATTGAGTGAGCGGATGGGCATCATATTCAAAATCAGGATTGCTGAATATACTTGTGGGCTATTTCATGCATGAATTGGAGGGCAGCGTCCTTGTCGTTAGGGATGATACCTTCCAATATGGCTTCCCGAATTTCATTTTTGATCTGACCTACAGTCCGTGAGGGAGGAATCTTGAAGATCGTCATTATCGTTTTTCCATCCACGGGAGGTTGCCAATTTCTGAGGTTATCTCTTTCTAGGACTTCATGAATACGAGCTTCGAGTTTCTCATAGTTATCGAGGAAGCGTGCTACTTTTTTATCATTTTTTGAGGTGATGTCTGCCCTACAGAAATCCAGCAAGTCTTGTAGGTCTTCACCTGCATCAACTACAATACGGCGAATGGCACTATCCGAAACCTCTTCGGTTACAAGTGCGATGGGTCTTTGGTGAAGTTGAACAAGTTTTTGGACGTATTTCATGTCCTCATTCATGGGCAACTTCATTCGCCTGAAGATCTTGGGAACCATCCTTGCACCCTTATCTTCATGCCCATCGAATGTCCAGCCCCTTACTTTATCAAATCGTTTGGTTAATGGCTTTGCTATATCGTGGAGGATAGCCACCCACCTTAGCCAGAGCTTGTCTGATTTTTCGGCTACATTATCCAATACCTGAAGCGTATGGTAAAAATTATCCTTGTGTCCCCTTCCTTCTTTGTAGTCTACACCATGCATTTTGAATAATTCAGGGAATATTCGCTTTAGCAGACCTGTTTTGAACAGCAGTTTAAAACCTGTCGAGGGTCTGGGGGAGAGAATTATTTTATTTAGCTCGGTGGTGATCCTTTCCTGGGAAATAATTTCTATGCGATGAGCATTTTTTTCTATGGCCTCCAGGGTCTCTGGAAGTATGTGGAAATGTAGCTGACTGGCAAATCTTATTGCCCTAAGCATTCTGAGTGGATCGTCAGAAAAGGTAATATCTGGATTGGTCGGGGTGCGAATAAGTCTGTGTCGTAAGTCTTCCAGCCCCTCGAATGGATCATGAAGCAATCCAAAGTCCTCTTTGTTCAGGCTTATTGAAAGGGCATTAATGGTAAAATCTCTCCTCAATTGGTCATCTCTCAGACTTCCCTCTTCAACTATGGGCTTGCGGCTTTCTCTTCGATAACTTTCCTTTCTTGCACCTACAAATTCTACCTCATAGTCGTCCATTCGAACCATGGCCGTTCCAAAATTCTCGTAGGTTATGACATCCTTTGCATGGATTTTCCTTCCAAATGCCCTCGCAAGATCTATCCCTCGACCTTCTACCACTATATCAATATCTTTGCAAGGTCTTCCCAGCAAATGATCTCTTACGTAACCACCAATTACAAAGGAAGGTAAGTCCATTTCCTCTGCACATTCGCTTAATACCCTAAAAATTTTGTCCTTAACGGCTTCTTTCAAATTCATATAACTGCATCTATCGACAAAATTAGGGAAAATCAGGATTTTTTGTGGACTGCTTTGAAAACACTTTTGCCCCGAATCTATTATTTACCTTGGTATTTTTATGTTGAGTCTTGATGAAGCCCGAATTTATCACTGGCTATCAGTCAATTTATAAACTGCAATTAGGGAAATTGCATAAAACATAAATTTATTCCTGCTTAACAATTATCTAAAAATTTATTTCGTAATTTTGTTTTT
Source organism: Bacteroidia bacterium (assembly GCA_022760475.1). GTDB lineage: Bacteria > Bacteroidota > Bacteroidia > J057 > J057 > JALEFZ01. Next base: position 79,430 of record JALEFZ010000056.1, on the reverse strand, counting down.
AAGCCAGGACGCCTCTGCCTATTCGTATACTCCTTTTTCTATAAAATAATGGAATGAGAAAGTTACCCCTATTTCTTGCTCTACAGTTTTTGGCCATGGCCTTCCTTCAAGCCCAGGCTGATTATTACATGGCTGGAGATCAAAAAGTTGAGTTGTACAAAAATGTACGAAGTGTTCATATTTATACCAAGGATTCTGCCCTGGCAGAAGAGCTTTTCAGGGCTGACGCCCTGGAGGCTATTACGATAGAGCCAAGGTTAATTCCTTCGGATCATTTTTTCCTTGGTTTTCCCAGCGACCTGGAGGTTACTCCTTTAGAAGAGGAGCTTGGCAGCCTGTTAAATGATTCAAAAAACTTACTTCATGCGAACTATTCACTTAAGACAAAAGATGGCATGGAGCTATGGCTAAGTAAGAACATTGTATTCAGCCCAAATCAATATTTTTCAGAATTATTATTGGAAGGGATACTGGCAGACTATCCGGGGGCATATATAATTTCTTCCTCTGAAGGTTTAAAGCTGATTAGGCTATCTGATCCAGCACAAAGCCTGAAGATCAGCCAAGACTTGGCTGCAACAGAGATGTTTCACTGGGTACACCCTGACTTTTATGCAAGGATGGAGCCCATGAATGATCCCCTTTATTCAGATCAATTTTACCTGAATAATACTGGGCAGCTTATCGATGGTGTGGCCGGAACTTCGAATATTGATATCAATGCTCCAGAGGCTTGGGCATTGCTATCGACAAATTATCAGCCAATTGTTGCGGTGGTGGATAATGGGGTAGAGGCTCACCTCGACCTGCAGGATACCCTTGGAAACAGCCGCCTGATGTCAGGATACTCTGCCTATAACCTTACAGTTAGTGGGAATCCTTACCTGGCCGTAGAGATGCATGGGCAAGCATGTGCAGGGATTATTGGAGCCCTGCACGATAACAATACAGGTATTCGAGGACTGGCTCAGGACGCACGAATTTTACCAATTTATTTTCCTTTGGTAGTTACACCTACAAATGTAGTAGAAGTATCTAATGCCATCCTATGGGCTTACAGAAACGGTGCCGAAGTGATGAATAATGCCTATGGCTACCCATCCTGTCTGAACAATCCATTTCCAGTGCTTACAGATGCAATTGATAGTGCGCTGACACATGGCCGTGGAGGCTTGGGAACCGTGATGGTTTTTGCTGCAGGAAATGATACCGGTTGTGTGAGGTTTCCCGGAAACCTGGCAAGCACCCTTACTGCAGGTGCCATTGATAAAAATGGAAACCATTCGAATTATGCCAATACAGGACCTGAAATTGACGTAGTTGCCCCTTCTGCCAGTACAGCGAACGACCTTGGAGTCAGGGTAACAGATCGAATGGGAGCCAATGGGTTAAATTATGTCGGGGCAGTTGATATATCAGACATAAACTTTTCACGACAGTTTGGAGGTACTTCTTCTGCGACATCCCAGGTGACGGGAGTCGTTGCCTTGATGATCAAGGAAGATCCCAATATGCTCGCGGATACCATCATGGAAATCGTCAAACGCACTGCCATCGACATGGGAGTTACTGGTTTTGATACCATCTTTGGGCATGGTAGAATAAATGCATATGCAGCTGTCAGTGCAGTGCAGGATACCATATTGCCTGTCCTTTGGCTCAACTTTGAAACTGAAAACCTAGGTAACAAAGTCCTGTTGACATGGGAAGCAGTACAGCAGGACGGAAGTCATTTCGAACTGTGGAGGAATGATAGATTTTATCAAGAATTAAACATTCACAAGGAAAAAGAATACAGCTTTATAGATGACAAACCATTGCTGGGAAGTTCTTCCTATCAAATTTTCTGGGTTGGGATTGATGGGACAAGAACAGCCTCCTCCAAATTGGAAATTTACCGAGAGAACAACTTCAGGATTGACATTGCTTCTAGGAATGATATGCTTTCTCTTAGGGGGAAAGGAATAGAAAACGGGCTTCTGAAATTGGAGATGAGGGATCTTAGCGGAAAGCTATCAGGGATTTATGAGTTCCAGGTTCGGAATGGAAGTTTTCAGGAAAACTTTGCAGTCAATGAAGTCCCTTCAGGCCTTTATATCCTGCAATTCACGGATTCCAAAGGAAGTAGGATCAGCAGGAAATGGCTTCACTAATTCCAGTTTCTGGAAGCATTTATTTCCTCCTTTTTCTTGTAGACTTCCTCCAGGTTTATGTCAAATTGGTTTGCCAACTCAATAAGGTAGCTAAGCACATCTGCAAATTCTCCTTCAAGCTCCCCATTTGGAGAGCTTTTGCCTTCTTCTTGAAATAGTTTAAGGCGATTTCTGATGGCTTTAGCCAATTCTCCGACTTCCTCGCTGAAAAGCAAAAAACTCTCCAATGGTTTGTTGTCATCCCAGCCTCTTTCTTTGGCTATTTCTATTTGGTAAGCCTGTAGTTCAGGTAGAGAAGGTGATTTTGGTAGCTTAGCCATGTGTTTCAGTTAAGGTAACTTCCCTTGCAATTTTAGAAGCATCATTTTGTAGATAGCTCCTACGGTCAATGAGTCTCGAATGATTCTTTTTTCAACCATTTCATAGGCGAGTTCAAGGGAGACCTTCCTGACCAGTAGGTCCTCGGTTTCTTCTGGGCTTGCTATTCCTGATTCCAGACCAGTTGCCAGGTAGACGATGCCCCATTCATCAGAAACGGAGTTAGAAAGGTTCATTTCAAGAAGTGGCTCCCAATTTTTGGCTGTCAAGCCGGTTTCTTCTTTCAGTTCTCTTTTTGCAGCTTCGAGGGGATCTTCATCGAAAGGCCCACCCCCTTCGGGGATCTCCCATTGATACTCTTCCAGCGGAAAGCGGTACTGGCCTACCATCCATATTTCTCCATTTTCGTAGGGCACCACTCCAATAGCATTTGACTGGAAGTGGACGACCCCATAAATTCCAGGGTTACCTGAGGGGTTGATTACCTGATGTTCATCTACACGAATCCAAGGATTTTCATAAATAAGTTTGGAACTTTTGATCTGCCAAGGGTTTTCCTGAGGGTGGGGAAGATTCATTCTTCTTCTATACTGGCTGTGAGCGAACTCACGATTTTAAATTTGTTAAAAAATTCTCTGGCAACAACTCTCAAAATGGTATAAACCGGGATGGCTAAAACCATGGCCGCAGCACCTCCGATGAAGCCTGCACCTATGATCACCAGAAATATCTCTAATGGGTGTGCCTTTACACTACTTGAGTAGATGAATGGCTGGATGATGAAGTTGTCAATCAACTGAACAACTACAAAAACAATCAGAGATAAAACGATCAATGGAAAGGCTTCTTCATAAAAGTTTAGGCTGAGGGTGTTGATGGTTGTCATGGCCACAGTCATGGAGCCACCAATGATAGGCCCTAGATAGGGAATGATGTTGAATACCCCAGCAAAATATCCAATGAAAAGGGCATTCTTGATGCCTAATATGCCAAGTCCCAATGCGACCAGACCACCCACAAGCAGGACTTCCAGAATTACACCAATAAAATACCTGGATAATAGGCTTTTTATGCTTTCGAGGGCGTTGTTTACCTTTTCTTCTATGGCTTCTGGGGTAATGGCATGGACAATGTTGGGAAGCAATTGCTTCTGATTCAGGAAAAAGAAGGTAATGAAGATGATGGAGAATGCCCCAACGAAAAAGTTCCCCGCAAATCCCAGTATTCCTGAAATCAAAGAGCTAATATTCACCTGCTCGACGATGCTTTGGACATTATCCAAGAACAGTTGCTCCAGAGATTCTCCTTCTTTCAATTCAAATAGTCTGTATTTGGCATTGAACTCTCTAAGTTGATTGAAGGGTTCTTCCATGCCACTTGCTACTGAGGATGGATCTATGTCTTGCACCTGATCTGCAATATCTACCACCAGCGGAACAAAGAATGCCAATATTCCGAGGGATATGACAAGGAGTACAACCAGGGTGAGGATGGTACTTACCATATTTGGGATGGAAAATTTACCAACCTTTAGTTTATCCAAAAACCTTTTGATTGGCCTACCCATGAGGGTGAAAATCAAGGCGGTGATCAGATAGATAAAGAGGGCAGAGAATCTGACCAACAGCAGGCCAATTCCTCCAAGTACAAGGGCTGCCACTCCAGCAGTGGTCAGTATAGCCCCGGAAATTATGAGTGTTTGTTTCCAACGGTCCATATTCAAAATTAAAATAATATGGGAATATCTTCACCTATTACCGGAAGTTAATTTTGAAATTCATTTTCCCTTAATACTCCCAATTAATTGGCATTGTCATACTTGTCTAATTTTCGCATTATTGTAAAGCAAGGGCTGATTTGCCCGAATGATTCTGGTATTTTTGGGTTAAGTTTTATGATTCAAAGCATTCAGAATCAAGAAAAGAAGGGGTATTAATGGAAGAAAATCCTATTTATAAGATAAATAGCGAATCTGAAGGCTTTTTCAAGGACAGAGGGTCCAAGTTCTATGCATTTGCCTATCCGGTGCAAAATGAGTCCGAGGTCGCCGAGAGGGTAGGGGAGTTGAAGAAAAGGTTTCATGATGCCAGGCATCATTGTTATGCATATAGGCTTGGGAAACTTGGAGAAAGCTCCTATGCGACTGACGATGGAGAACCTTCCCATAGTGCAGGAACCCCTATACTTTCAGCTATCAGGTCATTTGAGTTGACCTTTACACTAGTGGTTGTTGTCAGGTATTTTGGAGGAACTAAGTTGGGTGTCAGGGGGCTAATCGAGGCTTATAGAACTGCAGCGGAGGAAGCCTTGAAAGAAAACCCAAAGGAGGAGATCATTCCTAAAGTAATTTTTTCATTGACCTTCCCCTACGATAAAACCTCCGATATCAATCGCGTGTTGCATCCTCACCCAACAAAGTTGTTAAAAGCAGATTACACTGACATTTGCAAGCAAACTTTTTTTATTAGAAAAAATGATTATCCCCCTTTGGCACATGCGCTGAAACAGGCCAATATCCATTGGGATTTAATTGAGGAAGATTGATGAGTGGATTGAACATACGGGCTTGGGTTTTGATGATGTTCCTTTTGTTGCTGGGAGAGACAGGCTTTGCGCAATCCTGGCAAAAACTGGATTTTGACCTGAAAAGTCTGGAATCTGAGCAATTCAGGTCTGCACTTCTCCCTTACCTTCCTGAACTTAGAAATACCAGTCTTACCATAAAAAACAATTCAAAAAGTCCTTCTGGTTGGCACGTCTATTTAAAACAGGTATTCCAGTCAAGGGAACTCTATCAAAGTGAGTTGATTGTCCATTTGGATCATGAACTGCATGCCTACGGAATGAGTGCTACGGTTTATCCCCTCCTTAATTCCAGTGTGAACCTTTCGAGGCAAGACCTGGGATCCCTGATCTATGAATTGGCTGAAGAGGCAGATGCTGATGAACTGAGCGATCAGGAAATTTGGTGGTTGGAAGGAAATAATTGGGTTCCTGCTCATTCACTCAGGATGTTTTTCAATCAGGGAGAATTGGCTGCCGAGGAGCTTATAATTTCTTCTACTGACCAAAGGATCATTCAAAGGGAAGATTTGGGCACCTACTTTCGGCACCAACATGCTTCTCAAACGAAATTAGATACCTCTGGAAGGGCAAGGGTGTTTTTTCCTGATCCCTGTACCCGAGGGCAACTGCGTTATGGGATTGAGTTTGAAGATGGAAAGGACACACATACCTTACAATTTGAATCCCTGATGGATACCGTGGAATTGCAAGGCTTGTCTTATTCTACTGATGACAGCCTTTTTCGGCTGGAAGGGCCTTATGTAAAGGTGGTTGACAGGGCCGCTTTTTTTTACCCCATATCTGTATCTACTGATGGAGATTTTTTCTTTACCAGGGATCAAAGTGGTTTTGAGGATGTGATGGCGTACTATCATATCGACAGATTCAGAAGATATGTGGAGGATTTAGGTTTTCATGACTTATTGAATAAGCCCATCGAGGTTGATCCTCATGGCTTGGGGAATAATGATCAATCAACTTTTGTTGGTAACAGTGGAAATTCATATATCCTCTTTGGTGATGGGGGAGTGGATGATGCCGAAGATGCTGATGTCATTATTCATGAGTATATCCATGCGCTTTCCTACGATGCTACACCTGAGTCCAATCGAGGCTTTGAAAGAAAGGGAATTGACGAAGGCTTCGCAGATTATTTCACGGCAGCTTATTCATATGACATTTCAAGCTGGAATTGGTTTGAGCTGTTCAATTGGGATGGACACAATGAATTTTGGGAAGGACGAATGGCCGTAACTTTGGAGTCTTATCCTCCTATCAATGGATTTGGAAGCATTTATGAAGTAGGTACCCTTTGGGCAAGTACATTGATGAATATCAGGTTTGATCTGGGACCTGAAATCACTGATGCCCTTGCTTTGGAGTGTCTGTATTTTTTAAGGAGGGATATGAGCCTTCCTAATGTAGCAGAGGCTTTACTCATGGCAGATACGGTCTTGTTTGAAGGCATTTACACCCCGGTTATCCGGGACCGTCTCTGCCAAAGAAACCTGTTTAGCTCTCCATTTTGTATTGCGGTTGCTCAGGAAACAGCAAGCAATTCTCTTGCAGGAAATAAGTTTCAAATCGCTCCCAATCCCGTTTCTAATGTATTGGAATTGTCTTGGGAAGGCAATAAGAATCTTGAAATCTCTCTGGAAAACTTATACGGGAAAAGAGTGATAGAAAAGAAGATCATAAAACTGAGTAATATCAAGCTCCACATACCATCCAACATCAGCCCCGGTTATTATCTCCTAAAGGTCAGAGATGATTCCGGTAATTTTTTGGTTCATAAGTTGAATATTGTTGCTCATTAACTTCACAAAATCAGGAAGGTATTTTTGGTAATATTTTATTTTTCTGATGTAAGTTTTTTAATGGAAATGGTATAAAAATATAACCCCTTGAGGTTAGTCTGCGTAAAAGCCTAGCCCATCGGCATTTCTACCCCATAATTTGACTTTTTCTCTGTGTAAAGACTTCCCCAAAAGGAATGCAGGAATCATTGAAAAATGATTTACTATTGTACTGCCTTGCTAAGAAAGATTTGATAAAAATGTTCCAGATTAAAGAAGGTCCTGCACAGATGGGAAAGGGAAGCGGGAGCATTGCGCCCATGGCGTACTGCATTTTCCTGTACAGGGGAAGGATACTCCTGATAAAAGATGAGGAATTGTCAAACGGTAAGCCTTGCTACAGGCCTATCGGAGGTAAACTTGCATTTGGAGAATACAGTTGGGAGGCCATCCGAAGGGAAGTTAAGTCCCTGATTGGAGAGGATGTGAAGAACCTGGAGTTTGTGGCTGGACCCTCTGAGGTCGTAACGGAGCTTAATGATAACATTCGCCACGAGATAATCTTCCTATTCAAAGGAGAACTAGACTCCAAAGGGACAGAAAAAGTATCTGACGCCCTTATCAATCAAAATCTCTATCCTATTTGGCGCTCTCTTAAAGAGCTGAAAAAAGAAAAAGTCCACCTGTACCCTGAGGATTTGATGGACATTGTCTCTTCACCAAACTTCTAGAAGTGTATTTTGTAACTCATCACCGGTAGGAAACCAGCACCTTCAAGTGCTACAGCCCTATCAAGGGTCGCATCATAATCCCTGTATTCTGCTGCCTGACTTTGGAAGATGTTCTTGATTTGGATAGACCAACTCTCGTTAAATCGTTTTCTGTTACGGAATATATTCACCGTTACATCCCAAACTACTAATGGCTTATCCTGCTCAATAAATGGATAGGTCTCGTCGAAAACAGTGGTCAATGCCAATCTGGATTCTTGTAGGTCAATTGGGGTATACCTTTGTCCTCCTCTGATGGAAAGATTTGAATTAAGGCTTAGAATTGCATTCCTGCCTCTCTTTTTCCCCATTTTGATTTCCTTCCCAATCAAAAAGTTGGTTTTGTATCCCGTATTATATGCCGTAGAATGTTCTCTTCCCTGGCCGTCTGTATAGGTGGATCTGAAAATACTCCCATTGAGCATATAATAAAATCCATTCCTTGAGAAACGTTCCAGACCCATGTCAATGCCATAGTTCCTTCCTGTTCCGTCGTTGTTGAGTGCCCTCAGTTCATTCAATTCATCAAGGTTCAGGACAGTATAAGTAGCCGAGTCTCCAATTTCAACAGGTACATTGAATAGGGATTGGTGGTAAATTTCAGCCTGAAATTTCAGGTTGTCACTTAACATAGCATTGTAGCCTATGACCAGATGGTGTGCTTTCATCAAGTCAAGATCGAGATTGGGGAGGCTTGAGTTTGTTTGACCCTCTTCATAAAATCGTGTCATGTAAGTTCCCCATTGCTCAGTTCTGCTGTGGAGGCCATAACCAAAAGAAACGTGTTGTTTAGGAGCAATCCTCAAGGCCATTCCAAAACGTGGTTCCAAAGATTGTTTTTGATTGAGGTCATGGAAGAGGTAATGCACACCCCCATTAATGGTCAAGGGGGCAAAAGGGCGCCACTGCGCCTGGGTGTAGGCTTGGTACAGTTGGGTGTTCCCAGCTTCTTGAGAATTTATTACCTGACGATTTTGAATATAGTCATAATCTAGTGAGAGGTAATCATGGTAGGTGCGGGTGTATTGCCCCCCCAATTTCAGCAAAAGCTGAGGAGAGAAACGGTGTTTCAGAGAGCTGGCTATACTTATAGGCAAACGGCTATATTCATTTTGATCCCTAAGCCTCAAAACATCCAATTGTGTGGTATCTTCTAGGTAGGATCTATTGTCAGTCATATCAGCGTAGGAGCCAGCAATGGTGGTTTCCCAGACACTACCTGTCTTTAGGATGGTTCGGTGTCTTACCCCAAGGACTGCCATATCTGAAGTCAGCGTATTTTGGAACCTGTCCAAATCCCGTAGGAAGTTGGATTCTTCGGTAGGCTTGAAACGATCGCTCAATCCGCCGATACCAAAAACACTGAACGTTCCGAATTTATTTGTAGGTAGATGAAGTTTAAAACTTAAATCCTGATAGGTAGGTACTGTCAGGTAATTGATGATGAAAGAAGCTATGCTCAAGGAAGATAGCCTATAATTTACCAGATAAGAGGCTTTGCCTCCTTTTTTAAAAGGGCCTTCAGCCTTTAGGTCTACCCCAAGAACGCCAGCCTGAAAGGCATATTCGCGTTTTTGATTGTTGCCGTTCCTGAATCTAATGTCAAAAACACCGGAGGTGGCATTGCCATATTCTGCCGGAAAAGCACCAATGAAGAAGTCTGAATTTGATAGTACCTGATTGCTGAATATGGTAAATGTCCCCCCTGAGCTTCCAATTCTGGCAAAATGGTTTGGGTTGGGTATATCAATGCCTTCAATTCTGTAAATAAGCCCCATGGGCGAGTTTCCCCTGACAGAAATAAAGTTTTCTGAAGTAAAGGGGGTGGATACAATGCCAGGGAAATTCCCTGCCAGTCTGGTGGGATCATCTAACCCACCAGCAAATTTGCGGGTTTCTTCAATCTCAAATGAGAGGGCAGAAACGCTGCTCATTTCATTTCTAACACTTCCTCGGGTACGATCTGGGGTGAGAGTAACCTGCTCTACATTGTAAAGGCTTGGCTTCAGGCTAACATTAACTACAACTTCTTTCTGTGTGGTAACCAGTAAATCCTCCCTCAGGAATGGTTTATAGCCAGCCATCTCCACCTTGATGCTATGTCTTCCCACCAAAAGCGAGTCAAACCTGAAATTTCCAGCTTGATCCGATAGGATGATCCTCTGCGGAATGGAGGTCAAAAGGGTGATTTTTGTTGCAGAAAGGCCTTCTTCTGTCGTCTTGTCCAGGACTCGGCCCCTGAGGGTACCAGTTAATGTCTGGGAAAAACCATTCAGGTTAATTGCGACTAGAAAAAGTATGATAGTTAATAGGTGCCTTAGCATTTATGTGGATTGGATGTAAAGGTAATTTTGAACAAATATAGGCAAATAACCTACATCATTTAGAATGGTTCTAGTTAAGCAAAACAAAAGTACAAAGGAAAGAGAAAAATCAGGGATATCTTAAGTGGGGAATGATAAAAATCACCCTTTTTGAGGAGGGGATCAATCACATGGGCAAATTACAACAACATCTTCTTCACAAAATGGGCACTCCTTATGGCTCCTTCCATGTACCCTCCAAACTGTGGCGAAGATTCTGTCCCAGCAATGAATAATTTTCCTGACAGATGTGCTTTTTGAAATATAGCATGACCATTGTTTTGGTGGGGGAATATATTTCCCTCGTAAGGAGCATAGGTCAGGCTTTCTTTTGACCACAGCATTTCTTCATAATCTATATACTCCTCAATCCTGGAACCATAATATTTTCTGAGCTGCTTCAATGCCATATTTTTTCTTTCTTCCTTCCCCAATGGATGGAAACTGCTATTGAAGAAGCCTTTTATGGCATGATACTTTCCCTCAAAGTCTGAGTGCTCATATGCTTCGGAGATTGGTCCTACATTACTGAAAATAGTAGAGCTGATCCCCTCTGCTTCCCAAAAAGGCTCTTTAAAACGAAAAGCTACCTTGATGGATTCTCCCATCCAGGTGTGGGTATTTTTCATGATGTGCTGAAGCTCAGTCGAAAGTTTAGGACTGATGTCAATGCTTCTTTGCAATAGGTAAGGTGGGAGGGTTGAAACAAGTTTTTTTGCTTTGAAAAGCTGTTGATCGCTCTGAATGACCAAGCCATCCTCCTCCTCGGTAATGCCAGAAACATTCGAATTTAAGAAAATGCTGTCTTGGGGAAGGGCCTCTGCCAAGGCATTTATAAGCCTTGAGCTTCCTCCCTGGATACGGAAACTTGGGTCCGGATTGTCGGGGATGTTTACCAATTGCCATGGGCTGGTGGAGAGGTATTCGTAGATCGCTGTATTTCCTATTTTTTGTTCGAAAATGCCTATTCCCAATTCGGTCAACAGCTCTTGAAGAAAAACATGCTGGCTACCAAGCCAGGTAGCTCCCATTTCAAGCGGGGCCATCTCATCTCTCCTGTTGGTAAATATCCGCCCTCCCAGGCGATCTCTTCCCTCCAGGATGGCAACCTTCAAATGGCTGTCTCTTAGAAAGTAAGCAAGGCTTAGGCCTGTCAATCCTCCGCCAATAATGATAAGATCAAATTCTGTCTTCTTTGTCATAGGCTCGCAAATATGCTCTGCATCCTTTAAATGTCCTGCCGCCTGGCTGTCAATTTAATTTTTCAACTCATTTACATGCTTGGGCTGTGGCCTAGTGCCATCCTTCACCTCCCGAATCAACTTTTCCAGGTACTGGTTTACAGGGTCATCTGGCCTAATAAGCAAGGCTGATTGTATCAAGTCTTCAGCTGAAATCAGTTTTCCATTTATCAAATGTATGAGTGCCAGGTTCCCCATCAGACCTGGATCAGCAGGACTCAGGGACAGGGCTGCCTCCCCAATACTTTCAGCCTCGCGATTCCGACCTGTTTCCAATGCTTCAATGCTCAGTTCCCGAGCCAGGTCGGGATTGCTTTGCTTCAGTATAAATGCCCTTTGAAACTGGGTATAGGCTCCTTCATGCTTTTGAAGCACTTGATACGCTTTTCCCTTTAGCCAAAAAGCAGCCCAGTTCTCAGGATTAAGTTTGGTTACAGAGTCCAAATAACTAATGCCCAGCAGGATGCTATCCCTTTGGGCATTGCTTTGTATTTTGTTGTTCTGAATTCCTGAGATGACCTTTTCATCTAAAAGTTCACAGGCCTTTTTATAATAGCTGTCATGAAGTCTATGTGATTGATCTTCCGCGATATTACTGCAGGCAGATACAAATAGGATAATCACAACAAGACAAAAGGGTGCTTTGGATTCAATCATGGATGCAAAGTATTAAGACAATTAGTCAAATATCTCAATTATCCATAGAACCACCCGCACGGGAAAAGTAATTATTTTCCAGAGTAGCTTAAGGCCACCCATTATACAGCCACCACCAAGGCAGCCACCTCCTCCTCCATCATCAGATGAGTCATCATTATCTCCTCCTCCTGTTGAGTCGTCGGCTTCTCCAACATTGGGGTCATCATCACTTGCTGATGAATGAGACGTTTCGTCTCTACCATCTTGATTCTGTTCATCTTCCTGCTGTTCATCCCTTTCGGCTTTTTGTTCTTCGTTCTTTTGCTTTTTTCTTGAAAAAAGCCTCCGTGTTAATTTATTGGTGGCAGTATCTTCATGGAATGCGTCTTCCCCATCATTATCTTCCGTATTTTTGTGTGGACACTTGGGGTTCTTACATTCGGCTTTTGTAAGGTCAATGGGCAGATCACAAAGTTTGCAGGTTTTTTGGGGTGTTTTCATGCTATAGTTGTTGGATGTGTTGGTCTTGTGGTATGTTAATTCCTCATTAGTTGGTTTATCTACCCTTTTTTCCAAATTCCTTGTCCAAAGGAATGTATGCTGCTATGATAAATGCAGGTATGGTGGCAATCAGCGTCCAGGAAAAAAACAGGGTATAGTCGCCCAGCCATTCTTTGATAAATCCACTTAGCTGTAAGGGTAAAATATTTCCCAAGGCCATAAAACCTGTGGCTATGGCATAGTGGGCTGTCTTAAAATGACCCTGAGACATGTAAATCATGTACATCAAAAAAGCGGTGAAGCCAAATCCATATCCAAATTGTTCAAGAGATATACAGGCTGAAATGATCCAGTAATTTTGTGGCTGATAGAAGGACATGTAAACAAACAGGAGGTTGGGAACATTGATGGCTACAATCATAGGCCATAGCCATTTTTTCAAGCCTCCTTCCGAAATGGCAAGCCCTCCCAAAATTCCACCAATGATGAGTGCCGTAGCCCCATAAGTTCCATAAATGACCCCAAAGTCAGTGGTACTCAAACCAAGCCCTCCTTTTGCGACATCCATTTTTAGGAATGTCTGTCCAATTGCCTGAATTTGAGATTCTCCCAAACGATAAAGCAATAGGAAAGCAATCATGATCCCAATTTTTTCTTTTTTAAAAAATGAAGAAAGTAGTTCTGAGGTGCTTGGTTTAGGTGCAATTTCATTTTCTTTTTCAGCCTCTACTTCCTGGCCAATTTCTTCTATCTGCTTGTCCAAGGTGGTTTTCTGCTCATCTACTTTTTCTTTGGGTAAGATGAATGAATGATAAACCCACATGATGCCAAAAATAGCTGCACATAGGTACCAACCATAAGCATAGGCAGATCCTGCTGCCATTTCCTCCGAACTGATGAAGGTTTGGCCAAGGATGAGCATTCCGACAAAGATCAGTAGGGGACCTTTGGAGAACAACATCCCTAGTCGGTAAAAGAAATTTCGGATACCGATAAATAAGGATTGTTCTTTCTCGCTGAGGACTTCCAGGTAGTACCCATCGATGGCTATGTCATGTGTGGCTGAGACGAAGGATAAGGTGGCCAGAAGAGAGAACGAAACGATGAAGTAAGCTCCGGTTTGAACCACCATGCCTACCAGTGCGAATCCGATAGCCAAAATCAGTTGCATGGCCAGTGTCCACCATCTACGGGTCGCACTGAATTGCACCAGCGGACTCCAAAGGGGTTTGATCATCCAGGCATAGCCCAGAAAACCTACATAGAGTGGAATCAAACTTTCTGACAAGCCCATATCCTGATACATAGGGATGGCTACAATGTTGATCAACATGTAGGGCAGGCTTTCTGCAAAATAAAGGCTGGGAACCCAGGAAGCTGGGAATCTCGACAGGGAGCTTTTCATCAGTAAAATTTATTTTTGACTCAGTTTCCCGACAGTTTTCTTATACTTCACCTTTCCATCTACGATGGTCATGACCACTTCAGTATTCAGAATCTGATCTTCAGGGATGTTCATGATATTCTGACTAAGAACTGTAAAATCTGCATACTTTCCCACTTCAATTGATCCCTTCATTTTTTCTTCAAATGCACCATAGGCAGCATCCAGGGTATATGCCTTTAAAGCTTCAGCTCTACTCATTTTTTGCTCGGGTTCGTATCCTCCTTCTGGAGTGCCTTTAAGTGTTTTTCTTGTTATAAATGCATAAAAACCCGGGATAGGGTCTACAGGTTCAACGGGTGCATCCGTTCCATTGATGACCTTTGCGCCACTTTCGAGGAATGCCTTCCACATGTAGGCACTTTTTTGAATGCGTAACAATCCGAGCCTGTCAATGGCCCAAGGCCTATCTGAAGACATGTGAATGGCCTGCATGGAAGGGATAACCCCAAGTTCTGCAAATCTGGGAATATCGGCAGGATGTACATGTTGGGCATGTTCTATCCGAAATCTGTGGTCTTTTTTGTCAGGATAAGCCTCAAAGGCTGCCTCATATACATTCAATACTTCTCGGTTGGCACGGTCTCCTATGGCGTGGGTGCATACCTGGAATCCATGGGATAGGCCTTCCTTTGAAATGCTGGCGATTTTGTCGATGGGGGTGACGGGGTTTCCGAAGTGACCGGGACGATCCGTATACTCATTCAAGAGCCAGGCACCTCTTGAGCCCAAAGCTCCATCAGAATATAATTTTATGGCTCCTATATTCAGGAAAGATCCTCTTTCTGGCCCTTTTTTATACCAAGACTCCAGCAAACTTGAGTCTGAACCACTCAACATGACCCAAAGGCGAATGTTCATTTTCCCTGTTTGTAGAAATTCTTTGTAAGCATCAATGGCCATTTGATTAGAGCCTGCATCCTGAAAACTGGTAATGCCGTATTTTAGGCAGGTCTCGATGGCTGTTTCAAGGTCTTTGCGAATGCTTTGGGGGCTGGACCTGGGCACATGCCTTCCAATGAGGCTCTCGGCGTTTTCTGTAAAAATACCTGTGGGTTTGCCCTGGGGATCACGGATGATTTCTCCGCCTTCTCCAACATCAGATTTGGCATTGATGCCAGCGATCTCCATGGCCTTGGCATTGGCGAAGATGGCATGGCCAGAGGCATGTTCCAGCATAACAGGATTGTCTGGGGAAACCGCAGATAGTGCATCATGGATTTGATATCCCTTTACCATGGCTTCAGGCTGTGGAATCCACTTGGATTGGTGCCAACCTCTCCCCAATATCCATTCACCGGGTTCTGCCTTAGTTACGGCCTCTCTCACCATCTCAACCAACTCTTCGTAGTTATTGACCTTCATCAGGTCAAGGTTTCGCTTGAAATTGCCCAAGCCTAGCAGGTGGCCATGGCTTTCGACAAAACCGGGGATCATGGTTTTGCCTTCCAGCTCGATGACTTTTGTGTCATCTCCAATGTAGGTCTTCGCCCGGTCTTTTTTTCCTACAAACACAATTTTGCCACCTGCCACTGCAACGGCTTCAGCTTGTGGCATTTGGGGATTAGCGGTATATATTTGTCCCTGGTATATGACCAGATCGGCCTTTTCTTTGGGGCCACATGAACATAAGAGTACCAGCGGCAACAGAAGTATAAGTAGTGTATTTTTCATGACCTTTGTCAACTTTATCCTTCTAAAGTAAAAAATCAAGTCAAATAAGGAAAGGACTCAAAAGAGCTAATAATTATATTTAATCTTATATGTTTACTTTTCGCCAGAAAAAGCACTAAGCAAAAAGAATTAGAAATTCTCAATGGGTTTATTAATTTTGAGGCATATAGCACACAATGAGGAAGTTTGCGATCTCGGATATACATGGCTGTTTCAAAACATTTCAGACGCTTTTGGAGAATAAGATCCAATTGAAGCCTAATGATGAATTGTATTTGCTCGGAGATTTTGTGGACAGAGGCCCTGATTCGCGAGGGGTTCTGGACTATGTCATGTCCTTAAAGGATGCCAATTACAAGGTTCATTGTATCAAAGGAAACCACGAAGCCATGATGGTAGATGCCTTTGATGATCCCTCAGAGGTTGAAATGTGGCTATACAATGGTGGGAAAGAAACCATGCGCAGTTTTGATGCCCAATACACCGAAGAAATTCCTGAACGATACATCGAATTCATAGACAGCTTTGATTATTTCAAGGAAGTAGACGGGTACATCCTTGTTCATGCTGGCCTGAATTTCAAGGGGCAAACTACTGATGCCCAGGGAGAAGGTTTTCTTTGGAAACTTTATAACCCCTTAAAAGACCGCAAGTCCATGATGTGGGTCCGCTGGTGGTACGAGGACATCGATTGGAACTGGCTAAAAGAGCGCGTAATTGTCCATGGACACACTCCGATTGAAAAGAGCGAAATACAGGACATGGCTTCCCTGTTGGACCAAGACCAGGTACTGGATATTGACAATGGCTGCTTTGCCAAGTACCGATCCGGTCTTGGCAACCTTTGTGCATTTGAATTGACCACCAAGGAGCTTTATTTTCAGGAAAATGTAGATGCACCTATTGGCTCCTGATTCCTTACCCAAGTTTCAATAAGCTTATTCAAGGCGTTATTAACTTACCTCTTCCGGTAATTTGATACCCGTATTTTGTTGAGAACCTGATTGGCAATTTCCTTTTGCCTGTACTAATTTGACCTAAACCAGAACATCCCTGCTTGTGGAACTCGATAAAATCATAGAAGGAAATTGTGTAGAGCTTATGAAAAGCTTTGAAGCAAATTCCATTGACTTAACCCTTACCTCACCTCCATACGACAATTTGAGGACCTATAAGGGCTATACATTCCCATTTGAAGAGATTGCAAAGCAAATATATCGAGTTACCAAAGAGGGGGGAGTATTGGTATGGGTGGTTGGAGATGCGACCATCAAAGGCAGTGAGACTGGCAGCAGTTTTAGGCAGGCACTATACTTCAAGGAAATTGGGTTCAACCTGCATGATACCATGATCTTCCAAAAAACGAATCCCATTCCTCAAATCTACAGGAAAAGGTATAGCAATATCTTTGAGTATATGTTTGTACTGAGTAAGGGAGCAGTTAAGACCCATAATCCCATCATGATTGATTGTCTACATGCTGGACTTAAGCTGAATGGAACGACTTATAAAAACTTCTCCAAGGGCGAACAAAAGCGAGCAAAACTTGCGAAACCTGTCAAGAAGCAGAAAATCAAAGGGAATATTTGGGAATATGTAGTAGGGAAAAAGGCTGAAGATCAGGAAGCCAAGGGGCATCCAGCGCCATTTCCGCTGGCTTTGGCCAAAGATCATGTCAATTCATGGACAAAAGCAGGAGACCTTGTATTGGATCCCATGTGTGGGAGTGGGACAAGCTGTAGAGCCGCACATGAATTGGGGCGAAACTATATTGGCATTGATATCAGTTCGGACTATTGTGAGTTGGCCCGAAAACGCATTCAGAAGTTTCAATCGGAATCCGAACAAAATGCCACAAATTGATCTTTGGCGCAGCTTATTTTTCCCGGCAACTGACAGATTTCCCTTTCAATAAATTATCCTGATCTCGTTTTTCTTTCCTTTTTCTATATTCAGGAAACGCTCAATGATTTCTGTTTTTCCCTCCCTACTCACTTCTAACCTAATCGTCTGTGGGCCTGTAAGCCAGTTGACTTTATAGCCATCCAATAAGGCAGATGCTTCATTTTCAGGATCGTAAATGGTGAATTTGGATAGGTGAGATGTGCAGCCTCCTACCAAGTCAAGCGGGGCTGTAAACTTCATGGAATCAATTTTGGCTAAATTAGGATCTGGTTTCATTTGCCAAAATATCTCGATCAAGTCATAGGTCTTCATCTCAAAGGATTGGTCTTCACCTTTTTTGATTGGAATTCTTTTATCTCCGCAAGCAATAAAATCATAAGGGTCAGTTGATTTTTTCTTGAAATTGGAAGTCCGTAATTCATAATACATGGAAGATAAGGCATCGAAAGTGATGCTAAACTCTCCATTTTTATCTGTCCATTCGTCCGCTACATGATGAGCGTCATTACCCAGGAGAGTATTGGAAAATCCCCTTACAGAAACAGGAACACTATCAATTGGCATACCTGTTACCGGGTGGGTAATTGTTAGACTTATCGTAGTTTTTCCCCTCTCCAAGCCCTCTATTGCACATGAGTTGAGCATAAGGCAAAGAATGGTCAAAGAGAAAAAGAGAGAAACTGAGTAAAGTGATTTGTATATATTCATTTGTATCATTTCTTATTCAAAAATACCTTGATGAGCGATTAAGGGTGTATGGAAAATTGAATAAGGGCTCGGGTGATTGAGGATTTATACAAATAGATATCAATAAGGCTATTTAAATAATATTTTTTGCCAATTTGAAGGCTGGGTATTCAATTTTGGTGATTAGACCAATTTTTTCTAATTGAGGAATAATTAAGACCTTCGCAGCAAATCCACCCTTTTATCCAAAATTTTGTGTCAGGAAAAAAGCATATTCAGGTTGAGCAAATTGCCTCATACAAAGGGCATACAGGATCGGTTTTTGCCCTTGCCCACGATCGTGAAGAGAGTTTCCTCTATAGTTCAGGGGATGATGGGATCATAGCTCAGTGGGATTTGAGCCAGGAATCGCCAGATGCTGTTGCACTGCTGCGAAGCGATAGGGCGGTATATAGCCTAGCGATTTCTGAGGATGGAGGACTTTTGTTTGCCGGTAGCAGTGATGGGACCCTTTATGTTTATGACCTGATAGACAAAAAACTTTTACAGACGGTACGTAAAACCGCCGATTCTATTTATCATTTGCATTCAGAGGGTGATTTTATCTGGATTTGCCAGGGTGGTGGCTTCCTAACATGTATGGATACCCGTAATGGGAAGGAGCATTTTTTCGGAAGGCTTACAGAGGAAAATCTCCGCATCATGATTCCTGCTTTGAATGAGGGAAGGTACTACATTGGAGCAAGCGACAACTACATCTACGAATTTGATTCCCTCCAAGGGAAAATTCTCAATAAGTGGAGCGCTCACAACAATTCGGTTTTTTCTCTTTTGCTCCACCCAGATGGGAAATATCTATTGTCGGGTTCCAGAGATGCTCATTTTAATGTTTGGGATTTACAAAATAGTCATAGCCAGATTCGCTCGGTTCCTGCCCACAATTTTACCATCAACTATTTCGCGCTTTCACCAGATGGGAATTACTTTTTGACAGCAAGTAGGGATAAAACCATCAAGCTTTGGGATGCTTATGATTTTAGCCTCCTCAAGGTCATTGACTTCCTGCGAAACCAGGCCCATACCCATAGTGTGAATAAGATTTTTTGGCTAAAATCAGATAACAGCTTTATTTCTTGTGGGGATGATAGGAAGATACTACGTTGGAAGTTAACGCTAGAGGCATAAACGAAAGCAAGCAAAAGGCGTAATATTAAGGAGATAAATGGTTTTTTCAGTTGCATTTTCCAAATATTAAGGCTTTTTCACGCGTTTCAACTTTTAACGTATATTTGTAAATTATTAGAATACGACTTTTTATGATTACTCCTATTGAAATTAGACAACAAAAATTCAAGCGGGCTTTGCGTGGATACGACAAGGAAGAAGTGGACGCCTTCTTGGTTGCATTGTCCAAGGAGTGGGAAGTGCAGTTGGAGGAGTATCGCAAATTGAAAGATGAACTGGAAAAAATCCAGAACAACTATAATACCTTGAAAGAAGTGGAGGATATTCTCCACAAAACCTTGATGCAGGCCGAGCAGTCTTCAAGAGACACCATGGAGAACGCTCGCCAAAAGGCAGAGCTAAGGCTCAGAGAGGCTGAAGCCAGGGCGCAAGAGATTGTTCGCAAAGGGGTGGAGGATCGCAATCAGATCCAAAGGGAAATTACCGAATTGACGAGATACCGAAACAAGTTTCTTTCCCAACTCCAAGGTTTCCTCAAAACGCAGATGGATCATGTCAATATGTTTGAACACGATGAGCTTCCTGCACATGAAGAGGAATTAAGGCTTACAGAAAATTCCTCGAGGACTAGCAAGAGCTTTTTTGACTCCGTCCCATCCGAGAACGGCACCTCCAGCTCCAACCTGGTAGATGACATCACTGACGAACTATAAGGTCAAGCAAACTTAAGCGATATGCCTTTACATCGCTCCAATCAAATCGGAAAGTGAATGCTCTTCACCACATCCATGACCTCTTCGAGGTATTTGGCATCGGTTTCGTCGAAATCGTCCAATAGATCAGAATCTACATCCAGAACCATCTTCGTATGGCCACCCACTACCAGTGGAACCACAATTTCCGATTTTGAGGCGCTAGAACAAGCAATATGGCCTGGAAAACGATTGACGTCAGGTACGACGATGGTTCTTTGCTGAGAAGCAACTGCGCCGCAAACTCCCTTTTCAAATGAAATTCTGGTACATGCCAATGGTCCTTGGAAAGGTCCCAAGACCAATTCGTCCTCCTTATTTATATAAAAGCCTACCCAGAAGAAATCAAAAGCTTCTTTGAGCATAGCCGAGATGTTGGCAAGGTTAGCCACAAGGTCTTCCTCTACTTCAATCACCGCCTTTATCTGTGGAAGTAGTTCCTTATATCTTTCCTCCTTGGTAGCTTGTGGTGTAAGTGCAAGAGATTCTGCCATATTCGGGTCGGTTATGGACTTTTAGTATAAGTCCCCGTTCATTTGTTGTAAAGATACTTGCTTATGACCCTATAAGTTTCCTTTTTTTTCGGAATTTTTTTGAAACCAGTTGATCATGGTTTTTAAACTTTCTCGATTGCTCTGAACTTTGAAATCAGGAAATCTGCTGCGGAATTTTTCATAAGACATTACATAATCTTCCTGAAACATATAGATTACTTCCTCCAATTCCTTAATTGGGGAGACAAACATAGCCAACAATTTCCTCATAAATGTCGGAAGTACCTGTACTTTGAATTGGGTACCCAGTTCCTGATTCAGCATCTCTACAATTTCGTGGACATTGATCGGCTCACCAACGGGCAAGTGCCATTCTTGTCCGTAACAATCTTCCTCCATGGCCAGGGCAAGCATGGCACGTCCATTATCTGCAATATTTGCGAAGGTGTGCTGGACATCAGGCTTACCAAGCCACTGTGGAGGCTTATTTTGGAGCATTCTTTGAAGGAAAGATAGGTAAATGGTACTGTTTACCGCGCCGGGACCAAAAAAATCCGCTGAGCGGGCAATCAATGCCTCAAGCCGTCCTTCCGCCATTGCTTTCAACAAAAGATCCGTCGTACGTTTTCTGGCTTTTCCCTTTATTCCTGAAGGATTTCTGGGATGGGTTTCGTCAAAAGGAACAGCCAAAGGGCTAGGGCCATACATATAAATGTTGTCAAGGAAGATCAGTTTGGCTTGATGGACCTCACAAGCATTGATTACATTTTCCATCATGATCTCGAATTTCTTATCCCAAACCTCCTTTTTGTATGGAAAGCCAATGCAAAGATATACATGGGATGCACCCTCTATTGAGTTTAAGGTTTGGGCTTTATCAAGCACATCTGAGGCGAAAGTGTTATTGCGACCCGAGCGTGTTACCGCTCGGTAGGGTAAGAATCTAGTTTTCAGCTCCTCGACGACAGCTTGCCCGCTACCTCCTCCGGCACCTAATACGACATGAAGTTCTTCTTTCATTTTCTTTGGATTTAATCAACAATCCCAAATTGAGGTTCTTTGCTGGCAATTTTCTTAACAAATGTTCAGTTTTTACTCTTTTGCCTTTTCTTCCTCAGAAAGTTCAATGATCAAATTCAATTATTGGATTACTAGATACATGAGAATCAATAACAATTAATCAGGAAATAGCTCTGCTTGCTCTTTTGAGAGGATTTTAAATTGGCTTGAGTTTAGGAAGATAAATCCATTTTCCTGCCCATTTTCAAGACAATAATAAAACTTTCCTTCAATTTTTTGCTCTTTCATGGCTTTGTTGATCAGTTTCATAAAGCTGGAGTCCAACCAATCTGATTGCATGACCAAGTTTTCCTTATATACTTTGCCATTGTATTCGAAGGAGTAATTAACCGATTCTTTCTCCCAACTTTCATCAAAATCATCCTGAATATTGGATGGGGTGAAGGTTCCCCTTGAAGCTGCTCCAAATTCTTTGGTTAATGCTTCATAAGGATTTTTAAGATTGTCTGCTTCCCAGTCGAAGTATACTATTGTCTTGGGAAATGCGAGGAGTATATCCTGCAAGGATTCAACGGTTGATGTGGACAGTTGATGGAGGCCTTGTTGATATTCCTCTTCATTCAAATGCTCAAAGAGTCCGATTTCCTTATACCTGCTTAGGATTTTCTGTATTCCATGCCTATTGAAGCGGTTATCAAAATTGGGGATGCTTAGAAATCTTTCATTGTTATGGCCCCATGCTTCAAGTTGCTCTTTTGAAAGCAGAATGACTCCAAACCTGTCCATATCAAAGGTCCAGTCGCCGGAGAATTTATCTATGGCAAAATGAAGGCGGTAGGGGGAATTCTGATCTGACAAAAATTTGTTTATACCAAATACAATCTGTTCCGGGACATTAACTTTTTGTGATTTCTGATTCTTCTTAGGCTTTTTGGGGAAATAGCCAAGCTGGCCTTCAGAGAAATATCTTTGGTCAGAAACACGAAAGGAAATCTGTATTCTCTTTTCAAATTTTTCATCTTCTGGAAGGGAAGGCATGTCAATTACCTTGGCTTCGAAGGCAGTAAAATTGAAGCCCGGGATGAACTTTCTGATTTCAATGAAGAATTTTTGAAATGCGAGGCCAGGCTCTTCAGGATATTGATCCAATTCAAAGATTTTTGCCTTTTCACAAAAGCCAATCAGTTCAAATTTGTTGTATAATTTTTTCTCTAAAGAAGAATCCAAAAGCTCCTTCAACTTGCCATCAGAAAGAATTTTTTGTTGGTGGAGGCCTTTGATGAAATTTTGCTCTTCTAATTTGTTTTCTTCATAATCTTCAAGGAATGCAGCCTTTTCTTCTAGGTATTCAAGTAATTTAGCCTCAGTTTTAAAGGATTGAGAATTTATTTTTTGAAGGGCATCTGTAAGGGTTGTGCTGTCAATCAATCCGATACCATTTAGGTCCTTCGCAGTTCGAGAAAGGGTCTTTCCACCAACTGACCTACTATTCGCAATGAACTTCATTCCTGAGAGTTCAGAAACGCCTTTAGGAAATCCTCGTATAAAGATAAATGAGCGTGCTTCAACGACTTTGAATGTCTCCTCATTTTTAATTCGCTTCTCGATTTTTATTCCTTCAAATTTTTTCATTCGCTTTTCGACCTCCTTCATCACTTCCTCATTATATTTTTCCCATTCTTCAGCTTTCAGCAGAGATTCCATGTCACGGCCTTCCAACAGTTCTTGATAAACCTTCTCAACTTCATAAGTCCCAGTCCTATAATAAAAATCTGAGGAGAATGCAGTTGATAGGTACATAAGGATATGAGATGGAGCCAGCTCAGTTTTTTCAAAGGTCGATCCATCTATCCAGCTTTCCCTTTTACTCCTTCTGAATTTTTTCTCATCGATTTTTTTCTTGAGCATGCTTGCTCCCTGCTCTGTGAGGATTTCCTTCTCCACCAACTTATCTGCTACGGACAAGGCATCTTCCTTACTGAGGTCCTGGGCCGGTATCATGGAGAGGCTGAATATGAATAGAATATAGGAAAATAAAACTTTCATTGAGCTTCGGTCATGTAAACATCCTGCAAAAAAACAGGAGCCAATCCCGAGTGTGGATGGCCCCTTTTTTTTATCTACATCTGTGTATCGTATTTGACCGGGAATTGTTCAGGAATTTCTTCTTTTGTTTCTCCCAAATTTTGTCGGAGGTCGATTTCAATGCCTCTGGCGATCGTTGAGATCGGGACATCGTTGGCAGAACCCTCAAAAGGATTCTCTCCCGTTCTGCCGATCCGTTCCATGGTATGGAAGATCCAGGCTACAATGACATAAAATGGAACGGTCAACCAAACAAACCACGGCCCGAGTACAGGGAATAATTCCTGGATGTCCTTACCAATCTCCATAAATTGTGGAACCATGGCAAAAGGGAGAACAAGCACAAAGATCCACATGAAATAGTGATTCAAGGTGGCAAAGTGCCTGGGATAAGGGAAGTTTTTGATTCGCTCCGATTTACCTTGTAGGGTAAAAAGTTCCTCAAGTACCCCTTCCAATTGTAAGAAGGAGAATTCCCAAATCAAGCCATGTTCTTTCAGTCTTCTCAGGTGGTGAGATTGCAGGTAGAGCAGGGCAGTCTGTTTATTGTTTTTGCTCATCACATACTTCATGTCCTCCTCATTGAGGTAGGGCTTCATGTCTGTCTCTACATCGGATTCTCTTTCGGGAGGGCGCATGATGGATTCCCAGTCCCGGTTGGATCTCTCCTGGGTAACGGTTTCCCATGGCTTGGGTGCTCTCATCGCATGGCGAAGGGCAGTCATCCAGGCAATATGTCGGTAGGTCAAGGTCTTGACTTCATGAAACAATTCTTCCTTTGAAAGTTTGACACCTGCATGTTCATTTGTAACCATGTCCTGGACAAACATTCCAAAGGTGCGAGAAGTATTTACCACCCCTCCCCATATTTTTCTGGCTTCCCAGATCCGTCCATAAGCAGAATTGTTTTGGAAACCAACCACAAAGGCCACTGCAGTACCAATCAAGGCCAGGGGAGTCCAGGGAATTTTGAGCCAGGTTAAATTAAAAAATTGGAAAACTCCAACCACAGCCACAATCAGGAAAAGGAACAAGAAAGTCTCGTACCTTGTCCACATGGCCATGTCTTTGGCTTTGTAAACCTTTTTTGTGTACATAGGATATTTTTAGGTAAATAGGAGTATTGGTATATGATCCTATGTAAATGTAGGGAAATAGTTGTTTAGGTAAAATCTCAATTTTTTACTTTTTCGAGGAAGGATACCGCAGCCCGGGCACATTTTTGCCCATCAATGGCAGCAGACATGATCCCACCAGCATAGCCTGCACCTTCACCACACGGGAAAAGTCCATTTACTTGTGGATGCATCAGGCTTTCTCGGTCTCGGGGTATCCTGACGGGGGATGAGGTACGGGATTCAGTTGCCACAGCTACAGCTTCATTGCTTAGAAAGCCCTTTAGCCTTCTTCCAAATGCCCTGAAGCCTCCTTGCAGGCGTTCGTACACAAAGTCAGGCAAGACTTCATCTAATTTAGCGGAATTGAGGCCGGGGATATATGAACTTTTAGGTATATTTTTTGAATACTTGCCTTTAACAAAATCTTCCAACCCTTGGGCAGGAGCCACTTGTTTACCGCCTCCTAACCGAGATGCTAATTTTTCGACCCTTGATTGAAATTCAATTCCCGCCAAAGGGTTCTCGATGGGGTTTACCATATCCTTAAGTGAAATCTCAACCACCATACCTGAGTTGGCATAGGGGGAATTTCGCTTGGAAGGAGACCACCCGTTGACTACAAGCTCCCCGGGCGATGTTGCAGCAGGACAAATGATGCCTCCCGGGCACATGCAGAAGGAATATACCCCCTTGCCTTCTACTTGCTGGACAAGAGAGTAGGAGGCCGCTGGTAAGTGAAAATTTCGATCTCCTTTTATGTGATATTGTATCTTGTCAATAAGGTGCTGGGGATGTTCCACCCGAACTCCAAGCGCAAAAGGCTTCGCCTCGATCAAAATATCCGCATGATGCAAGAGCCTGAATACATCCCTGGCCGAATGGCCTGTGGCCAATATCAAAGAGTTACAGGAAATCCATTCTTTGTCATTCAACTGAATGGCCTGCACTCCTGTACTGTCCTTCTTGATTCCGCTAAGCCTGGTATCGAATAGTACCTCCCCACCAGCTTCAACAATCGCTTCCCGCATGGATTGGATGATCCTGGGTAGCTTATTGGTACCAATGTGTGGGTGAGAATCAATCAGAATGTCTTTGACTGCACCAAACTGTACCAGGGTATCCAACACCCTTCGGGTATCTCCCCTTTTGGTGGATCGGGTATAGAGCTTGCCATCAGAAAAAGTCCCGGCACCACCCTCCCCGAAGCAATAGTTGCTTTCGGGATTGACGATTCCATGTTTGCTAAGAGCTGCCAAATCCCTACGCCTGGCTCGTACATCTTTCCCTCTTTCTAGTATGATGGGTTTGTATCCCTTTTCAATTAATTGAAGGCCAGCAAATAAGCCGGCAGGGCCAAGGCCTACAATATGAACCTCTGGAGCATCAGAGACATCCTTCAGAGCTACACCCAGACTTGAATCAAGTACGTCAGCTTCCTCACCTTTTAGGCTCAGCCTAAGTTTTAGGACAAATACAGCTTTTTTCCTGGAGTCAACAGACCTCCTCAGTAATTCAATACTCTTGATATCTTCCACTTTTAGTCCCGCCTTTCTGGCTGCTTGCAGCTTCCAGATTCGCTCATCGCCGTAATCCTCAGGATTTATCCTTATTTGTACCTCTTTTGGCATGCTACAAATGTAGGATTTCTTGGCAAATTAAAATGCAGGTATGTGAGAGGAGATTGGAAAGCTGATTTTATATCAATCCAGTTTTTGCTCCCAGACCACTTTGCCATTGGCATCTGTCAGTTTTGCGTAGAAATTAGCATCAGGACCATTATGATGGGTAAATCCATAAGTAAAGGTCTTTTCTCCCGGACTCATGGAGTTGATTTCGTACATCATTCGTTTGAGCCTGCCTTCTTCATCATAGATGCCGAGTTTTACATTCTGGATGGGTTCTTCCAGTTTCATGACAAATTTTCCCGATTTCTTTTGCTTGGGAAAAATTTTCTCAGCTTTCTTTTTGAGATCAAGTTTTGCAGAGGCTATAACTTCTTCTCCGGAAATGATTTTCATGAAATAGCCCTCATCAGGCAGTACATAGGTTTTGGCTGCATAGGTAGATCTGTGGTAGCCTTCTTCAAGGGTCTCATTGTCCTTTAACAAAAAATACAACCTTCCTTTGGTATCATAGACACCTACTCGAGCGTTCTTTTCATCGACCAGGACGTAGTTGAGTACTGCATTTACATTCAATCTTTGGAGTTTTTGGATGGTATCCGAAGGTGCCAACAGCTTTTCTTCAAGCATTTTGTCTCCTTCAAATAGGCGAAGGTAAACCTTGGCGTTTTCTCCCATATAGTGATTGGCTCCTACTTTCCATTGGTAAAAACCGGGTTCGTAGGCACGGCCGTCAAAATATGTCCTGATAAGGTTGTCGCTGGAATCGTAAAGGGCTAATTTCAAATGTTCGGTATAGTCTTCCAGGAATACTTCGAAACTGCTATTGATATTGGTGATTTGATGTGGGCGTTGGACAATACGAAATTCTGCCATGGGACTTCCAGTGGCCTCACTGACGATTTTTGCCAATTCTTTTACCATGACGGTATCCATGCCATAGATATATTTGATGGGATCGTTGTTGGCTACGGCCCAGACAGCGCTTTGGGCTGTGCTGTTTTGATACTCCTTATCTGAGATAAGTTGCGCCAACTCTCCCAAGTGATCTCCAGCCACAGGTCCCATCGCAAATTTGGATTTTCTGGGGGGAGACATATTGCGCGATTGGATGCACATGGTTGTCAAGGAGACAAATCGGCTTTGATTGGCCAGAACCTGGACTTCCTGAGCTTCTGTGACCATCAGGTTTTGGTGGGATGAGTCTTTGCTAATGAATATTTGTCCAGCTGGAATTTTTATAGTCAAGGGAACCGATAGAAGATTCTTCAAGGCTATCTTTAGGCACTCCCCCCTGTAACAACCATTGCCTTGAACAGCAACTTTTGCTTGTTTTTTCGCAATGGCTTCTTCTAAGGTAAGCCCAGCTTGGGCAAGTGCAAAAGAAGGTATGATCAATAGAAGAATAAGAAATTGGAAGGCCTTTTTCATGCTAAATTGTTAATTATGTTTTTCATTCTTTACAATGTAAAAAATGAAATTGGTTACGTCTAGTACCTAGGAGATTGAATAAATTTTCTTACTTTAGTGTCCCCCTAAAAAAAGTGCCTTACCACTTATAGGATTTTATTTTGCTGCTAATGAGAGATTTAACTTTCATTGGTTAGGAGATCGTATACGTTCTGAAAATTCGCGCCATCATTCACAACCTCATAATTATGCCCCTACTCACCTACTACAATCTCACAGAAGAAAGACAGCAGAAGATCATGCATGCCTCTTTGAAGGAATTTGCATACAAGGGTTATGAGAGTGCTTCTCTCACACGAGTGATCAAGGAAGTTGGGGTAGCTAAGGGGAGTTTTTATAGGTATTTTAAGCATAAACTGGATCTCTATACTTTTTTAGTAGACAGTTCTCTTGAGCATAAAAATGAGTTTACTGTTATTCAAAAAGAGAGGGAACTAAGTTTTTTCGAACTGCTTCATGAGAAGTATTTTCAAGGAATCAGTTTTTACTTTGAACATCCATTGGAAGGGCGACTGATTTGCAACATGATGAGGGAACGAAACTGCCAGGAATTGGATCACATGTTGGGAAAGCGCAAACGAGCTATTCTTAAATCTTTACAAGCACTTATTGAAAAGTATCAGTTTAAGGGAGAGCTATCATCAGAACTAGACCGAAAATGGCTCGCCTTTCAGATTCAACAATTGGAATATAATATCATAGATTACCTTTCGAACAAGCTTGACGTACAACCAAAGTCGAGCAAGGCAAAGCCTGTAGCCTTGGGGATATCAGAATCCACCATAGAGGAAACAATCAAAGGAGCAATTAATATATTGAGTCGGGGAATTAAAATTGAAGAGACACAAAAGGAAGGAGTTATGGCTCAAGGCGGTAATTAAAAGGGTCAATCAAATACATTTTAGCCATGAAAAATTTTTGGAAGTTAGCTAAGCACATCTTCTGGATAGCTTTATTGACTCTATTTACCCAGGTCGGAGGCTTGATATACCTGGTTTTTATCCCTCTTTTCCGATTGATTACCAAAAGACTTGAAATCCATAGAGGTAGAAGGTGGCTGAAACTTGGAAGTTTTTTTTGCTTTTACCTAATCATCAGCCTCAGCATTATTCCTCCCTTGGCCAAGTCCCTAAGTGGGAGGGTACCTTTGCCATTTAGCAGTAAGCATGTAAAACCGCTCCATTGGGGATATTTTTTGTTGAATCGAAATTATGTAAAACCTCAATTGAAGGAAATTGTACTGAAGACCGCTGATAAATTGGGGAAAGCCCATCCTGGGAGCTACGTCTCTTACCTGGATGCCTGTTTTCCATTTAAAAATGGATATCCATTGTTGCCCCACATTTCTCATAATGATGGCCGCAAAATCGACCTTGCCTACTTCTATAAGCAAAAAAAGTCAGGTAAGGAGCTGAATGGCAAGACCCCTGCGCCTATTGGCTACGGAAGTACTTTGGAGGTACGAAAAGGAGAGGTCAACCGACCCAAATATTGCATAGAAAATGGGCATTGGAATTATAATTTCACAGCGAAGTTATTCCCAAAATTCCCGTGGAGGAATTATGAATTTGATGTGAAAAGAAGTAGGACAATGGTCAGTTTATTTGCTTCCAATCCAGGGGTTGGGAAAGTATTTCTGGAGCCTCATGTCAAGGCTCGCCTTGGCCTACAAGGTAAAAAACTTCGTTCGGCAGGTTGCCATGCCGTTCGACATGACGACCATATCCATGTTCAATTATAAACTATCCGATTACTAGTCTTTCGATTTATTGATTTATCCTGCTAACTTGTCGAATATATTAGACTGAGATGATAAAGGCGGTTATTATTGACGATTCTGAAAAGGCCAGAACAGCCCTCAAAGCAGATTTGAAAGCCTATTGCCCCGAGGTTTCACTGATTGGGGAGGCTGATGGCGTACTGAATGGGGGCAAACTTCTGAGAAAATCCAAACCTGAACTCGTATTTTTGGATATCGAAATGGGGGATGGCACTGGCTTTGACCTGCTTGAAATAATGGGAGATGCTCCATTTAACGTTATTTTTACCACTGCCCATGACTCATTTGCTGTGAAGGCATTCAAATTCTCAGCTATTGATTATTTGCTAAAACCGGTTGACCCTGATGAACTCATACAAGCCATTGAACGGGTCAAAAACCGCAAACAGACTGAACCAGAGTATGTTCAAGCCCTTCTAAATAATGTCCAGGAGAAGAAACATAGCCGTTTGGCACTTCATACCCTGGAAAAGATTCATGTGGTTCATATCCAGGAGATTGTAAGGTGTGAGTCTAGTACCAACTATACGATCTTCTACTTCAATGATGGCAGGCAATTGCTTGTAACAAAGACCCTAAAAGAGTATGACAACCTTCTAGGGGGACATGGTTTTTTTAGGGTACACCAATCCCACTTGGTCAATACTGCCTACATCAAGGAATTTGTAAAGGGAGATGGTGGCTATCTCGTCATGAAAGATGGTACCCAAGTACCTGTTTCCTCTAGAAAGAGAAGTACTGTCATGCAAATGTTAAGTGAGTTATAAATGTGAGGGTTACAACTGAACTGGGACAATGGCTCCGTTGCTATTGATTTTTAGCCTCCTTTTGTCGATGACCAACCTGTCTTTCTCTGGTAAAAAGACATCTTTGTAGATCACCTGGTAGAAGCCCTCTCCCTCCTTGTATTCAAGGGCTGAAAACTCATTAGAATGTGCGCCAGGAGCAGGTGTACACCTCTCAGAAACCAACCTTTGATTGATTATTTTCTCGCCATTTGTAGTAAGTAAGTGCTGTCGGACACACATGCTGCTGCGTTGCTCAAGAATTAGCACCAACATGCCATTTGGGAGCTTATGAAATCCCTTCGCCTGGAAGTTGCCTTTTAGGCTGCTTAGCGGAGCATACTGCCTCACCAAGTCCTTAGGAATGCTGGCCTTCTTACGGAAAAGGTAAAGGAAACCTGAGAATTCTGTGAAATTCTCCTGCTTGTTTTGAACCTTGCTATAATAAGAAGACCGATGATTTGCACCTGAGGGAAGGTTATTTTGTCCCATAAGTGGTGAAATGCCAAACCAGACAAGCAGCGTAAGGGTGGTAATGGAAATTTGTAGGCGCATGAGCAAAATGACACTTTGTAGGCGGATGATTTTGTCTGGGTATGTACAAATTTAAGTTAGTTTTGGATTAGATGCACTTCACAAAGAGGATTTATTTTTAAAAAAACATTTCGTAGGTATGAAGAAAAATAAATATTCCGAATACTAAAGTTCTTCAATCAACGAATTGACCATGGCTGGTAACTCCTCAAACATGGGAATATTATGCCTCAGACAGACTATATCTACATTTCCTTTCCTCCAGAAACCATCTGGACAACAAACCCTCATCTTTCCTGATGCAGCAAAAAGCCCCAACTCTAGTAGGCTAATAGGAGACTTGGTGTCAGGGTCAAAGTACATTAAAATATGACTGGCAGCTTCTTGGGCATCCAACTCCCAGTTGACTTGCTCTACAAAACGTGGATCTGAAAGATCCTGCCTCCAACTGCTGTCCCAGTCCGGCCTTCTTGGGTTTAAGACGATCCATTCAGTTTCCTTCAATGCATCTGCAACCTCATCTTGCCAGGGTTTCGCGATCCCCATGGCAATGCTTCCTGCCAAAAAAACACTGGGTTGGGTTTTAGGAAAGGGGGATGGAGGGGTAAACAATTGCATGAAGTCCTGGTTTTAAGTTTTAATCTATTCCGAATTACTGGCTCAAATTTCCTTACTTAACGAAATTGAGGGTAGAAATTAGTATTTTTCCCAAATGAAAGAGAATAATTACCTGCAAATTATTTTTTCGGCTGTTTTATCGCTCATTTCATTGGCTATTCTTACCGCCAATGTCATGAGTATCAAAAATATCTTGGGAAATGCCCTTCTTGGAGTAGCCGTGGGGGTTATTACATGGATTGGAAAGAGAAGAACCAATGCCATAGGTATTTGGATTGGCGTCGCTGTATTTGTACTTAGTTTCCTCTGGATCGATCAAATGGGCTGGTTGGCTAGAGAATAAATACCTCCATTTAACCCATTTAAACCCCTAAATTGCCCCTTGGATCCCTTAATCCTCCAAATCGAATTCCTCCATTTGCTTCTATGCGCTGAGCCTACTTAATTGCGTCATATACTTTTCTAACCTACACTGCTGCTTAAGTTCTTACGAATTTCTCGCCTATCTGGGCAGCAATACTTCAACTATAATCTTACGGACACAGACACCATGATTGAGGACTTTTCCATCTTCAATTAATATTTATTTAGTAACTTTTACACACATGACTTCTGCCATGTACACCTTTTCCCAAGAGCTCTTATCAAAACCTAATAAAAAATCAAACATGCCTCATAATCCCCTTACACACATTTGGGAACTTATCGGTCTCCGTTACAAGTCTCATCCCTGGCACGGGGTAAACATTGGAGAAGATGCCCCTGAACAAGTCACGGCATTTATCGAGATGGTCCCAACTGATACGGTAAAATACGAAGTTGACAAGCGTACGGGATACCTCAAGGTGGATCGCCCTCAAAAGTTTTCCAACATTGTACCTGCCCTTTATGGCTTTATCCCTCAGACTTACTGTATGGATGAAGTGGCAGAATATTGTATGGAAAAGACTGGCAGGGACAACATTGTAGGAGATGGAGACCCGGTTGATATATGTGTACTAACCGAAAGAGACATCACTCACGGCGACATCCTGGTTCCTGCCATTCCAATCGGTGGATTCCGCATGATCGATGGGGGAGAGGCAGATGACAAAATCATCGCAGTATTGAAGGATGATCAGGTATACGAGCAGTGGGACGATATCCTGGATTGCCCTGACGCCATCGTATCAAGATTGAAGCACTACTTCCTCACTTATAAAATGAATCCTGATGATGTGGACAAGAAGGTAGAAATTACCCATATCTATGGCCGTGAAGAGGCTCAGGAGGTCATCCGCAGGAGTATGAAGGATTACCAAAAGAAATTTGGTAAGCTGGCCAACAAACTTTCAGTAGCCACACTTGAAATGATCAACTTCGGGCAGAGCTGGAAGGAAGCATTCAGTGATGAAGACCTTGCTTCATAAGCAAAAGCAAAGAATATATTAGAAAGGTGGAAGGCAGATCATGTTTTCCACCTTTTTTCTTGATTAATATTGACCTACAAGATTTTCTTTCTATAAATAACATTTTCGTCATTTATTGATTGTTCAAGGATAGGTTTATTCACATTCCTCAAAAGCAGTCAAGATGCAGAAGGCAATTGTTATTGGAGCAGGTATAGGTGGCCTGGCAACCGCAGTCAGGTTACAACTGAAGGGATACCAATGTTCGGTATTCGAGGCAAATTCTTATCCAGGCGGAAAGCTATCAGAATTCGATCAAGGAGCTTATCGTTTTGATGCAGGACCCTCCTTGTTTACCCTTCCCATGGAGGTAGATGCTCTTTTCCAGGCCGCAGGTAAGGATCCTCGGGATTATTTCAATTATCAAAGGCTGGAAGTCATCACCAACTATTTTTTCCCTGATGGCACCCGCATCCATGCCTACTCAGATCCTGAAGCCTTCGCCGAAGAAGTCCATTCCAAAACTGGTGAAAGCAAACTGGAAATCAAGAAACTGCTCGAAAAGAGTGAAGAACTTTATGACATTACCCACAAGGTATTTTTGGAGAGCTCTTTACACAAAATGCAGACCTACCTAAGGATGGATACCCTGAAATCCATCATGCAATTGCATAAAATTGATGCTTTTCGTTCCATGAACCAGGCCAATGCAGCAAGGTTCAATGACCCCAGGGTGGTACAATTGTTCAACAGGTATGCCACCTATAATGGCTCAGATCCCTACCAGGCCCCCGCCACCCTGAACATTATTCCTCATCTGGAATTCAACATGGGCGCCTACTTCCCCCAGGGAGGTATGTATCACATTACGGAAAGTATTTACAAGCTGGGCAAAGAACTGGGAGTCCAATATCACTTTGATCAGAAAGTGGATGAGATCCTCATCGAAAATAAAAAGGTGAAGGGTATTTCTATTGATGGAAATGAATACAAGGCGGACCTGATAGTGAGTAATGCTGACATTGTACCCACTTACAGACGACTGCTCAAAAAGCTCCCGGCACCCGAATCGACCCTTGAACAACCACGATCCAGTTCTGCACTTATTTTCTATTGGGGAATAAATCAGAGTTTCCCTGAAATGGATGTCCACAACATCTTTTTTACAGAGGACTATAAGGAAGAATTTGATTATATATGGAAGAAAAAGGAGGTATATGATGATCCAACCATCTATGTCAACATCTCATCCAAACTAAATCCCAACGATGCTCCAGAAGGTGCTGAGAATTGGTTTACCATGATTAATGTCCCTCATGATGATGGGCAAAACTGGGATGAAATCATTGAAAGGTCCAGGAAAAACATCCTGGCCAAACTCAAAAAAATGTTGGGCAAAGATGTAGAGTCCCACATAGAAGTGGAGGCAATCCTTGAGCCTAGGACCATTCAATCAAAAACCTCTTCTCATTTGGGTGCGCTTTATGGCAATAGCTCCAACAATCCGTTTGCTGCATTTCTCAGACATCCAAATTTCTCCAGACAAATTGAAGGATTATTCTTCTGTGGAGGTTCTGTACATCCTGGTGGTGGCATTCCCCTGTGTCTATTGTCTGCCAGGATTGTAGGAGACCTAGTTCCCTCACCCAAAGTACTTGCCTGATGATCAAGCCCTCTTATGATCCTTTTAGGAGAAATCTTTGGAAGGGATTTATACATTTTAATCAAAAAAGAGCCTTTAGGAAATTGATTCTTCCGCATAAGGTAGAGGCAGATCCTGAAAGATCTTTGCTCTTGCTTACCAATCACGTCAGCTGGTGGGATGGATTTTGGGGCTTTTATTTGAATGAGCAAGAATGGAATAAGCGTTTCCAGGTCATCATGTTGGAAAGGGAACTTGCTCCCCGTAAATTCCTGCGCCATGCAGGGGCGTTTTCCATCGATCCTCAAAGCAGGTCCATGATTGAGAGCTTACGTTACTCAGCCGAATTGCTGGAAGATCCACAAAATATGCTACTGCTCTTTCCCCAGGGTAAAATCTGGTCCTTCCATAATGACAAGATAGATTTTGGTACAGCTCCTGCAAAAATCCTCAAATGGTGTAGAAAGCCGGTCCAGGTAGTCTTTGGGGCTGTTTTCGTAGATTTCTTTCAATACCACAAACCCAGCCTGTACTATTATCTTAAGGAATGGGATCAGGAGGAAGAAATAGGGCTTGTTTACCAGGATTTCTTCAGGGAATGTCTGGAAGAGCAATCAAAAAGATGGGTATAAAAGAAGGTAGGCCCTTGGCCTACCTCCATCATTCACAACAAAACGGCATCCTTATTTCGTCAGGGAAGGACAATTTTCTCAGTTTGAATGAGATCCCTGTCTTTCAGATATTTTATCAGGTAAACCCCTTTGGGTAATCCTTCTTTCCAGTTCTGATTGTTGATATCAGCTTTGTAGATAAGCCTTCCTGTCAAGTCCATGACTTCCAATCTGTCTGCCCTTGCAGCGGGAGTAAGCTCGGGGCTGACATTGGTTCCTATTCTACGCTGGTCATCTTCCACGGGGATGTAAGAGCAACTCTGTCTTGAATAGTAAAGGCTCGTAACATTGTAGGCATAATTCATCAGGCCACCACCAGTGCTGTCCGTTCCTGCTTTGTAGATGCCTAATGAGTCCGATCTGACATCCAGGATAGCTTCTCTGGAGCATGAGCCTGTATCGAACAGCTTTCCATCCTTGATACTGGCTTTGGCTACCCATATATGTTTGCTCAAACCCGCTCCTCCAACACTGGCCTTGTATTCGCCACTGGCAACAAACATGTTGCGATCTTCCAGGAACATTAACTCCTGAACGGTCTCATCTTCTGTGAAATCCTGTTTTCCAAAAGCACTCAAATCATAGGCCCATTCCTGTTTTCCATCGAGATTGATATGAAAAATAAGTGCATGCCTGTTGGAAGTTCCCAGACTAGGTTTATAAGATCCTCCAATTATAAAACCGTTATATGCCTGATCCCTGCTGTGTTTCACATAGGTAAGCCCAAACCCCTCTGCATCTCCTTCACTTTGTACCTTGAAATGGTGGGAGTAATTGATTTTACCTTCTTCTGTCAGGTTTAAAATAAATGCCCTTCTTTCTTCGGAAATGGGATCGTAGCTGGTTCCAGCAATGGCTATTTCCCCATCTGGATGGTAGGTCGCGTCAGATACTTCATATTCAGTCAGGAAATTGGTGTAAATGAATGACCATTGTCTCTTGAGATCTTGGTCGAAGTACAGCACATATGGTGCTTTCAGGCCTATTGTATCATAGATGGCTGTAATGATGTAACCCTTGCTATTCGGTAGGTCTATGACCTTCACAACCTTATTAAAAGCAGGGTCATACACGGTCTCATATCGCTTTATGACACCATCTGCATCCATTTTAAGGATAGAGATGGGTTGGCTACGTGTCCATGGACCATCAGGTGATCCCACAGCAATCAGTGAATTGTCATCCTCATCGAATACCACATCAGCAAAGTGCCTGCTTCCCTCCATCTGACTCCAACGGAGCTTGCCATCGCTTTCTAGTCCCGAGATGGTTTTTTCTGTGTATGAACTGGGATTGTTCATGTCAGTGGCATAAGAACCCGCAATGTAAGGCCTTCCTAAAGGGTCAATGGCTATTCCTCCCATGTTGAAACCATCCTGTGTGCTGGAGGTAGGAGCAATAATGGCGTTGTTGCTCTCTTCCAAGCCGTCCATTCCAACCTCTAGCAGGTATCCATACGATTCGGTTGAGATTGAATCCTTCCTGTAGTCCCCACCTATGATAATTGTGTTTTTAATCCGGTTGTAAGCGAGGTCTTTTACAGTAAAAAATTGTGGGCTGTGCTCCCACAAATTTCTGTAAAGCATTTTATAAGTCTGGGCATGGCTTGTGCCAGTGCCCGCGAAAAACAGAATAAGGGATAAAAAAGTCCCCAGGGTAAAATTTCTTAAAGATTTTGTCCAAAAATTCTCTTTCATCATATCTGCTATTTGCTGCGATAATCAACTTTATCGGCAATAAGCAAATACTTTATTTTTAATAAAATACATTTATTCGTAGTATATAACTCATGAATAAATATGATGTATGAACTAATTATTCTTGGAAATGATTTTTTCTTTCTTTAAACCCTCAGCCAGATTTGTTATCTTTCTTATGTATAAATATCAAAAGAACTTATTAGCCTAACTGCACTGCCATGTCTGAAGAAAGAAGGATAAAACTATATACCAACTTTAGGATAGGGATACTTATACTATATGTATTGTCCTATTTAATAATTCCTGCAACTGCGCCTTCCGAGGAGGATTTTAACTTTGGTTTTCTCGTCATAATGGCTTTTCCTGTTTTTACACCATTCCTGTATTCCTTCATTTTTTCTGAAAATTCCAGTTTTCATTTAAACTTATATATAGCAAGTCTTGGCATATTTCTTACCATCAGCTTGGCCATGTCTCCCTATTCGGTTGTGGTATTTTTGTTGGGAAGTCTTGTGGTTTTTCTCATAGCTCTTGGGATAACTCCAGAAATTGCGGGTGGAGAGGAAAAAGTTTACAGCAGCAGTAGACAGGCCATAGGGGGGCAGGTTCAATTGGAGGATGAAAGTGATAACTCAACTCATTCTCACAAATATAGAATTCAGAAAAAATTAACTGAGATTGACCTTAAGATTGAGGTTTATCAGGTTCAATTGGATGGTTTGTATCGCGCCAGAACCAAGAGAAACAATTACTTAAGGGATGTCGAGGAGCGCCTTTCTTATGAACATTTGAGTGAAGAGAATAGGCAGGTAACTGAGAAATTGAAAGAAAGCCTTCTGAATACTTTAGACAATTATAAATTGCTGATTCAATTCTTCACTGAGGCACAAAACCTATTCCTCAAAGAAAAGAAAAACCTTGAGGCTACCCTGGGTAATATGGAGATCATCAGTTTTCTTCAGCAAGACTCTCCTCTTGAGAACGTGGCGGAGATCGAAAAAACCATGCTCCAAATGGAATTTGAGAAGCATATCAAAGAAATTGAAAGCGAATTGCCCATCCTTAAAGAAAGAATGTTGGTAGACTCTATCGACCTTTCAAATGAGATGAAGAAGCAACTGGAAGATGCTATCAAGAAGTTGAAATAAATTTATTTTGACTTAAGTAAACAAAAAGCCTCATACTCGTCGGGTATGATGGCTTTTTCTGTTGATAGCCCGTGGGTGGATTTGATAGCGCCCATCGAGTACCATTTACCTTCCTTATAGCCATGTACAAAGCCATCGGGATAATCAAAAACCAGGTTAGTTTCCTCCTTTCCTTTTACCATCCAGATCCCGCATTCGGCTACCAAATGATGGCCGGCAGACAGGATATTTCTTTCCCAACTTAAAAAGGCCGAATCTTTGACAGAAATATATGAAGCGGAATACTGGCTTTTGCTGAATTTCCCTTGCGTATAGACCTTTCTGCTACCTTCAGGACCTCCAAGCGGGAAGCCAAACTGTCCCTGACCCGTATACACTATCCAGGTATCCAGGTAAGCATTTTGGGAAATAAACTCATAACTCGCAGCCTCCTTAAAATGTATCGAGTACGATTCAACCTCTTTGTCAGATCTTAGGATCACGGTATCTAGTACCAACTGGTCAAGGATTTCTAACTTATTTTTAAGGAGGACCTTACCTTCCCCTTCGAATATAGCCTTATGCATGACTAGGGGGGCTGAGCCATTAATGTAAAAATCCTTGCCTTCCTTCAAGTCAAATCGAAATGTTCCTGATTTACAATTCCCACAGCCCAGTTTGCCGTAGTTTGTAACATTTCCTTTGAACTGGATGATTCCTTCATTTTGAAGGTTTCCTGAGTAAGTGTTGGCAAAGTCAGATTCCAGAACGAGACTTTCTCCAGCCTTTATCCGTTTAAAGGTATTTTGTTGGATGAATGATGGTTTAGATTCCATTTGCCACATTCCAAGAAAAGCCATAAAAGCCATAGAAATACCTAAAGCAGAAATCATTTGCTTTAATTTGCTTGTATTTTTGACCCTTATTTCTTGTTGAACTGCCATAAATCCGCTTCCTCCTATCAGTTAAGTTTATGATACAAAGAAGTGGATTATTTTTATTTTTATAATTTTATATTCATGGATAATCTGACTTTCTTACTAGGGCAGTTCATACATAAAAGATTGCCACTTGCGCAAAAAAATGCGCAAAAAGCCAATTGATAAGCCTTGGAGATGGTTGTAATTTATAAATATTGGAATAATCCTAACATTGAATTAAGTTGTTCGTCTCCATGTTACATTTCTAGACATTGAGCCAATAAGATAATTTCAGAATCAGTGAGCGGCTTTTGATGCTAAATTCTGAAGGGAGGTAATTTTCTGTATAAACAACAAAGAGGTCAGAAACAGGTGCAAATCTCCACTGGAATCTACTATTGATATTGAGGTTATCAATTTGGTTGTTGTATTGGATAAAGGTTGTGAAGAACAGCTCTTTAGAAAAGGTGATATCGATCCTCGGACCAATCAACCAAAGATCTGCACTTGAGTGTGGATTGGGCAAGTCAATGCGGTTGAAATTGGCTTGAAGGGCAACATTTGCATAGGGCTGAAGCCTCAGGTTCAGGTTCAAGGCAGCACCAGACCTGGTTCCATTAAAGTATGCCCCTGTAAAGAGATTCAGGTTGGCGTTTAAAACTTTCCTTCTATCGGTCCTATAACTTAGCCTTAGTGAGTTGAATCTGTAAGAACTGCCTTCGGGAAGGGGTTCTCCCCCGGTTCCACTCGGATCAAATTCATTGAAGAGGTAGATAAAGCTTCTTGTAAATTCAAAAGAAAGTTGAGCCGTGTTGGTGAAGCTCATGTTATAATTGAGGGAGTACCTGGAGTCTGTGAGCCGGCTGGAATCGTTCCAGATTGAAAGTTGTCTTAAGGAGATATTATGTCGATTAAGGATTTTTCCTTCTGGATAGAATGATAATTCGGCACGTGGGTTCGTCCTGAAAATCCCCCTTCTGCGCACGAAGCCTACCTGGGCGTCATAATCCTGGCCGATCCATTCGTGATCCCAGGTTAGCCTAAAACGCCTTACGTTGTAGTTCAGCGAAGCACCATGAGCAAAACTCAATGAAGAGAAAGTGTCTGCAAAGCTATGATGATAAAAGGCTTTACCTTGCCACTTGCCATTGGCAGAAGCCAGGTTATAATCAATCCCTGCCGTTCTATTGGCCCTGATATTTCCAGGAGAAAATTGTCCAAGTGAATCTGTCAAAGCATCCTTATTTACAAGAATGAAGGAAAGGTTAGAGCGTTTGAAGATCTTTTGTTGGAAGGTGGCTACCGTAAAATTAAAGGAAGGGGTGCCATTGTCTCCATCATAGGCTGTCGCCATATTTAAGACACCCAATCTGGCATTTGGATTGAGTTTTCCACTCAATCTTGCTCCATACAGGATGGTATTCTGGATGTTTTGCCCTGTGGAGCTATCTCTTGAAACCCCAATTCTTCTGGAGAAAAAGGGGCGTGTACGGGAGGTTCCAAAACTGGCGAATAGGTCAGCATTCTCAAGGAAGAACTGTCTTCTTTCCGGAAAGAAAATTTCAAATCTGTCAAGGTTAGTAACCTGTCTGTCAACCTCTACCTGTGAAAAATCAGGGTTGAACGTAAGGTCAAGGTTGAGCGAGGGGCCCAATCCGATTTTAGCGTCGCCGCCTATGCCCCCGGCAAGTCCTGGTGTGCCATCTCCCTCTTCAATATTCTGGCTCATAGCACCTGATACGTAGGGAATTAATACCACATTTTTTCCTGGTTTACCAAGGGGCTCATTCCATTTTAAGTCTCCACAGAAAGCCAGGTTGGTGATAAATTGTTCCCTGGGTAGGGTAGGCCAAATAGATCTTTCATTGCTTTGTTGGTCAAAACGGTAGGACAATAGGCCCCATGTATCGAGGCCTTCTTTGAAGCGGATAGATTTGAACGGAATGACCATTTCAGCTTCCCATCGATCTTTGTAAATGTGAGCTTCTCCCTTCCACGAATTATCCCAGGAGGTAGAAAAGCCATCTCTGCCTTGTCCACCATTAGAAATCAAGCCTTCGCGCCTTACACCCATAGGGTTGATGCCGAAGAAAAAGGCATTTGTTTTATCATTAAAAGTATCAAATAGAATGGTAATGTTGTCGCTTCCACCTGCTTGGTAATCTCGTCTCAGGTTTGGAACAATGTATTTATCTCCTACCGCATAACAACGAATTCCTACATAAAAGTTCTTGTCGTCAAATGCGAAATGGAGTTCTGTCTGGGCTGAAGCAGATACCCCATCGGATGGAAAGAATTGTTGGAAATTTTCTGCTGGGACTGTTCGACTCCACAAGGATTCTTCTAGTTTACCGTCTAAAACGATTTTTTCATCGTTGCGAATCACCCTTGGTTGAGTGGTAGCAGATTGAATATTTTGACTAAACAGGCTGGATGAACCAGCTAGTACCAAAATTATTATTATAATTCGTTTCAAGTCCCTAGATTTTGCTGTTATAACAGCGAAAAATAGGAAATGTTGAGTCAACTTGAAGACAAAATCTGATAATATGCAGGAGTAAGCGGAAAAGGTGCAGCTTTAACCCTGTAAAATTAGCTTATGCCTTTTC
Source organism: Bacteroidia bacterium (assembly GCA_022760475.1). Taxonomy (GTDB): domain Bacteria; phylum Bacteroidota; class Bacteroidia; order J057; family J057; genus JALEFZ01. The sequence continues at coordinate 37,854 of JALEFZ010000056.1, read as the reverse complement.
TTCTTCTTCAAATGCCTCGTCTATTGGCTCCCATAACTCAATTTTATTGCCCTCGGGATCTAGTATCCATGCAAACTTGCCATAGATGTGGGATTCTGGCTCTCCTACGACTTCTACCCCTTCATTTTTTAAGGAATCCAGTAATTCATCAAGGTTTTCTACCCTGTAGTTGATCATAAAACTTTGCTTACTCGGATTAAAATATCCAGTGCTTTCTTTCATGATGCTCCAGTTTGTCGTGCCTTTTTTTTCCTTGTCTTCTGCATCTCTCCACCAAAAAATGTGGCCATATTTGTCAGAATCAATTCCAAGATGCTTTCCATACCAGTCTTTCATTCCGGCTTCATCTTTGGCTTTGAAGAAAATTCCACCGATACCTGTAACTCTTTTTTTCATGATGCTGATTTAGTTGATGGGAAGAAAAATAATGAGGCTTTTGCTCCTAGCCATGCAAACAATGGTATCAGTAAAACTACCAGGAGAATAACCCATATGGGATGATAAGGAATCATGACAAAGTTGAGGATGGTCATCAGGAGTACAGCCCCTCCAATAGAAAGGCCATAACGTAGCTTATGACTCGCTGTCAAGGTAGTGGCTACAAAGCTGCCAAAGAGAGCCGCTAGTAACCATGCAAGCAGAATGATTTCTACAGCGCCAAAAGGAGCAGATTCCAAATAGTCAGCCATGGCTTGTTGCATGGCATCCATTGCCTCTTTCCTGCCCTCACGATCCTGAGGATCTAGTTTGGATAGTTTACCTTGTGCAGCAAGAATTTCTTCTGATGGCGGGAAAATCTGATGACCAAGGCCCTCAATTAGCATAATTGTCCCGAAGGCAATGATCAGCCCAACAATGAGGCCAAGGATGTTTCTTAATCTGGATGACATTAGGAGTAATTTCTGAATTTTGTCCTAAAGGGTCAAGCGGGATGATTCAGAAAATACTCCTTAAGTTGGATTAGGCTTTGGTGAGTCCATGTTTTCTGGCCTCTTCCAATTCTTTCTTCAAAAACCTTCCTGTATGAGACTTTTTAACCTTTGCAATCTCCTCGGGAATACCTTGAGCGATGATTTGACCTCCTCCCTTGCCTCCTTCAGGCCCAAGGTCTATGACCCAGTCTGCAACCTTGATCACATCCATGTTGTGCTCAATCACCAGGACAGTATTGCCCCTGTCCACCAGTTGATTGAGTACCTGAAGCAACATTTTAATATCTTTGAAATGGAGTCCTGTAGTAGGTTCGTCCAGGATATATAGGGTATTCCCTGTGTCTTTTTTTGAAAGTTCTGCGGCTACCTTAATTCTTTGAGCTTCACCCCCGGATAGGGTCGTTGCAGGTTGTCCGAGGGTAATATAACCCAGACCTACATCGTAGAGGGTTTTTAACTTCCTTTTGATTCGAGGTAAGGCATCAAAAAACTGTAAGGCTTCCTCAATGTCCATATCCAGTACATCAGAAATAGATTTTCCTTTATACCTTACTTCCAGGGTTTCTCGGTTATATCTTCTTCCCTGACATTTTGGACAAGTAATGTAGACATCAGGAAGGAAATTCATCTCAATGGTTTTTACACCTGCTCCTTCACACTCATCACATCTTCCTCCCTTTACATTAAATGAGAAACGTCCGATTTTATAGCCCCTAGCCTTAGACTCCGGCAGTTGGGCGAAGAGTTCGCGGATGTAGGTGAATACCCCAGTATAAGTTGCAGGGTTGGACCTGGGAGTTCGACCAATTGGGGACTGATCTATCCTAACGACTTTATTGACATGGTCAAGTCCTTCGAAGCTGTCAAAAGCCATAGGCTTTTTCTTGGATCTATACAGGAATTGAGAAATGATCGGGTGAAGAGTTTCATTGATCAAGGTTGATTTTCCTGATCCCGATACACCAGTAACACATACAAAAACCCCCAAAGGTAATTTCAGGTCCACTTCTTGCAGGTTGTTGCCATTAGCCCCTTTTAAGTGAAGCCAGTTTGGTTGTGGAGTTCTTCTTTCCTCAGGAAGCTCAATAAGTTTCCGCCCACTCAAGTAATCAGAGGTTTGAGAATTAAAGGTCAGGAATTCATCCGGCGTTCCCTTTCCCACAATCTCTCCCCCATAAAGTCCAGCTCCGGGGCCGAAATCAATGATGAAGTCCGAAGCCATCATGGTATCTTTGTCATGCTCTACCACCAGAACGCTGTTTCCCAGGTCTCTGAGTTTGATCAAAGACTGGATGAGTTTCTCATTATCCCTTTGGTGGAGGCCGATGGATGGCTCATCCAGGATATAAAGGACATTTACCAACTGAGAGCCTATTTGAGTGGCAAGTCTTATGCGCTGTGCTTCTCCGCCCGAAAGGGTACGTGCAGGCCTGTCCAGGGCGAGGTAGGTCAGACCAACCTCTGTGAGGAAGCCAATTCTTTTCTTTAATTCCTTGATGACTTCTTCACCAATCTTTCTCTGTCTTTCACTCAACCTTTCTTCCAGGTCTTTGATCCAATCAGCCAATTTGCCGATATCCATTTGAGCCAGCTCAGCGATGTGCTTGCCGTCAATGCGGAAAAACAGGCTTTCTTTCTTCAATCGCGTTCCTTCACAAGTGGGGCAGGTAGAGATTTTCATGAACTGCTCTGCCCAGCTTTTTATTTTTTCAGAGGAAGAATTGTGGTATTGTTCTGATACAAAGGCCTTCACTCCAGAGAACCTTGTCCTCAATCCTTTGGCCATAGCTGTCCTTTCACCTTTTAAGATAAATGTCTTTGCATCCTCGGGGATATCCTTCCAGGGGGTGGCCATGGAGAAATCAAAATGGTCTGCTATTTTTCTTAATTGGCGGAATGACCAAATGTCTCGGTATTCACCCAAGGGAGCCAATGCGCCTTTGTTGATGGATAACTTAGGATCGGGAACCAACTGCTCCATGTCTACTTCGAATACCTTTCCAAGGCCATTACAGGTTGGACAGGCGCCGTAGGGAGAGTTAAATGAGAAGGTATTTGGAGATGGAACATCATAGGAAATTCCCGATTCCGGATCCATGAGGTTTCTTGAGTACCAATGAAACTCTCCAGTTTCATGTTCTATCAGCAGTACTGTACCATCACCGGTTTTCATCGCTCTTTGTATGCTGCCCATCAAGCGCTTGGAGTCTCCTCCAATCTTGACCCGATCAATCACCAGTTCGATGTCGTGGACTTTATACCTGTCCAGTTTCATCCCCTTTTCAATGTCCTGGACCTCTCCATCTACCCTTACTTTGGTATAACCCTGTTTGGCCAGGTTCTCAAACAACTCTCTGTAATGCCCTTTTCTTGACCTGACCAGGGGTGAAAGAATGGTGAATTTTTTCCCTACAAACTGCCCTTCTATGGCATCGACTACCTGTTCGTCCGTCATTTTGACCATTTTCTTACCTGTTTTGTAAGAAATGGCATCTCCTGCTCTGGCAAAAAGTAAGCGGAACAGGTCATATATTTCAGTTACAGTCCCAACGGTTGATCTTGGGTTACGGGAGGTAGTTTTTTGTTCAATGGCAATAACCGGGCTTAGGCCATCCACCCGGTCTACATCAGGGCTTTTTAGGTCTCCAAGAAACTGTCTGGCGTAGGCAGAAAAACTCTCTAAATAACGACGCTGGCCTTCGGCATAAAGCGTGTCGAAGGCCAGCGAACTTTTCCCGGAGCCACTTACACCGGTAATAACTACCAGTTGGTTTCTGGGAATATTTAGATCTATATTTTTAAGATTGTGCTCTCTAGCACCTAAGATTTCAATAAATTTATTTTTGCTCATACCTGCTTGCTTGAATCCTGCGCAGTTTCGGCAACGGCCTTGCCTTTTTCCTGCACCAATGATTCAGCTTTCAGGGTAGAATCAGCAGCAGCTGATTTTTCTTCAGTTTCTTTCTTGACCTTGGGGATATCTACCATCAACTCATCAACGCGCAGGTTTTCATCTAACGGAATCCTGAGGCGATATGTTTTTCCTTCTTTTACCCTTAGGCTGTTTGCAATCAACCAGGGGTTATATGCTCTCAGATTTTCCAGGTCAGTACCGTGCTGGGCTGCAAATTTACTAAGATTCCCAATATTTTTATCCACATAAACCACTTCTGTTTTCAGTGGAGAAAGTAGCTTGGTTTCGGATACTTCAGTACCATATTTGAATGGTTGATTGAAGATCGCCTTGTAAGCAAGAATTTTGTAGACATATTGGCCTGTTTCTCTGTTGAGTTTCAGGTCAAAGTAGCTACAGGCATCTTGTTTGCGCATTTGCTTCATGACACCATAAGGCCCCATGTTGTAGGCTGCTGCTACCAGGAACCAATCTTCAAATTCTTCATAACTGTCGGTCAAGTATTTGGCAGCGGCATGCGTTGCTTTTTCGGGATCGTATCTCTCATCTACTGTAGCGGAAACTTCCAGTCCATATTGCCTTGCAGTTGCAGGCATGAACTGCCAAAAACCTTTGGCTCCTACAGGTGATATGGCATTTCGCAGGTTACTCTCAGTAATTGCGAGGTAAACGAAATCTTCAGGTATCCCGTGTTCCCTCAAAATTCTGCGGAATGTGTTCTCATACCTTCCCATGCGTTGTTTGATGATTCTATTGCCATAGGAATATTTTGAGAACTTATTGATCTGCTTCTTCAATTTTAGCCTCACACGCTCATCGTTTACAGGGACCAATTGGTCTCCGAATTGGAAGTTACGTGGGATATCATCTATGGATTGAAGGTGATTGGATACAAATCTATAATCCTGACAAGCTTGGTCCACCGGAGTAGTAGCCGGGGGCTCTTCCGGTTCAGGCACCAGTTGAACACCTCCGCAAAGGAGTCCAAGTGGAATTGCTATATGGGCAAGATTTTTCATGTCTGGGTTTGTTTGTTTTTATGGTCAAATTTTATTCCAGGATTCTGAACTTTTCGAACAAAACGATCCTTTTTCTTTCATGCCTTCGGATTTTCGTTTTTCTCGCAGGAAAGACCTATCATCCTGTTATCAATTCTTGCATCCGCAGGAATTAAAGGCAAGTTGCTGAGAATAAAATGATTAGGGTAAAATTAGAAATTTGGCTTGAGTAGATGTTTTTGGTAGAAATTAGTGATATATGCTACCGCCTCATCTGCGGTATCCACCACTGTGAAAAGATCCATGTCTTGTGGAGAGATGTTTCCATGAGCCTCTAGAAGGGTATTTTTGATCCAATCGGTTAAACCTGACCAGAATTCTTTCCCCATGAGTACTACCGGAAATTGATCGATCTTTTCAGTCTGAATCAACGTCAAGGCTTCGAAGAGTTCATCGAGGGTGCCAAATCCCCCTGGGATGACCACAAAACCTTGTGAATATTTGACGAACATCACCTTTCTAACAAAGAAATAATCAAAGTTGATGTCCTTGTCCTGATCAATGTATGGATTAGAATGTTGCTCAAAGGGCAACATGATGTTCAGTCCTACTGAGGCACCACCTGCCTCATTGGCTCCTTTGTTGCCAGCTTCCATGATCCCAGGTCCTCCTCCGGTAATAACTCCGAAGCCAGCCTGCGTCAATTTGGAAGCAACCTCAGTCGCCAACTCATAATACTTGGTGCCAGGTTTGGTTCTTGCAGAACCGAAAATCGACACACAAGGACCTATCTCGGACATTTTTTCAAAGCCCTCAACGAATTCAGCCATGATCTTGAACACTGTCCAAGACTCCTGGCCTGAGTGCTTTTTCCACTCACTTTTTCGCTCTGAGAAATAGGAACTTATGTTTGAATCCATATTCATTTTTGTCTAAATCGAGGCAAAGCTAAAAAAAAGTCTATCACATAAAAGTGAAAAAGTACCCGATTTCTTATCATGACACTCAAGAGTTTACGGATTATGAAAAAAAGGTTACGTTTCCCATTTCCACAGCTGCGGATAATTGATTGAGCTGTATACCAGGAACTTTGAGTGGTTCAAATTTCTACATGGACTTTCTTTTGTTGGATAGAGAATGATTTTTACCTTCGGAACTCGGTATTTAAGGCTTAGATTTGAATTGTGAAAAATATGAAATACATCTGCCTGATCATTTCTTTTCTGTTTGGAATTGCATATGCCCAAATAGGAGGACAGCATACCTTTGACTTTCTAAACTTATCTCCATCAGCCAGGCTAAATGCGCTTGGAGGAACCAATGTATCTCTTTCTGATGATGATCCGGTGATGGCACATGAAAATCCTGCCTTGTTGAATGACTCCATGAATAATTGGGCATCCTTATCCTATTCTCCCTATCTCGCAGGTATAAAGTATGGCTATACTTCCTATGCCACGAAAATCGAGAATGTAGGGATGTTTCATGCAGGTGTAAAGTATTTCAATTCCGGAACCCAGCAAGGGGCAGATGCTTTTGGCAACCTTACCAATACATTTTCCAGCAATGAAGCAGTTCTTGTAGTTGGGTATGCCCGTCCATGGAAGAATTTCTCCTATGGTGCCAATGTGAAATTCATTGCATCTAATCTCGCTCCGGGATTCTCCTCTACTGGCTTGGCCTTTGACTTGGGAGGAGCATATGTGAGCGATAGTGGCTTGTTCTCTGCTGGACTTGTTTTAAGGAATATGGGTGTACAGCTTTCTACCTATTCCCCCAATGGAGTGAGGGAACCATTGCCATTTCAAATTGTAGCAGGTGTATCAAACAAGCTAAAGTACATGCCACTTCGCTTTTCGGTTACCTTCATTCAACTTGAACATCCCAATCTGGTTTTTGATGATCCCAATGCTGAAGTAGAGCTTGACCTCAATGGCAACCCGATTGACAATTCTCCAGGAGTGGCAGATAGGATTGCCAGGCACCTTGTTTTTGGTGGTGAGTTTCTATTAGGCAAGAGCCTTCGCTTGAGGGTGGGGTACAACCACTTGAGAAGACAAGAACTACGTTCGGAAAACCGTGGTGGAATGTCTGGATTTAACCTTGGAGTTGGTATCAGGGCAAACAAACGAGGCTTTGCGTTCGATTATGGATATAGTAGCCTGGGCTCTTCAGGTCTCTTCAATGCCCATCAATTTAGCCTTCGATACAGGATCAAGAGAAAATAATCACTAAAGCTATAAGTTTTTGTTTTCCTCTTTTACCCCCTTTGAAATTACTTGTCTTCCAGTCTCATGGGGATTAACTTGCGTACATGGCAGCTGAGATTGGATTCCTGATACTCTCCGTAGCACTCTTGATGTACTTTCTGTTTGCAGGTAGGAAAGAACTGCCTTTGCTTCTGGTCAGCCATGCCTTGCTTCAGTATGGATTGAGCATGGTTTTGTGGTATTTTCACCTCAGCGGGAGCCTGGCCTCCATTCTGATGGTATTTATTTGGATAAGTTCCATCTTACTTATATGGGCACGGAGCCTGAACTATGGTCAGGACCTATTTTCCATCAGGCTGTTTTTTTCTGTTAGTCAATGGGCTATCCTTCTGGTTCTATTTTTATTTATAGCTATCAAGTCCCCCTTTTATTACGTTTTTCCGGCTACATCTTTGGGGCAGAATGTCCCCGTACAACATATGACCTTCCACCCAATCCTTAAATTAAGTGGGAATCTCCTTATTTTTACCACCTTTTTTCATGTGATTGTCCACTGGGGGCAGCGATGGAAATGGCATAAATCACTGATTGATCTTTCACCGATAATCATTTATACCTTTCTGCTGGTTATACTAAGGAACATGAGAATTGAAAACTCGTCTTTACCATTTTCTTAATGCTTCAACAATTGGTAATGAGTGTGGTCGGATGTTTTCTTTCATAACAAAAAGTCCATTCCAATAATAGTTTAGCTCTTACTTTTAAGGTTGTATATTTAGGCGATTTTGGCCCTGACTTGAGGGTCAGATTATATGGGGGGCGACAATTTGAATGGTTTTTTAAGAAAAAATATAAAAACCAGTGGGGAAAGCGGCTAGTCACTACATTTTTTAATTGGGGTAAACCGGGAGAAAAGGTGTTTTTTGGAATGTTGTAAAAAAAATAAGTTGAGTTAGGAGACTTTACATTTGTTGATTTTTTTTACAGCCGAGAAAACTTTTTTCATACGTGCTTTCTATTCGTATCAACGCACCAGATCTGGAACTATGCAAATAAGACTGTTTGGGCAAATTTCTCTAGGATTTGTTTTTTTATTTCAAATGGCAATCGGTTGGGCACAGCCTGTTGCTGAGTTTGGGGCCTTCACTCCAACTACACAATGTGCACCTCAGGTATTGGTAGTGTCATTTGACAACCAAACCACAAATACAGGTGCAAACCCAACCTATCAATGGAGGACGAATACGGTTCCTGTCCAGACAAGTACCCTCGAAAATCCTTCATTCGTTTATACCCAGCCGGGCTGCTATGAGGTAACTTTGATTAGCACCAACGGGCTCGGAACAGACACCATCACAAAAGCTTGTTTTGTTGAGATATATGCCCAGCCTGAGCCTGGATTTGTCGTTGATCCCATCGAAGCCTGTGTACCTACACCTATCCAATTTACGGATACCTCCCTAGCCAATGCTCCCGGAGGTAATGTAGATTGGCTGTGGATTTTATCGGTTAATAACCTTACCAGTACACTTCAGAACCCAAATTTTACGGTCACAGACCCCAATGATTCTATAGATGTCATCCTCCGGGTTCGCAACTCCAACGGTTGTGAAAATACAGTTGTGTTCGATAATGTGGTTGTTACAAGGGAGCGACCTGTTGCAGACTTCACCGTAGATGTGAATTCGGCTTGTAATCCTCCATTAACTGTAAACTTTACCAATACATCTGATGAGAGAGGTACTACGAACCTTACCTACACCTGGCAATTTCCTAATGGGGTAACGACCAGTGGCCAGTCCAGTTTTGTAGGGCAGACACCCCCTCCGGTTACGTACTCCACCAGTGGGCAATTTGACGTTACCTTAATAATAAGCGGTATCGGAACTTGCGATGATACCATTACCTATAATAACCTGATTGGAATTGGGGGTGTAACAGCAGAGTTTAATGCGACAGACACGGTTGTCTGTTTAGGGGACCCCATTACATTTGAGAGCACCTCCTCAGGTGGTGTTTCTACCATTGGTTGGGATTTTGGTGAGCTTCCTGGTATAGACGCGACCAGTCCGCTTGCTTCTTATACTTATGGAAACCCAGGGGTATATTCAGTTACCCTCTTCGCCAATAATGTGAGTTGTGGGGATACCCTAGTCAGGAATTCTTTCATTACTGTACTTGATACCCCTACCGCAAACTTTGGCATTGATCGTGATTTGGATTGCCAGCCAGGGAATCCCTTCGTATTCACGGATTCTTCATCTGGCAACAATTCATGGAGCTGGGACTTTGGTGATGGAAATACTTCCACAGCCCAAAACCCTACGCATACCTATACAAGCTTTGGGACTTTCCCGGTTACGCTGACGGTAGAGAATGCTGTGGGTTGCTCCAAGTCATTTACTGACACCGTTACCATTGCACCTCCTACACCTGGTTTCAGTGTGTCTGATCGTGAAGGTTGTGCTCCGCTCATGACTATGTTTACGGATGCTTCCAACTCTCCTGTAGATCCCATTACTTCATGGCAATGGACATTTCCAGGTGGTACTCCAGGAACTTCAAATGCTCAAAATCCAAGCGTAACGTATAACAATCCTGGAACTTTCTCTGTAAGTCTGATCATTTCTACCGGAAATGGTTGTTCGGATACATTGACTCGATCCAGGTTGATCCGAGTTGGAACTCCACCAGTGAGTACCTTCACGGTGGATAAGGATACCGTATGTATTTTTGAAGATCTCACCTTTACTGCGGATTCTTCTGATAGTACCTGGAATTACTTCTGGGATTTTCAATATGTCTCTCCGGGTAATTTCCAGCAATTGACTTCAGCCCCTGCTACTGTTTATCCAGACACAGGCTTGTTCTCTGTGGCACTGGTTGTAGAGGACAATGGGTGTAGGGATACCACCATTGTTGATGACATGGTATTTGTATCTCCCCCTCGTGCTGAGTTTACCACAAGTGAGAACCTTATTTGTTCTTTGCCTGCGACAATAACTTTTAGTGATAGTTCGATTGGCCCTGCAGATATTTATACGTGGTTTGTGAATGGACAGCTTTTGGCTTCTTTTGGAGGACCTCAGGTTCCCAATCCATATACCATTACCACCCCAGGAACATATATCTTTCAACAGGCAATCCTGAATTCAGCGACCGGCTGTACCGATACCGCAACGGTTATTGTGAATGCAGGTAACCCCATAGCCAGTTTCAATATTACTGATACGGCTGGTTGTAGGCCTTATCAGGTAGGCTTAAACAATACTTCTCAGAATGTGGATTTAACTGCTCCTCAAGGTGGATACTCCTTTTTGAGAAATGGTGTGCCATTCAGAAGTACAAACAGCAATGGGGTTTCTATTACTTTTCAGGATACCGGACTTATAGATGTCAGACTTATTGTCCTTGACCAGTTTGGCTGTCGAGATACCGCTTTTGAACCTCAGCACATAGAGGTATTTGGTTCTTATGCGGGTGCAATTATTGACAGAACACCTGCATGTCCAAATGAAAGCATTCAATTTACTGATACTTCATCTGCATACAGAGCTACTATAAGCAGCCAATCATGGAGCTTCCCAACTTCTTCCAATCCAGTAGGTGTAAACAATACTTATAGTACCTCATTTTCTGCTGCTGGATTCTACAATGGAAGTTTGGCAGTGCAGGATTCGAGAGGCTGTACCGATTCTCTGGCACTTCAGGTTCAGATTACGCAGCCTATTGCCAACTTTATGGTGGTTGATACTTCAACTTGTTCGGGGGCTGATGTTCCATTTGTCAACCAATCTCAAGGAATAGGAAATAGTTACCTATGGGATTTCGGTGATGGGGATACTTCTAACCTTATCACTCCTACCAATACTTATTTTGGACCAGATTCTATCAACGGTAACTTTTTTGATGTTTCATTGATTGCGACCGATATCAATGGATGTTCGGATACAATTGTCAGACCCAACTATATTTTCATAGAACCCTTTGACATCAGGTTTTTTGCGTCAGATACATTGGCCTTATGTCCACCACTTTCTGTACAGTTGTTTGACACTTCCATCGGTACTCCTGTATTGTGGGACTGGTTTTTTGACGGAGCGGGCTTCGCCCTGGGAGTAGATAGTCCTCAGGTGGGTGCCTTCTTCCAGGTTCCTGGACTTTACGACGTCCTGGCTATTGGAACGCATGAAGATGGTTGTAGGGATACACTTTTGAAAGAAGATTATATTCTAGTAGCCGGGCCTTCCGGTACCTATGAAGTATTTCCTGATGCTGTATGTGAAGGGGATACGGTCTGTATTACTGCTGAGGTTTTTGGAGCTGCACAAGCAGTAATCTTGTTTGGCGATGGAGGAACTCAGGTCTTTGATACCTCTACCCTGACTGGATTTATTGATACCATTGTGGTTTGTCATGTCTATACAGATTCTGGGCAATACTTCCCTCAAATTGTATTGACAGATGACCAGGGCTGTACATTTACCCCAAATATCCAGGACAGTGCATTGGTTTACAGAAGACCACAAGCAGCTATATTCCCTCAGGATACGACGGGATGCTCACCATTGGCAGTGCCATTCATGGATGCTTCAATTCCTGGTAATGGGAACTTGGTAAATTGGAATTGGGATTTTGGGAATGGTGATTCTTCCCTTCTGCAGAATCCTGTCTATACCTATGTTGGGGACACAATTTATGATGTAACCCTTGTCATTGAAGACCAATTTGGTTGTTCGGATACGGCCACGACTACCGTTAATGTATTCGAAGGGGCTGTTCCTGAGTTTTTTGCCTCTGATACAACTGGTTGTGCGCCAATCAATATTTCCTTTACGGATTCAAGTTTTGGAGCTGTGCCTCCTTCGGCATGGATCTGGATATTCGGTGATGGTTCTGACACTTTGAGAGGGGTTTCACCTCCTGTGAGCCACACTTATGTGGACGATGGGCTGTTTTCTGTAACCTTAATCATCTCTGACAACCTGGGTTGTTCAGATACATTGACCAAGGTGGACTATATAGACTTGTTCAGGCCACAGCCGGTAGTTACAGCCAGCCAAACAGAAGGATGTAACCCAATAAGCATTACTTTCTTCTCAGACTCTACCGTTTCAAGAAGGCCTCTGGAGACCTACGAATGGTGTCTGGTAGACATAAATACCAATGATACAACTTGTATTGTAACAAATGCACCTGAAGATTCATTGGTACTTCAATTTGATGATCCAGGAGAGTATGTGATGATTTTGTCTGTAACCGACTCATTGTCCTGTCCTGCAACATCAGCGCCACTTCCTGTGAGCATCCAGCAACGCATTGTGCCAGATCCTATCGTGCTTCAAAATGTTACGGTAGAGTCTGCCAGCACTGTGGAGGTCAATTGGGACTCTTATCCAGGTTCTGACTTTGTGGAGTATGTAGTCTACAGGATTGATGACAGTGTGCCAGTAGAAGTAGGCAGGACTACAGACCAGATCAATACAAGATTTGTGGATATGACTCCAGGACTAGATCCCGAATCAGGTTCTATTTGTTATAAGGTTACGGTGATTAATAGCTGCCTTCAAGAATCAGATGTCAACCTGACCCTTGAGCATTGTACCATTGATCTGGAAGTAACCCCAATCATCGATGGATTGGTCTTGGACTGGACTGACTACGTTGGCTTCCCAGTTGCCACTTATGAGATTTACAGAGCGAATGACTACCTACCCGGCAGCCTTCAGCAGATTGGGCAGGTTGATGGCAACACATTGACATATACAGATCTTGAAACCTTCTGTTATGATTCTATCAGCTATCGTGTTAGGGCAGTTGGAGTTGGCAACATCAATCAAAGATCTTTCAGTGATTTGGATGGCGAAGCGCCTATACACTTGCCTCCGACAGAGGTTTCAGATGTGATCACTGCCACCGTGGTAGAAGACTCCTTTGTCAGGCTAAGTTGGCTTGACTATACCGGATACCTGCCTCAGGAATATGTATTGGAAAAATCGCTTGACGGAAACTCTTACAGCATTCTGAATACCTTTAACATTGGTACGACAAGCCTGGACGATGAAAATGTAGCGGTAGATGATTTCTCTTACTACTATAGGGTACAAGTAATTGACCAGTGTGGAGATACAGCAAATTATGGTAACCTTGGAAAGAGTATTCTCCTTAATGCTACTTTGGAAGGTACGACCCCTGTTTTGAACTGGTCTGCTTATGAAGAATGGGAATTGGGTGTTCAGAGTTACCGGGTAGAAATATTTGATGAGGTATTGGGAGATTTTGTAGAAGTTCAAGACTTCCTCCCTGCTGACCAAACCAACTTTGAGGATCTATTGAGTGATTTCCCGAATCAATTCCAGTATTGTTACCGAGTGGTGGCAACTGAGATTCAGGGCAATCAAGCTGAAGCGGTATCCAATGAAGCTTGTGTTTTATTACCACCCAGGGTATTTATTCCAAATGCCTTTACTCCCAATAATGAAGGACCTGACGTAAATGATGTATTTACCATTTATTTGCCTAGGGTAGAAAATGCAGAGGTGAGCATCTTTAACAGGTGGGGACAGCGTGTATACCATACCTTTGACTGGAGACAATATTGGGATGGAACCTTCAGGGGACAGCCTGTGCAGGAAGGTGTATATGTCTACGTGATCACTGGAAATGGTTTTGATGGGACTCAGTTTTCGAGGACGGGAACGGTTACTTTGATCAGGTAAAAATATTTTAAAATACAGTTGATCAACATAAAAATATTGTATTATATTTGCAGTCCATTCATAAATGGTGGCCATAGCTCAGTTGGTTAGAGCACCAGATTGTGGTTCTGGGGGTCGTGGGTTCGATTCCCATTGGTCACCCATCCAAAAGTCCAGCGAATTGTCGTTGGACTTTTTTTGTAGGCTGATTTTTCCGCTATATTCAAAGAAATACGAACCAGAAACTGATTAGAATGAAATTTTTTACCGCTGTACTACTGATGATCTTGTGCTTGGCTACGGTTGATTATTCCTTTGCGCAGGCTCCTTATGGAAAAGAACCCTTGGCGCATACCTATTCCATTGTAGCCATGGATACTGCGACTGGCGAAATGGGAGTAGCTGTTCAGTCTCACTGGTTTTCTGTAGGTGCTTTGGTTAGTTGGGGTGAGGCTGGGGTTGGTGTAATTGCTACCCAATCATTTGTCAATCCTGCTTTTGGACCTCAAGGCCTTGCCTTGCTGAGGACGGGACTTACTGCCCAACAGGTTTTGGACGCCTTGATTCAGGCAGATCCTGGGAGAGATGTACGCCAACTTGCCATTCTGGACGCTAAAGGGAATGTTGCAACGCATACGGGAAGTATGTGTATCCAGCCTGCAGGGCATAAACAAGGTACAGCATACTCAGTACAGGCCAATCTCATGGCCAATGACAAGGTGTGGCCTGCCATGGCAGAGGCTTATGAGTCTACTCAAGGTCCTTTGGCTGAGAGGCTGGTCGCAGCACTTGAAGCAGCACAAAAAGCAGGTGGAGACATACGTGGTAAGCAGTCGGCTGCTATATTGGTAGTAAGGCCCCAGTCAAGCGGGCAAGTCTGGAATGACCGATTGGTAGACCTGAGGGTAGAGGATCACGCAACACCTGTAAAGGAACTGAAGCGTTTGTTGAAGGTGCATAGGGCATATGAACACATGAATCAGGGAGATTTGGCAGTCGAGCATGGAGATAACGAAAAGGCGCTGGAGGAATATGGTGCTGCAGAAAAAATGTTTCCACAGAATGAAGAAATGAAATTCTGGCATGCTGTTTCCCTCATCAATATGGGCAAAATGGATGAAGGGAAGGCCATGTTGAAGAAGGTCTTTGCTATGAATAAAGACTGGAAGACGCTGACTCCCAGGTTGGTTCCAAATGGTTTGCTTAAAGTAAGTGAGAAAGAATTGAAGGGAATTATGAAGCTCTAGGCTACTGAGATTGAGTGGAAACCCATATATCCTTTGGTATCTATCCAGGACAAATTAAACATGGTAAATACATTATCTATATATGCTAATAATTTAAAATGCCAAACCAAGCAGAAAGCAATATGGTTCTCTGTTTATTATGGCAAAAATAGCAGACATTCCGTATTTAATTCACTTGCTGGATGATGAGACTCCTTACGTAAGGAGACAGGTGAGAAGTGAACTCAAAGGTTTGTGGGAAAAAGGCCAATCTTCCCTCAAACCCTTATTGGATGAAGTGGATTCTACGAGTAGGGATGCCTTGCTTGAAGTTTTCAAAGAATTTCAATTAGAGCGGTTTCAGGACGACCCCTATAATTGGGTTAATGAGTCTGACCCCAGGAAGGCGCAGGAAGAAGCACTTGAGTGGTTGGGCTATTTGACATTGGAACCTCATGATAAGTCCCTGAAAGAATTGCTGGATGGCTTGGCAAAGAAGTTTATAGCCCAGCAAAGACCCAATCATGTAAAGGAACTCTTTAAATTTTTGTTTGAAGAAGAAGGCTTTTCTCAACCAGAAGATCAATTTTACCATCCAAGGAATAGCAACCTTGTCCAGGTAATTCAAAATAAAAAAGGCCTTCAGATTAGCCTTAGCATGATTGCTGTCTTCATGGGAAGAAGACTTGAGTTGCCCCTTTATGGGTTTAATATGCCCGGACACTTTTTGATTTATCAAGAATTCGAAAATGATTTTCGCGTCTATGACCCCTTCAACCAAGGTACGCAAATACCCAGACAGACCATATTATATATCCAGCGATTGATGTCCCAACGAACCCAGCCCTTGCACGTAGGACCATCTTCAACCATTGAAATTGTATATAGGGTATTCCGTAACTACATCAATTCTTATAAAAGACAAGAAAACCAAGAAATGCTGGAACTTTTCCAGGAAAAGTTTGAAGAACTGCAGCAGGTAATGCGCCAGCGCGGCTAAAAACAGCTAGAAAAAGTTCAAGGGAAAAACCTGAAAATTTTGCTTCTTTGGTTTGAAGAAACCGAGTTTTCATGAGGACATTCCTATACCTGACCGCTTTATTTGTTGGCTTTCCTTTTCTTCTCATGGGTCAGTCCTCTAAAATTTATCATCAAATTGCCCTCCGAAAAGTTTTAATGGAGATCCAAACCCTTTACAATGGTGAGATAGAAACCATGGTCTATGTGCGGCAAGGAAGAAAAAAGTTAAAGTTCGAAGGCATCAAATGGAAGTCATCTTCTTTTGTGAGTAGGACATTGGTTATTGACCAAGAAGATACTGTCAGCGTAAAATTCTGGAAATTCAGGAAAGAGCAGTTGTTAGACAGTGTAAGGGGGCATTTTTATATGAGGTACTACATGGGGCCTTTGGGTAGTCCACGTTCAAGTAAAGTTGACGTAAAAAACTTGGATGATCTTGTCTTGACAACAGAGAGGATTGAAAGGATAATCTTCGACCATTGGCAAAAAGAATGGCCTCCATTGGGACGAAGTGTCAACATCAACTTTGATGAGGTAGAAGTATTCATTGAGGGGCAAGGATGGCTGAAACTGAAACAGGTGGATGGTGTACCGAGTCTCAGTATAGTTTATAAGGAAAATGAAAAGAGGGGAGGGGATTAAATGCAGAAATACCAGTTTTATAGAGATAAATACCAAACCGAACTCCTGATTGACTGCTTTGAAAAGAGCAAAACATTGATGCTAAAGGGACCTACGAAACCCTTTTTGATTACTTTTTATGAAATCATTTTTGTCACCGCAGGTCAGGGCAAGTTTGCTTTGAATGATGAGCAAATTGAGGTAAAAGCTGGGACAATTTTACTTCTCCCTCCCAATAAGTGGAGGCAGTGGGTAGAAATGGACAAAAACTTTGACGGGATTTATTTGATTTTTGAAGAGGAATTCATCTCTACCTTCTTTAATGACGCTCTTTTCCTCTACAGGTTCCATTACTTTTACAATACCAGTTCTCCTTCCTATGTATCGGCCGAAACAGGCGATTTAGCGCGTTTTATGGCTAGTTTGAATGAAATTCGCCTGGAAATAAAAAGCCTGAAGGCCGATAGCAACCATCTACTGAGGGCATTGCTATACCTGTTATTGATTCATATAAACAGGCTTTATGAAAGGAATTTCGACATTAAAGGCGATTTTTATGAGGATACGTTGATATTAAAATTCCGAAGGTTACTTGAACAGAACCTAAAGAGCAAGCAACGTGTTTCTGAGTATGCCCAAATGCTTGAGGTCAGCCAATCTCACTTGAACAAACTTCTCAAGTCTTATTTTGGTAAAAGTTGTTCTGAAATAATCAAAGAGAGGCTTTTGATCGAGGTCAAGAAGGAATTATTGTTTACCAAAAAGAACCTATCGGAAATTGCTTTTGAATTAGGTTTTTCAGAGCCTTCGAATTTTAACCGATTTTTTAGGGAGATGACTGGACTGACTCCAAAATCTTACAGGCTTCAAAATTTAAAATGACTATTCTTAATCGAATTTGATAAGTGAATTTAAGGCTTCGAGAAGGAAATTTGTTTCAAATAATTTGTAGAGGATCTGATCTTCTACACCAAGTATTTAAAACCAAAATTTCTAACGATGAAGAGAATTTATTTTTGGGCTGGGGCAATAGCTGTTGTACTTAGTCTGCTGACTTCGTGTCAATCTCCACTTAGCCTTGAGACCAATGTATCTGTGCGAAACACCCTTCAGACAGCTGCTGATCCCAGTGCAGGAGGAACTGGCGGTGCCGAACTGCCCATTGAAACCATCTTTGGTGCTCCAGCGGGTACCTATGAATTAACTTCCACGATTGAAGAGGGGATTGAATTTGATAATTACCTAGAAGGGCTTTATGACATAGACTTGTCAAAGAAAGAGATTTCATTTGAACTGGTCGCAGATGCTGACAATGACATTTACAAAAACTTCTACCGCACCCTTGAAGCCGGAACCTTTGACAGGTATTATTTTACTTTCGCAGATGGACATAATGTAAGTGAAGGAAATTCAAGTAATTCATCTGTATCCTTGCAGGTGATCTCTGAAAAGGAGTTGGTGGTGGTGATTGGTGAAGGCTTCAGCTTCAATCCAGGGAGCAGTTTTACCATTGAATTGGATTAAATAAGATGAAGCATCTAATTTATATCCTCGCAGGGCTGTTGAAAATGGGAAGTTGGTCAGTGCTTTTCATATGGAAGATTGGATGAGTGCAGTTCAGCAAGTAAGTGGTAACTGATAAAGTAGTTGTGTGGAGCCCGTTAAGGTCAATTCCTTAACGGCTTTTTTTTGCTTTCTGTGAATGTTGAGATAAATTCATAGGATATAGCTTGGGATTCATGGAAAAATATGATGTGGTAATTGTGGGTGCAGGTCTATCGGGGATTGGAGCAGCCTACCATTTGCAAGACAAGTGCCCTGGAAAATCGTATGCCGTTTTGGAAGCGAGGGAGTCTATGGGGGGCACCTGGGATTTATTCAAATATCCTGGTGTACGCTCGGATTCGGATATGTACACCTTGGGCTTTTCATTTTATCCATGGAGAGATCCAAAGGCGATTGCTGATGGCCCAGCAATTTTGTCTTACATCAAGGAAACAGCAGCTCATTTTGGGATTGATGATCATATTAAATATAAGCACAAAGTTGTGCATGCTTCCTGGTCTAGTCCAAAGAAGTGTTGGACGCTGGATGTGAGGGTAGGGGAGGAGTACAGGGAAATGGAATGTAATTTCCTATTCATGTGCAGCGGATATTACAGTTATGAGGAAGGACACCGTCCCCAATTCCCTGAAGAAGCTGTATTTGAGGGGCCTATTATTCACCCTCAAAAATGGGACAAGGATTTGGATTACCGAGATAAAGAGGTAGTGATCATTGGAAGTGGAGCTACGGCTGTGACCCTACTGCCAGAATTGGCCCAAAAGGCATCCAGGGTGACGATGCTTCAGCGGACGCCTACTTTTATCATGAATCTACCTAGTGAAGATGGCTTCGCCAATACGGCAAAAAAGCTGCTTCCAGCCCAATGGGCCCATGGCTTGGCCAGGTGGAAAAACATCCTTTTGAGCATGTTGATGTATCAGTTGTCAAAAAAATGGCCGGATTACATCAGAAAATCCCTTCAGAAAGCAGCCCAAAAGGAATTGAAGGAAAAGTATAAGCAAGAGGATTTTGACCCGCCTTATGATCCTTGGGATCAGCGTTTGTGCCTGGTGCCTGACAACAATTTGTTTGAGGCCATCAAAGGGGGCAATGCACACATCACAACTGACCAAATTGAGAAATTTATTCCCGAGGGGATTCAATTGGCATCGGGAAAAAGGCTGAAAGCAGACATTGTTGTGGCTGCCACAGGCCTGAAGTTGCAATTATTTGGCGGAATGAGCCTTGACAAGGATGGTGAAGCCTTGAATATCAATGACGAATATGCCTACCGAGGGGTGATGGTCAGCAATTTTCCCAATTTTGCAGTGGCAGTAGGCTACACGAATGCTTCCTGGACACTCAAATGCGATTTGAACTGTGTGTATGTAACGCGGGTCATCAATCAGATGGATAAAGCAGGAAAGCAGATGGTTGTCCCGCGGATTGGAGCCCATGACAGGGCAGAGGAGGATCTGATTGACTTAAGCGCAGGCTACATTCAGCGGGGAAAGCACTTGCTACCCAAACAAGGCAAGGAGCAACCCTGGAAGATCCATCAGAATTATTTGAAGGATTTGAGGTTGATCAAGCGGGGGAGTGTGGATGATGGTTGTCTGGAGTATTTGTGAAATTTAAATGATTCTAAAGGAATTGGCCTTGAGTGACTTAGTCATTCAAGGCCAATTTGTTTCAGGAACTCAGCCTTTCTAGTTTTGGCTTCCCTTCGAGATCAAGTTTAATACTCGATCGTTGGAGTGGACCTTATCGTGGGCCTTATCGGGTCTCAGCATGAATGATTGGTAAATATCATCAGGTAATGACTCGATATCATAGGCTTCCAACAAAAGAGGCAACAAAAAGAATGTCTTGTGTTGTTTAAATTCTTTCTGCTTTAAGTAGTCCACTTCTACCTTTACTTTCTCTTGCTCAATTAATAGATGATTGGCTTCAGCAATAGAAATTTTGGCTTCCAGGCTCTGAATTTTTGGGTCGTCTCCACTTTTCTTGGCATTCCTTAGTTCAGAATTGAGGTTCTTTAGTTGTCTTTCCTGAATAGCTAAAATCTCCCGTAGAAAAAGAAATTCCTTTTCCAATTCCTTAATTCCCCTGGTTTTAAGGGCTTTCTTATCCTTCCTTATTCTGGAGGAGAATTCAATCCTGTCATCTTTAGGGATGGTAGAGTCATTATTGATAGAGGTTATCATCTGAGAATAATTTTTTCTTAATCTCCTGTAAAGACTTGCATCAATTTCTTTAATAAACTTGTAAAACAGGTACCTATTGACCTCAAGTCCATTTCCTGTTCGAAGCGGGATATTTTGAACATTGAATTGGGACTCCAACTCTTCGCTTGTTTTGGGAAGCCTGAAAGTCAATGCATCATTGGGATCATGAAAAGCATGTACATTCAGTTGGAAATTGAATTTCATCGCTGGATCTAGAGAATTATTTTTCTCCAGAGCATGCCAAACCTGTTTAGAAAACTCTTGCTTTCGATTTTCTTGTTCCAATTCTTTTAAACCAATCAGGGGTATTTGGTTTGTCAACATATACCAACTTTGCGTTTTCTCAAGGATTCTTTTGGCAACCTTGCGTTCTTTGACTCTTAGAAGCATATCTTTGCAGAACTTCATTAAAGAGTCCTCTTTATTAGGATTGAAATATAACAAGCCTTTCAGTTTAGCTTCATTCCTTTCGAGAAAAATCAGGTTATTTCTATGTGTTAAGTCTTGGGGCAATGAAGGAGTTAGGATATCATCTTGAAAATGTGGATACATCGAGGTATTTAATCCTATTACAAGTGTATCCAGCATTTTTCTGGTCAGGTGTTCGTAGAGAATTTTACTTCCGAGGCTTCCACTTATAAAAAATATATTTTTTTGGTGGACATCGTCTCCAATTTTTTCTTTTGCCAATTCTTCCATTCCCTTACTGACTGCCCTACCAATGAAACTCAGGAAGTCTCTTTCACCCAGGGAAAGGTAAACATCTGTAAAGCCATCAATTACAATTTTGTCCCTGATAAATTGATGAGCAAAGGAAATTTGTGAACTATTTAATCCTGGAATATCCAAGAGCTCATTTTCCAGGTCTCGAAGTTGATTTTTAAGATTTCTGGTCATGGGAGACCAATGAATAATAGCAAATACCAATCTTTTGCCTTCGCTATTTCGAAAAACCAGCTTTCTAATTCCAAATAAGTCTTCTAATCCAGGCGAATTTCCATCAGAGTTAGGTCCTTCTAATCCACGGAGAAAGTTATTATTGACAGTTGAGAGACTGTCCTGCCCCTGCTCTATAAGTTCCAAACCAGTATTTAAGGCACTTAGTTCTGGAACAAAACCTAACTTTGAAGCTATTTCAGAGGCCATATGATCATAATGGTTAGGGGTTTTGTCTGCTATGCCATGGATTGTGAGGACATAGGCGGTATTTACATTTGGCTGTTGAAATACCTTTTTTATCCCGTCTACATGTATCCCATTTGGAGGCTGGTTATAAGGAAGGTCGACAGAAGGAAGCATCTGAGATCCCCTTAATCCCACTGTTAGGAGCCTTGAAATAGCGTTTTTCTTTGACCTTTCATCTTTTCGGTTGTTTCTCTCCCCTACTTTAAATGGATAACCGTCTACCTCATCTATAACTGGAGAAAAATCTTGTTGGAGGTATATTGTATCCTTTTCCACTACCTTTATTGTAGGATTGGCCTTGTTATTGCCCTTGATTAAGTAAGATATAACATCATCATTTGTCCTGATAAGCCTGTTTGGCGCTCCCAAACTCACAGAAATATTGAGCCTGGAAGTGTCACCAACGAAAGCCATGATGGTATTTTTATCCTTTCCCAAGGGTAATTTCGCTAAGTAGTTGTCTTTTAGCCTTTTGGCATCAATACTCCATTGTGTGGTGGAGGAGATTGGAATGCTTACGAAACGACCTGTGGTAATTAATTCGTTAGGTAGCTCAAAACCAATAATATCATTTGGATCATAAAACGAAATGACCCGAAAACCAGGATCGGATTTTAGATTTACAAGATTGCTCAACTCTTTGGCAACTTTTTCCTTAAGAAGTTTATTGGAGTCGAAATCACTTGATGAATAGTCAAGTACTCCAAAGAAAATCATATGGTTGTTGAGCATGAAAATTTGATCGAGTTTGGTCCCAATATCCCTACCATACTTCTCCCAAGTGTCGAAACCTTCTCTTCGTGATGCCAGATAAGCTCTTGCACTTGTTTTGTCTAGTTCCCCATTTTCCTGCTCAAATTGTTTAAGCATGGCCGTGGTTTTTTTTAGCTCTCTTTTCAGATGAATGGAAGGAGAAACTGCCAGGACTTTCTTCCATTGCATGGAATATTCTACCTCTTCAGCCCCTAAAAGTATGTTTCCTTCTGAGTTTGTGGATTCTCCTGAGGCATGCAATTGAGTAAGGATTTCACCTTCTGTAATCATTGACTTGAAAGCATCCTTGAGGATCTGTGCCCCCATACTTTCAGTAATACAAATCAGGTTGCCGTCTTGGGAAAATGATGCTGTATCAATTTTGTGAAGGGATTTATTGATGAAATCTACTATAGCTTCATGGTAATCACTTTGCCTATAAAGAGCTTGATCAACATTAATATCGATTGAATATAAGTTTTTGATCTTGTCAGAAAGAAAGGTTCGCTCTATAAAGTCATTTCCATTTGGCGCCTTATCAAATTTCAGGAATATATCTTTGGTGGGTTCGGTGATTTTTGTCCAGTTGGCAAAGAAAAAGTTCAGGCTTTTACCTTTATTTTCACCTTTTTTTCCTTTGAACCTGAAGATATTTAATTCTCCGCTGCCAATTGGGATAGCATCATCTCCAATAATCTCACTGCTGTCCCTTACCAATTCAATGAATTCAAAATTCATAGCCTTGGTGATTTTAGAGATCATTTTGTTGTAATGACTCCAATCAGTTTTGGTGGAGCCTGGAATAAGCAAAACATTGGCAGTTGAGTGCCCTAGAAGTAGGCTGTCCAATCCTCTAAAACTTGGTAGGGTTTGCTTTGGAGCATGCCTCAGGGTTGTTCCCTGAAGCTTCAGGTCATCCTCAAGAATATTCAGTAAGTCAACCCGGGATCTCCAATTTAGCAATGGAGCGCAGGAACTACAGATAAAACAAATAATAGCGATGATGAATAAAAGCCAGGTTCGGCTTAGGTATTTCAGGTGTTTCATGACTAGGATATAACTTTTTTAGATTCATTAATTATATGGTCCCTTTAACAATGGCTATGTAGTAAAGGACGCATAAACTTGCTGGTTTACAGGCAGACTTAATTAGGATTGAAACTAATTTTATTGAGCTTAATTATTATTTTTTATGAAAATCACTGCATAAATTTAAATTACAATCATTAAAGTAAGCTTTTCTTGAAAAAATATCAAGGATGAAAAAAAGAGGCCTTTCGGCCTCTCTGTCTGATTGTCTCACGACAATCAGGCTTGTCCTCGTATATGAAATCGTAAATCATTGGCTAAATCCGACGGTTGCTTCAACGCCTTCTGCGTTTTCCCCTTCGCCAAGGGGCGTCTTTTTCCCAATCTCCTGCCATGATGCATCCGTAAGGCAGGATACGGTCGACGACTTCTCCCAAACCAAATTCCTTCATTTGCTTCTGGACAGTCTGGGCATTCTTGTAAGCCGATGGCAATTCGGAAATATCGATGTTCTTCGAGAAGAATCGCACATCCAAACCTGCGGTTTCCGCTTCGAAGATGGCTTCATCGGTTTTTCCCGCCTTGCTTCGCTTATGCGCCGTACGGCTCACATTTCGCCCTGCTCCATGTGGGGCGAAGCCCATGTTGTTTTCAAGGGTAGCTCCCCGAACTAGCAGAACTGGCTCGCTCATGTTCAATGGGATCAAACGAAGCCCTTCGAATGAGTCCGGTACAAATTTATCGTCCAATGGAGTAGCTCCTTTTGCATGGAAGAAGACATCATTTTCGTCTTTGAATACAAAATTATGTTCGTTCCAGAACCGCTTTTGAAGGGTTCCTCCAAAGGAAGCCATCGTCGCGTCATGCAAGACCTGATGGTTCAACTTTGTCCATGCCCTGATAATTTGAAGGGCTTCCCAATAAGACTTTCCTTCCTCTGAATCATATGGAATCCAGGCATTGTATTTCAAAGTTTGTGGCGAAAAGGTCTTTCTGAAATTTTCAGCTACTGTCATTACCTTTCTATAAAGGTTTGCCCCAAAGCCCCTGCTTCCGTGGTGGGTAACCATGATGGTTTCTCCTGTTTGTTCTGATCGCCCTACATACAGGAAGTGGTTTCCATCTCCCTGGGTTCCAAGGTGAGTCTGAGCCAATTGTAAACTTTTTTGGCTGTTCAAAAACCAGTTATCCCTAATGTTGTTTTCCAACTCTTCCGGAAGGTCAAAAAGATCCTTCCTCCCACCACCTCCGAAATGGGTTACGGCATGTGCAGCATCCAAAACGGTCTTTGGATCAATTTTTCCAAAAGAACTCATCATCACCGAACAACAAATATCCGC
Organism: Bacteroidia bacterium; assembly: GCA_022760475.1. Lineage (GTDB taxonomy): Bacteria > Bacteroidota > Bacteroidia > J057 > J057 > JALEFZ01. The sequence goes on along the minus strand of JALEFZ010000056.1, from coordinate 13,155 downwards.
CGAGTGCATAGCTGGATGAATCGCATTTTTTGTTGCTACCACACCTCCTACCGGAATGCTTCCTTCAGGACCTGATGGACAAGCATCTGGCATAACTACCCCTCCTATCGCAGTTGGTGTTTTCATCAACTTATTCATAGTCGCAAAAACCTTGTTCACATTATCAAGCTCAAATTCATTTTCAGCCCTTAGGTTTTTATAAAAAGGTATAGGCTTCTCATGTGGATCAATGATTTCCGGTTCCCTGGAATCCAAAAAGGATGTTAGTGCCTCCCCCGTTAACTCATGTTGATTTACATGCTCCAGGGCTTCCTTGAACCATTTTCCAGGTCTATACCCCATTTCTACTAATGTCTTTCCTGTGATTTTCATGTTCTTTGTTCTTAACACTTCAAAGGAAGAAAGTAACTACGCAGTCTTTTTGCGTAGTAAGGATTTTTTTTGAAAAAGTTTTTAGCTATCATGTAAGTGTCTGATTTTCAGTTGGGATTTTTTATGGTGACAGCCATGTTTTTTTTTATCATTTGCCATGAAGCCTTGAAACATTGACTCGCCTACAGCTTTCAATTAGATTTAGCTATTCCTAATAAGTAATATTTCCTATCCTTATGCCTGCCAACCGGAATGCCCTCATTAGATATAAGACCATCGACAGGTGCCTGCAAAACAGGTTCAGGAAGTGGACGCTGGAGGATTTGATTGATGCTTGTTCTGAGGCCCTGTATGAGTATGAAGGCATAGATAAGGGAGTCAGTAAACGTACTATACAGGCAGATATTCAAATGATGCGCAGCGACAAATTGGGATATAATGCCCCCATCATTGTCCTTGAAAGGAAATTTTACACCTATGAAGATCCCGATTTTAGCATTACGAATATCCCCCTATCAGAAAATGACTTGAATAAACTCCATGAAACCATTGAATTCATGAGACAGTTCAAGGGATTCTCACATTTTAAGGAATTGGATGGGATGGTTCAAAAACTTGAAGACCACATTTATGCCCAAAAAGCACATACCAATCCAGTCATTGATTTTGAAAAGAATGATAATCTCAAGGGAATCGAATACCTGGACTCTATTTATCAGGCCATTTTGAAAGAAAGAAGCCTTGAGATTCATTACCAGTCATTTCGAGCAAGAAAGCCCAGCCAAATTTTATTCTATCCATATTGGCTGAAAGAGTTTAGGAATCGCTGGTTTGTGGTGGGACTAAAACGTGGTGGAAAGGAATTATTGAACCTTGCATTGGACAGGATTCATGAATTAAAACATAGCAAGGAGGCATTTAAAGCCAATACAAAATATGACCTAAAGGAGTATTATAAGGATGTCATTGGAGCATCCGTAAGTCCTGAGGCCCAACTTGAAGAGACCTTGTTATTCATTGAGCACAAACATGCACCCTATGTCTTGACCAAACCCCTTCACCATTCACAAAAGGAAGTCTCGAGGGATGGATTTGGTGTAACTATTTCGTTATGGGTTCAGCATAATTTTGAACTGGAAAAAGAGATTCTTTCTTACGGAGAATCTATCCAGGTAATTACCCCAATCAGGCTAAAAAGAAGAATCAAGGAAAGGTTGGAAGCTTCGGTTGATAAGTATAATACTGAGATACAGGCCAAGGGGCTTGCTGCCAAAATCAATCAATTGCAGTACAAAGGCTATGCGGTGCTGAACCACGTTTTTACCAAGCGTGAAGTCAATCACATCAAACGGATTATTCAAAGAAAGTTTAGTGAAAAAGGTCCCTCCATCAAGGAAGGAGATTTGTTAGCAGGGATTCCTTCTCTGAAAAACAACCTGTTTAACAAAAATCTGCAAAGAATCATTCGCAGCATAGATGAGAAAGCAGTCTTGCTTAAAACCTCTTTTTTTGAAAAAGAGCCTCAGACAACCAGGGATTTGACCTTGCACCAGGACTCAATCCTGAAGGAGATTGGGGCAACATCCATTTCATTTACTCTTCGGATACACCTGGATGAAACTGACAACAAAAATGGAGCTTTGATGCTGTTACCGGGTTCTCATAAAAATATGCTATCCCTAAGCGAGATAGAGTTCATAAAAGAAAATAGCCTGCCCATTCTATGTGAAGTAGGTACAGGTGGGGTGCATCTGATGAGTCCTTTAATCCTTCGAGCCTCATCAAAACTACAAAGCCAGAAAAAAAGATGGTTCATTCAGATGAATTTTGGGGCTAAGTAATCGTAATTGGAAATATGATGTTTTTCCCATATTTACTTTTTATAATTCAATATATTAGGTAATATTGAATTACTCCTTGCCAGGATACCATTTTAGAAAATGATGTTTTAAAGCTCAAGTATCAATTCTAATGGTACGCTCAATTTTAATTTGATGTAATGTTTTCTTCTGCAATACCACATAGCCAGAATGGAAACCATAAAATCCTGCTTTTGAATTGTGAGGACGAGCGAATCAGAAATGAGCTCTCGGAGTTAGGATATGGTATTCTCTCCTGTAAAATAGATGAAGCTATTTTGATGTGTCAGGAAAGTGGCAAAGATAGATTGACTTTGATAGTCCTGGGAAGCGATTGTTCCGTAGGTAGTTCTCCCCAACAAATTGTCAAACTAAAATCAGATCCAGCTAACTGGCAAATCCCCTGTGTTTTTATTGATACAGGCGAAACATCTGCTTGTAAAGTCAAAATTTGGGAAAGTGGAGCAGATGCTTACTTTGATCATTTAATACCAAAAGAAGAATTGTTAGCAAGGTCTAAGGTCTTGATAAATAATTACTTAAGAGCCATTTCCTTGAAGGAAGCCAAGTCAGATAAATCAATAGCTGCTTCCTGTCGCAAGCAAACGGAATTTCTAGATAAGTTGGCCAGAATAGTTAAGCAACGATTAAAGGATGAGAAGTTCTCACCAAAGGATTTAGCTAAAGAGATAGGACTCAGTCATTCCCAATTGCATCGCAGGCTGAAAGCGGAAATTAACCAGAATTGTGGCCAATTTATTAAGAAACAGCGACTCCTGGAGGCAAAAAAGTTGATTTTTGAGACCAAACTCAGTTGTAGTGAGGTATCCTACAGCCTAGGGTTTAGCAGCCCAAGCTATTTTACCAGGTGTTTCAAAGAGGAGTTTGGTTACCTCCCGTCAGCATACTTGAAGCGGTAGCAACTTAAGGGAGTCAACAAGATTCAAAGGTGCAATCTGTTTACCAGTAATTGCAATCTCATTGTTATATATGACCTATTGTGATTATGTAATTTGGTTCACAAGAAACTCTCCTGCCTGTTCGGGTTTAATTGTTTAATCATGGTTGAAAATGATATTTCAGTTCTTAAGGAATTAAGGATTGGGATCCCCCTTTATGAAGGATTTGATTCTCTGGACGTTGCAGGTCCTAATCAGGTATTTTTCTTTTTAAAAAACTTCGCAAAGGAGTTGGGAAAAGAGATCTCCATTTACATGATTGGGCCTCAAGTGGGGGACATATCTTCATTCGATGGGCTAACTTGGAATGTCTCATACGATTTCTGCTCTGACTTGGAACTTGATATGATCTTTGTTCCGGGAGCGACGGATTCTGCTTTGGTCAATGTATTGGAAAAGGGCCTGAATAGTGAGGAAGACAATTATCTAAACTTCCTTAAAAAACAGGTCCAGATAGCTGAAGTAAATCAAAGACCTCACATTGTTAGCGCAGTATGTACAGGTGCAATTTTACTCGCTGCTGCGGGTTTACTTCAAGGGTATAGGTGTACTACTCATTGGGCATTTCAAGAACCGCTTCGCTTGTTTGATCAGGTTTATGTAGAACCTGGATACCCTCGCTATGTAATTGACCGCAACCGAATAACAGGGGGAGGAATCAGCTCCGGTATTGATGAAGCCCTTGCAATCGCGGCTGTAATTGCAGGAGACGAAATAGCCCGAAAGATTCAGTTGCTCATCCAATATGCCCCAAATCCACCATTTCATGAAGGAGATCCTTCGCATGCCAGCCCGGACATTCTGTACAAGGTATCAAATACAGCGAATGCAGGAGAAGTATATCAGGCTGTTCAAAAATTCATGGGTACATAAATGCAGGAGCAAAGGCGCAAAATAAAAATTTACCGGAAAGCAGATTTCTTTGAGGTCAGTGAATTGCGAAAGGCTTTGAGGCTGGCACTACTCAAGAGCGGCCATGAATTATTCTGGGAGGAAACTGAACTGGAAGATTTTGAAGGCCATGCAGCACTTTCACCTGATGTAAAAGCATTACTGGTCATAGATGAACATTCTCAGACTCCCATTTCCACATCCATCCCTGGAGAAGAAAAACTTATCTCCTTGCTTGAAGAGGAACCAAAAAAAATGAAGGTCAAATGGGACCTATCCATGCTTCCTGCTATTGGTCTTGTCTTTCTCCCAAAATGCCCTCTGTGTTGGGCTGCATATGCAGGTATTTTCAGTGGAATTGGTCTGGACAAGCTTGGGTATCAAAGTTGGTGGCTGCCATTTCTAGTGGCTTTGTTTTCTGCTTTTGTTGGATGGGGAGTCTGGAAATCGTTTAGAAAGAAAAACTATTCCTACATCCTATTAATCACAATAGGGGCATGCTGTGTCCTCTGTGGGAAGCTCTTATTTGACTTTGCCTCCTTGATGCATATCGGGATTGGCTTCCTGTTCCTTGCTCTGATTTGGCTACACATTCCATATAAGCTCTCAAAAAAAATCATTGTCTCACTTCAATTTAAATAAACAGTCTATGAATTTGGATCAAAATAGTGAGCCCAGCAGTTACGAAAAAGTTAAGCAAATCCTTGATAAAGCTGCCGAAGGAACAACAGCAGACTACCAGGGATACAAAAATTTCTGGTCAAGCCTCTCTCTTGACAAACTTCAGGAGATCAGCATCTACGGTGTTCGGATGATTGCCCCTATTGATGAATCTGATTGTGGGGACATGCTCCTTTCCAAACCGCCGGAGAGTTCTTGTTGCTCAAGCCATGAGGATGAAGAAAAGGAGGATGAAATTGACATGCTGGAGAAAGGTTGGGAGAGAATTGACGGGCTTTCCAAGCCTCCCTATCCTGGACGCGGTGCTGCTTCCGGATTGATTAAAGGGCTTAGGGGAGAATTTCCTTTTGATGGCAATTCTTTTCAAGGGGATGAAAATAGAGAAGGGCATTTTCCTCGTTTGCCATGGGGGGGAAAAGAAGTTTCTGAAAAGGATATCCAATTTATTTCGGATTGGATAGATTATGGTTGTTCACCTGATGACAACATTCCTGATCGACATGGCGCCGGCCACAAGGGAAAATACCAAATAAACCTGCAACTCACCGACGCCTATAAGCCAAGGCTAAAGCAACGTAAAAATCTCAAAAGCCTCACAGAAGAGGAAATTTACCGCCTCAGATGTGCTACCCTTGAACTCAAAAAACTGAATAAGTGGCCTCGAGATCGAAGAAGTCTCTATTCATGGGGAAAACTCCATGGCAATGTATGCGAGCATGGTTGGGAGCAGTTTCTAACCTGGCACAGGATGTTTTTGTATGAGTTTGAGCAGACGCTACAAGATTTTGATGAGACGGTTACTTTGCCCTACTGGGATTGGACAGATCCAGACTACAACAATGGCGCTATTCCAAAAGAAAACAAGGAATTCCCTAAAAAGCCTATCAGCTCCATCATTCCTGAAATTTACCGATGCTGGATCAATGACGTAGCCATTGAAAACCTAAGCAAGTTGGGAGATGAGTGGAAGCCTGTTTTGGAGAAGCTCGAAAAAATCAAGGGGATAAAATTCAATTCAGGAGTTGAGTTATTCTATATGGCTGATATTGAGGGGGATGAGTACTATAAGTTTAGCCCGAAAATCATAGAACAGCTTGAGCTAATCAATCCACTTTGGTATCCCCTTCGCTATCCAGGGATGTTTTATCAGATGAATAATGGGAAGTTTGTCAGGGATAAAAATGGTGATCCTATTCCGATATTGAAAAATGGACTTCAAAATCCTTTTCACCATCATTACCCTACTGCTGAAGATGTGGTAAAGATCCTTCAAGTGGATAATTGGAGGGATTTTGCGGGGGGACCAGAGTACAACCAATCATTTGGCGTGTTGGATATGGACCCTCACAACACCATTCATATTTGGGTAGGTGGTTACAACAAAAATTTCCAGGAAGGGAACGAATTGGAGCCTTTTAATGGGGATATGCTGGCCAACCTGACAGCAGGTTTTGACCCAATCTTCTGGCCTCACCATGTGTACATAGATAGGCTTTTCAGCATTTGGCAAAGAAATAATCCCAACCAATTGCCCTACAATGTCAATGGAGCCCTTGCTGGACTGGGATATTCGGTAAGAGACGCACTAAATATTGAACAGCTGGGATATGAATATGCCCATGCAGGTCATGTCTTCCAAATAGAGCATCCCAAAGGAGTTTCTGTCTTCAAATCAGACTACATCAATTTTGATGCGAGACTCTATCAGACTCAAGGGCTAAAGGGGAAGGTAGAGCTGAGGTTGCATGAGGTGGTCCAACCCGAAAATTCCTTTGTCGTAAGGGTATTTCTCAATAGCCCTGATGCGGATATGTTTACCCCTGCTACGGAAGAGAATAAATTTTACGCAGGTTGCATTTTCTTCTGGGGACATGGGAGATGTGTAGGAGGACCTGGGCACTGTGCCCCCCCGCCCGAGAATAAGCGTGATAATGATAAAAGACCTCCCAATCACAATGCGCGCAGAAATTACAGGCTGGATATCACAGAAGCAGTTCAAAGGCTTTCTCAAGAAGGAGTAGATGAGTTCCAGGTGAACCTTGTGGTAGTGGGACCTGATGGGAGTGATTGCGAAAATGGATTCTTCCCGAAGGCCATTGAGGTGGTTGAAAGCTAGAAGAGGCTTATTGTCGAGGCTAGAAGAGGCTTATTGTCGAGTTTTTTAACAACTACAAAGCATTTAAAATGAAACTAACATATAAAATACATCCAGCAATTGGTATAGCCAGGGTAGGGGACAGCCCTGATGAATTCTATCTAAGTCCCGAATCATCTGAAGGCCTACCCATTGCCTGCGACAAGCAGGGGAATGCTACGCTTGACAATGAGGGCAAAGAAGTTACAACCTCTACATTCAAGGACAATGATGGAAGGGTAAAACGACAAGCAGCAAGGTTCAGAATCTACGTCTATGATGACAAAAACCCTCAAGGGAGGGAATTGAAAATCGGGGATCAGGTTGAAGGCATTACAAGTAAGGGCACCCTTGTGGATATAGAATGGACAGTGTATTTGGCCAATAAAAAATCTTCATGGTTCGAGTTTAAAGAACTGGAAGGTGAGCATGGCTATGCGCCAGACCATCCGAGGCGAAACGCTGATATTCAAGGCCAGGCCAGACAGAAATTGATCATTGATCCCGGACCTCAAACGGTGAAGTGTAGCGAGGAACCTCGAACTGCTCAATTTGCCCGTGGAGAAAATTCAGGATATGCCCAGTCCTTTCCCCCAAAACTTGAACCTTACTCCATTGAAACCCTTGGTGAACTTAAAACCGATGACAACAACCGCCTCATTGTGCTTGGAGGCTATGGCAATTCTGGCTCCTTTAAGAACGACTTTGGCCAGCCTATGATCTCAAATTTTGCCAACAATGATGGATGGTTTGATGACATAGCTGATGGACCTGTAATGGCCATTTTGAAATTTTGGGATGAAGTGGATGCCGAGATGCGTGTAATTCAGGTGCATGATCCGGCTTGGGTAATAGTGGGGAATCCCAATTATGCTCCCCAACTTTCTAATCTGGTAACCCTGGACGATTGCCTTTATGACCTTTATGTGAGGGAGTTTGCCTATGACACCTATCTCTATGGCACAGGGAAATTTGAATCTCGTGAGGAGGTAGATATCAGCGATCCCAAAGCCCTGGATTTGTGGAGAGCTACTGAGAAACAATGGAATTCCAATTATTATCCCATGTTTTTCAAGGAAATCTGGCCCATACTCGTCAGGCCTTACAAAATGCAATGGGTTACAGATTTTCTAGCCATATCCAACGATGCCCATGAAATAGGTCCCAGAGGGGACTTCGATAAGAGAAAGGTGATGCTTCCCCCAAAATGGGTCTTACTGGAAGATCCTGCAAAAATCACCGAATTACTCGGCCAGGAAGAGTCCAAGTTGAGGTTCAAAAAGGTCAAGGATGATAAGGGAAATGAAAGCATTTACATACTTGAAGATCCCTACCGAGAAATTCGTCAGTTTGTTTACTACGCTTTGCGTCATGGAGGGGAAGAAAATGATTTCCTAAACTGGACAGCTGATCCCAAGTACCTGATTTATGGCAAAAGACTCATGCCATTGTTGTGTGGAGATAATCCATTAAGCAATACCCTTCCATCCAAGTTTTTTAGACTGACTGATACCCAACTCTTCCTGCTTAAGCAGTGGGCAGATGGGAAGTTTATCAATGAAATGGAGGAGTTTGGGCAAAAAGACCTGCCTGAAGATGCCAAAACAACCCGCGTAGACAAAGGACTTGAGATTGATAGAGGAGTTCTGGCCAATGTATTGGGGGGATCTTTCTGCCCTGGTGGTGAGGTAGGTTGGATTGTTCGTAACAGAGCCATTTACGAAAAGCCCTATCGAATAAAGCAGAATACGGATTTTGTTCCCAACTCAGGCTCAGGTAGGCTGTCTGGTAAAAATGCCTTCATGCCACCGGCATTAAGCCTTGACGACAACATTGAAAAAGGGCTTGAACCTGGCGATGTTACCAAACGAAATGCCCTGCCTTGGCAGGCAGATTTCAATGAGTGTGCCACCCAGATGATTGATGTAACCTACAGAGAATGGAACAAAGTCTATGACAGTGGCAATGATCCCGGAACGATAGACCGGAAAGTTGTGGAGACCCTTTGGTGGCCTTCGCACAGACCTATGCAGGTATATCGCAAGGATGGGGATTCATTCAAACAAGAGGATTGGGCCAAGGGCATCCCCCAGACTTACGAAGGGGACTTCAAAATGGTAAGTGAATGGAAGAGGCTAGGGTTCCTGTTAAAGAATGGAGCTGGAGGCCTGGAATTCACTGAGGTAGAAAGAAATGAAGATTAATTATTCACAAATCAACTAAATATAAACAAGGTCTGATATTCACATCGATAAAACAAAGGAACTATGGCAAATCTACACGAAGAAACCTTTCAAGGCATTTGGACATACAGAAGTTGGTTGAATGAAACTGACCTCACAAAAACAGCCGATGTTAACAATCTCCTTTTCGGAGCAGGCTATATCCGCATCGATCCTTCCATGCAAACTGAGTTCAAGGGGCTAATTTATGGTCAAAATGACCTAAGCAAAGCTGATCCCCACGCAGCTGCAGACTGGGCACTTAACCTGAAGGGTTCGACCAATTTTGGGAATCCATTCACAGTAAGGTTCCAGGGCAAAGGAATTGTGAGTGGCAGCGAATGGATTTATGACTATGTCGGCTACCTGGTATTGCCTTGGCAGAATGGAGTGCAGCAGAAAATGGCGATGGTAGGGTCCATCGTCAGAGTAATCCCACATCCAAATGGATCAGGAGGGATTTCTCCCGCTGGCGTAACTGCATCCTGGTATGCGGTTAAAAACTAGGTGACAATAAGTATAAAGTATGACCCCCAATACTAACTTATATTTTGACATTGTAATTATTGGAGCAGGGCCAGCAGGATGTGCTGCGGCCCTGGCTATCCGAAAGAATGCTCCTCATCTAAGCGTTTGTCTGCTCGAATCAGCAGCGTTAGCCCGACGCCGATTGGAGAGCCTAAGTCCCATGACAGCCCATTTCCTGAAAGAACTGGGCATATGGGGATCATTTTTAAAAGAGCAATTTCAGGCAGCATACGGGACTTCAGCCATTTGGGGAAGCGAAAGCCCTCATTACAATGAATTTATCTATCAGACTCATGGGCATGGCTGGCAAATTCCCCGAAACCAATATGATGATTTTCTAAGGAAAGAATGTGTTTCTCGTGGAGCTGAACTTTTCCTCAATGCCAGTTTCAAAAGACAAAATTGGACTTCCAACTTGTGGAAGCTGGAAGTGAAGATTGGTGAGAAAGAACATACCTTTTCTTCAAAGTATGTAATTGATGCCTCCGGAAGAAATGCAGCATTTACCAGGCAGCTTGGTGTGCGAAAAAGAAAGGCGGATCGACTGATAGGAGTCTATGCCAATTTTTGGCTTACTGACAGGCAGAGGTCTCATCACGGCTATACCCTGGTGGAAGCCAGGGATAGGGGATGGTGGTATTCTGCTTACACAAATGACAATTCGGTTTTATTGGGCTGGATGAGCGATTCTGACCTCATCCGGCAGGACGGGCTTTCCAGGAAGGAAATGTATCTGGAAAAACTCCAGGATGCTCCTCACACCTGCCAAAGGGTGCAAAACTTTGAGAAAATGTCAGAGCTGAGCCTCTATTCCGCATCATCTTATATCCTTGATCAAGTTGGAGGCCCAAACTGGGTAGCTGTGGGAGATACCGCCGCAGCCGTCGATCCACTTTCTTCAAGTGGTAGCCTTCGTGCACTCAGGTTCGGAATCATAGGGGCTTATGTTGCTGTTGATCATTTTAAAGGCCGGGATTCCCTATCCAGGTATCAAAAAATCCTCTCCCAAGAATATGACACTTACCTTCAAAGCAAGGCTACTCACTATGGACATGAAAGCCGATGGAAAGCAGTTGAATTCTGGAGCCGGAGACAAAACGGATGGCTTAAGCATGCAATTTGATACACAGCAAACAAACAAACTGAATCAACTTTTCCTTAAACCTTAATTCATAATTATGAGAAATTTAATTACTCAATTTTTAGTAGGAATAGCCTTCTTAATGGCTATACCTTCTGGCCTGCATGCGCAATTCCGGTCAAGCGATTTCATCAACAGAATTTTCGTCCCCTATGTCGCTGAGGGAGAACGGGTCAATGACACCGTGAGGTATAAACTGGTATTTGAGCCAAGAACGCATCGATTTGATCCAACTGGATATACCATCGGGGGAGTGTTGCTTGATACATCTTCCAACAATCCCAATCCTAATTATTATTATGATATCAGCAACCCCGTGAGAACCTGGGCGATCAATAGTCCTCAACGTTGGCCATCTACTGCCTTGGATGTTACCTTCATGGGAGCGATGATCAGATGGTTTCGTGGAGATACCGTGGAAATGGAAGTAAGAAACAATCTGCCCACTTCTACTTCTATGAATGGAGAGCCTGGTCAAGGCCAAATGACTACCAGTCATTGGCATGGCCTAAATGTACATGCACAAGGGGACGGAGGGCCTCACCAACCTATTCCAAATGATGCCAATGACCCCAGAAATCCATGGAAACCTGTTTTCCCAATGGTAGACCCTGCCCAAACCCTCTGGTATCACTCACATGTCATGGAGTTTACCACTGAGCAAGTGGCCATGGGGGCTGCGGGGATTATCTATGTAGAAGATACTATGGATCAAGCTACCAAGGATCTAGTTGCTGCCTTGCCAAATGAATATGCCATCAACGACTTCCCTCTTGTGATTCAGGAGAAGGGCTTTGTGTACGATACCCTTTTTGTCGATTCCAGTAAGACTGTTTTAACAGCTACCGGATTAAAAATAGTTGAAAAGCCAGGAGATGGGGAATTCCGTGCAATCAATGGGGTCGTTATGGGAAGGTTTCCCATCAATGGATCTATAATTCGTATCAGACTATTGAATGGAGACCCAAGAAAGTCCTACAATATTGGATTCTCAACCAATATTGACACCTCTGACCATGATGCTCGCCAAACTTTTTATCAAATAGCTACTGATGGGGGGTATATGGGTAATATTCATCCCATGAAGCAATTTTTGATCAATCCGGGCGAAAGAGGGGAGTTTCTACTGGATTTAAGGGACTCCACCCTTGATGGTGCTACGGAGTTGTTCATGAGTAATTTGTCAACCCAGGCTCAATACTATAAAAATGGCGGAGGCCCTAATGACATTGTGGGTCTAGGCGGAGATAGTAAAAATAAGGGTGGTTTTGGCAACCCTACTACAGGTTTGGCCTTCATGAGATTTGATGTTGACCACTTTGGTTCTATTCCAAATCCAGTGACAAAACTTCCTGATGCCTCACTATTTCCTGAATATAAACTGGATTCTTGTGTCAATCCAAGAATGAGAACCAAGAACCTGTTGGATTCCATAGGCCTTAGGCCAGTGATCACTTGTGATACCATGATGGGAACAATTACTTGTGATACTACCTTCACAAGTGGGCAATGGACAATTGACAATTCACCCATGGACATGATGAAATTGGATGATACGGTATGTGTAAATACCTGTGAGCAATGGACTGTGGTTAACCAAACACCTGTGGCACATCCTTTCCACATTCATAAGGTTCAATTCCAGGTAGTCCAATATATCGATGGGTCAAGTGGAACTCCTGTTACCTACGATTATCCAAACTTACCTGCTCATATGTTGGGGTATAAGGATGTGATGATTGTGCGGAAGAATTCCCAGTTTACCTTCCAGGCGAGGTTCGATATGTTTGGAGAGGATGAAATAAAACCCACGAATGGTTATATGTATCATTGCCATATCCTGACACATGAGGACTTCAGCATGATGCACCAGTTTACGGTAGTTAGCGATTCGGTATGCCAGGCCAATGGCCTCAATATCAGTAATGAGCCCCTGCTACCCCAGCCTGAGTTTGCCATCTTCCCCAACCCTGCCGAAAACATCATCCACCTCAAGAGCAGTGTTTTGACTGAGGGTAAAGTGAGGATTTCAGACATCATGGGACGTCTTTTGAAAGAAGAGAAAGTATCGGCATTCAAGGGAATTGCCAATATCTCCGTAGCGGAGCTTCCAAGGGGACTGGTTCTTGTGGAGTTTATCTCCAATAAAAAACGTGTAACTGAAAAGATCATTCTAGAATAAGGGGCTTGTCCTTATTGGTGAATTAGAAAAATCTTTAGCAGTCACTGATTGCTGGAGATTTTTCTTTTTAATGCTATCCACCTGAACTAAGACCATGTTTGGGACGGAAAATTTAGTTCATTGAAAAAATAGGAATCAGTCAGATAACTTGTGGTCGACCAAAACTACGAGTTATGCAAACAAAGT